>CAJULD010000106.1 GCA_910587505.1 uncultured Oscillospiraceae bacterium | reverse complement strand
CACCGCTGGAAACGCGCGGTCAAGACGGCGGTTTTTCCGCCCCTAATAAGACTGAGAAAAACAAAACTGAATTGAACGATACTGACCCATCTATCCATCCCCCTACCCCCGCGCCTCCTGCTTCTCCCCCTGCCAGTCGGCCCAAGAGCCGGATGAGGATGGATGAAATGGATAGATACCGAGAGCTGATAAAAGAAAATATAGACTTTGACCTCCTGCTCCAAGAGCATCCCTACGATGAGGAAACGCTGGCGGGCTATGTGGAGCTGATGGTGGAGGTCTGCTGTTCCCGGCGGGACTTCATCCGCATTGCTGGTGAGGAAATGGCTGCTGGCGTAGTCAAAAGCCGGTTCCTGAAGCTGAACCATGAGCATATCGCCTACGTTCTGGACAGCCTGAGCCAGAATACCACGCTGGTAAAGAACATCAAGGCATACACCCTGGCGGCGCTCTACAACGCGCCCACAACCATCAGCCAGTATTACGCATCCCTGGTCAGTCACGATCTGGCCCAGGACGCCGCTGGAATATAACAACCGGAGAAACGAAGGAGGATTTTCTGTATGGCAAACAAAATCGACATTCTGGTGGTAGAACCCTGCGAGGCTCCCCGCCCCATCCAGGTGGAGGATACGCTGGAAGCCTTTCAGCAGATTGTGGGCGGACCCATCGAGGCCGGGTGCTATCTGCCCCAGCGGGTCATGCTGATCTGCAACGGTGAGGGCAAGAACATGAAACTCATGCCCAACCGGGAGAATCCCACGGACAGCGGGGACTTCATCGCCGGGACGTTCCTGCTGTGCGGCTTTGAGGGGGAACACTTCACCTCCCTGACCCCTGCCCAGCAGCGGGAATTTGAAGCCTACTTCGCCACGTCCGGCCCGGAGGGAGGCGATAAGGATTGACCGCCCGCCATCTGCTCCGCCGCCTGCTGGTCCCGCCTTAGTACATAGCACACCCCGGAAAATCCAAAATCTGAAAGGAGGACGCATGAGCATCAAATTTCCCAATCTAAAGCGATTCTTTTCTCTGTTCCTGGCGGCGGTGATGATGGTCAGCCTTTTAGCGGTCAACGCCCATGCCGCCAATGCCAACAAGATCACCGACTACGGCGACGCCTACGGTCATTGGGCCTATGAAGCCCTGACGTGGGCGGTGGACAACGGTGTGCTGGTGGGTACGTCCGAGGACAGGCTGAACCCAGACGGCTATCTTACCCGCGCACAGATGGCCGCTATGATAGACCGGCTGTTTGGCACCTACAAGAGCGCGGATATTTCCCGCTTCACGGATGTGCCCCGTGGGAGCTGGCACCATGACTACATCGCCCAGGCGGTCCACATGGGAACCTTCGCCGGGTACTCCAACAGCCGTATGGGGCCGAATGAAAATATCACCCGCGAACAGGCCATGGTGGTGCTGGCACGGACGGTCTGCCTGCCCTCTGCCGGTAACTCCATCCTTGCCCGGTTCCCGGACCGGAACCAGGTAGGCGCGTGGGCGGCGGACAGCGTT
>CAJULD010000105.1 GCA_910587505.1 uncultured Oscillospiraceae bacterium | reverse complement strand
GCACCACTGGGTCGATGCTCCGCCGGCCCTCTTCTTCGCTGTACAACGGCTCCACTTTGTATTCCCGGAACCCCGCGGGGGCGGGCCTCCGGAAGGGGGGACGGGGCGGCTCCGGGGGAAAATATCATAACAAAGTCCCCGCCCGTCACTGGCGGTTCCGCCGGCGGTACTCCAGGGGGCTGATGTTCTCCAGTCGCCGGAAGCTCTGGGAGAAGTAGCTCAGGGAGGAGAAGCCCAGAATCTGCGCGATCTGGGACAGGCTCAGATCCGTCTCCCGCAGCAGGAACCGGCTCTCCCGGATGCGCCGGGAGATGAGGTAGCTGATGGGGGAGGTCTGAAACTCCTTCCGGAAGGAGTGGGCGAGGTAATATTTGCTCACGTGGACCATCCCCGCCAGCTGGTCCAGGGTCAGGTTCTCCTTGAAGTGGTTGTCGATATACCGGCGCACCAGGTCGCACTCCCGGCTGCTCCGGGGGCCCTCCGGCGCGCTGTTCAGCGCGAAGTCCTCCCGCCGCAGAAGGCGCAGGAGGATAATCTCCAGCAGCTTCTGACACACCTCGTCGCACCCCGGCTGCCGCTCCCGGATCTCCCGGGTCATCTGCCGCAGGCAGGTGGTGACCGCCTCCTGCTCCCCCAGCAGGTGCAGCAGGACGAAGCCGTTGATGTCCATCAGGGTCTCCAGTCCCTCGATCCCCAGCACCACATACTCCAGAGGGCTGTTGCTGGAGCTGCTCTCCGTGTGAGGCACGCTGGTGTTCACCACCACCAGGTCGTTGATGGCTACGGGGAACCGCTCCTGGTAGACCTGGAAGGTCCCGTGGCCCCGGGTGATGAAAAACAGCTCCGCGCAGGTATGGGTGTGAAGGGTGGAATTCCACTCCTCGCTGTAATTGGCGCAGGAGACATACATCAGCCGGATCCGGCTGATGTCCGTCTGCGCAGACGGACAATTCTTCTGTCCCAGCACGTGGCGGTATGAGCTCATCGCCGCACCCTCCTCCGCAAGATTGCAAAAATGCCGCCGCACCGGCCCTTCCTCCATTATAGCGTCTCCCACCGCAGGATGCAACATCCGACAAAAATTTTCTCTTCCTTCCGGAGATTCCTGTCATAGAGATACACGCGCCGGATTCCTTTCGGAGACGGTTATAGATTCTGTCCAAATCGTCCGGGAGGAACCGTCCTTTTTTTGTAATTTTGCAAAAGAGCAATATCTCTAAAAACCAGCGCAACAATCGGAATTGCGGAAACCCGCAGGTCCTGTATACTTTCAGGTGTAAGGTACGGGAGATTCCCGTGCCCCACCGGTTCAAATTTTAAATGGAGGAAATTGGAATGAAAAAGATTCTCAGCATGATCCTTGCGTGCGTGATGGTCCTGTCCCTGCTGGCCGCCTGCGGCGGTAACGGCAAGGACCAGCCCGCCCAGAACGATCCTCCCCAGCAGGAGGACAATACCCCCGCTACGGACGATAAGACCCCCGATCCTGAGCCCGCTCCCGAGCCTGCCGGGGATGTGACCATCCAGGTCGCCGCCCTGGCCTCCGGCTATGAGGAAGCCTATCCCGGCATGTGGCAGGAAGTCTGCGACGCCTTCACCACCGCCACCGGCATCAAGGTGGACCTCATCGTGGACAAGGCGCTGGAAGACGTCATCGGGCCCTCCATGCAGGGCGGCGAGTTCCCCGACGTGATCCACCTGGCCACCGGCCGTGAGAAGGGCCTCACCGAGCAGT
>CAJULD010000104.1 GCA_910587505.1 uncultured Oscillospiraceae bacterium | reverse complement strand
CGCAAAACCGCCTGCACTCTGGCAAGCACCTTTTGAGCGGCTTTGTGAATCAGCGACTGCGCCTTTCCCAGCACCTTACCAATTAGCCCTTTCTCCGCCGGGGAATAGCGGCTCCCTGGGGACAGACACCATTCTTTGTAATCGGAGACGATTTTCTCATCCTGCAACTGCGTCTCGGCGCGGACGGCATCGGTCACAAGCTCCACGGCTTTGTCGTAGGCTATTTCTGTTACCTCGTCAATAAGTGCCTCGGCATCCTCCAGACGGAGGGATACGGATTCCAATTCCAGCGATTTTTCTTCAATCGCCGTCTCCTGCTCCGTAATCAATTTCTTCTGCTTCTGGATGATATAGTCGTTCTTCTCCAGATAGCTGCGCCCACGGTTGCCGGGGTCAGGTTCTTCCTCGACCGCCAGACCATGTTTTCTGCAAATGTCAAACAGAATGACCCGGCAGACCGCATCAAAAACCATCTTACGATTGTTGGTGCGCCCCGGCTTTTTCTCCGTGTCAGGCAATTCAAAACCAAGTACTTCCAGCGCCTTTTCCTGTTTCGGCTCCACCTCACCATACCGGTTCACATAGTCGAACACATGACGTTCATGGATGTGGGGCGTGGCCTCGTCCAGATGGAGCGCCCAGTCAATGACGTGAACGTGTTCCCCGAAGCGGCGCTCCAGTTCCATCATAAACTCCCCGACGATTTCCAGAAGCACATCTGGTGAAACGGAGTCCTCCATCGTGCCGATCTGGTAGATAGTTTCCTCCGGGCAGAAGCGTTTGTCCGCCAGAAGATCGTCCACGCTCCGGTCACGCTCAGAGTGGCGGCGTTTGGCGTTCCGCTCATGCTGGCCGTCCAGATAATCCGAGTAGCGGTTCAGATAAAAGGCCCGTTCCACATCCGCAAAGGACACCTCACCGTCCTGCTGAGCAGGATAGGTTGCACCCCGGAAACAATCCCAATAGATGTTCTGCTGAATGCGTTCACTGTCAATGTGGTCAGCGTGTTCGGTATCGAAGGTTCTGTCGTTGTGCGTTGATTTGTAGGCGCCGCTTTTCCCGGACCTCCCGTTGTGCCGGGTCAATCTTTTTGCCATTCTGCTCTCCTTCCTGTTTCTCGTTTTTTGCTGTTCCGGGAATGGTCAGGGGCGGCGAAGCCGCCGAATCTGAGTGCTTCGCGCCAGATAATAACCCAGTATGGATTGACGCAAGCATCAATCCTACTGGGCCAAGGGTTTCACCCTCTGGACACCTGAGCAGGCGTTGTCACCCTGCACCCGACCCAAAGGGCTTTGCCCTCTGGACACCCAGCAGGCGCTGCCGCCCTGCACCCGGCCAAAAGGGCGCTGCCCTCTTGACACCCGGCAAAGGGCTTGCCGCCCTCTGCACTCCCGCCAAAGATGCAGACCTCCGCCATCTGCGGATAGCTCTGGCCTGCATCTTTGCTCACGCCGCTTTTCCCGACTCGGTTCCTGCCCCTGTTCTTCCAGCGGCGTTTCGTTCCTCTTGGTACGCTCCATGCGATACTTCTCCGGGGAACATATCCCTTTCGGACGGTCATTCTGTTTTCGAGGTACATCGCTGCCTGACAAGAGCATCGTAACAGAAAAAAGGCCACTCTCCCGTATATCCAAGAGGTAGGAAATCCAGGACAAAAAGCGGATATTTCCACGCTCTCGGAAATGTGGTAGAATGGCAGTAATATCAAGGGAGGGCGGCGCTATGTATTTGACCATACAGGAAAGATTGAAGGATTTGCGGGT
>CAJULD010000103.1 GCA_910587505.1 uncultured Oscillospiraceae bacterium | reverse complement strand
CCCGGACTGGTCAGGCCGGTAATAAAGCCGTTCAGCGCATGGGCAAAGCCCGCCGTAAACAGCAGCGCCGCCGATTCACCCAAAATACGCCCCACCGACAGGATGCAGCCGGTGATGATGCCGCCCGCACATCCGGGCAGCACCACCGTGCGGATGACCCGCCACTTTCCGGCCCCCAGGCCAAAGGCCCCCTCGCGGTAGCTCTGGGGCACAGTTCTCAGGCTCTCCTGGGTCGTTCGCATGATGGTGGGCAGGTTCATGATAACCAGCGTCAGCGCACCCGCCAGCAGAGAGGTTCCCAACACGCCGGTAAACACCAGCATCCCCACAAGGCCGTAGATGATGGACGGGATGCCGGAGAGGGTTTCCGCCGCGTACTCGATGACAGACACCAGACGCTTATTTGCGGCGTACTCGGTCAGATAGACCGCCGCCCCTGCCCCCAAAGGCAGGACGATCAGCAGGGCGGCAAGGATGATGTAGATGGTGTTCAAAATGTCCGGCAGGATACCGATGGTGTCCGACAGGTAGCTGGGTTTGGTGGTCAGCAGCTCCCAGGACAGGTTGGGGAGGCCCGCAGCCAGCACATAGCCTATGAGGAACAACGCCAGAGCGCACACCAGCAGCACCGACAGGGCGCACAGCAGCCCCATTACACCGATATAGGCCCTCCGGGATGGGGAGATTGGTCTGTCCAGCATAATCAGCCCTCCTTTTGCCCCTTGAGGAAGAAATTCAACACGGCGTTGATCAGCATGATGAACAGAAACAGCACCAGGGCGATGGAGAACAGCGCCTGCCTCTGTAGGCCGCTGGAATAGGACATTTCGCTGGATACCGCCGTGGTAAGAAATCGGACGCTTTCAAACAGTGAGGGCATATTTGCCGCGTTGCCGGATACCATCATCACCGCCATAGCCTCCCCGATGGCCCGGCCTACTCCCAGCACCACCGCCGCCGCGATGCCGCTTCGCGCCGCAGGGACGGATACCCGAAAATAGGTTTCTATCGAGGTCGCGCCGAGGGCCAGGGATGCGTCCTCGTACTCTTTCGGTACTGCCTCCAGCGCGGTAATGGATACTTTGATGATGGAGGGCAGAATCATGACCGACAGGACGATGATTGCCGCCAGCAGGCTGGCCCCGTCCGGCACATGGAACAGCGCCCGGGTACCCGGCACAAGCACCAGCATCCCCACCAGACCGTAGACCACAGATGGAATACCCGCCAGGAGGCTGACAGCGGCCTCAACGATGGATTTTACTTGGGTTGGAGCCAGCTTCGCCAGATAAACCGCCGCGAAAAATCCTACCGGGACACCGAACAGGATAGCGCCCGCTGTGCCGTAAATGCTGGTGAGAATGAACGGGAGGATGCCGTATGAGGGCTGTGCGGCGGTAGATTCCCAGGTGTCACCCAGTAGAAAGGGCACAAGCCCGATCTGCCGGATGGCAGGGATGCCGGAGACCACCAAATATACGGTAATCAGCAAGACACAGCCTACCGTAACCAATCCCAGCATCAGAAATATCCCGTGGACTGCGGTTTCCAGCAGTTGCTTTCTACTGCGCATAGTCAATTTGCCGCCACAGCGCCCGCGCCAGAGATCAGCTCCGCCGCATCAGGGGAGGTTGCGAAGTCGAAGAACTTTTGCGCTTGCTCCGAAAGGGGCGTGTCCGTCTTGGTGACCAGGACAAAGGGCCGCTGAATGACATAGCTGCCGTCCTTCACCGCATCCTCTGTGGGTGCTACGCCGCCTACTGTGACGGCCCGCACGGTGTCCTTGACGGAGGCGAGGGAGGCGTAGCCGATGGCATCCGGGTTCTGGGACACGG
>CAJULD010000102.1 GCA_910587505.1 uncultured Oscillospiraceae bacterium | reverse complement strand
CGATTCTTCTCAAATTTTCCTTGCATCACCTACTTGACTTTATACCATTAGACTTGCAGCCGCTCCCCGGAATGCCGGGGGGCTTTGTTCTTTACAGCCTGCAGTATAGCGCGGCGGCGGGAAATTGAAAATGGGCAAAAGAAATCCCCGTGCCCAGTTTCTGGGCACGGGGTAAGAGGTGACTGAAAATCAGGCATGGACAGGACGGATGTCTGATACTTTTTCGTGAAATAAAAACACTGAGAATCGTATATGACCCCTCGCAGGAACTTTCTGAAGAACCTGTATTCATAACCGGGGGATGGCGGCTGGCAGGAAAAAGACCGGCCGGACGGCGCCGGATGGTTGGCAGACTCTGAGAACACACCCGGGCATTACTGGGGCCAGCCCAGATGCAGCTGGCAGACCCGGCGGAAAAAGGCGGCGATGTCCTCCTTCATTCCCTCGTTGAGCCAGTCGATGACCATCCCGAAGCAGACGCAGCAGTGATAGTGAACGATCACATCCCGGGTGTCCCCGCTGACCGTCCGGCCCTTCAGGGCGGCGTCCACATAGGCGGTGACCACGTACTGGCACAGCTTCATCAGGTGCCGCTCGAATACGTCCCGGCTGAGGGAATTGTAGATATGGTACACGGCCCGCCTGTTTCTGGTTACGAATTCCACAATGGCGTCGGACCCGTCCTCCACCGAATCGATGGTGGGATGCTGGTCCATCATGGCCGCGACCTGTTCGCTGACGACCTCCTCCAGCAGGGCGGGCAGGTCCTCAAAGTGGTAGTAAAAGGAATTGCGGTTCACGCCGCAGTCCGCTACGATGTCCTTCACCGTGATCTGGTTGAGAGGCCGCTGGCTGAGCAGCCTGAGGAAGGAAGCCTTGATCGCATTTCGTGTAAAATTCGGCATGGACGTCCTCCTTGGGGAATGCTTTGGCCACATTGTAGCATAAGCCAACCCGTTTGAGAATGCAGAAAATTACCAAAAATCCGCCGCTCCGCCGTTCCTCCGGCTGTGAACGGCATACAGGGAACGGGAAGAGGGCGGGGGGAATGGAAGGACCGGAAAAATCGACGTAAAAGGACGGTTTTCCCTCTTTACAGATCCCACCCGTTTATGGCATAATATGTTAGCGGTCCTTTGTGAAAGGGCTGCCAACAGGAAAGCCAGTACCCGTGGCCGGCGGCTGTGATCCCCGGCGGCATGGAGAAAGAGGATGCATATGCCCATCATTGAATATGACGCTTATAAGCAAAAGCTGACCGCCATCGGTCCGCGGCTGGAAAAGCTGGCGGCGGCGCTGGATCTGGAGGGAGCCCGGCGGGAAGTGGAGGAGCTGGAGGAGAAAACCGGCGACCCCGGTTTCTGGAACGACGTGGCCGCTTCCCAGAAGGTGCTCCAGCGCACCAAGCAGCTCAAGAACAAGCTGGAAAATCACGCCCGCCTGACCTCTCAGTGGGAGGATCTGACCACGCTGGTGGAAATGGCCATGGAGGAGGACGACGCCAGCCTGCTCCCGGAGGTGGAGGAGGGCTGCGCCAGACTGGCGTCCTCCCTGGAGGAGGCGAACCTGGCCACGCTGCTCACCGGAGAATACGATGCCAACAACGCGATATTGACCCTCCACGCCGGCGCGGGCGGCACGGAGGCCCAGGACTGGTGCCAGATGCTCTTCCGCATGTACACCCGCTGGGGCGAGCGGCACAACTTCACCGTCAGGACCCTGGATTACGAGGACGGGGACGAGGCCGGAATCAAGTCCGCCGCCATTTCCATCGAGGGGGAGAACGCCTATGGCTTCCTCCGCAGCGAGAACGGCGTCCACCGGCTGGTCCGCATCTCGCCCTTTGACGCCAACGCCCGGCGGCAGACCTCCTTTGCCGCTGTAGAGGTCATGCCGGAGATCGAGGACGACAACTCTGTGGAGATCCGGCAGGAGGATATTGAGATGCAGGTCTACCGGGCCTCCGGCGCGGGCGGGCAGCACGTGAACAAGACCT
>CAJULD010000101.1 GCA_910587505.1 uncultured Oscillospiraceae bacterium | reverse complement strand
AATAAAATAAGATACTTCATTTCCGATCTCTCCTTTCTTTCAGCTGCTTTTCCAGTTCCCGGTGGCAGAATCCCACACAGGGCCTCCCGTAGTTGCCGCAGCCATAGCAGGGGTGGCTTTTGGGTAAAGAAGGAGGGCGGGAAGTTTTCTTCCTGCCCTCCGGTTTCTGTGTCATCATGCGCTCAAAGGGGCTGTCGGTGAAGCGGGTCATTCCGGTTCTTCCTCACTTTCCTCCGGTTCCTCCTCCGCGCCCTCCTCGGATTCCCACAGCTCATCTTCCTCATCGCCGTAGTCATAATCGTCCAGATTGTCCGGGCCTTTGGTTTTCGGCTTGTTCTTCATAAACTTGAAGTAGTAGAGCGCGCCCCCGCCGCCTAACAGGGCCACAACCAAAAGCAGGACAGCCGGATTCATGCCGGACTTTTTCTCCGGTTCCGGCTCCATTGCAGGCGGCTCCTCCGGTTCCGCCGCCTTGCCGGTGCAGCTTGTCATGGTAAAGGCGCAGACCGGGCAGTTCCGGTTGATTGCGCCTGCCTGACATTTCTCGGTGCAGCTGCAAACAGCGGGAGGCTCCTCGCTGTCCCCGTCCTCCATCAGCGCCATCAGGTCGGCTTCGTCTACCTGGTTGAGAAAATGGACGGTGTTTTCCCCCTCGTCATCCCGGTCCACCAGGATGTAAAAGTAGTTGCCGTTTTTGGTGGTAACGGTAATCAGCTGCTTGTTCCCGCCGTAATCGTCCACCAGGGTGGCGTTGCCATCCGGGGTGAGGGGCGGCGTTTCCTCCGGCTGCTCCACCTGTACGTTGGAATCGTTGGTTTCATCAGCCGGTTCCCCGCCGCCGCCCGCGTAGGCGGGGACAGAAAAACCGCCCATAAGGACCAGGGCGGTGCAAAGCGCGGCCAGTGTCCGCAATAGCTTTTTAGATTTCATCGTGATTTTCCTCCTTCTCTTGGGCATCGGGGGCAGAAGCTCCCATGCCCGGAATCCCGCCGCCGGACAGCAGCGCGTTCAGCTCCTGCGGGGTCATGCGGACCGCCCGCACCAGCTGGACGATTTGCAGGTTCTCCGCCTCGGTTTTCTGCGCCTCCAATTCCCGCAGCTTGTTCTGGTATTCCGCCAGCTTTTCGCGGGTCTTTGCGATCTCCCGGTCAATCCGGTCGATTTTGTTCGTTGCCATCTGTAACACTCCTTCCCACATGGTTTAGTTCCAGTTCATCAGGCCGTAGCCCTTGATGCACTGGTAATTCAGGTCATAGCTTTTGATTTTGCAGGCGTCGCCGGAATTGCCCTCCACCGTATAGACCCGGCTCCCGTCTGTGCCGATCACAATGCCAACATGGTCGGCGGAACCGTCCAAATCCCAGTCAAAGAAAATGGCGTCGCCGGGGGCGATGTTGGCATATCCGCGCCCGCCCCATTGTCCATGCGACTGGAACCAGGGTACGCCCTGGGACTGGCAGCCCGCAAAGCGCGGTTCGCTTTTCCCGGCCTGGTTATAGCACCAGCTCACGAAGCAGGCGCACCATTCCACCCGGCTGTTAAAGCCGTACCAGCTCCAATACGGATAGCCGCCCACGTTTCCCACCTGACGCTTCGCCAGATCCACCAGTCCCGGATTGCCGGGGCGGGTCCCGTTTATAAACTCCACGCCGCTCAAATCCTCGGAATTTCCCATATCCGGGGAACCGCCGCCAAACAGCAGCGGCTTGTTGCCCCTGGTGGCGATATAGACCTGGTACATCTCATATTCATCCGGGGTGAGAAGCTCCGGCGCAAGGGCGGAAATCTGGGTGTTCACAAGCTCCACATGGAGGATGTAGTATTCATAGGGGACTTCCTCGCTGGTCGTTTCCCCGGTTTCCGGGTCGGTGCTGGTTTCGGTGCGGTAGCGGATTTCCACCTCCTCGGTCAGTGTCAGGACATATTGGAGGTCAAAGACCCGCTGTAACTGTGCCGCCGCGCTCTGGGGCGTGTATTCATGGAGCAGGGCGCTTAAATAAGCCGCCAGCTCATGGGGGTTATGGCCGATAGGGTCCAGATCGTACCGGTACTCGTCATAACCGGGGTGCAGGCTCTCCATGTTGTCCAGTTCGGCTTGCAGTTCCGCCTCCTTTGCGGCATAGTCCGCTTCCGTCCCCAGCATATCCTCGTCTTTGGAGGGATAGGTGGAGCCGGACACCGCCGAGCCG
>CAJULD010000100.1 GCA_910587505.1 uncultured Oscillospiraceae bacterium | reverse complement strand
TTTCTCCGCACAGCGTTTGACAGAGAACGCCGATGGTGACGATCCGGCCCGCATTCTCCGCCAGCTTTTCAAAAATGCTGTACTCCTTCGCGGTCAGTGGCGTCCGCTGGCCTTCTCTGATAACCTCCGCCTGGTCTAAATCCACCTCAGCCGCATTCAGTGTAACAATCCGCTCTTTTTCAGGATAAGCCCGTTTCAAAATCGCCTGGACCCGCAACAGCAATTCCTTCGGCAGAAAAGGCTTGACCAGATAATCATCCGCCCCCAGTTCAAACCCGGCAAAGCGGTCCTCGGCTTCCCCCTTGGCCGTGAGCATAAGAACGGGAACTTTACTGACAGCCCGAATCTCCTGGAGCAGTTCAAACCCGTCCATGTCCGGCATCATCACATCCAGAATGATAATGCCGGGGATTTTTTTCGCCATCAGCGCCAACGCATCCTCCCCGGAGGCCACCGTTGTAACCTGCGTATACCCGGCGCTCTCAAAAATGGAGCGGATCATCGTTCGTAAATCTTTTTCATCGTCTACGACAAGAATTTCTCTATCCAGCATATTAGCCCCTCCCGTCCAGCTCATTATAGCGCAGAAACTAAAAATTGTATATGCCGTCAGCGCAATCTCAAGGTTATCTCAAGGTTCCCTCAATGATAGCTCAAGGATGGTGTTGTATACTGACCCCGCAAAGGAGGTAATCGCTATGGGCGAAATAGTCATTGAAACGAAACAACTGACCAAACAGTACGGGACACAAAAGAGCGTAGCGGAGCTGAACATCCATGTTCAGCGGGGCCGCATCTACGGTCTGCTGGGCCGGAACGGAGCCGGAAAGACCACCACTATGAAAATGCTGCTGGGCCTGACCCAGCCCACTTCCGGGAACGTGACCATCTGGGGGAAGTCTTTGATGGGTAACGAGAAGAAACTGCTGCCCCGCATCGGCAGTCTGATCGAGTCCCCCGGCTTTTATCCCAATCTGACCGCAACGGAGAATCTCCGTATCTTCGCCGCTTTGCGGGGGTTGAAAAATCAGAGCGCCATCAAAAGCGCCCTGGAGCTGGTGGGCCTGCCGTATCGGGATAAGAAGCTCTTTTCCCAATACTCCCTGGGCATGAAACAGCGTCTGGCCATTGCCCTGGCTGTGATGCACGACCCGGAGCTGCTGATTTTGGACGAGCCCATCAACGGCCTGGACCCCATCGGCATCGCGGAGGTGCGCTCCTTCATCCGGGCGCTGTGCGACGAGCGGGGCAAGACCATCCTGATCTCCAGCCACATTCTCTCCGAGGTGGCGCTGCTGGCGGACGACATCGGCATCATCGACCACGGTGTGCTGCTGGAGGAGGAGAGCCTTGCGGACCTGGAAGCCAAGAGCGACCGGTATATCCGCTTCACAGTCTCCGACACGGGGCGGGCGGCGGAGGTCTTGAACGGTTTGTTTCACGAAAATCAGTTTGCCGTACAGGACGGCCATCATCTGCGGCTGGATTCTGCCAAGGTCCCCGTATCAAAGATCGTCTCTGCCTTTGTGCAGCATGGCCTGGAGGTATCGGAGGCCGCAATCGTGGAGGAAAGCCTGGAGGATTACTTCAAGCGGGTGACTGGGGGTGAGGGGATTGCTTAAACTGATTTCCTGTGAGCTTCAGAAGCTAAAACGGAAGAAGTTCATTCCTTTTGTAATCCTCTCTGCGTTCATGTTCCCGCTCCCGCTGGCACTGATGATGTTGACGCCCCGCATGATGGAGCGGTACGACACGAAAGCCGAGCTTTTTGACGACTTTTACCAGTTTGTCCTGGGCTATGGGGTGGAACTGCTTTTGCCCTGTATCATCGGTGTCATAGCCGCTATGCTGTTCTTTATGGAACGGGACAATGACACCTTCAAAAACCTGCGGACCATCCCGGTGACCAGTACCCAGATGATTTTCGCTAAAATTATCGTTCTGTTTCTGTTCGGGCTGATCTTCTGCCTGTCCACAGCCGCCGTCACCATTGTCTGCGGGAGCCTGATTGCCGAGGTCGGCGGGCTGGGCTACAAGCTGTGGCTGGCGGTGGAGATGGGGATTTTCATCACGGCTGGCACCCTGCCGCTGGTGGTGCTGGTGGTCTTTTTCAGCAAGACCTATATCTTCTCCGTCCTGCTGTGCATCTTTTACAGTGTATTAAGCCTGACCGCCGAAAGCAGCTTCGGTGTCCTGCCGAAGTTTCTGTGCTGGCTGATGCCGATTCCCCTCACAAACCTCTGGTGC
>CAJULD010000099.1 GCA_910587505.1 uncultured Oscillospiraceae bacterium | reverse complement strand
TCCAGAACCGGCAGGCCGTCACCAGCGTGGACACGGCGGTGGAGGCCCTGGCGGTATCCATTGGCGAGAAGGCCCGCGTGGACCTGGAGTATATGGCGGGGCTGATGGGCGGACCTGAGAAAATTCCGCAGATCGTGGAGGATTTGAAGGGCATTATCTTCAAGGACCCCGCCACCGGCCCCTTTGATTTTGCCGGGGGCGGCGAAAACTGGTCGAAGGGCTGGCAGGCGGCGGACGAATACCTCTCCGGCAACGTCCGGGTGAAGCTGGCCCAGGCCCGCGCCGCCGCAGAAGATAACCCGCAGTTTGCTATCAATGTGGAGAAGCTGGAACAGGTACAGCCCAAAGACCTGACCGCCACGGAGATCAGCGTCCGGGTGGGCGCGTCCTGGATTGACCCGGAGATTTACCAGCAGTTCATGTTTGAGCTGCTGGGAACATCGGAACGTCTGCGGGAGAAGAAGATTCAGCTCCGTTATTCCGATTCCTCCGGCGAGTGGCGGGTCCAAGGAAAGAACGAGGACAGCCGGGATAACGTCCGTGTCCACACTACCTACGGCACCAAGCGCGTCAACGCCTATGAGCTTTTTGAGGCCGCGCTGAACCAGCGGGACGTGCGGGTATTCGATAAAAAATGGATAGGCGGCGAGGAAACCCGCGTTCTCAACGAGGAAGAAACCACGTTTGCCCAGCAGAAGCAGGAGGCGATCTGCGAGGCGTTCAAGGAGTGGATTTTCAAGGACCCGGAGCGCCGGGAGGCGCTGTGCCGGAGGTACAATTCGATCTTCAACGCGACCCGGCCCCGTGAGTACGACGGCTCCCATATCCGCTTTGCGGGCATGAACCCGGAAATTTCCCTGCGGCCCCACCAGCAAAACGCCGTGGCCCATATCCTCTATGGCAAGAATACGCTGCTGGCTCACTGTGTCGGCGCGGGCAAGACCTTTGAAATGGTTGCCGCCGCCATGGAGAGCAAACGCCTGGGCCTGTGCCAGAAATCCCTATTCGTCGTCCCTAACCACCTGACGGAGCAGTGGGGCGGCGATTTTTTGCGCCTGTATCCCGGCGCGAAGGTGCTGGTGGCCACCAAGAAGGACTTTGAACCCCACCGCCGCAAGAAGTTCTGCGCCCGGATCGCCACCGGAGACTATGACGCTGTTATCATCGGCCACAGCCAGTTTGAGAAGATTCCTCTCTCTCCCGAACGGCAGAGCGCCGTCATCCGGGACCAGATTGACGAAATTATAACCGCGATTGAGAGCGCGAAAGAGGAAGATGGCGACCACTTTACCGTCAAGCAGATGGAAAAAACCAAGAAAAATCTGGAGGCTAAACTGGAAAAGCTGGCGGCGAAGGAGAAAAAGGACAATGTGGTGACGTTTGAGGAACTGGGCGTAGACCGTCTGTTTGTGGACGAAGCACATTCGTTCAAAAATTTGTTCCTCCACACAAAAATGAGCCGTGTGGCGGGCATTGCTCAAACGGACGCGCAGAAGTCCAGCGATATGTACGGCAAATGCCGCTACATGGACGAAATCACCGGCGGGCGTGGTATTACTTTCGCCACAGGGACCCCGATCTCCAACAGTATGGTAGAGTTATATACCATGATGCGCTACCTCCAGTTCGACACGCTGGTGGAAAACGGCCACCGCCATTTTGACAACTGGGCGGCGGATTTTGGCGAGAAGGTCACTGCTATGTAGCTGAAGCCGGAGGGCACGGGCTTTCGTACCAAGACCCGGTTCGCCAAATTCTACAATCTCCCGGAGCTTATTAACATTTGGAAAGAGGCCGCTGACATTCAGACGGCGGATATGCTGAAGCTCCCCACCCCGGAGGCGGAGTACATCACCGTCACCACCGAACCCAGCAGCTTTCAGCAGGAAATGGTGGCGGAGCTGGGCGAACGGGCGGAGGCCGTGCGGAACAGAGAAGTGGAGCCGGACGAGGACAATATGCTGAAAATCACCTCGGATGGCCGCAAGCTGGCTCTGGATCAGCGTTTGCAGAATCCCCTCCTGCCTGACGACCCGGACAGCAAGGTCAATGCCTGTGTCAAGAATGTCCTGGCCGAGTGGCGTGACAGCGCGGACATTCGGGGGACCCAGCTTGTTTTCTGCGACCTCTCTACCCCCAAAAACGACGGCAAATTCAACGTCTATGACGATATTAAGGCCAAGCTGATCGCCCAGGGGATTCCCCCGGAGGAGATCGCTTTTATTCACGACGCCAACACCGAAGCGCAAAAGGCGGAGCTGTTCGCCAAGGTGCGCCGGGGGCAGG
>CAJULD010000098.1 GCA_910587505.1 uncultured Oscillospiraceae bacterium | reverse complement strand
GACCTGGTGGAAGACACGATCCAGGACGGCGGCGTCAATGTCTGATAAGAAACGGCGGAAGGGCCGGGTCCATTCCAGCGTGGATGACCTGCCGGAACCGCTGAAATCCCGGTTTGACGTAAAGCTGGCGAACCCGGCCAATACTTACATGGACCTGTCGGAATGGCTGAAGGAGGAGGGATACTCCATCAGCAAGTCGGCGATCGGGCGCTACGCGGTCCGGACCAGGGAGGCGGCCCAGCGTGTGGCGGAAACCCTCCAGCGCACCAAAGCCATCGCCCAGGCGGTGGAGGCCCATCCAGACCTGGATTATACCAAGGCAGCCCAGCTGGTGCTCATGGACGGCCTCATGCAGCGGGTCAGCACCGCGGAGGAGGAGTTTGACGAGATGCCCCTGGACAAAGCCGGCCGTCTCATCGCCTCCCTCGCCAGGAACGCGACTTATGAAAAACGGGTCCGGGCTGACTTAAAGAAGAAAGCGGAGCTTGCCTTTGACCAGATGGAGGCGGAGCTCATGGCGGCGATCAGGCAGCATCCGGAGCTGACGGGTGAGCTGCGTGACGTCCTCGCCAGAGCCAGGGAGAAGGTGATGTCAGATGTCCAGGATTGATCTGAACGAGTATCTGGAAAAGCTGGAGGGTCCGGAGGACCGGGAATCCGCCTCCAACCGTGCATACCAAAGGCAGCTTTTTCTCGATTATGTTGTCCGAGGCACGGACTTTAGGGACTGCCGCAGGCAGCTCTTGAAGGAGTTTCATGCGGGGAAAGATCTGACCGGCCCCAAAGGCTTGCGGTGCAGGCTGGCGGCCTTTGACCTGGAATATTTTGGCCGGGCCTACCTCTCCCACTACTTTGTCAGAAAATCCCCTGCCTTTCACGGGGAGCTTGACCGGATCTGGAGCGAGGGCGTGCTCAAGGGGCTCAATCCGGATACCAGCGCGAAGGAAATCAGCCGGGCGGACGGATGCCGCCGGGCAATTGAGGCTCCGCGTGGCCATGCCAAAAGCACCACGTTTACCTTCAAGGATGACCTGCACGCGGCCCTTTATGCATACAAGCATTACATCATTATCCTCTCCGACAGTTCGGAGCAGGCCGAGGGGTTTCTGGCGGACATCAAAACGGAGCTGGAGGAAAACGCAGCGCTGCGGGAAGACTTCGGGGAGCTGGAAGGCCGGGTCTGGAAATCGTCGGTCATCCTGCTGGCCAACGGGGTCAAGATCGAGGCAATCGGTTCCGGCAAGAAAATCCGTGGTCGGCGGCATAAGCAGTGGAGGCCCGACCTCATTGTCTGCGACGACCTGGAGAACGACGAAAACGTGAACACGCCGGAGCAGCGCAAAAAGCTGCGGAATTGGTTTTACAAGGCGGTCTCCAAGGCGGGTGACACCTACACCGACATCGTGTATATCGGAACGCTGCTGCACTTCGACGCATTGCTAGCCAATGTCGCCAAAAACCCCAGCTACAAAACAGTGAGGTATCAGGGCGTTATCCGTTTCGCAGACAATACGGAGTTGTGGGACGCATGGGAACGGATCTTCACCGATCTGGCCAATGACAGACGGCAGGAGGAGGCTCTGGCTTTCTACGAGGCCAACCGCGAGGAAATGCTGGAAGGCACAGCCGTCCTATGGGAAGAAAAACTCTCCTATTACGACCTTATGGTCATCCGCATTTCAGAGGGTGAGGCCAGCTTTAACAGTGAGATCCAGAACGACCCCATTGACCCGGAAAACTGCACTTTTCAGGAGGAGTGGTTTGACTTCTGGGACGATGAGGGAAAACAGCAGCCGGATTTTTCCGATCCGCGGTTTCTGTTCATCGGGGCAAATGACCCGTCCCTGGGAAAGAACAAGAAGTCGGACACCAGCAGCATTTTCGCGCTGGCCAAGGATACCATGACCGGCTATCTGTATGTGGTCATCGCGGACATCGCCAAACGGAAGCCCGACCAGATCATCGAGGACGCGCTGGAAGCCAGCCGCCGCCTGCAGCGGGACTATAAGCGGCCCTACTACAAATTCGGGGTCGAGACTGTACAGTTCCAGTATTACTTTGCCGAGATCATGCGGCAGAAGGCGGCGGCGGTCGGCGAGTACCTGCCGATTGAAGAAATCAACAGCACACAAAACAAGGACGCCCGCATCCAGAGCCTGCAGCCTTTTGTGAAGAACGGCTATGTCAAGTTCAGCAAAAAGCACAAGGCCCTGTTAAAGCAGATGACCGAGTATCCTATGGGGAGGAACGATGACGGCCCGGACGGTCTGCAGATGGCGGTAAAGCTGGCACTGGATATCAAGGCCGGGAGATCGGTTGATTATAAAAGCGTCGCCGCTC
>CAJULD010000097.1 GCA_910587505.1 uncultured Oscillospiraceae bacterium | reverse complement strand
GACGACGCGGGCAAGTTCCTGGCCAGCTACTATGACCGGAAGATCTACGAGTCCGATCCCTTCTCCCGTCTGGACCAGGTGGGCGTGGGCCGTCTGGTGAAGATGGCCTGCGAGCTGGGCCGCCAGACCCGCCCCGACATCAAGCTGGGCATCTGCGGCGAGCAGGGCGGCGATCCCTCCACGGTGGAGTTCTGCCACGATGTGGGCCTGACCTATGTTTCCTGCTCCCCCTTCCGGGTGCCCATCGCCCGGCTGGCCGCCGCTCAGGCCGCGATCAAGAATCCGCGGAATAAGTAAGGCGTTTTGTCGCAGGGCAATGTGATTTAGCCTGTAAAGGGCAATAAACATCAGCCTACGCCATAGAAAAAAGTGACCCTGCATCGTTAGATGCAGGGTCACTTTCTGCGTGTCAAAGAAGCCCTCCGCAGGAGTTTCGCGCCCGCAGGCGTGAAATAACGTGAAATTGTTTTTCCCGCGGCGTGTACGTAGGAAAAACAATTTACGCGAAGCGAGTGTCAAATTGTGCGCCACAAGCGCACAACTGAGGCACAGAGCGAAGCGAAACCCTTCTCAAAATATCTTTCCTGTGTGTAAACGCTGGATTTCAGGAATATACCGTGCTGCATCACCATAGCAGAATATATCGAGCGTAATTCCCCGGTGGTTACGGGGTCCGCTGGCTGGCTCCCTGATCCGAAGCAATTCCGTTTGCCAGTTTTCCTGACATATAGCACCCAGGCAATTACGGCCCAGAATGTCAACGTGATCGTTGACTGCGTGGCCTGAAAGGAGACGGTAACATGGGAAAACTGTATAAGCTGAAGGACAAACTGTTCGATGAGATGAACAAATTGTCCTCGGAGATTTCCGGAAAGCCCGGCCTGAACACTGGGGATCCGGAGTATGCCCACATGCTGACCGACACCGTCAGGAACATTGACAAGATCTGCATGCTGGAGGAAGAGGCTGGCTACAGCGAGGACGACAGCTATGGCGATGGCAGCTCCTACGCCAACCGGGGCAAACACATTGTGCGCAGGCACTACAGCCGGGATGACGGACGTAGCGAAATGATGGAGCATCTGGAGATGGCCCTGGACAGCGTCGGCGAGCAGGACCGGGAGACCATCAAGCGCTTTATGAGCCAGATGGAGAACGCGTAAATAGCAGTGCATTTCGTGTGTAAATGCGTGTGCATTTTCTCATAAGAAAATGCTATGAATTGATCTGCCTTCGCTCCAATCGTAGCGGAAGCAATCCGGCAAAAGCATTGCTGCAGTAGAGAAAGAGACACAGGCCCTGATAATCAGGGCCTGCGTCTCTGGTGGAGGTGAGGGGAGTCGAATTATTCGTACCGGTGAAAATGCTGTAAAATGCAGTCATGGAAATCCAGTGTTTGCAATGGTTTCCGGCTTTCAGCGGCAAATGCTGTAAAGCTTCGTCAAACGGCTAAAGGGTCAAAATAAGGGTCAGAAACGGAGGACCGGGGAAATGCTCCCCGGCCCTTTTTGCGTCAATCCCAGTTGATTGCACTGTCCGGCACGTAGTCCCCGGATTCCAGCTCCCTGACGGCCTGCTCCATAGCGGCCTCCTCAGAAGGCGTGGCCCGAGTATAGTCTGGGTCCCAAGCCAAGACCAGCTTCTTTACCAGATCCAGAGTCTGATCTGTCTCACGCATATTTCAGCCGCCCTCTTGGCACTGGCACCGGCCTTCCCAGCTCTTGGGCCGTCTCGATCCATTCCTGGGCAATCAGCTCCACGTTGTGCAGCGCGTCCTTCGCCGTGGGACCGTCCGCCATGCACCCGGCCAACTCCGGGACCTCGGCGATATAGGCGTTGTCCTCCTCGCTCCAGTACAGAATGATCTCATATTTCATGGATAGCACCTCCCAGCTGATACTTCAAAATGATGTTCCGGACCTGCTTTACCTGATAGGGCTTTGCCTTGTTCCCTGCGGGCTGGAGATTGATAATCTCCTCCACATCGTCCCTGGTGTAGATAAAATGGTCCCCCTTTATACGGCACTGGAACCCCAGCCGGTCCAAGACTGTTTGCAGGTCGGTGAACAGCATATTCTTGTCTCTGGTGCCGCTGAGGACAGCAAGCAGCAGCTTCTCATATTGGCTCATTCCTCCGCACTTCCCTCTCTACGGCTCTCAGAGCGGCCTAGAACGTCGCCGCCGCCATCGATAGTATCCGCTGCCATGTTAGACGTAGCGGTCCTTGTAGGGCTTCCTACGGCCTCTCTGGACATCTTCTCATCAATAGCCAAGTTGATATAGGCGTTGACGCTTTTGCCTTGAGCTTCTGCATAGGCTTGGATAATATCCTTCTTCCCTTTTGCTACGGTTAGATTGATGCGGTCATAGGCTTTGGCAATATATTTGTTTGTTGCCCGTTGCTGGGCTTTTGATGCTGCCATCCGCTTTCTCCTTTCTGGAGGGAGCCTCCAATTTTGGAGGCTCCTTCTCCACCTTTACCATGATTATATCACAAAAATCTACTTGCGTAAATACACATATTTCACAAATATAATTGCGCAAATATGTTTGATTTGCCAGTTGATATGTTTACGCAAATATAGTATAATTCATAATGTCAGGAGGGAACAGAAGAGCCGCTGAAAGCACGGCCCGCAAGGGAGAAACGATGTAGGTGCGAAGATCGGCAAGGGGGCCGCGAGAGAAGCTGCCGCGAACTACCGAAGCTCTTCTGAGCCTCACACAAAATGAAAAGGAGCAATCACTATGAGCATGAACGAACTGAACAGCACCGCCCGGGACCTGA
>CAJULD010000096.1 GCA_910587505.1 uncultured Oscillospiraceae bacterium | reverse complement strand
TTGGGGTTTTTCAGCTTCTTGCGGTCCACCATGATAAGGTTGTTGGACAGGGCGTTGATGCCGTAGTACAGCGCCTCTTTCCCGTTCTGGAAAAGCTCCTGGGTGGTAAAGGGGATAAAGATGGCGGTGCTGGAAGTGGTCAGCCCCCGCTGGATTTCCACCTGGTTTTGTCCCAGAGGCAGGCAGCTCATCAGCCCCTCCTCCTGCTGGAAGTCCAGCCTTGCCAGCTGGCAGTTGTACTTCTGCGCGATGCTGGACGCCTGAAACACGTTGTTGCCCAGCTGTCTGGCGGTGTCCGCCGTATTCAGCACCAGAAAGGTCACAAGGAACATCCGCTCGTTGCGGCTCTGTAAATCCTGCAACAGCTTTTTGGCCTCGTTCCCGTAGGTAGCCAGGTCGCTGGGAATGATGTCCATATCGTACCCTGCCCGGACCGCCTTTTTCTGTTCCTCGATCTTGGCCCGGTCCAGGTCGGTGATTTTGCGCTTGACCGTCTTGATGGCCTTTACCTGGTCTAAGGACTGCACATGGAGGCTGACAATCAGGGAGCTTTCCATATCCAGAAAATCCGCCAGCATCCGGTCGTTCAATTCCGGCGCGAGAATCTGCACAAAGCTGACCGCGCCGTACTTTTTCCCCATGCGGAACTGCCTGCCGGTGCGGAACTCAAAGGAAGTGGGGGCAATAAAATCCTTGGTGGAAAGGCCGGAGGGGGCCAGCCAGTCCCACGAAAAGGAAAAGGGAACCTGTTCATCCATGTGGAATACGCCATGCAGCTGGGACAGCCGCGCCCGCCCGTCCAGCGGCTCCGCCACTACGCCCAGCCGCTTGAAGTTGTTGAGCAGGTCGGTTTCAATCCGTTCCAGCCGGGGCTTTGCCGCCCGGATGCTGTCCGCGTCAATGCCGAAGGTCAGGTATTTTGTCTTAATCAGGCCGTTGTTCCCCTTTGCCAGCTGGTTTTGCAGCATCTGGGTGTACTCGCCGCGGATGTTGTCAAAATCATCCCCCTGGGGCGGGATGGTGATGGACCGGGCAAAGGTTTCCTGGGACGCGGCCAGGTTGAGGAAGGACAGCTGGAACCGGATGGAGCTGTCAAAGTAGTTGAGGAAATCGCACCAGCCCTCGAAGATGGCGGTCTTATCCTCGTTTTGGGACAGCTGGTAATTGATGTCCTGAAACTGAATGGTCTTGGTATAGTAGCAGCCGGTCACGCGGCAGATGCCGTCCGGCCACATCCGTTCATAGGGGATGCTGTCCTGCGCGGAAATCCCCTTCTGGTCAGTGCGGCTGGCGCGGGAAATGGCGGCTTCGATCTGCTTCCGATCCGCGCGGGAGAGCTTCTTTTTCACCGGCATTGGCCCTTCGCCCTCCGGCGCTCTGCCGTTTGTCCGGTTTTTCTTTGCCGTAAACAATGTCATACACCTCCTTGTCGAGTTTGTCCTGCCGCTCCAATACGGCATAGAAGTTGTTGGTCTGGTAGGGGCGCTGCCGGGGCCGGAGAAAGGATACCCGGATCATGTTGCCGATGATCTTTTCCAGCGGCTGGCCGTTCTTCTCGTACATCGCCAGCAGGAAAAAGGGCAGCATGACAAGCATCATGCACAGGGCGGCGGCGCTGTTCCCGGCTGGCCCCCGAAGCAGAAAGAAAAGCGGCACGCCCACGAGCGCCCCGCCGCCAAAGCAGACTAACTGCCGTTTGGTGAGGTTGAAGGCCACCTTTGTCTTGACCTTCGTTAAGTCTTTGGGTACGGGTACATAAGCCATTTTTGCACACTCCTTTCGTCAGTGGGCCTGGAAGATCGCCTTGGCCATGCTGCCGCTCTTAAAGAGGGTCAGGCAGAGCAGGACTGTATATCCCACACAGGACCAGATGGCGGCAATCGTATCCTCGTCGGTGGCGATGTTCTGCACCAGGACCGCGTAGATTGCCACGCAGACCATAATGAGGAACGCCTGAAAGCCTAACGCCATCAGGGAACGCAGGTAATTCTGCCCCATGCCGCCCCATTCCCTGCCCATCATAGCGGCCATCGGGACCGGCGCGACCGAGGTGACGAGATATATTTCCAGCATACGGCCATAAATGACGATAAAAATACAGATGGTCAGCGCCCACATGGTAAGGCCGATAAACAGGGACTGGAACCACAGCCCGAACAGCGGCCCCAAATCCATCTCCATGAGCCTTGGCTCCAAATCCGCCATCGCGGAGGAAATGTCGATGGAAGCGTCCGCGCCGATGACGCCGGAAGCCTGGGCCACGATGCCCTGGGCCACATCAAACACGCCCATCACGATATTCCAGGTGTTGGTGACAATGAGGATGGCACAGGCGGTCTTGAAAATCCACTTGAAAAACACAGCGGTTTCAATATCGTGGAAGTTGTTCTTGTCGGTGATGATCTGAATCAGCTCCAGCGTCATTACAAAGGCCAGGATCACGCCTGCTATGGGGAGAATGACCGTTTCCGAAAGGCTTTGTACCATGCTGAAAATACCCGCGTTCCAGCCCTGGGGCGTCTGCCCGATCTGCCCCGATATGTCCGCCACCTGGTTGTTGACCGAATCGAACATACTGGAAAGGTTGCTCATTATGCCGCCCACCAGCATTTCTTTCAGCCAGGTGGTGATTGCATCCAGCAGAAAATCCATACAGTGCTACCTCCTTTCCGCCCCTCCCGCGTTTGCGGGAGGGGCAAAGGTATGGGTGTTTCTGGTGCGGGGATTAGCCGAACAGACCGGAGAGCAGGGGTACAAGCACCATGCCGATGAGGGCAACGCCGCCGCCCGCCAT
>CAJULD010000095.1 GCA_910587505.1 uncultured Oscillospiraceae bacterium | reverse complement strand
TCGTCGAGGAGTGCGGGGCCGTCCTGGTGCGGAACAAGTACCGCATCAAGATTTTTAACACGATCAACTTCAAGAAGTCGATGCACTACAACCCCTTCGCCTATATCCACTCGGAGAAGGACATCCTGAAGCTGGTGACAACGCTGATGGTGAACACGCAGGGCGAGAGCAAGGGCGGGGACCAGTTCTGGGAGAAAGCCGAAAAGCTCCTTTACACGGCGCTCATCGCCTATATCCACTATATCGCGCCCGTGGAGGAGCAGAACTTCGGGACGCTCATCACCTTCCTGAACGCTATGGAAGTCCGGGAGGACGATGAGACGTTCCAGAACCCTATCGACCAGATGTTTGAGGCTCTGGAAAAGAAAGAGCCGGACCACTTCGCTGTCCGCCAATACCGGCTCTATAAGCTGGCGGCCGGCAAGACGGCAAAGAGCATCCTCATCTCCTGCGGCGCTCGGCTGGCTCCCTTTGACATCGCCGAACTGCGGGAGATCACCCGGTATGACGAGCTGGAGCTGGACACCCTGGGGGACCGCAAGACCGCCCTGTTCCTCATCATGAGCGACACGGACAGCACCTTCAACTTCCTCATCAGCATGATATACAGCCAGCTTTTCAATCTGCTGTGCGAGAAAGCCGATGATGTGTACCACGGGCGGCTCCCGGTCCATGTGCGCTGCCTCATTGACGAGTGCGCCAACATCGGGCAGATACCGAACCTGGAGAAGCTGGTGGCGACCATCCGAAGCCGGGAGATTTCCGCCTGCCTGGTCTTGCAGGCGCAGAGCCAGCTAAAGGCGATCTACAAGGACAACGCCGACACCATCATCGGCAACATGGACACCCGCATCTTCCTCGGCGGCAGTGAGCCGACCACCTTGAAGGAGCTTTCCGCCGCCCTGGGCAAGGAGACCATAGATATGTTCAACACCGGGGTGAGCAAGGGCAGCCAGGAGTCCCACAGCGTGAACTACCAGCGGACGGGCCATGAGCTGGCCAGCGTGGACGAGCTGGCGGTGCTGGACGGCGGCAAGTGCATCCTCCAGCTCCGGGGCGTGAGGCCGTTCCTGTCGGACAAGTACGACCTGACGAAGCACCCCAATTTCCAGTACACGGCGGACTGTGACGAAAAGAACCGCTTTGACATCGAGAAGTTCCTGGACCACCGGCTGAAGCTGCGGGCGAAGGACGAATTTGAAGTGATCGACGCGGACGGATGAGCGTCACGCCGTAAAGCCCCCTCTGCGGGGCTTTTTCCATGTCCGGGCGTTCCCTCCCTGTACGGAACAGCGCCCGCCTGTAATGAAGCTGCCCCCACTTACCTTACGGCAGGCATCCAACAGGCGGGCTGACTGTGCGGGGCGGCGGGCGCCCTTTTGTACCATCAAAACCATTCCACGAACCGGGCGGGGCAAAGGCTCCGCCCACTGTCTTTAAGGAGGACAAAGTTATGGCATTTTTCAACAGTGCGATCGGTGTTTTGCAGACCCTCGTTGTGGCGCTGGGCGCCGGCCTCGGCGTGTGGGGCGCGATCAACCTTCTGGAGGGCTACGGCAACGACAACCCCGGAGCCAAGAGCCAGGGCATGAAACAGCTCATGGCCGGCGGGGGCGTCGCCCTCATCGGCATCACCCTGATCCCCCTGCTGTCCGGGCTGTTCACCGTCTGATACGGACACAGGACAAGGCCCGCTGTAACCAGGGCCGGGCAGCGCGCAGCCGCCGCCCGGCCTACCCCAGATGAAAGGACAAGGTATTTGATTTGGGCAGTATTCTTGACGCGATAGCGGACTGGCTCAAAGAGCTTCTCATCAGCGGGATAATGGGCAATCTCACAGGCGTTTTCGATTCGGTCAACTCCCGTGTGGGGGAGATCGCCAGCGATGTGGGCATGACCCCGGCGAACTTCTCTCCGGGCATCTTCTCCATGATACGGAACGTGTCGGAGTCGGTCATCCTCCCCATAGCGGGGCTGATCCTCACCTTCATTGCCTGTTACGAGCTGATACAGCTCATCATCGAGCATAACAACTTAGCAAATTTCGAGACCTGGATCATCTTCAAGTGGATATTCAAGACCTTTGTGGCCGTCACGCTCATTTCCAACTGCTTCAATATCGTGATGGCGGTCTTTGATGTCTGCCAGAATGTGATCTCCCGGAGCGGGGGCATCATCGGCGCGTCCACGGCGGTCAGCGACTCGGCCATCGCCGCGATGGAGGCCACGCTGGAGACCTACGGCGTGGGTACCCTGCTGGGCATCTACCTGATGAGCTTTGTCATCCAGCTCACCCTCTGGATACTCTCCATCGTGATCTTCGTCATCGTCTACGGGCGCATGATCGAGATATACCTGATGACCAGCCTCGCGCCCATCCCGCTGTCCACCTTCGGCAGCCGGGAGCAGAGCCAGACCGGGCAGAACTACCTCCGCTCCCTGTTCGCCCTGGGCTTCCAGGGCTTCCTCATCATCATCTGTGTCGGCATCTACGCTGTGCTGATACAGTCCATCTCGTTCACTTCGGATATAGTCGGCTCCCTCTGGGGCGTTGTGGGGTACACGGTGCTTTTGGTGTTCACCCTGTTCAAGACCGGGGGCCTTGCCCGAAGCGTACTGAACGCCCATTGACCGGGAAAGGAGGTCATCATGGCAGCGTATATTTCCATCCCCCGCGACCTGACGCGGGTAAAGACCAAGGTGTTCTTTGGGCTGACGAAGCGGCAGCTCGTCTGCTTCGGCGCGGCGGCGCTCATCGGCGTCCCGGCGTTCTTCCTGATGAAGCGTTCCGGCAACACCAGCCTCGCCGTCATGGGCATGATCGTCCTCATGCTGCCCCTGTTCTTCCTCGCCATGTACGAGAAGGACGGCCAGCCGCTGGAGACGGTGGCGCGGCACTTCATCCAGGCGAAGTTCATCTGCCCGAAGGTGCGCCCTTATGCGACCAACAACTATTACTCTGCCCTCATGCGGCAGGACCAAGTGGAAAAGGAGGTACAGGCCATTGTTCAAAACGCGGAAAAACGGGTGCGGGAAAGCGGAGCCAGCCGCTCTCCCCGCAAGCCTGACAAAAGCGGAAAAGCAGCAGATCAGGGCCATCATC
>CAJULD010000094.1 GCA_910587505.1 uncultured Oscillospiraceae bacterium | reverse complement strand
ACTAAACAGATGCACTTAAAATTATCTGCAAATCTTATTATACGAGGAGGTGTCCAAAATGATGAATCAAGACATTAGGCGAACCGCTGCTGGTGCTGGTGTGAAGCTGTGGCAGATTGCGGAGGCACTGGGAATTGCAGACTGTTCCCTCTCCCGCAAACTCCGCCGAGAGCTGCCCACCGAGGAAAAGGAAAAAATCTTCTCCATCATCCGGGAGCTGGCGCAGGAGGTGGTCTGATGGACAAGCTTTCTCCTCTGGCTGTATCCGCCGCCGAGGCGGCGCGGCTTCTGGGCGTGTCGCGGCCCACTCTTTACACACTGCTGAACCGGGAGGACTTTCCCAGCTTCCGGGTAGGAAATCGCGTCCTGGTCAGCGTGGCTGGACTGCAAGAGTGGATCGACCGGCAGGCAAAGGCGGTGGCCCAATGACCAGAACAGAAAAAGACCGCTCCACTGTTGGCGCAGTAGAGCGGTCGGTGGAAACGGGGACACCTGCTAAAATGGCCACCACTTCCACCGACTATGATACCATTTCCCCGGCCAGCCGTCAACCATTCCGCATCTCTGATCTGCTCCATCCTGGTGCAGAAAATGCCATTCCTCGGCGGGACCTGATGTCCCTGACCGGCCTGTCCGACCGGGAGCTGCGGCTGAAAATCGAGGCGGAGAGGCGGCAGGGGACCCCTATTCTGTCTGACTGCATCGGCGGATATTTCCTTCCGGGGGACCAGTCAGAACTTGACCGCTGCGTCCGGAGCCTCCGCCGCCGGGCAAAGGAGATTGAGGTCACAGCGGCGGCAATCGAGCGAGGCGGTGATGAAGTATAGACATCCACGACATTCTGGACAGGCTGGAGGGCGTGAAGGGCGGCAACGGCCAGTGGACCGCCTGCTGTCCGAACCACGGTGACACGCACCAAAGCCTTTCCGTCAGCATCGGCAATGGCGGTAAGGTTCTGTTGCATTGTCACACTGGATGCACCGCCGAGGATATTGTGTGGTCAATGGGCCTGACCATGAAGGACCTGTTCGTGGAGGACAGGCCCCCGGCCAAAACCAGCGGACGCGCTTCCGTAGTGGCTACATACGATTACTGGGACGATGCTGGGAAGCTGCTGGCCCAGAAGCTGCGCTATTCGGACAAGCATTTTTCATGGAGGCGGCCCGTGGCCGATGGCAAGTGGGAGTACAACCGGAAGGGCGTACCCCACCGGCTCTATATAGCTGGGAAGCTGGGCGGGCTGGTACATATCTGCGAGGGCGAAAAGGACGCTGATAATTTCCACGGGAAAATCGGCGGCTGCGCCGTCAGCGGCGCGGACGGCGCCGGACCCGGGAAGTGGCGGAGAGAGTATAGCGAACAACTGCGGGACCGCTCCGTGGTGATCTTCTGCGACAATGACGATGTAGGCCGGGCCTACGCCCAGGAAACAGCCGCCGCGCTGCATGGTGCGGCGAAGTCCGTCCGGGTGCTGGACCTCTCCAAAATCTGGCCGGAAATCCCAGAGCATGGAGACGTGTCGGACCTGATCGAGGCGAAGGGTCCTGCCGAGGCGGCACGGCTTCTTGTGAAACTGGAACGGGAGACACCGGAATGGGTACCGGGAGCGGCGGAGCCTGACCCGCTGCTGTCTCTTTTCAAGTCCCTTGAGGACTTCCCGGAAGAGGATGCAAAGTGGCTTGTGCAAGGATGGATACCAGAGGGGCAAATCTCTATCATTGCCGCCGATGGAGGCATTGGCAAAACAACGCTTTGGTGTCACGTGATCGCCGCGCTGAGTAACGGAACAACCTGTATTCTGGACCCGCCGGGAACAAACCGGGAGCCTGTGAAGGTGATGTTCCTGACTACTGAGGACAGCGTGAGAAAGAAGCTGCGGAAGAAACTGCGCCTTGCCGGTGCCAATATGAAAAACATCATAACCCCGGATTTTGTCGGGGACCGTTCCGGGTTGCTGCATAAATTGAAATTCGGTACGCCGGATATGGAGAAGGTACTGCGTGCATTTCGTCCCGCCCTCTGCATCTTCGACCCGGTCCAGGGATTTACCCCGCCAAAGGTCAACATGGGAAGCCGGAACGAAATGCGGGATTGCATGGCCCCGCTGATCTCCATCGGCGAGGAGATCAATACCACGGCCCTGATCGTCAGCCACACCAACAAGCGCAAAGGAGCCTATGGCCGGGACCGGATCGCCGACAGCGCAGACCTGTGGGACATCGCCCGGTCTGTCATGATGGCGGGATATACCGAGGATCAAGGAATTCGGTATCTCTCCAATGAAAAAAATAATTATTCTCAGCTTCAAGAGACGATCCTTTTTACGATCGACAGTGACGGCCAGATCCAGAAGGATGGCACCAGCTGGAAGCGGGACCGGGAGTATATCCAGGGTGCGGAGATCGCCAGAGCTGCACCAATGCGGGAGGACTGCAAGGCGTTTATCCTTCAAACACTGGAGGAGGCCGGGGGAGCGATGCCGACCGCCGAGCTGGAGGAGAAGGTCAAGACTGCCGGGTATACTTTTACCTCCATGAAGCGGGCAAAAAAGGAGCTGAAGGCGGAAGGTGCAATAAAACATTTCCAGACCGAAGCGCAAAATCCGGGGATAAAACCTGGCACATGCAGTTGGTGAATCTGGATGGGTTTGTGGAAGTCCAAGAGGACGAACCAACACCGTTTGACGGACCTGTTCCCGTGTGACCTATACAAAGTGGTCTAGTGAAAGATTTTGCTTAGAGTACCAATGGTTCTGTCACTTGACCAGGGTGGTCAAGTGACAAGAAAACAACCCAGTGAAACGCTTTCACTGGACCACCTGGTCAAGTGAAACAATGCTTAGAGCCGCAACGGTTTGCGGTTCACTCGACCACTTAGCGCCTCTCTGACGGGAAACGGTCTAAAGTAAACCGGGTGGTCGAGAGTAAAATGACGGATATTTTGAAGGAGATCAAACCATGAAACAAGTGATATGTCCTCTGGACAACCACCCCTGCGAGCGGGATTGTCCGGACCGATATAAGGACCGCCCGGAAGGCGGGTGTATGTTGACCACGGCCCAGGCGCAGGGCGCAAAAATTGTTGATTTCGGCGGCGGGGATGTTGGGATCGTTTTCCTGCCTGGAGGTGATGCCGATGAGCGGTAGGTCCTCGCAGCGCAAGGGCCGTGCCGCCGAGCTGGAGCTGTCCCGTATCCTTCAGGGCCACG
>CAJULD010000093.1 GCA_910587505.1 uncultured Oscillospiraceae bacterium | reverse complement strand
GCCGCCGCAACCTGGACAAGTGGGAGCTGGGCAAGATCGCCCTTCGGCTGAAGCCGGACATCGAGGCCAGGGCCAGGGAAAATATGTCCGCAGGCGGCGGGGATCAGAAAAGCGAAGGGGCAAAATCGGGTTGTGCGAATTCACAAAACCCGATTTCTCCCGTAAATACCACGAAGGAATTGGCGGATGCCGTAGGCATCGGCCATCAGACGATGAGCCGTGTCATGCAGATCGATGAGCACGCCCCCACCGCTGTGAAGGAGGCCCTGGACAGCGGCGATTTGTCCATCAACCAGGGCTACAACATCACCCGGCAGGTGCGGGAGCTGCCGGAGGAGCAGCGGGAGGAAGCCGCCGCCCTGGCGGTGGAGCTGGAAAAGGCGAAAAAGGAGATCCGGCAGTGTGACGCGGAGGCCGACCGAAGGGGCAGAATCGCTGATCTGTTCTGCAAAGCCTTTGAAAAGGCCGTGCTGCTGACCCCCACAGAGGAAAATGTCCGCATTTGGGCGGAATGTACCCGCATGACGCGGGAGGAGATCGAGGACAGTATGAAGGACGCCCGTGAGCTGGCGGAGGTGTTCACCGCTATCGCCGGCATACTGGAGACTATGCTGCCGGGAGGTGACAGCGATGCCGGATGAGATGTCTGTCCGACAATGGCAGGAGAAGTTTCGGGCCGGGGCCTTTGAGCGCTCCGACTACGCCACACAATGCAGGGCGGGCTGGTACGATTGGTTCTGCCAGGACCACGCTCTCGCCGGACGGCTGAAGAAGATAGGCCGGGTGGTTATGGGCATCACCGACCCCTTCATCCTGGACAATTACTATGTCTGGTTCAAGAACAACTGCCCCCTGAATGGGCCGCTGTATGACGATGCCCGCTTCGAGCCGCTGTCCGGGAATCGGGATGGGAAATATTTTGTGATCTCCTTGGACAGTCCCCATGAGCGCATGAAGTGGGCGCTGGTCACGGAGCGGTACGGCTTTGACGCGCCGGAGTTCGACTGTCGGGATATCCGGGAGATGATCCGCTACGTCAACAGCATCGGCCCGGAGCTGCAGAAGGGCGTCATTCCCCCGTTTATTGCGGAGAAAGACGCTGTAACCGCCTATGCCAGACAGCGCGGGGAGCCGGAGGGCCTCCACATCTACCGGGACGGGGAGCATCAATACAGCTACACCTCCCGGAAGGACCGGCGCAAACGGACGGTGTTGGCGGCGGCCAGCCTGGAGAACGCGCCTGCCGGTTTCGTTTCCGAGCAGGCCCATGCCGTCAAGGGGATGTATCTCTATTGCCCGGAGGATGTTGGGATACCGCTGCCGGAGCATCCAGAAAATATCAAAAAATCTCGTGAAAAGAAAGGGGTGGAGCGATGAGCAAACAGCAGCCCGCGCGGGCGGCGGGGCCTCCCAAGCCCCTCCTGCCCCCTGCGGCGGAGGATGAGATCATGGACGTGCTGTCCGCCAATATGCGGATCAGCTCCGGGGAGATCGCCGCCATTTTGAAAAAACACGGTGTGTCCGGGGACGCGGAAGCCCTCCAGAACAGCTACCGAAAGCGGCTGGGCCAGCGGCTGATGTCCAGCATCCGGGATGAGAACGGCAGGCGGGAGGTGCTGGCCCGCGGCAGCGAGTACATCGTGATAGAGTGCTGCAGCGACCGGCAGGACCTCAAAGCCATCCGTTACCGCATCCGGCGCCAGATGAAGGGGCTGGACGTATCCTCCGGGAAGGTGCGGGGCCGCATCCGTGTGCTGGATCAACTGCTCTCCCGGTTCCGAAAGGCGGGGTGAGGATGGGACTGAAAGACATCATCCGGGCCATCCGGGAGTACCCCGCCGCCCGCGCCGAGCTGGAGACCGCCCGGTCTGAGCTGCGGCAGGCCCAACAGGAGCTGGAACAGAGCAGGGAAACGTGCGAATCGCTGTGGTTCACATTGGATGAGCAGAAGGACTACACAAAGTTCCTGTCCAGCAAGGCAGAGGCGCTCCAGGCCACCCTGGAGGAGTTCTGCCCCCGGCTGTCCACGCCGGAGGAGCTGAAACGGTTTTACGATGCCATCTCCCCCGACATGGACCCCAGCGGCTTCACGCTGTACCGCATGGCGAAGGAACTGACGGGGATCGATGTGCCGTCCTGTTTCCCTTATGAGGACAACCGGGGACTGTTTGAGGAGATGAGCGGCCACAGCCTCTTGGACTGGCTGACCGCCGTCCGTTTTCAGGCGGTGGATTGGGATATCATCCCCGGCACCACCTACGAGGCCGCCACGCTGCGGGAGGTGGATACCTCTACCCCCGAATACCAGGCATTTGAAAAGCAACTCTATGAGAAGGTGCTGGGGCGGATGGGCTTCCAGGACCTTTTAGAGCCAGATCGGGATGGGCCTGCGAGGACGCCCGGCCATCCCCCGCCCCAACCGAAACGAGGTGACACACGATGAGTAACATCAGTGAGATCAACAAGGATACCTTCTGGGAATTGATCGCCCAGGCAAAGGAGCAGTGCGGCCAGGACCAGGATGCCTTCTGCCAATGGGTGGAGGACCGGCTGATAGAGATGGGGCCGGAGCAGGCCCTGAATTTCGACTATGCCGCCTTTGCGTATCGGGCGGCGGCATACAAATACGGCCTCTGGAGCGCCGCCTCTGTCATGTTGGATGGCTGCACCGATGACGGTTTCGCCGACTTCCGGGGCTGGCTGATCGCCCAGGGCCGGGATGTGTACATGGCCGCGCTGAAGGACCCGGACTCATTGGCGGATGTACCTGTCTATGGGGACTGCTGTTTTGAAACGATCTGCTATGTAGGTAATTACGCTTATGAGGAACTCACTGGACGGAACACTTACGAAGATTTTGACCCCGCCGTATCCCGTGCATGGTCGGAGAAGATCGAGCCGGATATCGTGTATGGCGAAGGGATCGGATATCCCTATACCTGGAGCGAGACTGCCGCCTACCTGCCAAAACTATGCGCTAAATATTTGACGCCGGAGGAATTGGCGCAGAGAATCAGGCAGCGTGACGATACTTGGAACCTCACCAACCCGGAAATCAAAATGGTTCGTGCTACAGAAAAAAAGAGCAGAAGAATCAAGAAGAATCGAGGTGACGCCAGATGAGCGAGACCATCACCATCGGGGTGGATCATGGGTATGCCGCCATGAAGTCCACCCATTTTTCGTACCCCACCGGGCTGGTGGAGTATGAGCATGAACCCTACACCCAGAAGGATGTGCTGGAATACGGCGGCAGGTTCTATGTGGTGGGCAGCGGACGCCAGCCGCTCCAGAAAGACAAAACCACCACGGAGGATTACTACCTGCTGACCCTCGCCGCCATCGCCAAAGAGCTGGCCCACCGAGGCGCGGACACCGCCGCCGCTGTCCATCTGGCGGCGGGCCTGCCCCTCACCAGCTTCGGGCGGGACAAGAAG
>CAJULD010000092.1 GCA_910587505.1 uncultured Oscillospiraceae bacterium | reverse complement strand
ATATAGGGGTATAGCTCAGCTGGTAGAGCAGCGGTCTCCAAAACCGCGTGCCGAGGGTTCGAATCCTTCTGCCCCTGCCATTGTTTGAAACGGTATTGGCCGTTTGATATAGCCCAGTGATGGGCATGTTATGGCTCAGTAGTTCAGTTGGTTAGAACGCCAGCCTGTCACGCTGGAGGTCGACGGTTCGAGCCCGTTCTGAGTCGCCATGATAAGATCGAGTTTTGACTCGTTTTTATAAATGCGGTTCGTCCGCCATATGCTGCTGTAGCTCAGTCGGTAGAGCGCATCCTTGGTAAGGATGAGGTCACCAGTTCAAATCTGGTCAGCAGCTCCAAGAAAACCCGTTGTCCCGCAAGGGACAGCGGGTTTTTGCTTTTTCTTGAACGAAACCAGGAGAATGCAAAAACCCATACCAACAAAATTTTAAGTATCAGATCATATTACCATATTACGCTTGATTGGATTTCTTCAGGGCATCTCTGAAAATCTGGCTGGCCCGACGCATGCTTTCCTGGTCGGCATGGGTATACATCCGGAGAGTTACCGCCTTATCGCTATGACCCGGTTTCTTAGATACACTGGCCACATCAGCGCCATTTGTAATGGCGATGCTTGCGAATGTATGACGGAGTTTATGGGGATGCAGGCTGGGAACGCCATACCGCTGAGAAAATTTCTGCATGTACCGGGCGGGGGACTGCGGGTGCATGGGCTCAGGTCGGTTCTGCTGCGTGAAGACATACTTGCTGATCGCCTGCGCGGCCTGCTCATGTCTGAGTTTACTGAGCAGATGGATAATTTCAGGGTCAACGTCGATTGTACGGACTTTGCCGCTCTTGGGGGTGTCGAGGTAGATGCCCTTCTGGGGTGTATAGCAAAGGTTTCCGAAAATGGTGATCGTGTTGGCCGTGAAGTCAACATCCTGCCATCGGAGACCGCAGCATTCGCCGCGGCGGATGCCGATGTCAATAAGGAGACGCATCAGGACTTGCCACTTGAGAGGCTTCTGTTCCAGAGCCTCAAAAATGCGCTGGACATCTTCAATGGCGTATGACTCAAGTTCCTTGTCCTTCGGTTCACCTTTCCGGAGTTTGGGGCGCTCTGCTTTATCCATTGGGGTGGTTGTGACAGCATCTGACATATAGGCCATTTTGAACAGGCTGTGCAGGATCGTGTAGACCTTGACGCAGGTGGCGTGGGCCTTACCCTTGGACTGCATGGATAGGAGCAGAGAGGAAATATTGGCAGGGGTGATGTCTGGCATTTTCAAGTCGCCCAGTGCGGGGTATATCCAGTGGTTGAGACTGCCCTGATAGGCGCACCTCCCATTTTCGCTCATAGTGATGCTCTTAGTGGGCATGAAGACGGTTTCTCCATACTGACGTAGCGTCTGGACTTTTGCGGCTCCTGTTTTGCAAGCTGTAAGAATGGTACAATACCGCATATCAAAAGCGGCGGAGTGTACTATATCAACATCCCTGCGCTGGAGAAGATGTTAGGGTTGGAGCCTACAGTTCTCGCCGGGGTGCGATTTTGAAGGGCGTGGGTGGTTCCATTGAAGCGAGGAAACCGGGGTGCATCTTCCCCTAATGCAGCTCTGCTTCCCTTATGCGAGTGTGATGACAGGAGCGCTTGAAGGTGCTCACTCATGCGGTGTTACTAAAGCAATGATGTGCAGCCAACGCGAAAGAGGGAAAAACAAGATATATGTAGAGTGGTAACAAATAATTTGCAGTAATGCAGACACGGTAATTAAATGAGTAAGGTGCTCAGGACTTCCCGGTTATCCGCCCGGCTCTTCACGCAGGAGGGATACTGCTTCCGCCATTTTTTCCCGAACCGGAGCAGGTTTTCCTCTGCCTCATCCAGGGTCATGGCGGTTAGACCTTCTTCAGGTCCGCTGCCACCTGCTTGCTGTCCTTCCGACCATCCATGGGTGATGCCCGCACCACGTATGCCGCCTTTGTCACATACCGGTGGTCCTCACGCACCTTGTAGTGGATGGCGTCCATGAACACGACCGGATAGACTGTCTTCAGAGGCCGGTTCTGCCACGCCGTCACCTCCGGCATGATCTTTTCCGTGATCTTCGTCACCAGCTCCGGGGAGATCTCCACATCAAACAGCTTTTGTCAAGGGGAAGTTTTACGAAAAGCTGCCAGCGTCCTCACCCGAGTTGTCAATCTGTTTCTTCGCAGACGCGGTACTCTATTTGGTAACCGGCACTCAAAATCACCTGAATCTCCATATCACCGACCCTGCCTTCGTGCAATTTCCTCCAGTTCCTCCGGGTCTGCGTTCCGAATCTCCTCCTCGTCCAGGAGCATGGCCCCCAGGCCGGAGAAGGCCCCGGCACAGGCCTCGTCCAGCAACTGTTTACGCAAGCTTTCTGTGTCATAATACATGCTGTGTTCCTCCTCGTCAAAATAAGGTTTGGTTTTATTGCCCCTTCAGCTTAAATTCCTTCGTCGGGTCCACGGGCTTCAAATTTCTGCCCGCGTAGTCCAGCACCGCCGCCTTGGCCGCGATATTGTTCTGCTTGTCGCACTCCTCCAGCAGGGGATCTATATCCTTGCGGACCAGCATCTTCTCGGCGAACATGAGCTGTAAAAGCTCCTCGTGCTGGATCGCCGCAGGGAAAAGCCGCTTTTTCTGGCCCTTGATGTACTTGAGGTAGCCCGCTTTGATCTCATCATCCAGCTCCGCGCCGTCCAGATACGCCCTAGCAAAACCCGCACACGCCCCAGGCTTGTTCTTCGGCGCGAAATCATCAATGGGGATATGGGGCGCGATGATTGCCGGGCTGCTGTCCTCAAATACGGACTTGTCGATCTCCTCGACGCTCTTTGGAATGGTCACGCTCTGAAGGTTTGCACAGTCCCGGAACGTGCCGCAGCCGATTTCCGTGATACCCTCCGGAATGACCACGTTCGTTTCTCTCCCCTGGTATTTGATCAGAAAATGGTCCAGGACTGCAAAGTCCCCCAATTTTTTGAGCCATAGGGTGTCCTCGAAAAGCACATGGGCGATCCCTGCGACGCATCTGGGGATGGTGACATTAGTAATATTGGAGCAATTACCGAATATGTCCAGCTCAATTCCTACCGCGTCCTCCCGGTCCTGAAACGTCACGCTGGTCAGGTTCTCACAATCGTAGAAAGCAGCGTTTCCAATCGACCGGACGCTCTTTGGGATGGTTACGCTTTGAATGCTGGATTCCCCGAAGGCCCAGCTGCCGATTTCCCTCACACTCTTCGGGATGGTGACGCTTTGAAGGCGGCGGCAGCCACAGAAGGCATCCGGGCCAATTTCCTTCACGCCCTCCGGGATGGTCACATCCCCGCCGGGACCTTTGTATTCCTCCAAAACGCCTTTCGTGATAACAAAATCCTGCTTGTTTTTCATGGTAAAATTCCTCCTGTAAATTTTTTGTAATTTTAGAACCTGTATTCATAATCGGGGAATGCCGGATGGGCGAGGATTTTTCTCGTCAGACAAGGAGACTTTCCGCAGCAATCCTGACGGATTGCAAGGGAAATCGACGCAGTATGGCGGGAAA
>CAJULD010000091.1 GCA_910587505.1 uncultured Oscillospiraceae bacterium | reverse complement strand
ATGGACTTGCGGCAGAAGGCGTCCACCACGTCGTCGGCGTAGTGCTTGTAGCCCAAGATGTTCTGGCCGCGGAAGAGCATCTGCAGCTTGGTATTGGGCAGGTGCCTGCGCAGGGTGCGCAGCCGCTCCCAGGGGTCCTCGTTGAGGAAGCGCATGCACACGTCGAAGGTCGCGCCGCCCCAGCACTCCAGGGAGTAGTAGCCGATGGAGTCCAGGATCTCACAGGCGGGGAGCATGTCCTCGATGGTCATGCGGGTGGCCGCCTGGGACTGGTGGGCGTCGCGGAGGATGGTATCGGTAATCAAGAGGGGTTTCTTAGACAGAAATTCCATTGTTTCCATTGAAACACTCCTTTCATTTTGCCGCCCCTGCGGGGCGGCGGAGGCTTTTTCCGCCCTGCCGGGCGGGGTGTACTTTTCCTGCGCGGGAAAAGCAGGCGAGGAGTCCGGGACTGTGCAGCGCACCCATCAGGAGGTCATACACAATCCGGTTTTGCACGGCCCCTCGACGGGGCCGTTGCAAAATTCCGGGCGAGACGCCCCGGAGCCGGTTAAAGAAACAACTCCCGTGACGGCCCGAAGGGCCCGCCAGAGAAGGATTAACCGAACAGCGCCATCAGCACGCCGGCAGCGATGGCAGAGCCAATAACGCCTGCCACATTGGGGCCCATAGCGTGCATGAGAAGGAAGTTGGCGGGATTGGCCTTCTGGCCCTCCACCTGAGACACGCGGGCCGCCATGGGCACCGCGGACACGCCGGCGGAGCCGATAAGGGGATTGATCTTCTCCTTGAGGAACAGGTTCATGAACTTGGCCAGCAGCACGCCGCCCGCAGTGCCGAATCCAAAGGCCACAACGCCCATACACATGATGGCGATGGTCTGGAAGGACAGGAAGGTGGTGGCGGTGGCCGTAGCGCCTACGGAGATGCCCAGGAAGATGGTGACGATATTCATCAGCTCGTTCTGGGCGGTCTTGTTCAGACGCTCCACCACGCCGGACTCCTTAAACAGGTTGCCCAGCATCAGGCAGGCGATCAGGGGGCCGGCGGAGGGCACCAGCAGGGCCACGAACACGCTAACCACGATGGGGAACAGGATCTTCTCACGCTTGGAGACCTGGCGGAGGGGGCGCATGACGATCTTCCGCTCCGCTTCGCTGGTCAGCGCCCGCATGATGGGGGGCTGGATGACCGGCACCAGGGCCATGTAGCTGTACGCCGCAACGGCAATGGGCCCCAGCAGATGGGGAGCCAGACGGCTGGTGACGAAGATGGCCGTGGGGCCGTCCGCGCCGCCGATGATGCCGATGGAACCGGCCTCAGCGGCGTCAAACAGGCCGGACAGCCGGCAGCCCGCGTAGGTCATAAAAATGCCCAGCTGGGCGGCTGCGCCCAGCAGCAGGGTCTTGGGGTTGGCGATCAGGGGGCCGAAGTCGGTGCCCGCGCCCACGCCCATGAAGATCAGGCAGGGGTAGATGCCCAGCTTGACGCCCAGATACAGCACGTCCAGCAGGCCCACGGAGATGGACTGGCCCGCCTGCACCGTGCCCAGTACGGCGTCGGAGACGCCGATCTCCTTCAGGTGGGACAGGAACTCCGGCGTGATTGTCTCTCCGCCGAAGATACCCCAGTTGACGTGTCCGCCGGCGAAGAGGATCTCATGATACATTTCCGCGCCGGGCAGGTTGGTAATCAGCATGCCGAAGGCAATCGGCAGCAGCAGCAGGGGCTCGAACTTCTTCACGATCGCCAGGTACAGCAGGCCGAAGGCAATGACCATCATAATCAGAACCTTCCAGTCGCCGGTGGCAATCTGATAGAAGCCGGTCGCCTGAATAAAATTCATGATAGCTTCCATTTAGTATTCCTCCCTGCGTCCCGGCCTTAGCCGATCACGCACAGCAGAGCGCCGGAGTCCACCGCAGCGCCCTTGGTGACGCTGACGGAAGCGATGGTTCCATCGCAGGGGGCCATGATCTCGTTTTCCATCTTCATGGCCTCCAGAATAAAGAGGATGTCGCCCTTCTTCACGCTCTGGCCGTTGCTCACGCGTACATCCAGAATGGTGCCCGGCATGGGGGAGGAGACCTTCTCACCGCCGGCAGGAGCGGCAGCCGCAGGAGCGGGGGCGGCGGCAGGAGCCGCGGCAACAGGGGCGGCGCCGTCCATCGCCTCGACAGTGACTTCATAGACGGTACCGTTCACATTTACTTTGTACTTTTTCATGACTCTTTTCCTCTCTTATTTAAAGTTTTTTGATGGACAGGATGCGGATACCGGCGGGATCGGTCCCCATTTCCTCCGCAACGGCGACGGCAATGGCGGCGATCATGGCCTGACGGTTGGGAACAGCGTCAGCTCTGGCGGCGGGGGCAGCGCTGGCTGCCGGAACGGGGGCCGGGGCGGGCGTCTTATCTCCCATGGACCTGCAAATGGCGCTCATAGCCATGCAGAGGAGAATGATGCAGATCAGGCCGATAAAGACGACTCCTACACCCATCAGAATGACGAACGGAATTGACGGCTCCATAAGGTGCTTCCTCCTTCTCAAACATTGTAGCGCTGCCGCGAAAACGGGCCGCGCCCCTTCTTCGTGAAAATCATCACAATTTTCACGCGCGCGAAATCGTTTCTAGTATAGCAAAGATTCCAGAAAATTTCAATACCTTTCCCTGCATATTTCCGACAAGTTTTCGGGAGATTTCCGGGGTTTTCTTTTGGGGGCCGCTGTGGTATGATGGCGGGAGAGAAACGCCGGCTGCCGGCGCAATGGACAGAAACGAGGCGACGCCATGCATTACAACACCGTTGAAAAGGGAATCTTCCTCTCCCGCCCCAACCGATTCATCGCCCACGTGGAGCTCGGCGGCCGAAGGGAGGTCTGCCACGTAAAGAATACGGGCCGCTGCCGGGAGCTGCTGGTTCCGGGGGCGGTCGTGTACCTGGAGCGGGCCGTCAACCCGGCGAGAAAGACGGCATACGATCTCATCGCCGTGGAAAAAGGCGGCCTGCTCATCAACATGGACGCGCAGGCCCCCAACAGAGTATTTGCGGAGTGGGCCGCCGGAGGGCGCTTCCTGCCCGGAACGACCGCTGTCCGGCCGGAGTTCACCTGGGAGGATTCCCGGTTCGACTTCCTTCTGGAGGACGGCCGCGGCAGATATTTTGTGGAGGTTAAGGGCGTTACGCTGGAGGAGAACGGGGAGGCGCGCTTCCCCGACGCGCCCACGGAGCGGGGCGTCAAGCACCTTAACGGACTGCGGCGGGTGGTGGAGCAGGGCAGCCGCGCGGCGGTGTTCTTCGTTGTACAGATGAAGGGCGTTTCCTCCTTCCGGCCCAACGACGAAACCCACCCCGCCTTCGGCGCGGCCCTGCGGGCGGCGGCAGCGGCGGGCGTGGGCGTGTACGCCTGGGACTGTGCCGTCACGCCGGACAGTCTGGTCATCGACTCCCCCGTGCCGGTGCGGCTGCAGGCATGAGGGAGGCAGGGAGCCCCCGGAGGCGATGCCTCCGGGGGCTCTGTGTTTATCCGGTTTTTCCTGCGCGGCTCAGCCGAAGATGTCGCCCAGAATGTCGGTGACATCCTGCG
>CAJULD010000090.1 GCA_910587505.1 uncultured Oscillospiraceae bacterium | reverse complement strand
CTTACCCGAAAAACCGGCTCCGGAAAGCGCTGCGGCGCAGCGCTTTCCGGAGCCGGAAAAAAAGTATGGTAGTCGATTTTTTGGGTTTGGTAGCATTTCTTCAGCTTATGTAAACTGTTTTCGTTATGCACCGCCTGTTTGCAATGGTAGCAGGCGTGGGAGGGTTTGGTAGCACACTGGTAGCAGGTTCACAAAAAATTTACAATTGAATTTCATAATCAAAGGAAAAGTTTAGAAATTCTGCTTGTTTTGCAAAATGAAAGGCACAAATCAAAATTTTCACAAACAGGGTTACATAACGCAGTTTTGGGCAAAAAAGTACGAAAACCGGAGTTGCGGTCTCTGTCAGAAAAAATTTTTTCGGGATATACTAGGCCTTGTTGGATAAACAGCAAAATGCCCGGAGGCAAAAGGCCGCCCCGTTTGGACGTTTTGTCATTTTTCAAACAGGATTTTATCAGGGAGGTAAAATAAAAATGCAGGATCATAAAAGCCAGCCACCCGAGCGGAAGCCCGGATGGCCGGAGGGCGATGACGACGTCATCAACAAATATGGGACGTACGAGGTCCAGCGGACCAACGGCACGGAGCATCCCTACCCCATGATTGCCCAGGGGATCTCTCCGCAGGAGGCGAAGGAGCAGTTGGACGCGGCAGAGCGCTGGAAGAGAAAATAAGAACCCGTGCGCCGTTTAAGTTTCAGGGGAGCTCCTGCGAGGTGAGATATAGAATTCCTGAACGTTCTTTTCCGATATTTTTCCTTTAAAGGAAAAGTGCAGAAAAAAGAATCACAGCGGCAAAACCATGTCGTACCAGACCACGCCGCCGTGGACGGACCGGGAGATTCCCCGGTTTTCAAAGCCGAAGCTCTCATAGTAGGCCAGCTTTTCCTCCCGGCAGGTGAGGACCACCGCCCGGCGGCCATGACGGCGGGCCTGTTCGATCAGCGCGTTCAGCAGAACGCGGCCATAGGACCGGCCCCGGAATTCCGGGTGGACGGCGAGGCTGAACACCGCCTGACAGGGGTTATGGAACCCGCCGCAGCCAGGATCGGCAAACATTTCGTCCGTAATGACCGGGCCGGCAATCGCCGGACCCATGGCGTAGCCCACGATTTCCCCGTCCAGTTCTCCCACCAGGAAGGTCTCCGGCCAGGCGGCGATCCGCCCCCGGATGGCCTCCCGGCTGGCGGCCTGCTCCGGAGGGAAGCAGGCCGCCTCGATTTCCGCGCAGCGGTCCAGGTCCTCTGCCTGCGCCGGACGGATCGTCAGGCCGGACAGCTCCCGCAGGAAGGAGGCGGAGGAACGGATTTCCGCGCCTACATTTCCCATATCCGACATGTTGGCCTGCTGGATGTCCTCCGTATTGGAGCTGCAGCAGTCCTCCAGCACCAGAACCCGGTAATCCAGAGAGAGCGCGTCATAGCAGGTGGTGCGGATGCAGTTGGGAGTTGTGGTACCGGTCAGGACCACCGTTTCCACCCCCAGCCGCCGCAGCAGCAGGTCCAGCGAGGTCTGGAAAAAGGCAGAGAAACGGGGCTTGATGATTTCGTAATCCTCCCCGCAGCGGCCGAATTCCGGGGGATTTTCCACAGAAATGGGTCCGCGGCTGCCGGGAGTGAGGGGTTTGCCACCCTCCGCCCAAATCCGGCGGCGGGTCAGTTCCACGTCGCTGCCGTCGGCCCGGTAAGCCCGGTTAACAAAAATCACCGGAATTTTCTTCCGGCGGCAGGAGGCGATGACCCTGGCACAGGCGGGCACCGTGGCCCGCGCGCCGCGAATGCACAGGGGGGACTCCGGATTCAGGAATCCGTTCTGCATGTCAATGACGATAAGCGCCTGCTTCATATTGGAATCTCCTCTTTACAGTAAAATGAATTCAGCTCCCAGCACCACCAGGCAGCAGGCCGCCGCCACCAGAAACAGGCTGCCGCCCCGCCAGGCCAGCACCGCTCCGACGGCCAGCGCCAGGGCTCCGGCGGCGGGGCTTTGGGTAGCGTCCACGATGGCCGGAAAAGTCATGACCGCCAGCGTGACATAGGGTACATAGTAGAGGAAGGAGCGCAGCGTCCGGCTGGTGATCTCCCGCCGGATGAGCACCAGGGGCGTCACCCGGATCAGGTAGGATACGCCGGCGGAAACCAGTATGTAAAGCCAGATATTCTTCATGCCGCCGCGCCTCCCTCCGGGTCCTTCAGGGGAAACAGAATCGCCGCCAGCAGCGAGATGACCACCGTCAGGAGAATGGTCTTGATGCCGGAGGAAATTCCTGCCAGAAGGGACCAGCGGGCGGCGGCCAGACTGGCGGCAAAGCTCAAAAGCACCAGTGCCAGCACAACACGGTCCTTCCGGGCAGGCGGGACGATGATTGCCAGGAACATTCCGTACAGTCCCACGCTCAGCGCGCTGACCAGCCGCATGGGCAATACGTTGCCCACCATCACGCCAAAGAGGGTTCCCAGACCCCAGCCGGGAATGGCCACCGTTACAGCTCCATAGGTGTACCAGGGATTCAATCGCCCGGGAAAGGCAATGGAGATGCCGAAAATCTCATCGGTTACATCGAAGGCAACCAGCATCCGGTGATGCAGAGGTGTATCCGGCGGCAGCTTCTGGCTCAGCGAGCAGCTCATCAGCAGATACCGGGCGTTGGCTACCAGCGTCATGACGGCCACCTCCCAGTATCCCGCCCCGGCGGCTGCCAGCGAGAACACGGCGTATTCTCCGGCGGAGGCGTTGTTGGTCAGGCTCTCGACCATCGCCTGCACGGCGGAAAAACCGGCGTTTTTGGCGGCGATGCCGAGGGTAAAGGCCACGGCAAAGTATCCCAGGGCGATGGGCATTCCGTCCCGTATCCCCCGGCGAAAGCAGGCTTGGTTGCTGTCCACGAAAAATCCCTCCGAACTGCGGCAATGGAAAATATTATAGTCCTTTTGGGGAAGAAGTCAAGCCGGGGAAATCAATTTTGCGGACTCACGGGCCGCCTCTGCTTTTTCCGTCATTCAGGAGAGAATTTTTCCCGCCAGCCAGGGAAAGCGGCGCAGAATGGGACTGTTGACAAGGTGCGCAGGTTTTTAAGGCAAGCGCAGGAATTCTGACGGATTTCGGGCTTTTCTGATGCAGTCCAGACGGAAAATTTTCCGCCTGGATGTGTGCTTCCGTCTGTTGGTTCAGCTTCTTAGCCCCGCCGCAGGAGACGTGTCAGGTTGTGTCCCCCATTTCTGCGCGGCAAACGTACCTCCGCACCAGATCTGCCGCTGTTTCAGCGCCTGCAGACCTTTCTTTTTTAAGGAAGACTATGGTATAATGGTACTGGATTATACGGAAATCGGACGCAACATACGGAAGTACGGGCGGGCTGATGCCCGCCAGGGACGACAACGCGGCCATGCGCACTTTGTACCCCTGAGCTTTTGCCAGGAATTCTGATGATTGCTATAGTAGCAGCAAGTAGATAAAGACGCGGGAGGTGGGACTGTGAAGCGGAATTGGAATGACTTCATTGTGCCGCTGTATAATGAAGAACACGAGCGGTTGATTAAAGTGGCATATCGAAAAACAGAGGATTGGGAACTCGCACAGGACCTGGTGCAGAATGTGTTTCTGCTGGCAATCTTCAATCAGACAAAACTTATGCAGCATCCGAAACCGGGTGCATGGCTCATGCAGACATTGCAAAATCTTATTATGAACGAGATGCGCTCACCGCCTCGCAAAGACATCCTCCTGGATGCAGTGGCCGAGGTTCCTGCCAGAGCGGCAGATCTGCCACTGGATAGCCTGCTGCCTACACAGTTAGAACCCAGGGAACGGGAAATACTCATCTGGCGGTTTGAGCAGAATATGAGTTACAGTGAAATGTCTGACCGGTTAGGCATTTCAGAGGATTTATGCCGCAAATGGGTTTCGCAGGCGGTTATTAAGTGCCGGAAGTTTATGCGAGAATAACTGCTTAATACATATGGACTTTGTGCAAATAAGCTGAATGTCAAAAAATGAATTTGTGCATTCATACAAATTCAACAAAAATCAAAATTTCTCTTCACAAAACAGCCCTCTCAATACATGTACATAGTGAGGGGACAGTCTAATGGTATAAAGTCAAGTAGGTGATGCAAGGAAAATTTGAGAAGAA
>CAJULD010000089.1 GCA_910587505.1 uncultured Oscillospiraceae bacterium | reverse complement strand
CAGCTGGCCGACCGCATCGTGCGGATCGAGGACGGCAAAATCGTGGGCTGAGGGGGTGGCGGATATGACCTGGCCTTTTGAAAATGATACCAGCGCGGTGGAGAAAAAGCTGGCACGCCGCAGCATCAAAGCCGACAGGCGCCGGAGCGTGTTTGTCATCCTGACCATCGCTCTGGCCGTCTGCCTCATGGGAACCCTCTGCTTTCTCTACTCCGCCCAGCAGCTGAAGACCCTGGACGGCATCCTGGGGCAGTATCAGGCCGGGTGCGGCGGGCTGACCCGGGAAGAGGTGACCCGGCTTGCGGATACCGGGAAATTTGAGAAATGGGGCTGTACCATCGAGGTGGGAACCACCCGCCATGAGGACGTCGTTTTGCAGATCAGCTTTGTCAGCCCGGAGATGATTGACCTGATGGGCTACAGCGAGATTACCGGGGCCTATCCCCAGGGGTCAAACGAGTTATGCGTGGAACGCGCCTTTTTCCGCTGCTTTGGTCTGCCGGAGGAGATCGGTCAGACTTTGGCTTTGGACCTGGGGGACGGAGAGAAATCCTATACCGTCACCGGCATTCTGGAAGCGGAGAACGACAGCCGCATCTTCACCGTCTGGATTTCGGAGTCCGCGGTAGAACCGGAGAGTCCCTATGAGCTCCGTTTCCGCTTTGCCGGAGGCCAGGGGATGGAACCGGCCCGGCTCCGGGCGGACATTGAGCAGTTCTTCATGGAAATGGGCGTCCCGGAGGACCGGACCTTTTACAGCTCCAACTACTTCGGCATGGTGGACCTCTACCTGGGGAACGGGATGGAGGTCTACGCTGCGGCGGCCCTGATTGCCGTTGTCTGCGCTATTGTGATCTACAACATCTTCTACATTTCTGTCATGGGCAAAATGCGGGAGTACGGCCGCCTGAAGGTGCTGGGGGCCACGCCCAGGCAGCTCAAGCGGGTAGTGAAACGGGAGCGGCGTTTCCTGACCGCCGTTGCCATCCCTCTTGGGCTGATCTGCGCCGCCGTTATCGCGCTGATTGCCATGCCCGGCTACTGGTCCTGGGGCGACAATATCCGGTCCGGGGTAGTGGTTTCTCTCCTGACCTGTGGGACCGTCCTGATTGCCACAAGAAAACCAATGGCAATGGCGGGGAAGATCTCCGCTATTGAGGCCATCCGGACCACCGCCTGTTCCCAGCAGCAGGGCCGGGCTGTCTCCAGACAGCTCCACCGCCGCCTGACCATGCCCCGGCTGGCCCTGATGAACTTCTCCCGGAACCGGAAAAAGGCGTTTGTCACCGCCCTCTCCCTGAGCCTCACCGGTATCCTTCTTCTCTGTGTTTCCGCCTACGCAAACTCGGTAGATGTCAAAGAAATGGCCCAGTCCCAGTTTGGGGACCGGAGCCAGTACCTGCTGCAATATGAGGATTTCGCGGGCCGGGAATTTGTGGAGATGCAGAAGGAAAATCCTCTGGGGCGGGATCTGCGGGAGGAGCTGGCCTCCCTTCCCGGCGTGGATTACGTCACAGCCTACAGCCTGACCTGCGTGGAGATTCCCGACATCAGCGCCATTCCGGGCAACCGGGAGCATGAGCCGTTTGTTGTCAGGGGAATTTCCCAGGAGGATATGGCTGAGATGTATACGGGCGGCGCGGTTCTGGATGGGACGGCGGACTACCGGCAGCTGTTGGACAGGGACGGCATTCTGGTCTGCCCCGCCGGCAGCGCGCTGAAGGAGATCTATCGGACCGGCTATCAGGTGGGGGATACCGTCACCGTCTCCTGCTACAATGGACTGAGCAAGACCTATACCGTGATGGGGATTGTTCAGGATGTTCAAATCGGTAACTCGTCTCATTTCTTCATTCTGCCAGAGGAGGAGCTGTCCGCCCTCTATCCGGAGGTTTCGGATTTTACCGGCTATGTAAATCTCCACACAGAACAGGACAGCGGCCAGCTGCGGCGGGCGGTGTTCCGCACCGTGTCCGACCAGCGGGTGGCAATTTCCGGTCTGGAGGACCTGGCCTCCGAATTGGAGCGCGGCCTGCGGGAAGAGTTGACAAGAGACTACGGCATTCTGGTCTTTGTCTTTATTTTTTCCCTCATCAACCTTGCCAACACCCTGATTACCAATCTGCTCACCCGTCAGCAGGAGCTCGGCGTGTTCCAGTCCGTGGGCATGAGCGACCGGCAGCTGTCCAACATGCTGTCCTACGAGTGTCTGTACTATGTGGGAATCACCCTGGTTGTCACTTTGACGCTGGGGACAGTGTGCAGTCTGGCCGTGTGCAGGGTTTTTGATCAGATTGGCATGTTCGGGACACTCACCTATCATTTCCCGGTGCTTCAGGTTCTGCTGTTCGGAGCCGCGCTGCTTCTGGTGCAGGGGGTGTTCCCGGTCTGTGCGGTCCGCTATACCAGAAGGCTGTCTCTGGTGGAGCGGATCAAGGCGGTGGACTGAAGGAGGTATTTTGCAATGACCTGGCCTTTTGAGAATGACACCGGCGCCATTGTAAAGAAGCTGGCAAAGAGGAGCCTCGCCAGTGAGAAGCGCCGGAACCTGATGGTGGTGATCGCCGTGGCCCTGGCGGCGTTCCTGATCTCTTTTGCGGCAATTCTGTCCGTTTCCGTGGCGCAGATCCAGCGCAATCAGGTGGCCGACACCTACGAAGCGGTGTTCACCGGCGTGGAGGCGTCCGACGTGGCGGCGCTGAAAGACCTGCCGGAGTTTGCCCGGGTGGGCGAATACTACCTGCTGGGGCAGGAGCATTCGGAGCAGGGCTACAACGCCTCCTATGTGTACTGCGACAGCGACATGATCCATATTGCCCGCAGCCAGATGGAACTGGTAAGGGGAGAACTCCCGGTGCAGGCGAACGAGGTCGCTGTCAGCGAATATTTTCTTTCCACTTATGGTTTAGGTGCCAAAATCGGTGAAACGATTCGATTGGACACCGAGAGCTTTCACGGCGACTATACCGTGACCGGCATCCTGTCCAATGTGGGGGAAAAGGAAGCAAACACCTGCGCCATTGCCGTTTCCAAGGCATCCTTGACCCAGTGGGCCGGATTTGATCCTGCCGGGTATCGCGCCTATGTGCATTTTCAAAACGATGAACAGTTGAGCCAGGAGGTCATGACCGCCTGCTGCCAGGAGATCGCCGCCCGGTATGGCCTCCCCCATGTGGGAATGAACAGCAGCTACTTTGCCCATACTTCCAAGTCCATTGACTTTGCCGCCATCGGTGGCATCGCGGCCCTTGTGCTGATTGGCGGCTATGTGGTCATCCAGAGCATTTTCCGAATCTCCATCCAGGATAAAATCCAAAGCTATGGGCAGCTGCGCACCATCGGGGCAACGCCCAAACAGATCCGGCGCATCGTAAAAAGGGAGAGCCGCCGGTTGGGCGGCACTGGAATTTCCCTTGGCGTATTGCTGGGTGTTCTCGGCGGCCTGATCCTGTTCCCCAAGGGTTTCCACGGGGCCTGTTATGGGATGGCGGTGCTCCTGACCGTCCTGGCCTGCTGGTTCATGGTGTCCGTCTCCATCCACAGGCCGGTGAAAATAGCCGCCGGTATTTCGCCGCTGGAGGCGGTGCGCTTTTCCGCCGGGCAGGAGCGGATACGCAGCCGGAAGAAGCGCATCAGGCTCAACCCCGTATCTATGGGACTGGCAAACTTCCGGCGTGACCGCAAAAAGGCGGTGAGCATCGCGGCCTCTCTCAGCCTGGGCGGCATCCTCCTGCTGATCGTGTCCTCCGTAGTTCTGACCCGCTCGCCGGAGCAGGCCGCAAGGCTGTTTTTCCCGGATGGGGACTATAAAATCTACCTGTCCTCGGAGCAGCCGGAGGAGGAGATCATGGCCGCGGGCAATCCGCTGAATGACGGGCTGCGGCAGGAAATTTTATCGGTAGACGGCGTGACGGATGTGCTGGTCACCCGCCAGGCTCTGCACGCAAAATTTGGGGCCTCCGCAAGCACCGAGGCCGGTATGTGCGATGCTCTGACGGACGCAAACCGCCCGGATGTGGAGGCCGCGCTGGTATCCGGCGCCATGCCGGCGGATGCCCACAGCATTCTTCTAAGTACAAGCTATCAGAAGTACCATGGGTCGATGGATGTCGGGGCTGCCATGGAGCTGTCCCTGGGCCGGGAGACCGTGACCGTCACCATATCCGGCCTGTTTGACCCGTTGAGGGTGGCAAACGGGCACGGCGCACTTGCCATGGATTCGGTGGCTTTGTTCGCGCCGGAGGAGCTGTTTCGAGAACTCCATCCTGAGATCGAAAACTTTGACTACTCCTGGAGCATTGTCAATGACCCGAAAAAAGCGGAACGTGTGGAAAGCGGCCTTCAAGAAATCCTGTCCGGCCACAGCAATCTCGGGCTGGATACCATCGGGGTCCACATCGAGTATGAGAAAATGCAGAGCGGTCTTATTTTCGGTGGGCTTCGGGCGCTCTCCTGGCTGATCTTCCTGTTTGGCGTTGTCAATCTGATCAACACGACCCTCTCCAACCAGATGTGCCGGAAGCGGGAGAACAGCATCCTGCGCTCCGTCGGCCTGACCGGAAAGCAGCTGTGCCGGATGAATATTTGTGAAGGACTCTGCTATGCGGCCTTTGCCGCCCTGGCTGTTCTGTTGATCGGACTTCCGATTGCGGTGGTGGTGTGCCAGGAGGTCAGCCGGCAATCCCTTGCCGGTGAGATCGTGCCCTATCAATTCCCGTTTTTGGAAATGGGCCTGTTTCTCCTGGTGCTGTTCGGCCTGGAATTTCTCCTGTCCGC
>CAJULD010000088.1 GCA_910587505.1 uncultured Oscillospiraceae bacterium | reverse complement strand
CATGAGGTGGTGGGGCTGATCGGCCTGAACGGGGCCGGAAAGACCACCTTTCTGAAAACCCTGTCCGGTCTGCATGAGGGGTTCCGCTGTGACGGCATCCGCTTGGACGGCCAGCCGGTCTCCTTCCGGGACAGGAACTTCAAGCTGGGCCGGTATACCGTCTTTGCCGAGGACAACTCTTTTCAGTATTTCACCTTCCGGGAATACCTGTCCTATGCGGCGGCGGCGTACAAAAAGGAACTGCCCGACGTGTCCGAACTGGTGCGGGGCTTTCACTTTGAGGACTATACCGACATGCTGCTGAAGGATCTGTCCACCGGCAATCAAAAAAAGGCGTTCCTGATCACAGCCTTCGCCCTGAAGCGGCCGCTGCTCCTGCTGGACGAACCGGTGAACGGGCTGGACTTTCAGAGCACGGAGTACCTGTACCAGCTGATTGCCGGATACAGGGAGTACGGAACGGTCCTGTTCTCTTCCCACATCCTGGAGAGCATCACCCTGACCTCCGACCGGGTGCTGGTGCTGGAGAAGGGGCGGATCCGGAGGAGCTTTGAGGGCGGCGAGATCAACGCCGCAAACATTCGGGAGGCGCTGCATGATGAAAACGAGCTTTGAAGTCACCGCCAAAAAGCTGTTTGGCGTCAACTACGAGCGGCTGACCCGGACGCTTTTTCTCGATCTGGTGATCTTTTGGGGTCTGCATCTCTCCGGACTCCAGGTGAAAATTGCCCCCGCCATCCTGTACCTGATGACCGGCGCCTTCTCCGCTGGCGTCATGTGGCAGGCCCTCTCTTCCGGGGACAACAGGGTCAATATGAAAAACATGTTCATGCTCCCCTTTGAGGGGCGGAGTCTTGTCTTCTCCTTTGTGGCCGCCCTGGGGGCCTACACCCTGCTGACCAAAACCGCCGGGCTGCTGGCTGTGGTCTGGGCGGTCGCGGACTGGAGCCCGGCGGAAATCCTGGGGAGTATCCTTTGTGCCCTGTCCGCCATTGTGGTGGTATCCTGTCTCTATCCCCTGCGCCTGGGGCGCACCGACGCCTACGCCTTTTATGTTCAGCCCGAGCGCCGCGGGCGGACGGTCAAAGTTCACCGCCGTTACTCCGTTTGGCGCTACCTGCTCCGCTACCTGATGGCCCATAAAAACTATCTGGTCAATACGGCGGCGATGTGGGGCGTGGCCTGCGTTCTGCCGGTGCTGTTGGGCCAGATGGAGGCCCGGTTCGTCCTGCCCATCGGCTTTGCCATTCTCTCCCTGAATACCCCTCTCTGCATCCTGCTGTCCTGTGACCCGGCTCTGGAGCAGGCGGTGCGGTTCCTGCCAGGACAGCAAAAGGCGTTTTGCGCCCCCTACTGCCTGTTCATTTTCGGGTGCAATCTGGCGGCAGATTTGATGTTCCTGTGCAGCTGGCAGCTCCAGATCGGCGGGATTGTCCCGCTCCACGCTTTGACGGCGGCCTTCTTCGCCCTGCTGAGCGCGGCCGGTTCCGTCCTGCTGGAGTGGTACTGCCCCATCCGGGGCTGGAAGATAGAAAGCGACCTCTGGCACCACCCACGGAAATATGCTGTGCCGGCTGTCATGCTCCTGCTGGCCGGGCTGACGGGTATGTTTTTGTGATTGTAAAAATACCCTCTTTCCTTTATACTGTCAATCGAAGCCATAATCTGTAAAAAATTTCCCTGCTGTTTTGTCACAGACCTGCTTCATGCCAGTCTAATCTCTCAGGAGGTGTTTTTATGAACACGAAAGAAAATCAGGAGCTGTCTGCTCTGATCGAGCGGGCCACCGCCGGGGACAGGGCCGCGCTGGAAACGGTGCTGGCCGGTGTGCAGGATCTGGTATTCAATCTGTCCCTGCGGATGCTGGGCACGTTCCACGACGCGGAGGACGCGTCTCAGGACATTTTGCTGAAGGTCATGACTCACCTCTCTTCCTTCAAGGGGGAGAGCAGCTTCACCACCTGGGTATTCCGTATTGCGGTGAACCATCTCAGGGACTGTAAGAAGCACATGTTCGCCCGGTTCCCTCTGAGCTTCGAGTTCTACGGAGACGACATCCGCAACGGGAAAATCCAGGATGTGCCCGACCTGACCCAAAATGTGGAGAGGGCCATCCTGGCCGAGGAACTGAAGCTTTCCTGCACGAACGTCATGCTTCAGTGTCTGGACCCGGAGAGCCGCTGCATCTTTATCCTGGGCACCATGTTTCGGGTGGACAGCCGGATCGCCGGGGACATCCTGGGCATCACCCCGGAAGCCTATCGCCAGCGCCTCTCCCGTGTACGGAAGAAGATGGCGGACTTCCTTTCGGAATACTGCGGCGAGTACGGAAAGGGCGCCTGCCGCTGTGCCAGCCGGGTCAACTACGCGATCCAGAACCACCGCATCTCCCCTGACCGCCTGGACTTTACCGCCGCCAAGCCCAGCGGCACCGCCGTGGAGGTGACGGCGGCCATGGAGGAAATCGACGGATACTCCCAGCAGTTCTCGTTCTGCCGGACGTACCAGTCCACGGAGCGATTAAAGGAAATGCTCCGGGACTTTCTGAACGGTCCGGCCTTTTCCACAGTTGCGGAAGCGTAAAGGAGGCAGGAAATGAATACACAGATGATTCTGGACTATCTGGCCGGCTTAAACGCCAACAATAACCGGGAGTGGTATCACGCTCATAAGGCCGAATATCAGGCGGCCAACGCACAGTTTGAGGAACTGATCCAGGCTCTGATCTTTCAGATTGGAGAATTTGACGGCAGCATCCTCGGCCACGCTCCCAAAGAGCTGACCTTTAAAATGGTGCGGGACACCCGATTCAGCCACGACAAATCCCCCTACAACCCCGCGTTCCGGGCGCACATCTCGTCCATGGGAAAGCTGCCCATTCCGGTGGGCTATTATCTGATGATAAAGCCGGGCGGTCAGTCCTTCCTGGGCGGCGGCCTGTTCGCCGACATGTTCAAGGATGCCACCCGGATGGTTCGGGACTATATCTCGGAGCACGGCAGCGAGTGGGAGGCGGTCATCACCGCCCCGTCTTTCCGGGAACATTTTACGGTGGGCGGGTCAGCGCTGAAAAATGTTCCGGCTGGATATGATAAAGAGCATCCCCAGGCTGAATATCTGAAGTACAAGAGCTGGTATCTGGAGTATCCCATCCGGGACGAAGAGCTTGCGGACGGCGGGCTGTTCCTGTCCAGGGCGGCGGACATCTTCCGCCGGATGAAGCCCTTCAATGATTACCTGAATCAGGCGCTTACAGGCTTCAAAATGCCGGAGAGACAGTCCCATGAGTAACTTCACAAAAATTACCGGATAAATGCGAACGGACGAGGCCTGTTTGAGCCTTGTCCGTTTGCTTTATGGACGCGGAATTCTGCAAACGATAATTTTTTTGGAAAAGAGAGACCGCTGTAACATTTTGCGGACATTTCTCTGTTATACTGTTCTCAAAATCCAAAGGGAGGACGAGCCATGAAACGGATACTGATCGTCGAGGACGACGCCCTTTTGAATAAAACCCTGGCCTACAATCTGACCTCGGACGGCTGGGAGGTTACACCGGCCCTGAACGCCAAAACCGCCGCCGCCCTGCTGGCCGGGAGGTCATACGACCTGGTGCTGCTGGACATCAACCTGCCGGACGGGAACGGCTACGACCTGTGCAGGCTGATTAAACCGGAGCACCCCGACACGGTGGTAATTTTCCTCACCGCCAACGACCAGGAGAGCGACCAGCTCCGGGGCTATGAGGCGGGAGCCGTGGACTACATCACCAAGCCCTTTTCCATCGGGGCCCTGCAGCGGAAAATCCGCGCCATGTTCGCCATGCTGGAGCACCACAGGCCGGCAAGGGACCTCTACGACGACGGCAGGCTGTTTCTGGACTTCTCGGAGCAGGCCGCCGCTCTGAACGGAAAGCCGCTTACTCTCTCCCCCATGGAGTACAGGATGCTGTTTCTGTTCTGCAAAAATCCACGCCAGGTCCTGACCCGCCAGCGGCTTCTGGAGCGGCTGTGGGATGTGGACGAAAAATTTGTGGACGAACACACCCTGACCACCTCCATCAGCCGCATCCGGGGCAAGATCGAGGCGGAGGGCGATACCTACATCAAGACGATCTATGGAATCGGGTATCAGTGGACAGGGGGCGAACGGAAATGAGGCGCGTTCCCGTAAAGACGATTTTCTTTCTGGTGGAGGCCGGAGCCGCCCTCTCCATGCTGGCCCTCTCCCTCCTTCTCTCCGCCATGACCGGCGATGGGTGGGTGCTGGCCGCCGGCGTACTGCTGACGGTCTGCGCCCTGGCCTGGATGTTTCTCCTGACCCTGCTTTTTGCCCGGCGGCTGTCCCAGTTCACCGGCGACCTGTGCCAAACGATGGACAGCATGATCAGCGGCGGCGGGGAACCCGCCCGGGCCGGCGACAGCGAGACCGTCTTTGCCCGCATCAGCTACCGTCTCTCCCGGCTGTACGGCGTCCTTCAGGAGAACCGGCGCAGGGTGGACGAGGAACGGCGGGAACTGCAAACGCTGGTGTCGGACATCTCCCATCAGGTGAAAACGCCGGTGGCAAATTTGAAAATGGTGACGGACACTCTGCTGGCAAAGCCTGTCACGGAGCAGGAGCGTCAGGAGTTTTTACAGGGCATCCGCAGCCAGACGGACAAGCTGGAATTTCTGGTGCAGTCCATGGGGAAAGCCTCCCGCCTGGAAACCGGGGCGATCACCCTGGAAAAGAAGGACGGTCCGCTGGTTGACACGCTGGCCCAGGCCATGAGCGGTATTGTCTACGGGGCGGAAAAAAAGGGAATTTCAGTGGAAGTACAGTGCCCGGAGGACCTGCGGGTATCCCACGACGGCAAGTGGACGGCGGAGGCCCTGTTCAATCTGCTGGACAACGCGGTGAAGTACAC
>CAJULD010000087.1 GCA_910587505.1 uncultured Oscillospiraceae bacterium | reverse complement strand
GTACTAAACAGATGCACTTAAAATTATCTGCAAATCTTATTATACGAGGAGGTTTTTCTATGGCAGTCATACAGACAACGGGTCTGTCCAAACGCTACAGGGACAACTGGGCCGTGGACCACCTGGACCTGCGGGTGGAACAGGGGGATATCTACGGCTTCATCGGCCGGAACGGCGCGGGCAAATCCACTACATTAAAGCTCCTGTGCGGCCTGGCCCGGCCCACCCGTGGGGAGGCGCTGATCTTCGGCAGGCCCATTCGGGACTCTGTGGCCCGCCGCCGGGTGGGCGCTCTCATTGAGCAGCCGGGCCTCTATCCCGACCTGAGCGGCCGGGAGAACCTGCGGCTGTACGCCACGTTGCTGGGGCTGGACAGTCCGGAGCGGCAGGTGGGGGAGATTCTGGAGACGGTGGGCCTGTCTCCCGGAGAGAAAAAGCCCGTGCGCCACTACTCCATGGGCATGAAGCAGCGGCTGGGCGTGGCCCTGGCCCTGCTGGGCGGACCTGACCTGCTGCTGCTGGACGAACCTATCAACGGCCTGGACCCGGAGGGAATCCGTGAGATGCGGGAACTGCTTCTGCGGCTGAACCGGGAGCGGGGGCTGACGCTGCTGATCAGCTCTCACATTCTGGGGGAGCTGAGTAAGATTGCCACCCGGTACGGCATTATTCAGCAGGGCCGGATGGTGGAACAGATTACCGCCGCCGAACTGGAGCAGAAATGCACCGACTATCTCCACTTACAGGCGGACCAGCCCCGGAAGGCGGCAGCCCTGCTGGAGCGGGAGCTCCGTCTCACCCGCTGGGAAATGCGTGCGGAGGGCGAGATCCGGATTTACGAAGCCGTGGATACCAGGACCGTGGGGCAGATCCTCACCCAGGCGGGCATCGCGGTGGAGGAGATGGGCCTGCACAGGCAGGATCTGGAGGGGTACTTTCTGGAGCGGATGGGAGGAGAGAATCATGTTTAATCTGGTAAAAATGGATATCCGGCGGCTGTTCAAAAGCCGGAATTTCTATATCATGCTGGCCGTGACGGCGGGGCTGCTCATGATGATGGTCTGTCTGGTAGCCATGGTCGCCGACCCGGAAACCATGGACGCCATGCAGGCACAGGGGGCGGAGATCACCGAGGAGGACATGGAAATGAGCCGGCAGATCCACAATATGTCCTCACTGGACTTTATCCATGAGTGCCTGAGCAGCGGCTTCCTGCTGATTATCACCGGCATTGGCATGAGCATCCGTGCCAGCGGTGATTTTTCCAGCGGGTATATCAAGAACATCTGCTTCGCCAGGCCCCGCCGCCGGGACTATGTGATCTCCAAAATACTGACGGCGGGCGTCTACAGCGCGGCGGTCACCGCCGCGGGCATCGTGTTCTCGCTGACGGCCTCGCTCCTCTTCGGGCTGCACCCGGATGCCAGCCCCATCCTCAGCGTTTTACAGTATGCTTTCTGGCACTGGCTTCCCAACTGGGCCGTGGGAGTGATGGCGTTGTTTCTGGCGGCACTGACCCGCAGCTCCGTTCTGGGCATTACCCTGTCCGTGCTGTGCGGCGGCGGTGTGATTGCCGAGCTGGTTGCTCTGGTCTGCCAGCGGCTCCAGTGGCCCGCGCTGGAGCAGTATCTGCTCAGCAGCCTGATCCGCTCGCAGACGGTCCCCTTGCCTGGAGCGCGGCAGATGGCCATGATTCTGGCCTGTTCTATCGGGTGGGCCGCCGTTTACACGGCCGGGAGCCTGCTGAGTATGGAGAAGCGGGACATTTAAGGAGGAATTTTCGTGCTGCCTGCCCTGATTCTGGTCCTTGCCGCCCTGGGGGCCGCTCTGCTGCGCCTGTGGGCTTACCGCACCCAACTGCTGGAGATGGCCCGGATGCTGGAGGAGACCCCGTCGGAGAGCAATCTGCGCCTGACGGTGGAAATGCCCGGTACAGCGCCGCGGCGGCTGTGCCAGGCGGTCAACGCCCGGCTGGAGGAGGGGCGGCGGCTTCGTCTGGAGACTCGGAAGCGGGAGCGGGAGCTGAAATACACCATAGCCTGCATCTCCCACGACATCCGTACCCCTCTGGCCGGGGCCATGGGCTATTTGCAGCTGCTGGAGGACGAACCGGCGCGGCAGGCGGAGTACCTGGATATCGTGGGCAGGCGGCTGGAGGAACTGGAGGAGCTTTTGGAAGAGCTGTTCCTGTATACCCGGCTGCAAAGCGGCTCCCTGCCGCTGGAGTGCGGAGTGATCGCGGCTCTGCCGCCCCTGTGGGACGCGCTGGCAGAGTTTTATCCGCAGTTTGAGGCGGCGGGCGCAGCGCCGGAGCTGCGGTTTGACCGGGAGGATATGACCGTCCGGGCCAGTCCGGAGGCCCTGGGCCGGGTGTACCGGAACCTGATTGCCAACGCCCTGCGCCACAGCGGCGGGGGGCTGACCGTCTCCGGCGGGGACGGGGCGATCCGCTTTTCCAACCCACTGCCTCCCGGCCCCAGGCCCGACCCTGCGCATCTGTTTGACCGCTTCTATCAGAGCAGTCCCGCGCGGGCAAAGGGCGGGGCCGGTCTGGGTCTGTCCATCGTGCGGGAGCTGATGGAGCGGATGGGCGGGCAGGTATCCGCGCAGATCACGGGAGACATACTGGAAATCACGCTGTCTTTTCGAGGCGCATGATACGGAGAGGGACATGAGGCAGGCCCGCCTGATGTCCCTCTGTTTTTTGAACATTCCTCTTGACAACCGTCGCAGCCTGTTTTATACTGTACTTGTTGATACAACACAGTAAAAGACGAACAGGCGGTGAGAATTTGGAGATCGTAGTCAGCAACAAAACGAGCCGTCCCCTGTATGAACAGATCTCAACGCAGGTCAGGGCACAGATTATGAGCGGGGAGCTGAAGGCGGGAGAACCGCTCCCCTCCATTCGTTCCCTTGCGAAGTCTTTGCAGATCAGCGTTTTGACGGTGCAGAAGGCATACGACCTTCTGCAGGCGGACGGGTTTATCGAGACGACGGCGGGAAAGGGCTGCTTTGTTTCCGCGCAGAATCAGGACTTTTATCTGGAGGAGCAGCAAAAGAAAATTGAGGAGCATTTCAGCGAGGCGATTGAGATTGCCCGGACCAGCGGGATACCTCTTGATAAAATGCTGAACCTGCTGACGCTTCTGTATGAGGAGGATTGACCATGACAAATGCTTTGACTGTTTCAGGACTGACCAAAACGTATCAGGATTTTGTTTTGGATCAGGTTTCTTTTTCGGTCCCCAGCGGCTCCATTGTGGGGCTGATTGGGGAAAACGGCGCCGGAAAAAGTACGACCATCCACGCGGCGCTGGGCCTGATCCAAAAGGAGGCCGGCCAGGTCTCCGTACTGGGCCGCGAAGGACTGGACGGCGAGACCAGGGAGGAGATCGGAGTGGTCTTTGACGGCAGCAACTACCCTGAAATTCTTTCCCCCAGGAAGCTCAACAGGGTTATGAAGAACATCTACCGCTCCTGGGATGAAACGGCCTACTTCCGCCTGTTGAAGCAGTTTTCTCTGCCTCCTGAGAAGCGAATCAAGCAGTTCTCCAAAGGGATGAAGATGAAGCTGGCAATCTCCGTCGCCCTTTCTCACCACTCCAGGTTGCTGATTCTGGACGAAGCCACCAGCGGACTGGACCCCGTAATTCGGGACGACATTCTGGATATGCTGCTGGACTTCGTGCAGGAGGAGGATCACTCCATTCTGGTGTCCTCCCACATCACCAGCGATCTGGAGAAGATTGCGGACTATATCGTGTTTATCCATGAGGGAAAAGTGGTCTTTTCCAGGCCAAAGGACGAGCTGGTAGAGCAGTACGGCATCATCAAATGCGGAGCAGCACAGTTTGACGCGCTGGACAAAACCGATATGATTGTGTACCGCAAAATGGACTGTGAATGGCAGGTGCTGGTGGCTGACCGGGAGAAGATGCAGAAAAAATATCCGAAGGCCATGGTCGTCCCGGCCACCATTGACGAAATCATGCTGCTCTATGTAAAGGGGGAAAAGTGATGAAGGGCGTTTTGTTGAAAGACCTCTATATTGCCAGGAGCAATATCCTGGTCACCGTGGTCAGCCTGGTTGTGCTGGGCTTTGGGCTGTCGTTTCTCCTTGAAACAAGCGCCCTGCTGGTTCTGGCTCCGGTCGCCTCTACCACCGCGGTTTTTATCAGCATCACCAGCGACGCTGCCTCCAGGTGGAATAAAAATGTGATTACAATGCCGGTGTCGAGAGGGCAGATCATCGGGGAGAAATTCGTGTTTTACATCCTGCTCGCGGTTCTGGGGCTGATTACCGCTCTGCTCCCCTGCCTCGCTCTCGGATTCTTCGGCGCGGATATTACCCTCTATTCTCTGTGCCTGTATGGAGCGATTGGGATCAGCGCCACGCTGCTGGCCGGAGGCATCAGCCTCCCTTGCGCCTGCCTGTTTGACCCGGAGAAATCTCAGATCGTGTTTATGATGTCCTTCATGGCATCCACCGGGATGATTGCAGGGATCGTGCTCCTCACCAATCTGTTCATCCCTGTAAAAGAAAATATCCTTTTGGCGTTCCATATTGTGCTTGCAATTTCTGCTGTCTGGTTTTTTGTCTCCTGTCGGGTGGCAGTAAAGATCTATCAAAAGCGGGATATTACCTGACCGGCATTTCCAACTTTCCTCTCAAAAGGCCGGCGGAGCGGCTGCACCCCGGACATTTCTGTGACATTTGCGTTTTACAATGGCCCCGCCAGAGAAAACGGGACGCGGTTTATGCGAAAGACACTGCAATACTGCAAAATATTTATAAAATGAGGAGGGGGATTGTTCCATGCTGCGTATTGCCATCTGCGACGATGACAGCGCCACCGTCCAATCCAACCGGGAAATCACAGAGGACTGTCTGAAACGGTGCGGGAGCGCCGGTGAGATCGCCGCCTACACCCACAGCGACAACCTCCTCTACGACATCACCGAGGACGGATTTTTCTTCGACCTGATTCTGCTGGATATTGAAATGCCCGGCAGCACCGGGATGGAGCTGGCCGGAAAAATCAGACCGTTCCTGCCCGATGTGAAGATCATCTTTATTACCTCCCACGTGGAGTACGCCATTGACGCCTTTGAGCTGTCCATCTTCCGGTATGTCCCCAAAAGCGATATTGCCCGGC
>CAJULD010000086.1 GCA_910587505.1 uncultured Oscillospiraceae bacterium | reverse complement strand
AGGAGGTGTCCGTTTGGCTGACAAGGAATTTCTGCTGGGCAACCGGGCCAGGGAGCTGCTACGGTACACCAATCAGGTCACGAAGATAGTGACCGACGACATAAGCGTCCGGGACGTGCGGGAAATCATCAAGAAAATCGCAGCTCTGGATGACATCCGGGATGTGAAGCAGGTCTGCGCTCAGGTGATCGGCGTCCTCGACCGCAAGAATAAGAAGGGCTTCACGAAAGCCACCTACCGCTGCTATGGCGAGGATATTCGGATGATTGCGAAGGACATCGTGCGATACATCCACGCCGCCAACGGGAAGATGTTCGCCACTGAGCATGAGGAGCGGCTCCAGCTCATCGGAAAGATTCTGGACAACTGCTCGCTCATGCTGGAGTACATCCAGATTTGCCTCGATTTGGAGATTATCAGCCTGGAGCGTAGCGGCATCTGGACCAAGAAGGTCCGGGATGTTCAGTATATGTCAATGTCCTGGAGGAAGAACGACGGCGCTAGGGCAAAGAAGCTGAAGGCAGAAGAAAGGGTCTCCGTGGACAAGTGGCTGGTGTCCCTTGTCAAAGAGGCCATCCGGCAAATAAAGGCCGGGAATTAGGATACACGGCGGGGGCGCCCGCCTGGTATTAGGGTGCGACTCGTTTCTGCCGCCAACTGGTGGCTCCGCTCTCCGTACTGCAACTCCAACAACGGCGCGACGAACGCGTTGAACGTCAACACCAATGGCAATTGGAGCAACAACAACTGCTCCAACGCTGGGTATGCCATCCGGCCGGCTTTGATGGAAAACGAGCATGAGTAGGCGGGGGGACCCGCCGAAAACAGTGTACCATCTATCAAAGGGAGTCGCATCTCTGTCGAAAGCCTGCGCGTGGGCGGACGACGAATACATCATACCGAGGCAGGCCGCCCTCGCCAGGGGGCGCAGCTTGCTGCCGTGGGGAAGCGGACCGGTATTAGGCGAAGGGCTGGCTGGAGCTTCCCCTACAAACCCAGCCAGCGGAAGCAAGGGGGAAATTCTTGACCTACGAAGAGATGTGCGCTTTTGAGGTGCTATATAAAGCCTACCTAAGCGCCAGGGAAGGGAAGAGGTCAAAGGCAGGGACAGCTCAATATGAGGCCAACGCCTTGGCCTGTACCGATAAGCTGTCCAGGCAACTGCTGAATAAGACCTATACCCCCAGCAATTTCGAGATTTTCTATGTGTATGAGCCAAAGAAGCGGCTCGTGCAGGCACCGGCATTTGTGGATAAGGTCGTACTCCACGCTGTTACGGATAATGTGCTGTACGATGTAATCACCAGCAGCTTCATCCGGGACAACTACGCCAGTCAGAAGGAGAAAGGAACGCACGACGGCCTGATGCGGCTGAAGCAGCAGATGGTCGAGTATTACCGCAGGGTGGGATCAGCCGACGGGTGGGTCCTGAAATGTGATGTGCGGAAATTCTTTGCTTCAATAGACCACGACATACTGAAAGCCAAGCTGCGGGCCCGTTTCCTGAGACGCGGTATAGATATGCAGTTCTATGACCTTTTGTGTATCTACATCGACAAAACGGACGGCCTGCCGCTGGGCTATCAGACCAGCCAGTTATTAGCCCTGCTGTTCCTTGATGAGTTTGACCACTTCATCCAGGAAGAGCTGGGCTATCGTTATTATGGGCGATATATGGACGACTTCCGTGTCATCGCCCGGACGAAGGAAGAGCTCCAGCGGCTCCTGAAGAAAGTAGAGCGGTGGATGGGTGACCTCCGCCTGGAGCTGAACGAGAAGACTGGCATTTTCCCGCTGAGGAACGGCATCGACTTCCTGGGCTTCCACACATACCTGACCGAAACCGGCGGCGTGGTGCAGAAGCTCCGCAGGGAAAAGGTGAACGACATCCGCGCCAGAGTAAAGTATTGGAAAAAAGCGTACCCGGCGGGGGAAGTAACGAAAGAAGCCATCATCAAAGGCTTCGAGGGGTGGGACGCTCATGCGGCCCACGGTGACACCTACGCATTACGGCAAAAGTACGCTGCCCAGGTGGGCGAGATTATCGGGGTGGAAATCAAACCGCACCGGAAAATTAACTCGACCAATGTGGTCCGCGCAAAGCGGAGGTTGAAGCAGGAGCGGTGTATCCGCAGGAAGAGAGGTGAGGCGCTGCCCCAGGCGGCCCCGCTCCGCACTGTCCCGCTACCTGACGACGTACCGCCGTGGATGTAGATTTTCAACAGGAGGTTTTATCAATGGCATCGGTTGCCCTTAGCAACAAAACCATCGGCAGTATCGTGAAGCTGAAGGTCAACGGCACCCTGCGGGACTTCATTGTGGTCCACCAGGGGAAGCCCTCAGCCATCTATGACGCGAGCTGCGATGGAACATGGCTGCTGATGAAAGACTGCTATGAAGCGAGACAGTGGCACAGCAGCAACGTCAACGATTATGCCAGCAGCACCATCCACAGCTATCTCAACAGCACATTCCTGAATCTGATCGACGCCAACATCCGCAACCAGATTAAGCAGGTGAAGCTCCCGTACCGGGCCGGGTCCGGCTACGGAAAGAGCGTGTCCAGCGGGGCCAACGGGCTTTCCGCTAAGATTTTCTTGTTGAGCGCCGAAGAGACTTCGTATAAGCACGACTATATGCCCACGGGTGAGGGCGCGGAATTGGCCTACTTCAGAGGGTGCGTGGACAACGGCGCGGATAGCAAGCGCATCGCCAACTTGAACGGTTCTGCCGCCATCTGGTGGTTCCGCTCTCCGTACTGCAACTCCAACTACGGCGCGTCGCGCGCGTTGTGCGTCAGCACCGATGGCTATTGGGGCGACGGCAGCTGCTCCGGCGCTGTGTATGCCATCCGGCCGGCTTTGATACTTCCCTCTTCTCTCTTAGTCTCTGACGACGGTAGCGTAAATACGAACACGGCCCCGACCACGCCCAGCAGCATCTCCGTCCCCGGCAGCATCCAGGGCGGCAGCACAATCACCGTGAGCTGGGGGGCCAGCACCGACAAGGAGAGCAACCTGGAGGGGTACATCCTGGAGCGCAGCACCGACGGCGGAAAATCCTGGTCCCAGATATACCAGGGTAGCAGCCGAAGCACAACCAATACGGTGGCTTTTGGCACCGCCAGCGTGATGTACCGGGTGAAAGCCTATGACAGCGAGGGGCTGGCATCCGCCTACAAGACCAGCAGCCAGGTAACGGTAATCAATAACAATGCACCCACCGCGCCGCCCAGTATCACGGTCCCGAATACCGTGCTGGGCGGCGCGACGCTTACCGTAACCTGGGGAGCGGCCACCGACCAGGACGGGAATCTGGCCGGGTACAGCCTGGAGCGGGAGGTGGACGGCAGCGGCCAGTGGTCGGTGGTCTACACCGGGAACACCCTGAGCTATGCCGACAACATCACGAAGGGCTGGGCCAGCGTGAAGTACCGCGTCCGGGCCTACGATAGCAATAACGCATACAGCGGCTATACCGAATCTCCGTCCCGCCCGGTGAACAACAACACGGCCCCGGAGATTTCCTGCGCCTCCCCCAGCGGGAGTGACTTGGGAACGAAGGATGCCGGCTTCAGCCTGTCCTACACGGTGTCCGATGTAGACGGCGATGAGGTCTCCGTGACTGAGGCCATCGACGGTTCGGTGAAGCGGACCTTCACGGTGGCCCTGGGCACTTCCAACAGCTTCAAAGTCACCGGCGAGTATTTTATGAAGCTGCTGAACGGCGACCACACCATGACCATCACCGCCAATGACGGGAAGTCCAGCACGGTCCACACCCTGACCTTCAAGAAGGAGGTCACCGGCGCCACTGTGACGCTGGAGGCCCCCATGGAGGCGGACGCGGCCATCACCATCTGCGTTTTGTCCGTGGCCGGATTCATCCCGGCGGATGCCCACTACACGGTGGAGGTCACGAACAACGCTAAAGACGATGCCCCGATATGGGAGGACTGCACCACTGAGGTAAAGAGCGGGGCGAACCACATTTTCGAGAACAAGACCGCCGCCAATGGCTTTGCGTTCAACTTCCGGGTCACGGCAGAGCGCGGGGCCAGCGGTGAGGGCGGCTACATCAATTCTGTGCAGGGAGGTTTCCAGTAATGGGACTGAATGTAATCAGGAAGGATTCTGTGAAAGAGAAGCAGAAGGAAAAGACCCGGAAGCAGCTCCAGGAGGAGAACGAGCAGCTCCGGGCCAAGGTCGAGAGCCTGGAGGGGCAGCTCACCGACACGCAGATGGCCCTCTGCGATGTGTACGAGCTGCTGGAAGGTGGTGAGGCGTAATGGCAAAGGTGTACGCTGACCTGATCCGCAAGGGACTGAAGAAGCTCAAAGACGTTCCGGCCCGTCTCCGGGCCGATGTCGAGGCGCTGCTGAAGGAGACCGACCATGAGTAGGCTCCGGGAGTGGCTGCTGAAAGTCTTGCTCAGGAAGGAGGTGCAGACCATGGCCGTTGTGTACGCAACCCTGATTGTCAAGGGTAAGAAGACCCTGGAACAGGTGCCCGCCAAGCTCCGTGAGGAGGTGGAGGACATCCTGGAGGCCCTGGAGGTCAAGGTCTAAGGACCAGCGCAAATAGGCCGTTCCCGCTATTGGGGGCGGCCTCCTATGTTGCTAAACTGCGTGAAATCGTTATTGAAACAGGAGGAAGTGTAGTAGTGAACGTCCAAGAGCTTTTAGCTGGCGGGGGCGGTCTGCTTCTGGTTCTGATGACCCTTATGCAGATTGCCCCCGTCAAGATTAACCCCTGGTCTTGGCTGGCGAGAGCCATCGGCCGGGCTGTCAACGCTGAGGTCATCAAGAAGCTGGATGACCACATCACCATGGATGACCGGCGCACCGCTGATGGACACCGAGCCCGCATCTTGCATTTCAACAATGAGTTGTTGCGGGACATCGGCCACACGCAGGAGGAGTTTTTTGAGGTGCTGGCCGAGATAGATGCCTATGAAGATTATTGCCGGGAGCACCCTGAGTATCCGAACAACCGGGCTGTCCTAGCAATCGAAAACATCCAGGAGGTCTACAAGGAACGCCTGAAGAAACATGACTTCCTCCAGGTCAGCTCGGCCCCCCGAAAGGAGCAGATGCCATGAAGACAGCCCTGATCGCCGTCGGCACTCTGGTGGTCGGTATTGCCCTGGGCATCCTGTACTGCGAGGCCACCATCCGCCACCTGCGGAAGCGGCTGAAGGAGCTGCGGTCTGGCCGGGAGCACCCTAATATCATCCAGTCGATTACGAGATTCCTGTTCGTCACCGCACAGACGTTCGCAATCCTCTGGGTAACGTGGTCGTATGTGCTTGCCACCTACTCTACCGTTGTGCTGGAGCAACCGTTCCCCGTGGAGGCGCTGAGTGACCGGGCCATCCTTACCATCCTGGGGGTGAGCGGACTGAAGGTGGTAGAAAACATCTTCGAGCACAACGAGGGTATGGTGTTCGGCCAGAGCAAAACGGAAGATGCCCCGCCCGACGAGGGCTGGGAAGAAGGAGGAGTCGGATAATGAACACAGAAGAGAGAATCTGGAGCTACCTGAAGGGCCAGGGCCTCACCGATGCCGGCGCCGCCGGTCTGATGGGCAACCTCTACGCTGAGAGCGGCCTCCGCCCGAACAACCTCCAGAACAGCTATGAAAAGACGCTGGGATACACGGACGCCGCC
>CAJULD010000085.1 GCA_910587505.1 uncultured Oscillospiraceae bacterium | reverse complement strand
GGCGACCGGGGAACCGTAAAATCCGTGGATGATACGGGGACGGTCTTTGTAAGCTGGGACTGCGGCTCCGGCCTCGGTGTGGTTTACGGCGAGGACGAAATCCGTATCTTGGAGGGCGGTGATTTTGAATGAGCGGGATTTTCCATGAAGGCCGCTTCTACGAGAACACGGATATGGTCTGCCACCGCTGCGGCCATCCGGTGTATGAATCCGATAACCCGGAGTACCGCTATCAGTGCTTTTACTGCGACGAGGATCTGTATAGCTTTGAGGTAAGGGAGCAGGACGGCCTATATCTGCCGCCGGTCATGGTGGCCCGCCCGGTGGACGGCATTACCGTGAATGAGGCGTTGGAATACCTGTTGGACGAAAACGAAAAGCCCCGCATATTTTCAAACCAGCCGGAGGCGGAGTGCTTTCTATTGGCACAGGGCATTGACGCGGAGGCTTTGGAGCATTTTTATTTTGTGGAGGTGACGGAGGATGAAGAATAAAGGGTGTGCTTTTGAACTGAAAGGCGACGGGAAATCCCGGTATTATTCCGCCCCGGAGGTTTCGGGGCTGGCGGATTTTGCCCGCTTTCTGTATGAGAACCGCGCCGGTGCAGCCGGTACTCCCCTGCCACTTGGAGAGCGGATACCGCAGGCAGAGGAAATTTCCGAGACAGCATGGCAGGAAATAGCGGATCACAAGGCGGCGGGCTGCGCCTGCTACTTTATATTGGATATACGCGAAAACCAGATGTGGGTAAACGAGGATACAGGCGCGGGGCTGGCGCTTTATCTATTCCCATTTACTGCGGTCATGGAGGAAGCGGCCACCGGCACCGGCGATATTTGGGAGCGGCTTCTTGCCCGCTTCCCCGGTGCAAAGCTGGGATAATACGCAAAAAGAAAAAAGCTCGAAACCGGGCTTTTTTCGTCGGTAAGCCTTGCCTTATGGGGCGTTCCAGAGTAATCTGTGTCACACCAAAAACAAGGAGGAGCGAACCATGATAGATTTGAGAAATTATAAGGACTATATCCGGGAGCTGGTGGCGGAGCAGGATAAAAAGGATAAGAATTGGCGCTGGTCGGTGAAAAGTATCGGAAAGAGCCTCGTCCGTATCCGCTGGGGCTATCTGGACTACTTGGAGGAAAAGGAGAACTGCTTCCTGCTTTCTATGGACGAAGCCGCAGGCGACTGGCTGTGGGCCAAGAGGCCGGACGGCGAGCTGATCGAATGTTATCTGGTAGTGGAGGGCAGGCCGAACCCGCAGATCGGCGCGGAGCAGACAATCAAAAGCGGCCTGCAGGACGCGGTTTGGGAGATCGCCTACACCGCCCACAACTGCTATTAAGAATACTCAAAAAGCCTGAATTTCCGGGCTTTTTTTGTTGTGAAGCCTTGTCTTTTCGGGTGTTCCAGAGTAATCTCTGACCACATCAAAAAAGGAGGTTTTTCAATGAAACAGACAGCAGAAATGAAGCAGGCGGCCTTCGTGGAACTCATGCACGACAACGGCTTTCAGTATCTCGGAGCGACTGCCCGCGACGGACAATTTATCTATGAGCGCACATGGCGGCATACCGTACCGGTGGCCTTCTATGGCGAGCAGGAGCGCACCTACCGGATCGCGGCGTATATCAGCTTCGGTGTACCTATCGTCCAGCTTTTCGAGGACGGGCGGCATACCGGAACCCGCGACTATTCCAGCCCCAAGCGGGCCATGTGATGCGGAGCAAAATGCCCTCCCCGGAGGTGATGAACGCCCTGCAGGTGGGGACGGATTCCGAGGGCGGCTATCTGGTGCCGGACGAATTTGAGCGCACGCTGGTGGAGGCATTGGAGGAGCAGAACATTTTCCGCACGCTGGCCCATGTGATCCAGACCAGCTCCGGTGACCGGAAGATCCCGGTGGTGGCTTCCAAAGGGAGCGCCTCTTGGGTAGACGAGGAAGGGGCGATCCCGGAGAGTGACGACAGCTTCGGGCAGGTTTCCATTGGGGCCTATAAGCTCGGCACCATGATTAAGGTGTCCGAGGAGCTGTTAAACGACAGCGTATTTGACCTTGAAGCCTACATTTCCCGCGAGTTTGCCCGCCGGATCGGCAACAAGGAGGAGGAAGCCTTCTTTACCGGCGACGGCACCGGCAAGCCGCTGGGCGTGCTGGCGGAAACGGGCGGCGCGGAGGTGGGCGTTACCGCTGCGGCGGCTGCGGCCTTTACGGCGGATGAAATCTTTGACCTGTTCTATTCCCTGAAAGCGCCTTACCGCCGGAGCGCCGTATTCGTGATGAATGACGCGAGCGTGAAGGCCCTGCGCAAGCTCAAAGACAACAACGGCCAGTATCTGTGGCAGCCCAGTCTGACCGCCGGTGCGCCGGATACCCTCTTAAACCGCCCGGTCTATACGTCCGCTTTCATGCCCGCCCTCGCGGCTGGCGCAAAATCCATCCTGTTCGGCGACCTGTCCTATTATTGGGTGGCCGACCGGCAGGGCCGCTCCTTCCGCCGCCTCGGCGAGCTGTATGCGCCGACCGGGCAGGTGGGCTTCCTTGCAACCCAGCGCGTGGACGGAAAGCTCATTCTGCCGGAGGCCGTGAGGGCCATGCGCAGGGCATTGCCTCCAATCACGGGGATGTCATGCACTGGTTCCCGAAGCATGGGAAAAACATGGACACCTTCCGGGCGGCGGTAAAGGAACGGCTCTCCGGTACTTCCGACGGCAATGGCGGCGGCTCCGCTTCCGGTATTTTGTACCGGGTACGCAAAAGCTGGGCCGACAAGGCTTCGCAGAAGGGCGCGTTTAAGGTGTTTGACAACGCCAAGCGCTGCGCCGACGAAAATGCCGGATACTCGGTCTTTGACGAGAGCGGCAAGGCAGTCTATACCGGCAGGGCGGCCTATGCCACCTATACGGTGAAGAAGGGCGACAGCCTGTGGGCCATTGCGGCGGCGAAGCTGGGGAATGGCTCCCGGTATCCTGAAATCAAGCAATTAAACGGCCTGACCTCGGACGTGATCCATGCCGGGCAGGTCTTGAAAATCCCGGACTAAGCGGATGGCGGCTCTGCGGGGCCGCCTTATTTTTTTAGAAGGAGGCGGAACATGACAAAGGAACAGTTTGACCGGGAGAAAAAGTATCAGGCGGCCCTTTGATGGTGTGGAACTTCATGCAGCACATGGTTTTTTCTTGAATGAAATAATAGAAAAGAATAACCGTGATGACGAGTATGGCGGATGCTTTGATGGACGGTTCCGGTTTATCAAAGATGTAATATCAGGCATAAAGGCAGTTTGTGGTACGAAGTTTATTGTTAGTGTCCGCTTTGGAAATGCACATCTTGATGAATTAAAAAAAGAAGCTGTTGCAATCGAAAATAGTGGCGCTGATTTATTGGATGTATCTTATGGGTGTAAAGCGCCATTTGGTCTGCCAAAGGAATTTCCGTATGATAATAAAATATATATGGCCTCACTAGTGAAGGAGATCAGTCATGTTCCGGTAATTGCTGTTGGCGGGATAAGGAGTGGTGAACAGGCAGAACAAATTATAAAATGCGGGTATGCAGATATGGTTGCGGTAGGCACAGGGCATCTCTGCGATCCAAAATGGACAAAAAGTTATTATGTGCAAAAACTGTAAGCAATGTCTGTGGTATATAGATGGCATGAAATGTCCTGCCAGAAAATTGTGGCAAATAGAATTTTAAAAGGAAAGGTTAAGAAATGGAGAAGAGAAATATAGGGGCCAGAATAGCAATATATCCAGTGCCGCTTTACTTAGTTGGAACTTACGATAGGAAAGGAAAGCCTAATGTAATGACCGTTGGATGGGGTGGAGTATGCTGCAGTGTACCTCCTTGTCTTTCCGTTTCAGTGCGGAAAGAAACACATACATATGGTGCACTTATGGAACGCAGAGCGTTTACTGTAAATCTGCCGTCAGTGCCGCGATTTTTGAAGTGCATCAGATGATGCTGGAAGATGAGGATTATCTGGAGGCCATCCACAATATGATACGCACGGAAATGGTAAATGCGGAATATGCGGTGGCCGTCACGGGTGACAATTTTTCGGAAATGTTCGCCAGTATGGATGATGATTATATGAAAGCAAGGGCGGCTGATGTGAAAGACATCTCAAACCGTTTGGTGCAAAACCTCATGGGGCAGGAAGGTATGGATTTTACCTCTATGGAGCCATCCATTATTGTTGCGGATGATCTAAGCCCCAGTGAAACGGTTCAGATGGATAAAGAAAAAATTCTTGCTTTTGTTACGGTGCATGGCTCCGCAAATTCCCATACGTCCATTCTGGCCAGGATGATGAACATTCCTGCGTTGATTGGAGTTCCTATGGAACTGAATGAGATACATACAGGTATGAAAGCAGTGGTGGATGGGTTCAGGGGAGAAGTTATCTTTGAGCCGACGGAAGACATCTGTGAACAGGCAGGGGAGAGAATCCGTGAGGAACAGGAAAAACAGAGGCTTTTGGAAACTTTAAAGGGTAAAGAAAATGTGACACTGGATGGCCAGAAAATCAATATCTATGCAAATATTGGCGGAGTTGGCGATGTGGGCTATGTGCTTGAAAATGACGCGGGCGGCATCGGCCTGTTCCGCAGCGAGTTCTTATACCTTGGGAGGGATGATTTTCCGACAGAAGAAGAACAGTTTCAGGCGTATAAACAGGTGTTGCAGACCATGGCGGGGAAAAAAGTTATTATCCGGACTCTGGATATTGGGGCTGACAAGCAGGTGGATTATTTCAATCTTGGAAAAGAGGATAACCCGGCTATGGGATACCGTGCTATCCGTATCTGCCTGAAACAGCCGGATATTTTTAAGACGCAGCTCCGGGCATTGTTCCGTTCATCCATGTTTGGGAATCTATCGGTTATGTACCCAATGATCACTTCGGCAGAAGAAGTGAAAGAAATCTATGCCATTGTGGAGGAAGTAAAGAAAGAACTTGACGGGATGCAGATACCATTTAAAGTATGACCCGTATGAGCCGAAGCTCCTCGGCATCACTGCCATGGAGAAGCTGCTTGGAAAGAAGAAATTTGCAGAGGTTTTGAAGGGCCTTGTGGAGAAACCGCAGGGCAACGCATGAGCATGACAAGGAAGATTGAGATCGACGGGAAAGAGGTGCCGTTCCGTGCATCGGCGGCCGTGCCGCGCATTTACCGCATCAAGTTCCACCGGGATATTTATAAGGATTTGAGTGCATTGGAGAAAAGCATCGGGAAAAGCGATGAGGAGAATTCCAATTTAGACCTTTTTTCACTGGAGCTGTTCGAGAACATCGCCTTCATCATGGCGAAGCACGCCGACCCCTCCATCCCGGACACGCCGGAGGAATGGCTGGACGGCTTCGGCACGTTCTCCATCTACCAGGTGCTGCCGCAGCTCATTGAACTGTGGGGACTGAACGTGAAGACCGATGTGGAGGCTAAAAAAAACTTCGCGCAACTGACCGCCCGATGACCACGCCGCTGTTCCTGCTGCGGTGTGTGCAGCTCGGCATCTCCATCCGGGATTTAGACCTGCTGACCATCGGCATGGTCAACGATATGTACGCGGAGAGCAGCAATGACAGCGCCGATTACTCTGTGATTGCCGGACAAAATGAGTTCGATTTATTTTAACCACAGATTTGGTTTTATTTACTGATAACGCCTGGGAATCCGGGCTTTTTTTGTGCCGTTAAGGGGGGGGGGTGGCGTCGTGGCGGCAAACAGGATCAAAGGGATTACGGTAGAGATCGGCGGCGACACCACGAAGCTCCAGACGGCCTTAA
>CAJULD010000084.1 GCA_910587505.1 uncultured Oscillospiraceae bacterium | reverse complement strand
TTCTTCTCAAATTTTCCTTGCATCACCTACTTGACTTTATACCATTAGACTTTTTACTTGTGAAGCCCGCCGTGCAGGTTCACGGAAGTAGTGTTGCCTCTTCCTCCGGCCCTATCCATGGAAAATTCAGAAAAACGCATCGCCAGGGCATTGCCGGGCGGGCCGCCTGCTGCGGCCTGACAGCCAGACTCCACCACCTTTTGCAAAAGGCCGCCCGGAACGGTCAGGAAGCTCCTGCGAGGGAAAATATAAAATTCCCTAAATTCTTTTTGCTGCTTTTTCTTTAAGAAAAAGCAGCATCAGGAAAGTATTTCTCAACAAACGGAATCCGCGGGGTCTGAAACGATCTTCCCCTCAGATAGGACAGCGCGCCGGCGTCCGTGGGGAAGTCAAAGCGCAGGAAGCAGCTGTACAGCGCCTGCCTGGTCTCCCCATACCGCCGGTTTATCTCCCCCCTGCCGTACTTGCCGTCCCCAAGGAGGGGATGGCCCGCGGCGGCAAAGGAGGCCCGAATCTGGTGGGTCCGCCCCGTCAGCAGCTCCGCCTCCGTCAGACTCAGCTCCCCCCTGCTCTCCAACGTGCGGTAAAGGGTAACGGCGGACTTCCCGCCGGGAACAGGGCGGCGATAGACGGAGACCTGCTTTTTCCCCTCATCCTTCAGGAGAAAGCACTCAATTTTTCCCTCCGGCGGGTCCATCCGGCCCAGAGTGACGCACAGATACTTTTTCGTGATCTCTCTGTCCCGGATCTTGGCGGTAAGAATCCGCAGCGCCTCCGCATTTTTGGCGGCAATGACGATCCCGCCGGTATTGCGGTCGATCCGGTTGCACAGCGCGGGCGCGAAGGCGTTTTCCTGCCGGGGGCTCCACTCCCGCTTCTGATAGAGATACGCCTGGATATGATTGATGAGAGTGTTTACCTTTTCCGTCTCGTCGGCGTGGACCACCATGCCGGGCCGCTTGTCCACCAGCAGGATGTTGCTATCCTCATACAGGATGTCCATCTTTGGCTGAAAAAGCGTCAGGAAAAGATTGTCCTCCCTGGGCTGCTCAAAAAATTCGTCGTTGATGTACAGCTGCAGTACGTCCCCCGTCCGGAGCCGCTGATCCCGCTGGCAGCGGGCGCCGTTGCACTTCACCCGCCTGATCCGGATATATTTTTGCAGCAGCGCCGGTGGCAGCAGCGGCATGGCCTTGGACAGAAAACGGTCCAGCCGCTGGCCCGCGTCGTTTTTCCCGACGGTCAGTTCCTTCATTGTGCGCCCCTCCTCTGCTTCCCGTTTCCAGGGCCATTATACCTGATTTCCGGCGTAAAGTCCACCGCCGTTTTCCGGCCGCCGCCGCCCGTCCGGATTTTTTTATCATTTCAGTCATATTAAGGATGAATTTGTCGCTGTTTCTGTGCTATTGTCAGATCAGAATAGTCATCTTTGGGATGGAGATGCTGACATGCGGCTGCTGACAATTGATGGAACTTGTAACTCCTGCGGCGAGAGGGTTCGCACCGCCAGAGTCCAGGCCGGGCTTTCTCAGGAACAACTGGCCGCCAGGATACAGCTGGAGGGTCATTCCCTTACGCAGAAAGCGGTCAGTCGAATAGAGTCCGGCGCGCGGGTTGTACCGGACTATGAGGTGCCCCTGCTGGCCGAGGCCCTCAATGTGTCAGCTTTATGGCTGTTAGGAATAGGCCCGGAGGGCACCCCGTAAGGGGTGCTTTTCTCATATATGGGCCATACCGGTAAAACGGTACGCCGCGCCCATATAACGGCATTCCTCTCCGCGGTCGATTTCTGTATAATTTTGTCGAAAGGAGGGATCACTATCAGTATTCAGGAAAACCTGGCCGCGTCGATTCGCCTGATGATGGACATGAAGCAAAAGTCCCTGACTGAGTTTTCAGAAGAGCTTGAGATTTCCCGCTCCATGCTGCAGGAATATCTCAAGGGGAAAGGAAACCCAAGCATTGCGACAATTGAGCATCTGGCCAGCAAACTGGACGTCGATCCGACGGTCCTTCTGACAGGCATGCTTGGACTGGAGCAGACAGAGTGCGTCCTGCCGCTTCTCAGCATCATTCAGAACGTCGCCGGGATGGAGAAGGAGCAGCAGCTCCGTTTCGCTGAGCTGTTCCTGGAAATGGTACAGCTTCTCTGCGGACAAGCATGAAACGCAACCATACCGATTCACAGGCCGCCGCACGCTACCGCCAGCCCATGCGCGTTGCGTCAGTACTGGTATTCCGTATGGAGGGCGCATATCCCGTCTGTCCGCAGTGCGGCGTTACCATGGAACGGGAATACCAGAACTTTTGCGACCGCTGCGGCCAATGTCTGGACTGGTCCGGCTATCGCAGCGCCGCCGTCGTGCACCGGTCCTGACAAATTCTCCGGCTGTAAGGACGGAGTACAGGCCGTAAACAGAAGGGGCCGGCCCTTGCAGGAAGCTGCAAGGGCCGGCTCTGTGCGTCAAAAAGCCTGTTCTCGCAGAAGAAAGTATGCGAATAGGACATTCTTCCGGCGGCATATTCTTCTTTCGAGAGGGGTGAAGGCTTATGCAATGCAGAATGGTGGAGCTGCGGTACAAGGAGGTAATCAATATCTGCGACGGCTGCCGCCTTGGATATGTAGGAGATGTGGAAGTGCTGCTGCCGGAGGGGCGGGTGGCGGCGCTGGTGGTGCCGGGGCCCTGCCGGTTTTTTGGTCTGTTTGGCCGGGGGGAGGAATACTACATCCCCTGGGAGTGCATCAAGCAGATCGGGGACGACATCATCCTGATCGATAAACCGGCGCAGCGGCGTCCGCCCTATAAGCGGCAGCGGCGGCGGGGCGTCTTTTAGGAGCCTGTACAATATCTCCCCGCGCAGGCTCTGGCGGCTGATTTTCCGCCCTGACTGCGCTGAAAATCCCTGCAGCCGGTCAGATTGCGGCGGCTTTTCGCCTTGCCGTGGGCCAGCCGAAGGCTGGCTAAAGCGGCAGCAGCCCGCAGGGCGGCGCATGAGGCAAAAAATCTGAGCGCCAGTCCGTACACGCAGAGATATCAGGCAGGCTCCAGGGAAGCTATAAGAAACATCCCTTCTGTTTTTTTGGTGGCTTGAACTCTCACCATTTTACCAGATTGGGTGTTTCTTTGCTTAAGCTTTAACCTCACCCGCATAAAGGGCGGTTCCCGGGCCGCTGCTGAAGCAATAAAAAGGAGCCGCTGTCAAAGACAGCGGCCCAGGCGGGTGGGATATTGGAAAGCTTCCATACACTATACTACACGAAACAGGACCACTTGTCCATAGGAAGTTTTGCCGGTTTCAGAGAACCTTTGTCGCTTTAAGGCGTTTACTCCTCCAGACCGTCGGTCTCCAGCAGGCCGTAGCCGCCGCTCTTCCGGCGGTAGACGATGCAGATCACATCGTCGGTATTGCGATAGACAAAGAAATCGTGATCCAGCAGGTTCATCTGCAAAATGGCCTCGTCCTCGCTCATGGGCTTCACCGCTACATGCTTGGTGCGCACCACCTGGAACTCGGTCTCCTCGCTGACGTCGAACTCCGCGGGCACGGAGGGAACCAGAGCCTCCTGGCGCAGCCGTTTCGACAGACGGGTCTTGTTCTTGCGGATCTGGCGGTCAATGGTGGAGCAGGCCGCGTCGATGGCGCCGCGCATATCGCCGTCTCTGGAGTCCTCCTGGGCGCGGAAGAGGGTGCTGCCGCTACGGATCGTGATTTCCACCACACACCGGTGTCCCTTTTCCACCGAGAAGGTCACAAGTGCGTTGGCATCCTCCCGAAAATAGCGGTCCAGCCTGGAGATTTTCTTCTCCGCGTACTCCTTGATGGAATCGTTGAGGGACACCTTTTTGCAGGTAAATGTGAACTTCATACGATCGCTCCTTTCATGCTTCTCCTTTGTGGGTAGCTTCAGTATACCATTTTTTGCCTGATTTGTACAGTCTTAATTTTTTGCCGGAAGGACAGATTTTTCCTGTCGCTGCCTCCGCGGCCCCGGCCCTCCGGTTACTTCAGCCGCCGTTTTTTTCTAAAAATGCAGCATCGTTCCCGCGCAGAAATCCGGGAAACGCAGCAGTTTTAAGAGCGTTCTCAAAGTTCCTGCTATTCTTTTTCAGGAAAAAGTATCAGCGGTCCTCCCGGAAGTAGGACAGCCCCAGACTGGCGGGGGGCTGCTTCTCCTTATTGTTGCGCATGCTGGAGGCGATCAGCACCACCACCGTGACCACATAGGGCAGGATCTTATACAGCTGAGTGGGGATCACCGGCAGCACCAGCCGCAGGTACAGGATCATCAGCGCCCCGAACAGCACCGAGCCCCAGATCGCGCTCAGGGGCCGCCACAGGCAGAAGATCACCAGCGCCACCGCCAGCCAGCCCTCGCCGCTGAGGCCCTCATGATTCCACACGCACCCGGCGATGGTCATGATGTACACCATGCCGCCGATAGCGGATATGCCCCCGCCGATAACCGCCGCCAGATATTTGTAACGGGTCACGTTAATTCCCGCCGCGTCGGCGGTAGCCGGGGACTCCCCCACGGAGCGGAGATGCAGACCCGACCGGGTCCGCCCCAGATACCAGTACATCGCCGCCGCCGTCAGGATGCCCAGATAGAAGAAAATGCTGTTGCCGAAGAGGATTTCCCCCACCAGGGGAATCTTCCGGAGGAATCCGGGCAGGGGCGAGTTCTGGAAAAAGCCCGCCAGACGGTTGCTGATGGAAATATAGCCCCCCTCAGTCACCCGCATGTATTCGCCGATGAACTGGCCGATGCCCGTGCCGAAAATGGAGAGAGCCAGTCCCGTCACGTTCTGGTTCGCCCGCAGGGTTATGGTCAGGAAGCTGAAGATCAGCGAGGCCAGCGCCCCCGCCAGAAATGCGCACACAATGCCCACCAGCACCGCCGCATAACCGCTGGCCCCCGCGCCCGCCGCTTTCTCAAAGTAGAATACGCCGCCCAGCCCGATGGCGCCGCCCATGAACATGATGCCCTCCACGCCCAGATTCAGGCTGCCGGACTTCTCCGTCAGGATCTCGCCCAATGTGCCGAACAGCAGCGGCGTGCCATAGGTAATGGCGGCAACGCACAGCGCAATCAGCAGACTGAGAAATTCATTCATTTCGCCGCCTCCTTATGCTCCCGCTTCCGGAAAATCAGCCGGTAGTTGATGAAAAATTCGCACCCCAGCATACAAAACAGCAATATTCCGGTGATAATGTCGGAAATGGACGTGGGCACCGCCATACGGGTCTGGAGGGTCTCCGCCCCCTTTTCCAGCACTGCCAGCAGCATGGAGATCGCCACCATGGCAAAGGCGTTGAGCTGGCTGAGCCAGGCCACCGTGATGGAGGTGAAGCCCACGCCGTTCGCCACACCGTCGTACAGGGTGTTGTTGGCCCCGCTGGCCACGATGAAGCCCACGATCCCGCTGATGGCCCCGGAGAGGAACATGGTCCGCATCATGATATATCCCACGTTCATTCCCGCGTACCGGGCGGTATTGACGCTGTCGCCGATGACGGCGATTTCATAGCCGTGCTTGGTGTACTTCATGTATACGTACATGAACACCACCAGAATCAGCACGATGATCCACCCGCAGTGGACCCCCCACACCTTGGGCAGACAGGCCGCGTTGGCGAACTGGGGGATGATCTGACTGCCCTTCCGGCCCTCCCAGGGCCCGCCCTGAAGCCAGCGGACCACGCCGATAACGATATAGTTCATCATCAGGGTAAACAGCGTCTCGTTGGTGTTCCACCGGGCCTTGAAGAAGGCGGGGATCAGCGCCCAGATCCCTCCCGCCACGGCTCCCGCCAGTCCCATGACCGCCAGCAGCGCCGGCGCGGGAAGCCGGTCCGCCCAGAAGAGGGCGAAGTAGCTGGCCGCGATGGCCCCGGCGGTGATCTGCCCCTCGGCCCCGATGTTCCAGAAGCGCATCTTGAAGCAGGGGGCGATGGCCAGCGCGCAGCCCA
>CAJULD010000083.1:3429-6232 GCA_910587505.1 uncultured Oscillospiraceae bacterium | reverse complement strand
GTACTAAACAGATGCACTTAAAATTATCTGCAAATCTTATTATACGAGGAGGTTTCCCTATGGCAAAAAGTCAGGGCGCGGCCCTGGATCGGAAAAAGCTGATGGCGGACCCCGTTATGGTCTGCACCATCGTGGTTCTGATCGCATTTCTGACTTTGTTTATCCTCTATCCTCTGGCGATCCTGCTGGTGGACAGTTTCGTGGGGGATGGCAGCGGCTTTTCCCTCAGTGTGTTTCAGCGCATTTTTGCTATGCCCAACTTTACCCGTGCCATTACCAACACGCTGAAGGTAGGCTTTCTGGTGGGCATTCTTTCCACCGTTGTGGGCCTTCTCTTCGCCTATGTGGAGGTCTATGTCAGGGTGGGACGGGTAGTGGGCGGCCTGTTCAGGGTGGTGTCCATGCTGCCGGTGGTGTCCCCGCCTTTCGTGCTGAGTCTGTCCATGATTATGCTCTTCGGCAAGGCGGGGCTCATTACCCGCTTCCTGCTGGGCATCTATGACAACAGCGTCTACGGCTTCTGGGGTATCGTCATTGTCCAGTCCCTGACCTTCTTCCCGGTGTGCTACATGATGCTCAAGGGCCTTCTCAAGAACATCGACCCCTCTCTGGAGGAGGCGGCGCGGGATATGGGCGCTTCCCGCAGCAAGGTGTTCCTTACTGTCACTCTGCCCCTGCTGCTGCCGGGACTGGGCAACGCGTTTCTGGTGACCTTCATTGAGTCCATCGCCGACTTTGCCAACCCCATGATTATCGGCGGCTCCTACGATACCCTGGCCACCACGATCTATCTCCAGATCACCGGCGCTTACGACAAGGCCGGCGCGGCGGCCATGGCCGTGGTGCTGCTGTGCATCACGCTTCTCATGTTCGCGGTGCAGAAATACTACCTGGAGGCCAGGACAGCCGCCACTCTGACCGGCAAGGCCTCCCGGGGGCGGATGCTGATCGGGGACAGGAGCGTGGCCGTCCCGCTGACCATTCTCTGCGCTCTGGCGGCCTTCTTCGTTATCATGATGTATCTCTGCGTCCCCATCGGGGCCCTGTTCCCCACCTGGGGCTACAAGTTCACCCCCCTGACCTTCAAGTGGTTCGGTCAGGTGTTCACCAGATACAAGGGGCTCCAGGCCTTCCGTGATTCCTTTGTGCTGTCTCTGATTTCCGCCCCCATCACGGCGCTGCTCAGCATGATTATCTCCTACCTGGTAGTCAAGCGGAAGTTCAGGACCAGGGGATTCATCGAAGCGGTGTCCATGCTGGCCATGGCGGTGCCCGGCACGGTGCTGGGCGTGGGGTATATCCGCGGTTTCTCCGGGGGACTGTTCCACACCGGCCTGCTCTCCGGCATCTACGGCAGTGCCGCCATCCTGATTATCGTCTTTGTGGTGCGCTCCCTGCCCACGGGCACGCGCAGCGGCATCTCCGCCCTGCGGCAGATCGACAAGTCCATTGAGGAATCCGCCTACGACATGGGCGCGGACAGCTTCAGGGTATTCATGACCGTGACCCTGCCCCTCATCAAGGACTCCTTCCTCAGCGGTCTGGTAACGGCTTTCGTCCGGTCCATCACCGCCATTTCCGCCATTATCCTGCTGGTGACCCCCCAGTTCCTGCTTATCACCGTGCAGATCAATGAGTTTGCGGAGAAGGGCTCCTACTCCATCGCCTGCGCGTTTGCCACAATCCTGATTATCATTACTTATGGCGCGGTGCTGCTGATGAACCTGTTCATCAGGTTCTTCGGCACCAGTCGAAAACTCAAGGAGGTAGAATAAGCCATGTCAAAAGTCAAGAAAGGCGTCAAGCTGGATCACATTTCCAAAATTTACCAGGACCCCAAGACCGGCAAGGATTTTTACGCGGTGAAGGACACCTCCCTGACCATCGAGCCCGGCTCCTTTGTGACCCTGCTGGGCCCCTCCGGCTGCGGGAAAACCACTACGCTGCGGATGATCGCGGGCTTTGAGAGTCCCGACGAGGGCGAGATCTACCTGGGGGACCAGGCCATCAACGCCCTGACCCCCAACAGGCGGGACACCGCCATGGTGTTCCAGTCCTACGCCCTGCTGCCACACTACAATGTGTTTGACAACGTGGCCTATGGCCTGAAGCTGCGGAAGGTCCCCAGGGAGGAAATCCGGGACCGGGTCATGAAAATTCTGGACCTGGTGGAGCTCACCGGTATGGAGGGCCGCATGACCAACCAGCTCTCCGGCGGCCAGCAGCAGCGGGTGGCCCTGGCCCGCGCTCTGGTCATCGAGCCGTCGGTGCTGCTCTTCGACGAGCCGCTTTCCAACCTGGACGCCAAGCTCCGGGTCTCCATGCGTACGGAGATCCGCCGCATCCAGCAGGAGGTGGGCATCACCGCCATCTACGTCACCCACGACCAGAGCGAGGCCATGGCCCTCTCCGACAACATCATCATCATGAACAGGGGCGTGGTGGCCCAGATGGGCTCCCCCCAGGAAATCTACTACCATCCCAACAGCGAGTTCGTGGCCGACTTCATCGGCGAGGCCAACTTCCTCAAGGGGACCTTCCAGTGCCAGGACGGCGGCCACGCCATTCTGAACATCGAGGGCAACGCCACACGGGTTCCCGCCAGGGCGGGTATGGTCGCCGGTACGGACTATACCGTGGTGCTGCGTCCCGAGTCCGCCGTGCTGGCGGACAGGGGCGGACTGCCCTGCCGGGTGATCCTCTCCTGTTTTATGGGCTCCTATCAGAACTATCATGTAATGGTGGGGAATACGCTGGTGAAGCTGACGGACTATAACCCCAAGAACAGGAAGATCTATACCGT
>CAJULD010000083.1:0-3419 GCA_910587505.1 uncultured Oscillospiraceae bacterium | reverse complement strand
GAGCAGTGCTCCCTGGTATTTGATCCGGAATCGGTACATATTCTGTAAGAGAGGACCTCCGGCCAAGCCGGAGGTCCTCTTCTGGCAGGCCTGAAAGCTTTTGCGAACCGCCTGCGGGGCAGCGCATCCTCCTTCCCGAACGTTCTTTTTGCCACTTTTTCTTTCGGAAAAAGATATGCGCCACAATCAGCTCATTTTCAAAATTTCCTTTTTCAACCGGCTGATAATGCGTTTTTCCAGCCGGGAAATGTAGGACTGCGAGATGCCCAGCCGGTCCGCCACCTCCTTCTGGGTCTGCTCCCTGCCTCCGTTCAGGCCAAATCGCAGGGTAATAATCTCCCGTTCCCGTTCGGACAGCCTGGCAATGGCCGCCGAGAGCAGCTGGCGGTCCACATCGTCCTCAATGGGCCGCATGACGGTATCCGCCTCCGTGCCCAGAACGTCGCTGAGAAGCAGCTCATTGCCGTCCCAGTCCGTGTTGAGGGGCTCATCCAGACTGACCTCTCCCCGCTGGGAGGCATTTTTGCGGAGAAACATCAGAATTTCATTCTCAATACAGCGGCTGGCATAGGTGGCCAGCTTGATATTTTTATCCGTGCGGTAGGTATTGACCGATTTAATCAGACCGATGGTCCCGATGGAGATCAGATCCTCAATGTTGATGCCCGTGTTCTCAAACCGGCGGGCAATGTATACCACCAGACGCAGATTGTGCTCAATTAGAATCTGCTTGGCTTCCTCCTCTCCCGCGTCCAGACGGGACAGGACCTCCGCTTCCTCCTCCCGTGTCAGGGGCGGCGGCAGCGTGTCACTGCCCCCGATATACTGAATCTTGCCCGGAAGGAGAAGCCCCAGCCGCTCCAGCAGGCGGCGCACCGCCTCCCGCACATTATGCAGCATAGCATTCGCCCTCCCTTCCTGCATCTCCGCCCCACAGGGCGGCGTATCCGCCGCCGTCCGAGACCGGCGCAGGAGACAGCGCCACCGTCACGCGCCCCAGCCGCCGTCCGTCCATGGTCACGCCGTCCGCACGGAAGCACAGCAGCAATCCGCTGCGAACGCCCACCGCCTGATAGGGCAGCAGCCGGAATCCTGCCCCCAGCCGTTCCAGGCAGACAGCCGCCCCATCCCGCTCCAGGCAGGAGAGAACCGCCCGCTCCTCCTCCTGCCACAGCGGCTCCAGCGCCTCCCAGTGGACCGTAAGCACAGGCGCGCCGGACAGACCGTCCACCAGGGTGTTGCCGGTGTCCAGCAGAGCGGTGACGGCGGCGCTGCGTCCCCTGCGCTCCACAACGCACCGGCAAAGCTGGCCTGCCGCGCCGTGGCGGGCTCCGCCCCGGAATACAACGGACAATATAATAAAGCAGCTCCCGCCCGCCAGAAAGAAGACCTTCCAGTTCAGCAGGCCTCTCTGCTCCTGCAACAGCCGCTCTCCCGCCAGCAGCGCGCCCGCCATTGCGCAGGAGAGGATAAAAAACAGAAAGAACCGCCGCAAAAACGCTCTTCGCCGTCCGAAGGCCAGACGCACCAGTCCGGCCGCCGCAAGCAGCTGCGGGACCGGCGATGCCGCCGCCCCCATTCCCGGCAGCGCGCACAGCGCCCCATATGTACCTCCCAGCAGCGCCGAGGCCAGCAGCCGCTTTCCCTCCAGCGGCAGTCCGGTCAGCCGCCCGGTGACATACAGCGCCGCGGCGTCGGTCACGCCGTTGAGTAAAAAAACCATATCCAGATAGACAATCATGGATGCACCCCCTTTGGACAACGAATAGTATAATCCCTGTCCCAGGGGGAATCCTGTCAATCCCCGTCTTCTGGTATTCATACTTTTTCCCGAAGGAAAAGTATCAGAAAGGACTTTCAGGAATTCCAGACATGAAAAAGGCGGACACCTTTCGGTGTCCGCCTTGCCGGGGTTCAATTACTCGGCGATGTCAATGACGACGCCGGAGCCAACGGTACGGCCGCCCTCGCGGATAGCGAAGCGGAGGCCCTTCTCGATGGCGATGGGGGTAATCAGCTCAACGTTCATGTCCACGTTGTCGCCGGGCATGCACATCTCAACGCCCTCGGGCAGATTGATGACGCCGGTCACGTCGGTGGTACGGAAATAGAACTGAGGACGATAGTTGTTGAAGAAGGGGGTATGACGGCCGCCTTCATCCTTGCTCAGGACGTACACCTGACCCACGAACTTGGTGTGGGGATGAATGGAGCCGGGCTTAGCCAGAACCTGACCGCGCTCAATATCAGTCTTGGCAATGCCGCGCAGCAGGCAGCCGGCGTTATCGCCAGCCTCGACGTAATCCAGAGTCTTGTGGAACATCTCCATGGAGGTGACGACGGTGGTGCGCTTCTCGTCGGTCAGACCCACGATCTCAACGGTCTCGCCGGCCTTCAGCTGGCCGCGCTCCACACGGCCGGTGGCCACGGTGCCGCGGCCGGAGATGGTGAACACGTCCTCAACGGGCATCAGGAAGGGCATGTCGGCCTTACGGTCGGGAGTGGGGATATAGCTGTCAACAGCGTCCATCAGCTCCTTGATGCAGGCATACTCGGGAGCGGAAGCATCGGTGCTCTCGCTGACCAGAGCCTCCAGAGCGGAGCCCTTGATGATGGGGATGTCGTCGCCGGGGAACTCGTAGAAGCTCAGAGTCTCGCGGACTTCCATCTCCACCAGCTCCAGCAGCTCCTCGTCGTCAACCTGATCGCACTTGTTCAGGAAAACGATGATGGCGGGCACGCCTACCTGACGGGCCAGCAGGATGTGCTCCTTGGTCTGAGCCATGGGGCCGTCGGTGGCGGCGATAACCAGGATCGCGCCGTCCATCTGCGCAGCGCCGGTAATCATGTTCTTGATATAGTCGGCGTGGCCCGGGCAGTCAACGTGAGCATAGTGACGCTGGTCGGTCTCGTACTCCACGTGAGCGGTGTTGATGGTGATGCCGCGCTCGCGCTCCTCGGGAGCCTTGTCGATGCTGGAGTAGTCGGTGTAGTCAGCCTTGCCCTGGAAAGCCAGGAACTTGGTGATAGCGGCGGTCAGGGTGGTCTTGCCGTGGTCAACGTGGCCGATGGTGCCGATGTTGACATGGGGCTTGCTTCTCTCAAACTTTTGCTTGGCCATTGGGAATTTCCTCCTTAACGGTTAAATGAATGATTGGGAATCAGCATAGCGTCTCATTATGCTGACATTCTACAACAAGTCCGCGGAAAAATCAATCCTGAAAACGGACTTTGCCAGGAATATTTTGGATTTTACTTCATTGCCCGCGCACCCATGCGCTGGTCAATGATCTTTTCCCGGATATTTTTAGGAATTTCGATATAATGGCTGGGCTCCATGGTGTACTGGCCACGACCCTGCGTACGGGAACGCAGGTCGGTGGCATAGCCGAACATCTCGCTCAGCGGCACAAAGGCGT
>CAJULD010000082.1 GCA_910587505.1 uncultured Oscillospiraceae bacterium | reverse complement strand
TGAACGTACAGATGATGGAAGGACTTCTGGGCGCCAGCTCCAATATCAAGCTGTCAGGTACGCCTATGAGCGTGTACCGGCAGGCCAGCGCCGAGGGCGACACGGAAAAGATGAAGCGGGCACCGGGCTACACCGGCGAATGCACAGAGAAGGCCGTCAAATACCAGGAGAAGCTGGACAAGGGCATGAAGGCCGAGCGTGAACAGGCGAAGCTGGAGCAGGAGGCCTCCATCGATAAGCGCCGGGAGGAGCGCAAGCGGGCGGAGGAAGGCACAGAATCGGGCCGTCCCCAGGGAACCGATCTGGTGCAGATCAGCGAGGCGGCGAAGGCGGCGCTGAAGAACAACAAGCCCGCCGAGGCGGCGGAGCCCATTGACAGCGAGCCGGTCATCTATACGCCGACCGGCGAGGTTTCCCCTACTCCGGTGGAGTCGGAACCGACCGTTTCATTTACTGCGTAAAGGAGGAATGACTTATGATGCCGATTTCTGATGTGAGCACCAGTGCAGTTCGGCCTTTGGCAACGGCTGAGAAGATACCGGGTGCGCCCAGGGTTCAAAAGTCCGAAGAAGAATCCCAGGGCCGTCAGATGAAGCCTGTGATGGATGAATACGTCCGGTCGGAACCCCAGGAGCCGTCCGGCCGCTATTGGATGGGCAGGGACGAGGACGGCCAGCCCAGGATCTGTTTCGACGATCGGTCGCGGGCAGCAGACGTGCCGAAACAGCCGGAGGGCGCCCCTGAGAAGCCCGAGGCGGACGCCCCCGAGGAACCCGATCCGGCGGACCAGGGCGCGAAGGGCCCGGAGGGGACAAAGGATAAGGGCGAAACCTGGGAGTGCAATACCGATAAGGCAGACCGCGAGATTGAAAAGCTGAAAAAGAAGAAAGAAGAGCTGGAGCAGCGGCTCAATACCGAGACCGACGAGGCCAGGATCAAGGCTCTGGAGCAGCAGCTGGCCCAGGTGGAGAGCGAACTGCGACAGAAGGATAACGATACATACCGGCGTCAGCACACCACGGTCAGACAGCTCTCCTGATTTTGGGAAAGCGGCGGTTTCCGCAAACCGCCGTTTTCCCTTGTATTAACAATTAATTTAAGGAGATTTTGAGCATGGAAGATTTGAAAATCCTGTTGGCGTATTTCAGGGAACACAAAAAAGGCGTCATCGTGATCCTCATTGCAACGGTTATAGGGGCCGCATTGGGGGTGGCAGCTTTTTATAACGGCTGGCTTGGCTGAAAATTGGCTGTAGGAAAAATTTAAGAAATTCCATAGGGAAAACGCAGAAAAAAGAAAAATAATCCTGATATAATATCGGTAAGCCGCATCACCTGTAATACCAAAATGAAGGGGCAAAGCTATGGAGACTCACATTTTAGTGGTAGACGATGAAAAGGAACTGGCCGACGTGCTGGAGCTTTACCTTGTGAGCGATGGCTACACGGTCCACAAGTGCTGCACCGGCACGGAGGCCCTGGAGTGCATGGAACATACAGACCTGGATCTGGCAATTCTGGATGTGATGCTCCCAGACGGGGACGGCTTTCAGCTCTGCAGGAAGCTCCGGGAGAAGTCCTGTTGCCCCATCATCATGCTCACGGCCAGGACGGCGGACGGAGATAAGATCATGGGCCTGACCATTGGGGCCGACGACTACATCACCAAGCCCTTCAATCCCCTGGAGGTGATTGCCAGAGTCAAGACCCAGCTGCGGCGGTACAGACTTTACAACAGCTCCGCTCCAAAGCCGGAGAAATCGGCCCATGAATATGACATCCGGGGGCTGGTCATCAATCGGGACAACCACAAATGCTTCCTGTTCGGGAAGGAAGTGCAGCTGACGCCCCTGGAGTTCTCTGTCCTCTGGTATCTCTGTGAGCGGCAGGGCATGGTCGTCCCCTCCGAGGAGCTGTTTGAGGCGGTTTGGGGCGAGAAGTACCTGAAGAACAACAACACCGTCATGGCCCACATCGGGCGGCTGCGGGAGAAGCTGAACGAACCCGCCCGGAGCCCCAGATTCATTAAAACGGTATGGGGGGTTGGCTACACCATTGAAAAGTAAGGATGATTTCGGTCCGTTCCGCGTGAAGATATTTCTCCGCACCATAGCCGTTCCGGTATCTGCCGCCGCTGTACTCTATCTCACTTATGCTGTCCTGCTGCGGGGCCGCTTTGCCAACGGGATGGTGGCCCTGTTTCAAAACGCCTTGGGTATGGACTATGACGCCGCCCTCCGGTTTTATGAGCGCACCTTCCGCAGTCACATGGACGCCATCATCCTGCTCTCCCTCCTGCTGGTGTTCGCCGGTCTGTTTTACTGTTATCTCCGCTGGCTGACCCGGTATTTTGAGGACATCAGCAGAGGGATGGACGCTCTGCTTCGGGATGCGCCGGGAGAAATCTCTCTGCCGCCGGAGCTGCTTCCCATTGAGCGGAAAATGAATCTGGCGAAACGCGCCTCTGACCGGCAAAAGAGCGACATGCTCCTGGCCGAGCAGAAGAAAAATGACCTGGTGATGTACCTGGCCCATGACCTGAAAACGCCACTGGCCTCCTCCATCAGCTATCTGAATCTGCTGCGGGATGAAAAACAGCTCTCCGATGAGTTGCGGGAAAAGTATCTCTCCATCGCCCTGGCAAAATCGGAGCGGCTGGAGGACCTGATTAACGAGTTTCTGGAAATCGCCCGGTACAGCCTGTCCACCATCACGCTGCAATGCAGTGAAGTCAATCTGACCCGCCTGCTGGAGCAGCTGGTGTATGAATTTCAGCCGGTTCTGGATCAAAAGAGCCTGACCTGCCGCCTTGTGGCCGGGGACGACATCCTGCTGACCTGCGACGCCGACAGGATGCAGCGGGTCTTTGACAACCTTTTGCGGAACGCGGTGAATTACAGCTGCGACGGAACCGAAATTACCATTGAGGTTAAACAGGGTGAGGACAGCGTAACGCTGAAATTTTCCAACCGCGGCGGGACGATCCCCGGAGAGAAGCTGGAACGAATTTTTGAGCAGTTTTACAGGCTGGACACGGGGCGCAGCTCCGGCGGGGCCGGGCTGGGTCTGGCGATCGCCAGGCAGATCGTCACGCTCCACAAGGGGACGATCACGGCGGAGAGCGGTGACGGGGTGACGGTTTTTACGGTGACGCTCCCTGTTTCATAGCAATCACAAACACTTAAAAATCACGGAGAGACACATATGAATAACAGGAAACTCCTGCTGTATTTGATTTGCACAGAGGCAATGCTGATCCTCTGCATCGCATTGGCAAACCTCAATCCGACACCAATCCTCTATTTTATTTTCTATAATCTCCTGTACGGGCTGGTATTCAGCCTTTTGGTTCCACTGTACTGTTTGCGGAAAGAAAAGGAATCCCTTACTTCGGCCGGCGCGAAAAGACTGGGAACACGGCAATTTGCCGTTTTGTTTGCCTTTGTGGTATTTTCGGTCGGCGGACAGCTGATCCCCAAAATGGCTGCGGGGGAACAGATACCGTGGCATCTGCTGCCGTTGGGGATTGTGCCGCTTATCATGACCACATTTTTTGAGGAGTTCCTGTTTCGAGGCTTTGTGCAGAGCAGGGCCGAGCGGCAGTTTGGCTGTCTGCCCGCAATTTTGATTTCCGGGGCAATGTTCTCCCTGTATCATCTGGGCTATCCCGGCTTTCGAGCCTGGGAGGATTTACTCCTGCTCTTTGCGGTGGGACTCGGATTTGCAGCTGCGTACAGGCTTTCCGGTAATAATCTGATCGTGTCGTACTTCGTAAACCTGCCGAACGCTTTTATTACCTATATACTCAAATACGAACAATTTCCTGTTATGAATGTCGGCTCCACCATAGCGGCAGCTATTACACTGGTGCTGATTGGATTTATCATTTTGATGTTCAGAAATACAAATCGAACGATGCGGAGGTAATCCATCATGGAGCCGATCAAACTGACCCATGACAACATGGACCAGGAGCACCTCTGCTGCACCATATCCGGCAACAGGGATGTGCAGGTCATGTCCCAAAAGGCCTAGCTGAAGGAGCGGCTGGACGAAGGGCTTGTCTTCCTGAAGGGAAACGTCCGGGGGAAATGCTTTATTGAGTATATCCCCGCCGAGTACGCCTGGGCGCCCATCGAAGCGGAGGGATATATGGTGATCGACTGCCTGTGGGTGTCCGGGCAGTTCAAGGGGCACAGGTACGCAAACCTCCTGATGGGCGCCTGTATCGAGGACAGCAGGGCGAAGGGAAAAAAAGGGGGCTTTCTCTGTTCTATGACGGTCAGCTTGTGCCCCACGAGATCCTGTCGGAGAAGAAATTTGATAAGATCCTGACGGATAAGGGATTGTGAGAAAATCGTAAGAAACTCCGTATAAAAACAGTGGAATCCCGTGTGAGAGAACGCGAAAAAGGCGCTCCTGCTTCTGGTACAATGACAGTGCCAGGGCGAGAGCGCCTTTGTTTTATTACTTCCGCCCTGAAAGGTTGGAAGTAATAAATGCCATATTTTGCGATTGCCGCTGCTTGCAGCGGCGAGCAAAATGGCTCTAAATCATATCAGCGGGAAAGGAGTTTTCACATGGAACTCAAGATCGACCATGTTTCCAAACGGTTCAGGGACAAAAAGGCAGTCAACGACATCAGTCTGGAGCTGACGCCGGGGGTCTGGGGCCTGCTGGGGGCCAACGGGGCGGGCAAGACCACCCTCATGCGGATGATCGCCGGGATCATGCGGCCCACCTCCGGCCAGGTGGTGTATGACGGTGTGCCCATCCAGACGCTGGGGGAGCGGTATCGGGATGTTTTCGGCTTCCTGCCCCAGGACTTCGGCTTTCACCCGGAGTTCACCGTCAGGGACTATCTGGCCTATGTGGCCGCCCTGAAAGGACTTCCGGAGCGTCAGAGCCGGCGGAGGATACACGAGCTGCTGGAGCGTGTCTCCCTGCCGGATGTTTACAATAAGAAGATTTCCAGGCTCTCCGGCGGCATGAGGCGCCGGGTGGGCATCGCCCAGGCCCTGCTCAACGACCCGGAGGTGCTGATTCTGGACGAACCCACCGGGGGCTTGGACCCCGGCGAGCGGGTGCGCTTCCGCAATCTGCTGTCGGAGTTCGCCCATGACCGGATCGTGCTGATCTCCACCCACATCGTCCCAGACGTGGAGTACATCGCCACCTGCCACGCCATTATCAAGGGCGGCAAGCTGCTGGCGACAGGTACGACGGAGGAACTTGTCAAGCTGGTGGAGGGCAGGGTGTGGAGCTGCACGATCCCGGCGGAGGCCGTACCGGAGTATGAGAGCAAGCTGCAAATCACCAATCTGCGAAACGAAACCGATGGCAGCGTCTCCATCCGTTATCTGTCAGACCGGCCCCGCAATAATGTTTCTGCTGCCGCCACGCCTCGGCTGGAGGATCTGTATTTGTGGATGTTCCCGGAGAGCAGTGGAGAAAGTGACAGGAGGTATCAGTAAATGAGAATCTTTCGTTTGGAACTGAAACGGGTCTTGAAGTCAAAGCTCACCTGGATTTTACTGGCGCTGGCGCTGATCCTCTCCGTCCTGCTGGCCTGGCTCCCGACCACCTATTGCTACAGCAACTATACGGACGAGTCTGGAAACGAGGTCAACCTGACCGGGCTGGCTTCCATCGCCTACGAGAAGGAACGGCAGGCGGACGCCTCTGGCATCGTCACCCCGGAGCGGGTGCGGGAGGCCGTGGAGATTTATCAGGCCTGCCTCACGTCCTACGGCGTCACGGAGTCCTACGATCTGCCGGAGGGCGTCTATGAGAAAGAGATTCTCCCCATCGCCCCGCTGCTCCACGGTGTCAAGGAGGCGTTTGCCGACCCGGACACCGGCATGGCCCCCACCATCATGGAGATCGACCCTGCCCGGATCGACGACTACTATTCCGTCTGCGAGGCGCGGATTGCCGCCCTGATGGCGATGGAGCAGCCGGACAGCCCAGCCGCCCAGCGCAAAGCCGTGGAGATGTACCAGAAGGTGGAAAAGCCCTTTGAGGTCTATCCCGGCATGAGCTCCACCATTCTGGACTATCAGAATATCATGGGCTTTCTGGTGCTGCTGTTCTGCGTTGTGATTGCCGCCCCGGTATTCTCCGCCGGTTACCAGTCGGGCGCAGACGACATTCTGCGCTGTACCCGGAATGGCCGGGCCAAGTTGGGCACCGCCAAAGTGTTGACCGCCCTTTTCGTCAGCACGGCCGCATTTGTGGTTTGTGCCGTGGTGCATATTCTGGTGGTCAACAGTCTGTTTGGCTGGGAGTGTACCAAAACCTCCATCCAAATGCTCTACTCCATCGTCACCCTGACCGATATGAACATCGGGGAGCTTCAGCGCCTGTTTGCCGTGGCCGGCCTGCTCTCGGTGCTGGCCTCTGTCAGCTTCACCCTGTTTCTCTCCGCCAGGTGCAAAAGCACAGTGGCATCTTTGGCCTCCGGACTGGTGTTCTGTATCGCGCCGGTGGTGCTCTCCATGACGGTGCCGGGGGCGCTGTCCACCTGGCTGTGCAGCATCCTCCCCGCCAGCGGCACCA
>CAJULD010000081.1 GCA_910587505.1 uncultured Oscillospiraceae bacterium | reverse complement strand
GATCGGACTGCCGATCTTCAGCGGACCGATCTGTTGTTCAATCGTACTCATTGCTCCCTCCTCTTCTGTTTCCGTCATTCTCCAGGGCGTCCGGCAACCGGGGGAAGGTCCATGACCCATTCGCCGCCGTCTCCCGCCCCGCTTTTTAATGCTCCTGCACTATGAAAAAACTATACAATGGTTTCTGGTATTTTTCTATATTGTTTTGGGACAAGTTTACAAAACAGCGTGTCCTTTTTCCACGGCTGACGGACCGCCAGACCATCCGGTCGGGAAAAATGGCCCAACCAGGCGGTGCCACTTGTTTTTAAGGTGAAGTTGGTATATAATAAAAAAGCAAGTTGGGAATCCATACACACTGAAAGGAACCGCCATGGTATCGAATCAGAAAAGACGCGTCAAGCTGAGCACACCGACCATCGTACCCTTCGGTCCGGTCGATCTGATCATCACCAACGCCGTCGTTCTGAAAAAGTACAGTCTTGCTTTTGAGCACTCCCACGCCTCCTTTGAATTGCACCTGGTGACGGCGGGCCATTCCATCCTGCATGTGGACGGAGAATCCTTTCCCGTATCGGCGGGCCAGTTCTGTTGGATCAATCCCGGCGTAAACCGCTATGTTGAGAGCAACCCCGTGGAGGAATGCGAGCATTTTGTCGTACATTTTGATTTCCTGAAACGGCCGTACAAGGATATTTATGCCATCTTTGACTGCCAGGATATACCGGCCTTTCTTTCCGCCGTCCGGACGAAGAAGGTGTGGATCAGCAACAGGCAGAACCGGGGGCTGAATATCTACGAATATCTGCAGAATGAGTTTGAAAACCGGTCCCTGGGGTATATGATCGTGGTGCGGAACATGCTCTGCAGCCTGGTGGTGGAGGCAATCCAGAACATCGGCTATCAGGAGTCCCCGACCAGGCGGGACGGCGAACAGCCGGGTCAGCGGCTGGAGTACTCGGTCCTCGCCTATATCCGTACGCATTACGCAGAGGATATCACGATAGAAACGGCGGCGAAGACCCTGAATATTTCCACGCGCCACATCACACGGCTTCTGAAGGAGCATTTCGGCACCACCTTTAACAGCACGCTGAACGGCTTTCGTGTCGCCCACGTGCAGGAGCGGCTGATCTGTACGGATGACAGCATGGACCGGATCGCGGAGGAGACCGGATTCTCTTCCTCCATTACGATGGCGGCTAATTTCAAAAAGGTGACCGGGTGTACCATGCAGAGCTATAGGAAGATCTCAAAGGAAAAGGACCTTTGATTCCGGCGCAGGGGCACAAAGCAGGACGGGACTGTAAAAAGCGCCCCCAAATATAACGCTTCCGGAAGATCATTTAATATGAAACAGACAAAGCAACGAATCAGAATCCTGTTTCGCTGCTTTGTCGTTTATACGCCTGATGCCGGGGCCTTCTGCACGAAGAATCCTCCTGAACAGAAAGAAAATCAGGGAGACGCAGGGGTGGAAAAACGGGTACAAAAAGGGCCCGCAGCGATTTGCTGCGAGCCCTTCTCAGGGTGTCATTATTCGAGAGATTTTATGCGCGTCTTATTTCAGACAGTATCATTATCAGTTACTTCACCAGAGAAGCAATTTCCTCCGCAAAGTTCTCCTGCTTCTTCTCGATGCCCTCGCCCTTCTCAAAGCGGATGGCGTCCAGCAGACGGACGGTCACACCGGCGGCCTTGGCCACAGAGTTCATATACTGCTCTACCGTCACATCGCCGTCCTTGACGAAATCCTGCTGGAGCAGGCAGTTCTCGGCGTAGAACTTGTTGAGCTTGCCGACCACAATCTTTTCCTTAACCTGGGCGGGCTTGCCGGCCATCTTGGGATCGTTGTCCATCTGGGCCAGCATGATGCGCTTTTCCTCCTCCAGAACGTCGGGAGTCACCTGACTCTTGTCCCAGAAGCGGGGATTCAGCGCGGCGATCTGCATGGCCAGATCCTTGCCCATCTCCAGCACCCTGTCGGTGACCTCGCCGTCCACGTCCAGGTTCACCAGCACGCCGATCTTGCCGCCGGCATGGATATAGGGAACGCTGACGCCCTCGGGGAAGCGGGCAAACCGGCGGACCCTGATGTTCTCGCCGATGACCAGAACCATCTCCTGCTGCTGCTGGAGCACGGTCAGCCCGGTCCCGTTATACTTGCAGTCCATAAGCGCGTCCAGATTGGCGGGCGACTGAGCGGCCACCGTAGCGGCCACGCCCTTGACGAAGTCCACAAACTTCTCGTTCTTGCCCACGAAGTCGGTCTCGGCGTTGACCTCGACCACAACGCCCACACCATCGATCACGGCGGCATAGGCCATGCCCTCGGCGGCGATGCGGCCCGCCTTCTTGGCGGAGGCGGCCAGACCCTTCTCCCGCAGGTACTCCACGGCCTTGTCCATATCGCCGTCAGACGCGGCCAGCGCCTTCTTGCAGTCCATCATACCCACGCCGGTCATCTCACGCAGGCTCTTTACGTCAGCAGCTGAAAAAGCCATAATTCATATTCCTCCAATAGTTGATAAATTTATCTCAAAAGCCTCAAAAAAAGCGGCTGTGCCGCTTTTTTTGACTTACTCGGCGGCGGGAGCTTCCTCGGGTTCCCCGTTCTGCTCTCCCTGGCGGCCCTCGATCATGGCATTGGCCATAATGGAGGAGATCAGCTTGATGGCGCGGATGGCGTCGTCATTGCCGGGAATGGGATAGTCGATCTCGTCGGGATCGCAGTTGGTGTCGGCGATGGCCACCACGGGGATGCCCAGCTTGTGGGCCTCGGCAATGGCGTTGCGCTCCTTGCGGGTGTCCACGATAAACAGCGCGCCGGGAAGACGCTTCATCTCCTTCACGCCGCCCAGATACTTCTCCAGCTTGGCGATCTCGCCCAGATGCTTCATGACTTCCTTCTTGGGCAGCATGTCAAAGGTGCCGTCCTCCTGCATCCGCTTGAGCTGGTTGAGACGGTCCACACGGGTGCGCATGGTCTTGAAATTGGTCATCATGCCGCCCAGCCAGCGGGCGTTGACATAATACATGTTGCAGCGGGCGGCCTCTTCCCGGATGGCCTCCTGCGCCTGCTTCTTGGTGCCCACGAACAGCAGGGACTCCCCGTTCTCGCTGAGCTGGCGGACGAAGTTATAAGCCTCCTCCAGCTTCTTGACGGTCTTTTGCAGATCGATGATATAGATGCCGTTGCGCTCAGTGTAGATATAGGGGGCCATTTTGGGGTTCCACCGGCGGGTCTGGTGACCGAAGTGGACGCCCGCTTCCAGAAGCTGCTTCATTGATACGACGCTTGCCATGTCTGTAGTTTCCTCCAATAAATTTAGTTTTGCCCTCCAGCTCCTTCCTCTGTCCGGGCTAACCGGCAGCCGGCACCGGCCCGTCTATCCGGAGCTGTGCGGAATCTGGGATATTGTAGCACAACCAAAAACAGATTGCAAGGGGATTTTTCAGAAAAATCTGAAAAAAGTTACTGAAACCATCCCATTACCACCGGCGTGACGTAACATTCCACAAAGGCCGCCGCCGCAGTCAGCGGCGCAATCACCAGCACCAGCACCCGCAGCAGGTCCTCCAGCAGCTCCAGTATCGGAATGCGGTCCGGACTGCTGACCACCATGCGGCACATGTTCCGGCACAGGCTCACGCCGCAGGCGACGGAGAGGATCAGCGCGGGCAGCTCAAAAACGCCATGGGGCAGAATGCCCGCCAGATAGACAGCCAGGGATGCGCCCCCCGCCACAAAAATCGCCGCCAGCAGCCCCAGCAGCATCCCGTTCATCGCCAGACTCAGCACCGGCAGATACAGGAACGGAACAAATCCATAGGCGGCGGAGGTCAGCATGGCCCGCCAGTTGTTCATCAGCAGTGCGAACACCGACAGCTCCCCCTCCGCGTCCACTACGCCGGATTGCTCCGCCTGCTCCATGAAGGCATTGAGGGCCTGCCAGGCCTGCTCCGGAAACAGCAGGCCTGCCCCCACGCCCAGCAGCGCCGCCAGCGCCATTCCCAGCGCGCACATCCCCACTGTCTTCCGGAAATCCCCCCGCAGGAACCTTCGCAGAAGGCTTCCCTGCTCCTTCAACCAGCTCATACGCTCAGCATCTCCAGCCCCAGCCGCAGCCGCCACAGGCACTCCTCCCGGCCCAGGATCCGGCAGATCTCCACCGCGCCGCCGGGCGTCACGGCCTGTCCCGCCGCCGCGATCCGCACGGGCCACATGAGCGTGGCGTTTTTGACCTCCAGCTTTTCCGCCAGATGAACCAGGCAGTCATGGATGGACTCCTGAGTCCAATCGGACAGCTCCTCCAGGGCGGGGACGACGGACTCCAGCATCCGCCGGGACACCTCCTCACTGGTCCTGGACTTCCTGTTGGTAAACAGATCCTTCTCATAGGGCGGCAGGGCCTCGAAAAACGCCACCTTCTCCGGAATCTCCGTCAGGCGCTCGCACCGCGCCTGAAGCAGGGCGGCGATGGCGCGGGTATCCAGGGCCGGATTTTTCACCGTCTGCCGGATACAGGGCTCCGCCACGGCGTGGAAGGCCTCCGGCGTCATGGCCCGGAGATACAGAGCGTTGAAGTGGGTCAGCTTCTCCAGGTCAAAAATGGCTGGAGATTTTGATATTCCCTCAATATCGAATGCCTGGGCCAGCTCGCTCAGAGAGAACACCTCCCGCTCCGCCTGCTCCCCTCTGGGGCTCCAGCCCAGCAGCGCCACATAGTTGAGGATCGCCTCCGTGAGGTAGCCCTGCTCCTTCAGGTCCTCGTAGGAGGGGTCGCCGTGGCGCTTGCTCATTTTATTGTGCTGGTCCCGCATGACGGGGGAGCAGTGAACGTAGGTGGGCACCTCCCAGCCGAAGCCCTCATAGAGCAGGTTGTACTTGGGCGCGGAGGAAAGGTATTCGCTGCCCCGGACCACGTGGGTGATGCCCATGAGGTGGTCGTCGATGACGTTGGCGAAATTATAAGTGGGCAGGCCGTCCCGCTTGAGGAGCACCTGGTCGTCCAGAGTGGAATTATCCACGGTGATGTCGCCGAAAATGGCGTCATGGAAGGTGGTGGTCCCGCTCTCCGGAATCTTCTGCCGGATGACGTAAGGCTCCCCGGCGTCCGCCCTGGCCTGCGCCTCTCCGGGACTGAGAGAACGGCAGGGATCGGCGGCGCGATGGAAGTCCCCGGAGTCCTCCCCGCTCTCCGTCTTTTCACAGAAGCAGTAGTAGGCATGTCCCTTTTCCACCAGCAGACGGGCGTACTTCCCATAGGTGTCCCGCCGCTCCGACTGAATATAGGGGGCCACGGGGCCGCCCACGTCGGGCCCCTCGTCGTGGGTCAGGCCGCACTCGGCCAGGGTGCGGTAGATGACGTCCGTGGCGCCCTCCACCAGGCGGCCCTGGTCGGTGTCCTCGATGCGGAGAATAAAGGTCCCGCCGCCATTGCGGGCGATGAGCCAGGTATACAGGGCGGTGCGCAGGTTGCCCACGTGCATGTAGCCCGTGGGAGAGGGCGCGAACCGCGTGCGGATTTTGCCGTGGGGGATCTTGGCCTCCATAGCGTCAAAGTAACTCATGTCCATTTCAGGATTCCTCCCTGTCGTCAATTTGATATTTCTCAAAGTATCCGGATTCCACCCCGTCCTCCGTGAAGGACTCCGTCAGACGGAACCCGTTTTTTTCCAGCACCCGGACGGAGCCGGTATTCTCCATAAACGTGAACGCCCCGATGCGCTCCAGGCCAAACCGTTCCCGGATCTCCGGCAGGAACAGTCCCAGCGCCCTGGAAGCCACTCCCCTGCCCCACAGCGCCTGCTCGAATACACAGTAGCTCACCATGGCCTGGGGGTCGCCGCCCGGGTCCATGCCGTAACACCACACGTCCCCCACGTACTGCCCGCCGGCGTAAACCGTCCGTCCGAAGCTTTTCGCGCCCGGCTCCCTGGTTCTCCGAAAATCCGCCAGGGCCTCCTCCAGCGTCTGGTCCTTCCGGGGCAGCGTCCGCCGTATGGCGGGCGTCCCGGCCCGCCGGAAACAGATTGCCACCGTCTCTTCGGTGCGCTCCCCCAGCGTAACGGTCATATTCTTCCCTTCCTTCCAGACTTTGCCGTTTATTATACAACACTTTTCTCTTTCCCGCAACAGGAAAACCGCAGCAGCGTGGATTCCCTTTGAAATTTCCGCCGGTCCCTTCCGGAGCGGGGAAAACCGGCGGATCCTGCGGCAGTCCATCGCGCAGCTGGACGCCGGAGGCGGCGCGGTCCACGGGCTGATCGAGGCGGACGGCGGTGCGCAGGGAGCGGTCCGGCCAGGCAAATTCCTGGAAAAAGCAATCTTCCGCAGAAAAACAAAAAATCCCCCTTGACAGTTCAGGGGGAAAATGGTAAACTGAAGTGCTATGTGCAGAAACGGGAACTGACCTGTGCTCCCAACTGCGTACAGTATAGCAGTTTCCCATGAAAAAAGCAAGAGCCATTTGCGCAAAAATTATCAACTTATCCGTGCGTATCGCAACCGCATGGGAATTTGACGCCCCTCCCCGGCCGGACGGGGCGCGGAAAGGCAGATGAGTATTCAACAATGGCCAAGGACAAGTATTACGGCAAAACGCTGCGGAAAAACTTTGCCCGGCATGAGGAGATCATGCCCATGCCAAACCTGCTGGAGATTCAGAAGAATTCCTACCAGTGGTTTCTGGACACCGGCCTGCGGGAGGTGTTCGCCGACGTGGGCGTCATCAGCGACTACGCCGACACCCTGGAGCTGAGCTTCATCGACTACAGCATGGACGAGCCGCCCAAGTACGACGTGGAGGAGTGCAAGGCCCGGGACGTCAACTACGCCGCGCCCCTGAAGGTCACCGTCCGCCTGCGCAACAAGAAGACCGACGTCATTAAGGAGCAGGAGATTTTCATGGGGGACTTCCCCCTGATGACCAGGTCCGGCACCTTCATCGTCAACGGCGCGGAGCGGGTGGTGGTCTCCCAGATCGTCCGTTCTCCCGGCATCTACTACGGCAAGGAAACGGATGTGAAGACCGATCTGCCCATCCTGACCGCCCAGCTGATCCCCTACCGTGGCGCATGGCTGGAGTACGAGACGGACGCCAACGAGCTGTTCTGGGTCCGCATCGATAAAAACCGCAAGCTGCCCATCACCTGCCTCATCCGCGCCATCGGCCTGAAAGAGGACAGCGACATCCTCGACTGCTTCGGCGGCGATCCCACCATCCGGGCCACCCTGGAGAAGGACGGCTGCAAGAGCTACGAGGAAGCCCTGCTGGAGATCTACCGCAAGCTGCGCCCCGGCGAGCCCCCCACGGTGGATTCCGCCGAGACCCTGCTGCGGGGCCTGTTCTTCGATCCCCGCCGTTACGATCTGAGCACCGTGGGCCGGTACAAGTTCAACAAGAAGCTGGCCCTGTGGGTCCGGGCCGCGGAGCGGGCCCTGGTGGACCCGGTGGTCCATCCCGCCACCGGCGAACTGCTCTTCGAGCCGGGCCACATCCTTACCCGCAACGAGCTGCGGGAGCTGGACGCCATCGGCGTCAACGAGGTTACCGTGGACGTGGACGGCGAGGCGCTGCGCATCTTCTCCAACCACATGTGCGACCTGAGCCGCTACGTGGACTTCGACCCCGTGGCCGAGTGCGGCATCAAGGAGCGGGTCCGCTTCTCTGTCCTTCAGGAGCTGCTGGAGCAGTATGAGGGTGAAGAGCTGAAATCCGCCATCCGCTCCCACGCGGACGAGCTGGTTCCCAAGCATATCCTGGTGGACGATATTCTCGCCTCCATCAACTATATGAACGCCCTGAGCAAAGGCCTGGCCGCCAGGGACGACATCGACCATCTGGGCAACCGCCGGCTGCGGTGTGTGGGCGAGCTGCTTCAGAATCAGTTCCGCATCGGCTTTTCCCGCATGGAGCGGGTCATCCGGGAGCG
>CAJULD010000080.1 GCA_910587505.1 uncultured Oscillospiraceae bacterium | reverse complement strand
AGGCCATCCGCAACGCCGGTATCTGGATGCCCGTGGACGTGGGCATCATGCCCATTCTGGATCAGGCCGCCACCATCAACATGGCTCTCAGCCGCAACGGCTGCGTCATGCCCCGGGCCCTGTGCGAGATCATCTCCAGGAACTGGATCTTCCCCAATCCCTTCTCCGTGGGCCTCACCGACGCAAAGGGCAACAACGCCTGCTTCGACGCGGACGTCGAGGGCAAGAAGGCCAGCTTCAGGGAAGCCGGCATCGAGTACACCATCAAACAGATCGACGAGTACCGCGCCTGCGGCATCGACGGCATCCATCTGTACGCTCTGAACAAGTACGACGACGTGGCCCGCATTGTCAGGGAGAGCGGCATCGTAGATCTGTAAGAGGAAGAGGTTTATACGCTTTTTCCCGTTCGCGTCAGACCGTTTTTCTTTTGATTCTTTTCTCTGTTCATAAAGAAAAGAATATATGCCTCATGTAAGGAGTGAAGTTTGCTATGGCGCAGACCATTGCGCTGGCCGGTAAAGGCGGCGTAGGAAAGACCACCATCTGCGGAATGCTCATCGAGTATCTCTGCGAAAAGAAGCAGGGCCCGGTTCTGGCCGTGGATGCCGACGCCAATTCCAACCTCAACGAGGTGCTGGGAGTGGAAGTGGAGGAGACTCTGGGAGACATCCGGGAGGATATCGCACGGGCGGAAATGGCCGCGGAGCAGGTGATCCCTGCGGGGATGACCAAGGCGGATTACGCCGAAATGCGCTTTTCCGACGCGCTTACCGAGGCGGACGACTATGACCTGCTGGTCATGGGCCGCACCCAGGGGAAGGGCTGCTACTGCTTTGTCAACGGTTTGCTGACTTCCCAGGTGGCCAAGTACGCCAGAAACTACCGCTATATCGTGGTGGACAACGAGGCGGGCCTGGAGCACCTCAGCCGGGGTGTACTGCCCCAGGTGGACACCATCCTGCTGGTCAGCGACTGCTCCCGGCGGGGCGTGCAGGCAGCGGGCCGGCTGGCGGAGATGATCGTTGACCTGAAGCTGGGGGCCAGGGAAGTTGGGCTCATCATCAACCGGGCTCCCGGCGGGGAACTGAACCCCGGCATTCAGGCGGAAATCGACAGGTACGGGATGAAACTCATCGGCGTCGTCCCCCATGACGACACCGTATATGAGTACGACGCGGAGGGAAAGCCCTCCGTCACCGTGCCCGGCGACAGCCCGGTGAAGCAGGCGGTGCATCGGATCTTCGACGGCCTGACGCTGTAAAAGCGGGAAGGAGCCCCCTATGAGCGTTAAGATCGTAAAGGCTGAGAAAGTAGCCTTTCCGGCCTGCCGTTTGATCGGGCGGCGCTATACGGATGCCGACAGAAAGGATGGCGGCTACTACCACAAATGGTGGGGGTGGTTCACCCGGAATCTGTTCGCGCCTCTGGACCGGCTGCCCCGTCCGGAAGGGGATGCCTTCTGTGACGGCTCTCCCGTAGGGGCGATGCGGATAGAGAATGGGATGTTCGAGTACTGGATCGGGAAATTTTTTCCCGCGGATACTCCGAGCCCGGAGGGCTATGCGTATGTGGATTTGCCCGAGTCCCGCTGCGCGCTGTTCTGGATTTACGGAAACGGGGAACGGCGGGAGATCTATGGTATGGAGGCCGCCCGGCTGCGTCAGGATGAAATGGAGCGGCAGGGCTGGACGCCCAGGGAGAACGGGTGGTGGATTGAGCATTATAACTGCCCTCGCTTTACAACGCCGGATGACGACGGGAACGTCATTCTGGATTATGGAATTTTTTTAAAGGAGTGAGCCGGGCCGTGTAAGCGGACCAGCCCCCGACATGCGCCCCTGCGCCGGACCCTCGTGCCGGGTGCCGCGGGGCAACCGGCAGTATCAACAGGACCGTGCGCAGGAGTGCGCGGCGGCGTCGGCCCGGGGCGCTGGCGGCAGAAGAGCCAGACCGAAGGTCGTAGCGGAAATAATGACCCCTGTCATGTAAGGGATCCTTAAACTGCCGGGTTTAAGTGATTTTTTGAATACTTTTTGTTCATACAAAAAGTATCCGGGGAGTCCGAGGGCGAGAAGTCCTCGGGCCGATCCAGGAACCGGTCCCCCCCTCGCCGCCGGAGGCGGCGAAAGACAAACTGAGCCGATAATTTAATGAAGGGAGATAACTACCTATGCCTTTTGCAAAAAAGCCCCAGGTGTTCAGCGCCAGGATCAATGAACTGACGCTGGGTACCGGAGACAAGGCCACCACGCTGGGCGGCCAGAACGTCTTCAACCTCTACGCCTTTGACGCCCCCATCTCCAACCGTCCCAAGCTGGGTATCGACGTGTCCGACGACCCCGAGCAGCCCTCCGAGGGCCTGAAGGAGTTCTACGCCGGGTGCGCCACGCTGGCCGAGCGCGCCAGGAAGGCCGCGGAGCTGCCGGAGGTGGACTTTGTCTGCATCCGTTTTGACCTGGCCGATCCCAATGGGGCCAACAAGTCCGTCGAGGACTGCGTGGCCGACGCCAGAGCCGTGGCTGAAGCAGTTGACAAGCCCATCGTGGTTGCCGGCTGCAAGAACTCCGAGAAGGACGCAGATCTCTTCGGTAAGGTCTCCGAGGCCCTTCAGGGCAGGAACATTCTGGTCCTCTCCGCCAAGGAGGAGAACTACAAGGGCGTGGCCGCGGGCGCAGGCATGGCCTATGGCCAGAAGGTAGGCGCGGAGTCCGCCGTGGACATCAACCTGGCCAAGCAGCTCAACGTGCTTATCACCCAGATGGGCGTCTCCGGCGAGAATGTGGCCATGAACATCGGTTCCGCCGCCGCGGGCTACGGCTTTGAGTACGTGGTCTCCACCCTGGAGCGCGTCAAGGCCGCCGCCCTGAGCCAGAACGACAACACCCTCCAGATGCCCATCATCACCCCTGTGGGCGTGGAGACCTGGGGCGTGAAGGAGTCCACCGCTCCCGAGAGCGAGAACCCCGGCTGGGGCAGCGCCGAGGAGCGCGGCATCGACATGGAGGTTGAGACCGCCGCCGCCTGCCTGGCCTACGGCAGCGACGCCGTCATCCTCAGGCACCCGGCTTCCATTCAGACCACTGCGCGGCTGGTTGCCGCTTTGATGTAAGGAGGGCCCGAACCATGGCACTGAAAGGTCTTGACATTTTTAAGCTGACTCCCAAAACCAACTGCAAGGACTGCGGCAACCCCACCTGCATGGCCTTCGCCATGAAGGTGGCCTCCGGCGCGATTCCCATCGAGAAGTGCCCCCATATGTCCGCTGAGGCGCTGTCCACTCTGTCCGAGGCCACCGCGCCCCCGATGAAGAGCTACAGGGTGGGCGAGCTGTCCCTGGGCGGCGAGACCGTCCTGAGCCGCCACGAGAAGACCCTGGTCAGCAAGACTCTGTACGCCGTTCAGGTCTGCGACTGCATGGACGAGGCAAAACAGGACGAGGTCCTGAAGAATATTCCCGCCGTGGATTATGAGCGCATCAGCGAGCGCATGTACGTAGAGATGGTCTATGTCCGCCACAGCGCCGACCGGGCTCCCGCCGACTTTGCCGCTCTGGTAACCAGAGCAAAGGCCCTGGGACGTCCCCTGGTCCTCAGCTGCACCGACGTGGAGGCCATGAAGGCCGGCGTCGAGGCCGCTGCCGGCTGCGATATCATCGTCAATGGCGCTACCCCTGACAACTTTGCCGATATGAGCGCCGTCGCCACCGGAGCCAGGGCTCTGCTGGGCGTTCGCGCCGACAGTCTGGAGGCTCTCCACGAGGTGGTGGAGAAGCTGGAAGCCGCCGGAAACAAGAATCTGATCCTGGAAGTCAGCGCCGCCTCCATCAAGGAAGCCTACGCCCAGACCGTCCAGATTCGCCGGGCCGCCCTGAAGGACGGCGACCGGACCTTCGGCTATCCCTCCATCGTCAACGTAGCCGCCCTGTCCGACGGCGACGCCCATCTGGAGGCGGGACTGCTGAGCCTGTTCACCTGCAAGTACGGCTCCATCGTGGTCTGCTCCGAGATGACCCATGCCAAGGCGCTGCCTCTGTACGGCCTGCGGCAGAACATCTTCACCGATCCGCAGAAGCCCATGAAGGTGGCCCCCGGCATCTACCCCATCAACGGCGCAGACGAGAACAGCCCCTGCTGCCTGACGGTGGACTTCGCCCTGACCTACTTCCTGGTCTCCGGCGAGATCGAGCGCAGCAAGATGCCCGTGAACCTGCTGATCACCGACGCGTCCGGTATGTCCGTGCTGACCGCCTGGGCCGCCGGCAAGTTCTCCAGCTCCTCCATCAAGAAGTTCTTCGACGAGTTTGACATCAACAACAAAATTAAGAACCGCGCCCTTATCATCCCCGGCAAGGTGGCCGTCATGAAGGGCGAGATTCAGGATAAGCTGCCCGAGTGGAGCGTCATCGTGGGTACCACCGAGGCCGTCCAGCTGGTGAAGTACCTGCGGGACGAGGAGTGGAAGAAGAGCTATGTGGATAAGTCCGGTGCGGCTCCTGCCGCAGGCGCGGCTGCCGCCGAGCCCGCTCCCGCTCCCAGGAAGGTCATCCCCGCGCCTCCCATCGTGGTGAAGGGTCCCTACATGATCGATGACAAGCCCGTGACCTACAAGGGCCACGATCCTAACGCCCAGACCTTCGTCACCATCGGCGAGCGGATTCACTGCATTTCCCCCGCTATCCGCAAGGCCATGGACAACTACGACGAGGCGCCCATCCTCAAGCGCGCTGCCGAGCAGATTGCCGCCGGCGCCACCTACCTTGACGTCAACATCGGGCCTGCGGAGTCCAACGGTCCGGAGCTGATGCAGTGGGCTGTCCAGCTGCTCCAGCAGAACTTCAACAACGTGCCTCTGGCGCTGGATACCGCCAATCAGAAGGCCATCGAGGCGGGCATCAAGGTGTACAACCGTACCAACGGCAAGCCCATCGTCAACTCCGCCGACGCCGGCAGCCGCATCAGCAACATCGACCTGGCCGCCGCCAACGACGCTATCGTCATCGCCCTGTGCTCCGCCGACGGCATTGCCAAGGACAACGAGGAGCGCATGATGCATTGCCACAACATGCTCGAGCGGGGCCTGCATCTGGGCATGGAGAGCGACGACCTGTGGTTCGATCCTCTGTTCTTGGTCATCAAGGGCATGCAGGATAAGCAGATGGACGTGCTCAACGCCATCCGCGCCTTCTCCGACGAGGGCCTGAAGTCCACCGGCGGTCTGTCCAACAACTCCAACGGCATGCCCAAGCACATCCGTCCCATCATGGACGCCGCGATGGTGGGCATGGCCATGACCATGGGTCTGACCTCCGCCATTGTGAACCCCTGCGACCAGCGGCTGATGGAGACCATCAAGAGCTGCGACATCATCAAGAATCACAACCTGTACGCGGACTCCTATCTGGAGATCTGATCCGTTTTCCCTGTGGGGGGCCCGAAGGGGCCTCCCACTTTTTTGCGAAATTTCTCAATAGCTCTTTTCTGAAAAGAAAAGGTATGGTATACTGCAAATAACCGGCAGACTTCACCCTCTCAAACGTGGTCAGCTTCCGGGGCGCTCCCGTCAGACAGTCCCCCTGCTGCGCTGCTCTTCTCTGCCAGGGCGACAGCCAAAGCCGGCCGGCTGTCAGGCTTCAGATCAGATGGCCGGAGGATTTCCGGTTCACAGGGCATTGCAACTCTCTTCCTCTCCGCCCTTCATCCAGAGCAGGGAAATCCGGAACCGCAGGTTCTGGCAGCCTTTGGTTACTTTTTGTTTATACAAAAAGTAATCCGGAGCCGGAAGCCCTGAAGCTTTCGTCTACGAAAAAATTACCGTTTGCCGCGTGGAGCGCGGCAAAGGAAAGAGCCGTCGAGTATGAACAACTACCTTTCCCACAACGAAATCGAAACAGAAAATATAGGCGAAGCCCTCGCCGCCCGGCTGCAGGCCGGAGCCGTCATCGCCTGCCGGGGCGGCCTGGGCGCGGGCAAGACCGCGCTTACCCGCGGCATTGCAAGAGGACTGGGCTATCCGGGGCGGGTGACCAGCCCCACCTTTACCATCGTCAACGAGTATGAGGGGAAAATCCCCCTCTTCCATTTTGATATGTACCGGCTGGCAGACGAGGACAGCCTCTTCGACATCGGCTGGGAGGACTATCTTGGCCGGGGCGGCGTATGCGTCGTGGAGTGGAGCGAGCGGGTCGCCGGGGCGCTGCCGCCGGAGACCATTACCGTAACCATTGTCCGCTGCCCCGAAAACGGGGATTGGCGGCAGATCACGATAGAGGGGGTGGAGAAGGAATGAAGCTGCTGGCATTGGAAAGCTCGGCGCGGGCCGCCTCCTGCGCGATACTGTCGGACGGAGAGCTGCTGGCCTCCGCCTGGCAGGCCACCGGCCTGACCCACAGCCGGACCCTTCTTCCCATGGTGGAGGACATGCTGCGAAACAGTGAGCTGACGGTGCAGGATATGGACGCCGTGGCCGTGGCGGCAGGGCCGGGGTCCTTTACCGGACTGCGGATCGGGGTGTCCGCTGTAAAAGGGCTGGCCTGGGCGGCGGAGAAGCCCTGCATTCCCGTTTCCACGCTGGAGGCCATGGCCTGGCCTCTGGCCCACTGGGAGGGAAACATTGTCTGCGCCATGGACGCCCGGCGGCAGCAGATCTATAACGCCGTATTTCTGGCGGAGAGCGGAGCGTTGACCCGTCTGCGGGAAGATCGGGCCGTCTCACTGGAGGAGGCCGCCGCAGATCTGGAGGAGCTGGACGGCCCGCTGGCCGTCGTGGGGGACGGGGCGCAGCTGTGCTTTGATTTTTTGACTGCGCGGGGCGTACCCTGCGCGATGGCCCCCGGCCACCTGCGGCTCCAGAGCGCGGCCGGCGTTGCCATGGCGGCCTGGCGGCGGTGGCCGGAGGGCTGCGTAAGCGCCCAGGAGCTGGCGCCGGTGTATCTCCGGCTCAGCCAGGCGGAACGGGAACGGCTGGAGCGGGAAAAGAACGCTCCTTGAATATTTGCCGGCTTCAGGTTTCCCGAGCGGTAACGGCAGTTCATTTTTTTGATAAACAGTAAAATTGCAAAGGAGAATCATCATGTACGGAGAAAAAGTTCACGTCGTCAACCACCCCCTGCTGCTCCACAAGCTGACGATCCTGCGGGACAAGGAGACCGCCACCAAGGATTTCCGGGAGCTGGTCAGCGAGATCGGGATGCTGCTGACCTACGAAGCCACACGGGATTTGCAGCTGGAGAAGAAAGAGGTGGAAACCCCCATCTGCAAGACCATGGCCCCCACGCTGAAGGGCAAGAAATTTGCAGTGGTGCCCATTCTCCGGGCCGGTCTGGGCCTGGTGGAAGGCGTGTTGCGGATGGTACCCTCCGCGCGGGTGGGGCATATCGGGCTGTACCGGAATGAGGAGACGCTGGAGCCCGTGAAATATTTCTGCAAGATGCCCAAGGATATTGCGGAACGGGACGTGCTGATCGTGGATCCCATGCTGGCCACCGGGGGTTCCGCCGCCGCCGCTATCGGATTTATGCAGGAATATGGCTGTACCAATATCAAGCTGATGGTCCTCCTTGCCGCGCCGGAGGGGATCGAGCGACTCCAGAAGGAATATCCCGGCGTGGACATCTACTGCGGCGCAGTGGATGAAAAGCTTAATGAGAAGGGGTATATCGTCCCCGGTCTGGGCGACGCGGGGGACCGGATTTTCGGGACGAAGTAGATATTGCCTTTGGGCGGGGCTGGTGCCCCGCCCGTCTTGCGCATACGTGTATCGGGTCATGGTGCTCTAAAAGAGAGAAAATGAATTGGTGTTTTCGCTGATTATATGCGGTGCAGTCCTTTTTGACAGGATTATCTGGAATGGGAATATGCTTCTGCGCCGGTTCAATTTAAGAAGCTGTACCAACAGGCGAAGTGTGCAGATTGACGGCAAAAATTTTTGCCCGGCAAGAAAGGAAAGCGCAGGAATCCTGACGGATTCCAGACTTTTCTGACGCAGTCCGGATGGTAAATTTTCCGTCAGGATGTGTGCTCCCGCCTGTTGGCACAGCTTCTAAGTGCTATTCAATTTGATTTACAATGTTCACTGCGATCTGATTGCATTTATCAGCACTCTATACGGATGCCTACGGACCAGACTGCTGATTCATAAACCAGCAGGAACATTCTCCGGTTTTAATGAGTGAGAATCCTCCCCCGTTTAATAACATTTTACCCGCTTGCACTATGCGTGAACGGGTAAAACGTTATGCCTCATATTTCAGGATAATTAACCTGGAAAATTGCGGCGGAGATATTGACAAACCCAGGCAACTATGCTATCATAAACAAGCTGACGATTTGCTGCGGAAACGGGAGCGACCCATGCGCGGGTGTAGCACAATGGCCAGGGCACCAGCCTTCCAAGCTGGGGATGCGAGTT
>CAJULD010000079.1 GCA_910587505.1 uncultured Oscillospiraceae bacterium | reverse complement strand
CGGTCCGTGCGGCTAACGCGGTCCGGTCTCTGTCGGGAACGCCGGTGGGGGAGACAGACCTGGCCCAGTATGGCCTGGAAGCGCCGGAGACGGTGATGACCCTCCGTTCCGGCGGTGATGATCGAAAACTGCTGGTAGGCAGCGAGGCTCCCGGCGGCTACGGCCGCTACGTCCGCGTGGATGGAACGACTATGGTGTATCTGACACCGGGCCTGGAGGATGCGCTGAAGAGCAAGCTGGACTTTGTAGACCGGAAGGTGGTAGACGCTCCGGCCGCAGAGGGCGTCGTTCCAGCCTCCCTGGTTCTGGGCGGAACGGCTCGGACGCAGGAGATCGTCTTTGGCATACTAGGCGGTGGATCAGACGGGGTGGTTTCCCCGGTGCAGCTCAGGCTGCTGTCCCACCACGGCTACAGTATCAACTATGAGGGGACCGTGGAGGCGCTGCAGGGGCTTTTCCACATCACCGCGGAGGCCGTGGCCTGCTATGATCCCACCCAGGAGGAGCTGGAAGCCTGCGGTCTCCTGGAACCCTATGCTTCGGCGGCCTACTGCTGGGAGGACGGCCAATGTACGCTGCTGGCCTCCCGGCCGCAAGACGGCAGGGTGTATCTGATGCGGCAGGGGGTCCCGGTGATTTATACGATCTCTGCCTCGGCCCTTCCCTGGCTCGACTGGCAGTACGCAGATGTGGTCACCCGTTTTTTGCTGCTACCCGACATCTATACGCTCTCCGGCGTGGAGCTGGAGGGTCGGGGAGAGCGTTTCCGGTATACCCTTTTCTCCACAGACGGCAAGTTGCTGTCGGTGGAGGACGGCCAGGGCAGCGCCATTGCCCCCGATGCCTTTAAGGCATTCTACCAGTGTCTGATCGGCATTCCGGCGGAGACGTACGAGCCGGGGCCGACAGCGCAGGAGGAGGCAGTGCTGCAAATTGCCTTCCTTTATGCAGACGGCGGTCCAACGGACACGCTGGCGCTGACGGAGGGACCGCCCCTTCAGGCCTATCTGACCGTCAACGGTGTGACGGAGTTCCTGACCAAATCGAAATATGTGGATGTGATCCTGGAAAACGCCCGGCGTCTGCCGGCGGGGGAAGGGATCGTCCCGCTGTACTAAAGAATGCGGAATCTGGAGAGGAGGGCCGGCGATGCAGAGCCTGTTTGCTTATGACGGACCATTTATGCGCAGGGTGGAGCATGTTCTTAATTTTGTCTGGCTGAACATCCTGCTTTTGGCGGGCTGTCTCCCGGTGTTTACCGCCGGCGCGTCCATTACCGCGGCATACAGCGTCGCGGGGCGACTCCGGGAGGACGACGTGAAGCTGACCGGGGCCTATTGGCGGGCCTTCCGGGCAAATTTTGGACGGGCAACGGCCATCTTCGCCATTCTGGCGGCGCCACCAGTCATCTTTTTCCTGCTGATTCGATTTCTGCCGGAAAGGTGCGGCGAGGTCGCCTGCCTTCTGCTTCTGACGGCGCTTACGCTGTCACTGATGACCAGTGCGTGGGCCTTCCCCATGCAGGCGAAATACCCGGACCGTGTCTTCCGCACCGTCATGAACAGCTTTGATTTGGCTATTGCGTATCTGCCAACGACGCTCCTGCTGATTGCCCTAAAGGCGCTGCCCATTCTTCTGGCAGTGCTTTTCCCCGGCGCAATTCTTCTCCTTCTGCCGGTGAGCGCAGCGCTGTCAGTGTATTGGTGCTGGTGCATCTGCGGCAGGACGCTTAGAAAGCATGCGGAGGGCTGCTGATATATGGGCTTGTTTGGTATCTGTGCCAGCGCCGGTGCGATTTTGTAATTTTTCGCCTTCTCCCGGCTCTCTTTAATTGTGATGTCTGGAGTCTCATCAATACGGCACCGGATATTTTCTCTGTCCTCTGCTGCCGGGATTTGCTTCCGGCCATGCCGGCTCGTCCGCAGCGCGACACTGCGTGCAGCATCCTGTCATCTTCTGCTTTTGTTATGCCATTTCTGTCAACTATCGGTGCCTTTTTTGATGATTGCTATAAGAAAAGGAGTGCCTGGCCATGGAGAAATCTATTCAGAGCGCAGTATATCAGGACCATACGCTGATTTTTCGGGACCACCGGTGCGTTACGGAAATCCGGCCCTGGGGCCGGGACGGACTGCGGGTTGTCATCACCCCTGACGGCGGGAAGAAGACCTCGGACTGGGCGCTGGACATCCCCCTGGGGAGGGAGGGGTTCTTTACCCGGGAGACGGACAGGGTCACGCTGCGAAACGGTAAAATATCCGTCACCCTGCGGGATACCTGCACCCAAACCGGGCACATGTCCTTCTACCGCCACGACGGCGCCGGGCAGCGGCTGCTCTTTGAGGAGTACGACTACGTGGTCTGGGCCAACAACCCCGGCACCCACACCTTCAGGCCCACGGACTGCGGGCTCTTTGAGGCGGAGCTCCACCTGGCCGCCTGCGATGGCGAGCACTTCTGGGGTATGGGCGAAAACGCAGTGGGCCGGTTGGATCTGAAGGGCAGCGTGATAGACCTATACCAGCGGCACGTCAAGGCGGTGGTCCCGCTGGCGGTGTCCAGCCGGGGCTACGGCTTTTTCTGGAACAATCCCTCCCTGGGCCGGGTAGAATTCGGGCAGAACCGGACGCGCTGGGTGTCCTACGGATGCAGTCGGATGGATTTCCTGGTCATCGCAGGCTCTTCCTGTGCCAGCATTCTGGAGCGGTATGCGGATGCAACAGGCCACGCCCCGCCCTTCCCCTACTGGGCCTCCGGGTTCTGGCAGTGCAAGCTCCGCTACACCTGCCAGGAGGAGCTGCTCGCCGCTGCGCGGGAGTACAAGCGACGGGAGCTGCCCCTATCGGTGATTGTCATCGACTACATGCACTGGAAGCATGTGGGTGACTGGAAGCTGGACCCCGCCTGCTGGCCGGACCCCGAGGGGATGGTACAGGAGCTTGACGAGATGGGCGTCCGGGTGATGATCTCCCCCTGGACGCTGGTGGAGGAGGAGAGCGAGAACTATCTTCCTATGAAGGCGGCGGGACTTTTCACCGGTTCCCTGGACGGGGCGCACGACACAGTGGATTTTTACGGCCCTAAGTACCAGTACGACCCCACCAACCCTGCGGCAGCGGCGTACCTGTGGTCGAAGTGGAAGGAGAACTACTTCGACCTGGGGATTCACACCTTCTGGCTGGACCCCTGCGATGAGTTTCACAGTGTTGAGGACTACGACAAGGCAACGTTTGCTATCGCTCCGGCCAAGGAGGCCCATGCTTTCTTCGTCACCAGCCACCAGCGCAATATCTTTAACGGCCTAAAGGCCGCAGGGGAGGACGAGATCGTCACCATTTGCCGCAACGGCTGGGCGGGCAGTCAGCGCTACGGCGCTTGTGTGGCCCCCCACGACATCTATTCCTCCTTTGCCCACTTAAAGGAGTACATCCGCGTCGGACTGAACGTGATGATGAGCGGCCTGGTGTGGTGGAGCTGTGACATTGGCGGCTTCATCACCGATGACAGTGAGAGCCCGGCTTTCAGCGAGCTGATGATCCGCTGGTATCAATACGGTATGTTCCTGCCGGTGTTTCGGACCCATGGCCGACGGGAGAACAATGAGGCCTGGAATCTGGGTAATGGGTCCTATCCCCATATCCGTGCCGTCATGGAGGCCCGGGAACGGCTGCGGCCCTATGTGATGGAACAGATGCGTCTGGCCTCGGAGCGGGGTATCCCGCCTGTGCGCCCCCTGGTCTTCGACTACAGCGAGGACCCCAACGTGATAGAAATAGATGATGAATTTCTCTTTGGCCCGGATATTCTGGTCTGCCCGGTGTCGGACCTGGGCGTCCGTAACCGCGACGTGTACTTACCTGGACGGGGTGAATGGATTGACGTGCACACGCGCGCACGCCACCCCGGCGGTATGTGCCTGAAGAATGTGCCGGCTCCCATCGACTACATCCCTGTTTTTGTCCGGAGTACCCGGGAGTACCTGTGCGGGATCATTGCCGGGCAACCGTAAATGATGGTGTTTATTTCAGAAAAGTACAGGAGGAGATTGTAAATGCTGTACATGCCTCGGGATGGTCATTTATGGGATACTTCGATCATATGCCATAAGGACCAGTATTACCTGTTTTCCATGTTTCGCTTCTTTGATGGCGACGAAAGACATGTATGGTGTGCGGTATCCGATGATGGCGTCCATTTCCGGGATGTCGGAACCGTCATAACCGATGAACAGCCTGTTTGGAAAATGTTTGTCCACAAATGTGGCGATATTTTTGTTATGAACTATGGGAGCTTATCAGGTCGCCCGGGACATGGCAATGATACGCTTAAATTCTATGTTTCAGAAGATTTGCTGCATTGGACAGAACTGAAAAATGAATCAGGCCGCCATCCGGATCCCCGGTGGTACAGGGATGAGGAACGCTGGGATCATATGTATACAGTGGAATACAATGGAAAGTACTACGGTTATGTTGTAGCTACGGCAAAAGAGCCAGGCACATGCGGCTGCGGAATGATGGAATCTGACGATGGCATCCACTGGAGAACATTACCGCCTGTAAAAATTAACTGGGGGAACAGGGAGCCGGTGAATTTTGAGGTTGGCGGCTGTGAGAAGATCGGTGGAAAATTCTACTTGATCGGCGGCACGTTTTGTCATCATGGCAACGGGGGGTACGCTGTATTTACTTTTGAGGCGGATACACCGCTCGGCCCGTTCAGTCCGCTCGTCAACGGGTACCGCCTGTGCGGCAGTTCTCTTGCCGACGAACATCGAGGAGTCCAATGGTTAGCCAGTTTTGGAAGGGATTTATCAGGCGAGGTAATCCTGACAAACTATATTACCGCTCAACACAGCCCGGTCACAAATTTTATTGGGACGAAGGAGAATGTATGGCTGACTCCGATTAAAAAAGCCGTTGTAGATGGAAAAGGAATTCTCAGAATGGCGTGGTGGCAAAATAATGAGTGCCTGAAAGGGACCAGGATTGCCGGACGGGAAATCAGGAATGCGCTATTTCAGGTGAGCGCAGATACGTTGACCAGCGAGATTGGCCGTTCGGGAAAAACGTATCAGCTGGTTAATTCGATAACAGAGCACGGCATGGTGATGGAAGGTTTTGCCTGTGTGACGAGCGATGGGCATTTTAATCCGGCGAAATTCGGATTTGCTTTCCAGGCGAAAGACGGCTTTCGTACAATTACCGTTCAAGCAGGCAATCCGGATTATACCCATGCTGAAATTGTTGATTATCAGAAGCCAGGGCAATTACAGCGCCGGGTTGTGGATGTTATCGAACCGACCACAGCAGGAAAAACCAATATTATACCCGGAAAACAGTTTTCGTTCCGGCTTCTTTTCAGAAAGGATATATTTGAGCTGTATGTGGATGACATCCTGGTTCAAACTTACCTGAGCCCTGATCAAACTAGGGCAATCTGTCTCTACTTGGAAAATGCCAACGCAGAGAACGGTTACGTTCATATATATGAGATGACTTTGTAAGGAAGCATGAAAATCCGGGGCACTTTTTGGAATCGCCCGGCCCGTATCGTGTTGATGATAATGATGCGTTTGACCGGCGTTCAGCACAGGTCGCACGAGGAGAATCCATTTAACCTGGAGCAGAAAGATTGCGTTTGTGATTGATGACAAACGCTAAAGAGGATGTCCTTCTGCTTTGGACGAGAGATTTTATTTAAAAGATATCAGGAGGGCACATTATGATTTTTACTCCCAATAAGGTTGTTGCATGCTGGGATACCTGGATCTATTTCCATAATAATACCTATTATCTGTACTATTTGTCCGGGCGTATGGGAGAATGGGATGGCTTTGGTGTAGCCGTTTCAAATGACGGTCTTCACTTTAAAGATATCGGCCAAGTGATGACAACATCTGATAAGAATGAGGGGTATTTTGGTACTGGCAGCGTATGGCGTTCTCCGCTTCCCGGCGATGGTGAATTGTTTTACTGCAATTTCTCTGAATGGAGAAAGACGAAGAAGGGCGTGGAACAGCAAATTTTCTTTGCAAAATCGAACGATCTGCTTCATTGGGATAAACTGGGGGAAGATTCATACTTTGAATGTGATGATCGCTGGTACGTTGCAGATGAACAGAATGGCGGCCGTTGGGACTGCATCTTCCCAATTGAACGAGATCAGGGGGGATATTACGGATATTATACCGCAAAAGTGAAAGGACGCATTGGGTTTGGTTTTGCCGAAACAGAGGACGGCTATCATTGGGCATCACTGGAACCACCGATCCTGGATTTAAACGGACACGATGTGACCGGTGAAGTTGAAGTCGGCGCAATTTGCAAGCACCAGGGAAAGTACTTTATCCTTCTTAGTAATCAAACAAGCCCCGGGTTTGTGGCAGTGGCAGATCGACCGGAAGGGCCGTTTTGCGTTCAGAAAACCAACCCTGCATTGATGAATGCAGGGCGCGGTATGTGGTCGGCATATTTTATGCGCTTTTTTAGCGCATCAGGGGAGCTGTTTGTCAATCATCATTCTATCTCAAAGGAGAAAAATGCACACAATCATGAAATTATCAGTTTGGCCCCAATAAAGAAAGTTTGGTTTGATCCCGGCAATACCATGTACTTGAAGTGGTGGAAGGTTAACGAGGGAATAAAAGGCGAACCGATTTATGGTGATGCAGAACGAACAGAACTGCCAGAAGAAGGCTGTGTTTTGGAAGGACAGCTTGTTGATGGATCTTTGGATATTCAAATGCTTAGTGGAGATTGTACACATATTAAGTTTGATCCACATGACGATATTCAGATCACAACACGCAGGGGTACTGAAATGATTCCCGAAAAGAGAATGCCCAGACCGTTTTGGGGTAAACGCCCGGCTGATATCAGAGTGTTGGTGCGAAGATGCCTGATTGAAATCTATGTCAACGACTTCTTTGTGGATACCTGGACAATGGAAACCAGGGGGACATGCCTGAAGCCGGAAGGCAACTGGAAATCTGTAAAAAAATGGAAAATAAGTGATACAATATCACTGCCGTCAACTTAAGGGAGGACGGACTTTTTAGCGATGGGAAAGCGTTTAGAGCGTGGTGCTTTGCGAACAGGAGAACGACCCGGATGAATAGACTCCGGATAAGCAGCAATATCCCGGCAGAGGCGGTCAAGCAAGGCTTGACCCAGATCGGAATTGTCCTCCAGGTTGACGCCTCCGAAACTGCCTGCCAGCAGTTGGACCATGTGGACGATCTCATCCGCATCCTTTGTCGCCGGATCATAAGTTCTGCTCGTTTTCCCAACAGCAGCTTTTTGGTAATGCTGTACCCCGTCCCTGCCCGGGCAGTTTCACAGTTTTCCAGCAGTCCCTCAATGGGCATCTTCTCTTTTGCTGGCACAGCAATTTTCCTCCTGCCGTAGTAGTCAGGGTTGCCCCTGCCTTCTATAGCATACCGGACAATAATTGCCTTGCCAATTTTTATGGGAACTTTTTCCGAAACTCCCTCTGGTCTGAGCCAATTATTATCGAAATATTTTGCCGCCTTTTCCTTGTGTCCACGAGGTGTTTTGCACCTTGCTACAACAAAAAAATCTGTTCCTGTAACCGATAGCATATGAACATATTCAGCGCTATGTTTGAAAAGAGAGCTGAATTGCGGTATATTAAAAACAAATCTATAAATAAGCAAATCTGAAAAATGAAAAAAGAAGGCACAGCCTCAAGTGTTATAATGGAAGCGCGACCAACCACAAAGCACAAGAGGGAATGCCTTGTGGAGATTATAACACCGAGAGAGCACATACGACTCCAGTGCCTGCTCCGGGAGCCATACCCGCATATTTGCCTCTTGATAGTCGCTGGGATTTCGTGTGATAATGCCATCCATCTCGTTCAGCAGCGCAACTGAATGAGGACATCCAGCACCACATTTGTATCAATTAGCAGTTTCATATTTTCCCGGTCTTTCGTCACGCAGTTCGGATAAAGGCATATCCGTATGGGGAATTGCCCCTACCAGGGATTGGACAATACCAGCTACATCCGGCTTTTACTGTATTGCTTCAAGTATATGTATTTTTGAAGCCTTTATATAAGACTGAAGCCAAAACAGCTTTTCACAGACAGGAGATACGAAACGTATGCAAAATGCGAGTTCAACGACAAAACTGCTATACCTGCCCCTGGCCGCCTGCTCCGGTAACTGGCGGAACAGCATCTTCATCCAATGCCAAAGCGAGAAGGGTGACCCTGGCTATCTGCTGGCGGCCGGCCGGGACGGCCAGCCGGTCATTTTGGCCGTTTAGCAGTTCTACCAGCTGACAGGGGTGTGGATCGAACCCCGCCGAGTGCTGCGGGCAGCTCATCGAGGTGAGTTTTGAGACCCTGTACGCCCAGTACCTGCTCTGGCGCCTCCCTGGAATATCCCTTGCGGAGACTGTGCAGGGAAAACCGCAGTACGCCTTAATTATTTTCCTCGCACCATTTTGCAATCTCCCCAATCAGCTCCAGCGGAAGTGGTTTGCTGTACGGGAGCTGGATCGTACCCTTGCTGGTCTTATACTCTGTCAGCCGCCCGGCAAATGCCTCCACGGCCTCCGGGCCGGGGTACAGGCCGATGTGCCGTTTGGAGGCCGCGA
>CAJULD010000078.1 GCA_910587505.1 uncultured Oscillospiraceae bacterium | reverse complement strand
GCACCACTGGGTCGATGCTCCGCCGGCCCTCTTCTTCGCTGTACAACGGCTCCACAATTTCGTACAATTTCTCGAAATCTACCGCTGCATCCACCTGCCGCAATAGATGTCCGGGTGGCACCAGGCTTTCTGTGTCCACCATTTCTATGACCCCTCGCTCATTTTTCCCTCGCTCCAGCATATCCCTCACCCCTTACTCCCTGTTTTATCATCTTTACATGAAAAAGTCTACCAGTAGGCAGACTTTTTCGACAGGCTGAGAGGAGGCGCCGTCCCAGACGGCGCCTCCTCTGCATATTTGGTTAGAACATCTCAATATAAGCGTCCCGCTCCGCGCCCACGGAGACGTACCTGATGGGACACTTCACCGCCTTCTCCAGGCGGGCGATATAGTCCAGCGCCGCCTGGGGCAGGTCCTCCTTCTTCCGGCACCGGGACACGTCGCCGAAGCCGGGGAAATATTCATAGACAGGCCTGGCCCGCTCCAGCCTCGCGCCGGTGGGGAAGTCCTCCACCCGCTCTCCGTCCACCTCATAGGCCACGCACACCGGCACCTTCTCCATGCCGGAGAGCACGTCCAGCTTGGTCAGGGCAATCTCCGTGGCCCCCTGGACCATCACGCCGTAGCGGCTGGCCACCACGTCGAATCCGCCTACCCGGCGGGGGCGGCCCGTGGCCGCGCCGTACTCGCCCCCGGCCTCCCGGAGCGCGTGGGCCTCGTCGCCGAAGAACTCGCAGGTGAAGGGGCCCTCTCCCACACAGCTGGAATAGGCCTTCATGATGCCGATGGACCCGTCCAGCCGGCGGTTGGGGATGCCCGCGCCCACAGGGGCGTAGGCCGCGATGGAGGAGGAGCTGGAGGTATAGGGGAAAATGCCGAAATCAATGTCCCGCAGGGCCCCCAGCTGGGCCTCGAAGAGGACGTCCTTCCCCTCGTCGATGGCCCTGTTGAGGTACCGGGTGGTGTCGCAGATATAATCCGTCCAGGGAAGGCCGAACTCCCGCAGCCAGGCCATCATGTCCTCCGGCCGGATGGGCTCGTGGCCGTATCCCTTCTCCACCGTCAGATTCTTCCACTCCACGATGTCGGCCAGATGCTCCCCGTGGTCCTCCAGGTCCAGAAGGTCCCCTATGCGCAGGGTCTTCTTCATATATTTATCCGCGTAGACGGGGGCGATGCCCCGGCGGGTGGAGCCGAACTTCTTCCCCGCCAGCCGGTCCTCCTCCAGGCCGTCCAGCAGCTTGTGGTAGGGCATACAGATGGTGGCCTTGTCGCTGATTTTCAGGTTTTCCGGCGTCACCTCGATGCCGCCCTCCCGGAGGCGGGCCGCCTCGCCGCACAGGTGCTCCAGATCGATCACCATGCCGGGGCCCAGCACGTTGACGGTGCCCTCCCGAAGAATGCCGGAGGGCATCAGGTTGAGGATGAACTTTCCCCGGTCGTTGACCACGGTGTGTCCGGCGTTATTGCCGCCCTGGTAGCGGACGACTACATTATAGCGCTCGCTGAGCAGGTCCACCATGCGGCCCTTGCCCTCGTCGCCCCAGTTGATGCCTACAATTGCAGTTAACATTTTTTAGCCCCCCAGATTATCTGTCGTATACCAACGCGACCCGGCAGACGGGCGCGCCGGTTAATAGGATAACACAGATTGACAGTAAAAACAATCCCTTCTTTTCTATTCCGAAACCCGCAAAATTGATTTCTTTTATGGACAAGCGCCCTTCTGTGTGATAAAATAATGCATATTCTACAGCATATTTTGTAAAGGGAAGGAATCTTCTATGTCCCTGCTGAAAGACAAGCGCCTGTTCCTTCTGGACATGGACGGCACCATTTATCTGGACGAGACGCTGTTCCCCGGAACCATTCCCTTTCTGGACGCCGTCCGCGCCGCAGGCGGACGGTACCTGTTTCTGACAAACAACTCCTCCCGTTCGGTGGACGCCTGTATTGCCAGGCTTGCGCGCATGGGCATCCCCTCCGGCCGGGAGGATTTTCTTACCTCCGTGGACGCCCTCATTGCCGATCTGGCGGGGCGCGCGCCGTATCATAAGTGCTACGCCTTCGGTACCCGCACCTTCCGGCAGCAGCTGGCGGAGGCGGGCATTCCGGTCACGGACCGGCTGGAGGACGATATCGACTGCCTGCTGGCGGGATTTGACACGGAGTTGTCCTTCCGGAAGCTGGAGGATTCGTGCATCCTGCTGGGCCGGGGCGTGGACTTCATCGCCACCAATCCGGACTGGGTGTGCCCCACCTGGTACGGCTCCGTCCCGGACTGCGGCAGCGTGTGCGAAATGCTCTTCCGCGCCACCGGGCGGCGGCCCCGGTTCATCGGCAAGCCGGAACCGGCCATGCTGCTGCTGGCGCTGGAGCGGACGGGATATCCGGCGGAACAGGCCGTCATGGTGGGGGACCGGCTGTATACCGACATCGCCTCCGGCATGAACGCGGGAATCGATACCGTTTTCGTCCTCTCCGGAGAGGGGACCCGTGAAGATGCGGCGGCGGGCAGGGAGAAGCCCACCTGGATTTTCGACGGCATTGCCGCCCTGCACAGGGCGTGGGAGGAGGCGCGGGCAACATAAAAAACACCGGGACCGCCCAGGCGGCGTTCACCGGTGGTGAATACAGGTTCTGAACCGATTGTGTTACCTGAGAGGAGAGAGGAAAATTCCATGAACGAAATGAAGCTCAACAACAAGCGCACCATCCTGGTGGGACTGGCCTTCCTGTCCATCTGCTCCTTCTGGCAGATGTACGACAACCTGGTCCCCCTGATCCTCCGGGAGACATTCCACATGGACGAATCTCTCACCGGCGTGATTATGGCCGCGGACAACATTCTGGCCCTGTTCCTGCTGCCCCTGTTCGGCAGTCTGTCCGACAAATGCAGGGAGACGAAGGTGGGCCGGCGCACTCCCTTCATTCTGGGCGGAACCGCCGCCGCAGCGGTTCTGATGAACCTGCTGCCCGTACTGGACAACAGCTATTCCGCCGAAGCGGCCCCCTTCAGGCTGGTCAGCTTCGTCATCGTCCTGGGATTGCTGCTCATCGCCATGGGCACCTACCGTTCCCCCGCCGTGGCCCTCATGCCAGACGTGACCCCCAAGCCTCTGCGCTCGAAGGCCAACGCCATTATCAACCTCATGGGCGCGGTGGGCGGTGTGCTGTATCTGGGGGTGACGGCGCTGCTGTATCCCTCCGCCAAAACCCGGGGACTGGCCCACGTGAACTATCAGCCTCTGTTTATCATCGTGTCCCTTATCATGATCGCCGCGGTGGCGGTGATGCTGCTGACCATCCGGGAACCCAGGCTGGCGGCGGAAAACCGGGCGCTGGAAAAGCAGCACCCGGAATGGAATCTGGCCGAGGACGACGGCAGCGGCAACGAAAAGCTTCCCGTGCCCGTAAAGAAGAGTCTGGCCTTCCTGCTGGTCTCCATCGCGCTCTGGTTCGCAGGCTATAACGGCGTGACCACCTGGTTCTCCACCTATGTCTCGGAGGTCATGGGCGAAGGCATCGGCGGCACGGCCACCTGTCTGATGGTGGCCACCGTGGGGGCCATCGTGTCCTATATTCCCATCGGCATCATCGCCTCCAGGGTGGGGCGGAAGAAGACCATTATGTCCGGCGTGGTGCTGCTGGCGGCCTGCTTCCTGGCGGGCTTCTTCCTGACCCGCCACGCCCATACCATCACCCCTGTCATGTACGTGGCCTTCGCACTGGTGGGACTGGCCTGGGCGGCCATCAACGTCAACTCTCTGCCCATGGTGGTGGAAATGTGCAGGGGCAGCGACGTGGGCAAGTTCACCGGCTACTACTACACCGCCTCCATGACGGCCCAGGTCATCACGCCGGTACTGGCGGGCACGCTGATGAAGCATATCAGTTATCAGGTGCTGTTCCCCTACGCGGCCTTCTTTGTGGCCATGAGCTTTGTCACCATGTGCTTTGTCCGCCACGGCGACAGCAGGGCGGAGGCGAAGAAGGGTCTGTCCGCCTTTGAGGATATGGACGACTGATACTTTTTCTTATACTTAAAAAAGCACCCCAAAAGGACGTTAGGGGCCTGTATTCCGCACGGTCACAATGCAGCGTTTTTTATTGAGAAACAGGATGGGAGAGAAGAAGATATGAGAGCAATTACCCTGGCGGCGGGCTGTCTGGGGGTGGCGGGAGCGTGGTGCGCTCTGCTTGCTCCCCGCCGGGGCCATCCGGGCTGGGAGAAGCTGGAAAACACCCGCTATGCCCACCGGGGGCTCCATGACCTGGCCCAGGGCCGCCCGGAAAATTCCATGGCCGCCTTCCGCGCGGCGGCGGAGGCGGGCTTCGGCGCGGAGCTGGACGTCCACCTCATGGCCGACGGGAATCTGGCGGTGGTTCATGACAGCGATCTGACCAGAGTCTGCGGGAAAACAGCCTTCATCGAAGATCTGACCGCCGCGGACCTGCCGGACTATCCCCTTCAGGATACGGAGGAGACCATCCCCCTTTTCCGGGAAGTTCTGGACCTCTTCGGGGACAGAGCGCCACTGATTGTGGAGCTGAAGGTGGAGCGGGGCAACGCCGCCGCCCTCACCGACGCCGCCATGGCCCTGCTGAAGGACTGGCAGGGTACCTGCTGCGTGGAGTCCTTCCATCCCGGCGCGCTGCTGCGGCTGAAGGAGAAGTACCCTGCGGTCCTCCGGGGGCAGCTCAGCCAGAATTTTATGAAATCCAGCGAGGTCAGCGGCCTGTCCCTGCCAACGCGGTTTCTGTTGACCCATCTGCTGACTACCGCGCTGACAAAGCCGGATTTCATCGCATACAACTGCCTGGACCGGGACAACATCAGCCTGCGGCTGATGAAAAAGCTTTACGGCGTCCATGAGGCGGCCTGGACCGTCCGGGACCGGGAAACCATGGAGCGGCTGGAGGCCGAGAGCGTGCCGGTGATTTTTGAGCGGTTTGTTCCATGAGCCTGCCTTTTGTGTGAACAGAAAGCAGCAAAAAATCACGCAAGGGGGCCCTGCCCCCCTGCGTCACTCCGGATTTGAATTTCTATTTGCGCTACGGCGGACCAGGTCCGGTACCTTTTGGGTTACTTTTTGTTCACGCCAGAAGCCGCCGCGTCCTCCGGCTGGCGGAGCCAGCCGGGCATTTCCGATTCTCCGGTTTCCTCCGGCCGGGACGCCTCCTCAGGAAGCAGATCCTCCGGCGACCAGCAGCGGATATAGCAGGTGGAGGTGGCCGTCCGGCCGCCTCCCGGCGCTCTGGCGCTGCAATCCACCCGGTACAGTCCCGGTATGGAAAACGTATATTCCGTCCAGCAGTTGTCCGCATCGTCCACAGACACGACCGGCTCCGCCGCGCCGCCGGGCGGCGTCACCGTAATGGTCATCTGCTCCTGAACCGTATTCATCCGGGCCGACAGAATGGCGGTGCCGCCTGCCTCGACAGGCCGGGAGCGCTCCGTGCGGATGTCCTCCCCTGCCATTTCACCGGCGCGCAGGTAGCGGGGAATATAGACCTTGAGGGGCCCGATGTAGTAGTCGCCCAGCTTCAGATGGGTGATATCCTTGGTATGGCCGCAGAACCAGACATCGCTGCGCCGGGTTCCCGTCACATCGGTAAAAACAATGGCGTGAGAGTAAGCGCCGCCGCTGCCCTCCACATGGGCCACGGCCCCCAGCAGCTCGTCCGCCGCCACTCCGGAGAAGCCGCAGCCCGCGCCCACATCCAGAATGGTGGCGTATATGCCGGTATCCACCGCGGCGTTGGACCCGCCGCTGCCGGTCCCCTCCTTATTCCCCGTCAGATACTGCCGGAAGGACTGGCAGCTGATCCAGGCATGATTGATCTTTCCCCCGCCGGCGGCGCGGCCGAACCACTGGCTGTTCCCCGCGGTATCCATGGGCAGACCAAGTTCTCCAATGGCGCTCTCGCTGCCGCCGAATCCCGCCCACATGCACTGGGAGGCAAAATTCATGCAGTCCCCGCCCTCCCCGGCATAACCGGTAAAAAGGGTATTGTAAAACCCGCTTCGGGGCGTCCCTGCGGACATCCGGGAGTAGGTGTACGCATAGGCGGCGGCGCTGGCCCCGCTGTATGGGATTCGCCCGGGGCTGTCACAGGGCGTGCCGGGGAAAGCAACCCGGCAGTTCTCCTCCTCCAGCCGGGCAGAAAATTCCGCCAGCGCGGCGTCCAGATCAAACGCCTCTCCCTGGTCCCGGTACAGCTTGTCAAACCGGCTGCCGTCGGTTACGCCGGCAATCAGCCACCGGCCCTCCAGCTTAATCAGATAGACCGTGAAAAACGCCTCATATACGGACTGGCGGTCACTGTCGGTATAGCGGAACTGCGCCGTCTCCCTGACGGAGACTCTGGCGGTGTCCTCCGTCAGCTCCAGCCCCTCCATCCTGTAAGTCAGATGCAGGTCCTCCCGGTAGATTCCCTGCATCTGCCGCATGGCGGCGTAAAACGCGGCCTTCTTCTCCAGAAAAATGATGTTTCCCGGCAGCTGGGCCAGCGTCATATCCTTCCCGAAAACCCGGATGCTCCTGCTCTCTTCCCCTTCCGTTTCCACGGGCAGCAGCACCGACGGCCCGGCCACGGTGCCCAGGCGCAGGTCCCGGTCCACATAGAGCATGGCCGCTTCCTCATAGCTGCGGAGGATTGTCTCCACGGCGGTCCACACCGCCGCCTCCTCCGCTTCGTCCGGCTCTGTCTCCGCCGCCGCCGCAGGAGCGGACAGCAGAAACAGCAGCGCCAGGCAGAATGCCGCCAGACGGGAAAGCGGAAAGCTCCATCCCGTCCGGCGCCTGAAATCGTGCATAAGCATCCCCCTCTTTCCAATCAGCTTCGCTTTAATATCGGACGGGCCTTATCCATCCTTAATAGCGCAGTGCGAATTTTGTCGAATCAGGGGGATACCGGAAAGGAGTTTTATCATGCAGTATCGAAAAGATAAAAAGGGGCGGGATATTTCCCTGCTGGGCTATGGCTGTATGCGCTTTACCCGGAAGGGCGGCGGTATTGACCTCGACAAGGCCGAGCGGGAAGTCATGGCCGCCATCCGGGGCGGGGTGAACTATCTGGACACCGCCTACATTTACCCCGGCAGCGAGGCGGCCGTGGGGGAGATTCTCCGCCGGAATCACTGCCGGGACCAGGTACGACTGGCCACCAAGCTGCCCCATTACCTCATCAGATCCATGGACGGGGTGGAAAAGATTTTCCGGGAGGAGCTGCGCCGCCTGGGCACGGACCACATTGACTATTACCTCATGCACATGCTCACGGACACGGCCACCTGGGAGAGGCTGAAGAAGCTGGGCATGGAGGAATGGATCGCCGGAAAGCTGGCCTCCGGGGAGATCGGCAATATTGGCTTCTCCTATCACGGGAACACCCCCATGTTCCGGGAGCTGGTGGATGCCTGTGACTGGGATTTCTGCCAGATTCAGTACAATTACATGGACGAAACCTCTCAGGCCGGAGTGGACGGCCTGCGGTACGCCCACGCCAGGGGACTGCCGGTCATCATTATGGAGCCCCTCCGGGGCGGACGGCTGGTGGACCTTCTGCCGGAATCCGCCAAAGAGCTGTTCCGGGAGAACCCGGAAGGCCCCACGCCTGCCGCGCTGGCCTTCAGGTGGCTCTATGATCAGCCGGAGGTCACCTGCGTTCTCTCCGGCATGAGCTCCATGGAAATGGTAGAGGAGAATCTGGCCGTGGCTTCCGACGCCCGGCCGGGGTGCATGACCAGCTCCGACCGGTCCCTCATCCTGCGGGTGCGGGAGGAGATCCGCCGCAGCGTGAAGGTGGGATGCACCGGGTGCGGCTACTGCATGCCCTGTCCCAGGGGGGTGGATATCCCCGGAACCTTCCGGTGCTATAACGCCATGTACTCCGAGGGGAAAGCCTCCGGCCGGCGGGATTACCTGCAATGCACCGCCATGCGGAAGTCCCCTGCCAGCGCCTCCCAGTGCGTGGGCTGCGGCAAGTGCGAAAGCCACTGCCCCCAGCGTCTGCCCATCCGGCAGCTGCTGAAGGATGCGGCGGGAGAGCTGGAAACCGTCTCCTATAAGGCGGCCAGATGGGGCATCCAGACCTTCCGGCTGTGGTGACGGACTGCGCAGGGGCCCTTCAGCCTGTCAAAAAAGCCCTCCGCAGGGGTTTGCCGCCCGGAGGCGGCAAATAAAATTGAAGTGTCTTTCCCGCGGCGTGTACGTCATGAAGCGCCGCAAGGCGGCGCTTTCAGCGTTAAGCCGGCCTTTGGGCCGGCCCACAAAGCGGAACTTATTCAAAAAAGTGGCGCAGCCACTTTTTTGACACACATGAGGGCCCCGGCGGGGTTTTCCCGCCGGGGCCCTTATCGCGGCAGACGTTCTGCCTGCCGTTTATTATTTTTTCAGCTCTCCCGTCGCGCTGGCGGTCAGATAGGCATTGATAAATCCATCCAGATCCCCGTCCATGACGGCGCTGATGTTGCCGTTTTCGTATCCGGTGCGGGTATCCTTGGCCAGCGTATAGGGCATGAAGACATAGGAGCGGATCTGGCTGCCCCACTCGATCTTCATCTGTACGCCCTTGATATCGGAGATCTTCTCCGCGTGCTGCTGGGCCTTCATTTCCATCAGCCTGGCCCGCAGCATCTTCATGCAGTTCTCCCGGTTCTGGACCTGGCTGCGCTCCTGCTGGGAGGAGACCACCACGCCGGTGGGGCGGTGGATCAGCCGCACGGCGGAGGAGGTCTTGTTCACGTGCTGCCCGCCCGCGCCGGAGGCCCGGTAGACCTGCATCTC
>CAJULD010000077.1 GCA_910587505.1 uncultured Oscillospiraceae bacterium | reverse complement strand
GCACGTCGGAGAGGCGGCTGAGCAGGTCGGAAAAGCTGTCCGCTCTGAACAGCACCGCCCAGTAGGAGGTGGTTCCCGCCTCCTCCATCACCCGCGCCCGCTCGCAGAAGACGGCATACTGCTCCTCCTCCTGCCGCCGGTTCTCCTCCAGCTCGTACTCCGTCTGCACCAGCAGCGTCTCAAAGCCGGCGATCTGCTTCTCCGTGTTCTCGATGGCCTGCACCGTCAGGGTAATCCGCTGGTCCACCAGGAGCTTCTGCTTCATGGCGCTGTTGCGCTCGTTTTTCAACTCCGCCAGCTGGCTTTTCAGGGAGGAGCTCTGACTGGCCAGCTCCTTCGCGTCGCCCTTCAGGCTGTCGATCTCGGCTTGGGTCACCGCCCGCGCCGCCGGGATCAGCCCTCCCGTCTCCCCTGCCAGAGCAAACAGCGCCAGCACCGCCAACGTCAGCGAAACCAGCTTCCTCCGGATATTCATTCGCATTCAACCTCCTGTATGGGCTATATAAGCCATATCCCTTTTCTTGAAAGAAAAAGGATCAACGGTTTCGCAATGATCCCTCGACGGGATCATGCGAAATTTAATTCTGCGCGGCCACTCGATGTGGCCGTTGCAGAATCTTAAGAACTTTTAAGAATTTTACCTTTTTGCCTCGCAGGAAAATTTTCTGAAAGGCCTCCGCCATCTTTGGCAGATTTCCGGCTTCATCCACTATAGCATATCTCGCCGGAAAAATCCACTGCTTTTTGACGCTCCCGCAGGCGGTCCCGTCCAACGGCCCCCCTTGCAGGCAGTACCCCTTTAACATGCCGTCAGGCGGACTCCTTCAAGTACCGGTCCCCCAGAAGAAGGACCTGTTGTTCACGGGGCAGCGCAATTCTTCACCTGCAGCCAATATTCGAGGAAATGGATTCCAAAACCGCAGGTTTTGGCGTACTTTTGATTACTTTTCCTACGAGGGAAAAGTAACCCGGGGCTCGCGGGGCCGGAGGCCCCGGTGCAAAGTTAAAAGAGCGTCATCTGGCTGGTGTCCGCCATCCCCGCGAAGGCCCCCAGCCCCCGCAGCTGGTCAATATGCGTCTTGGACAGCTTATTGCAGCACATGGCAAACTCCTCCACGGAGATGAATTCCTTTCCCTTCCGCTTCTCCACCGTGTCCAGGGCCGCCGTCTCGCCCAGACCCCGCACCGCGGTAAAGGGCGGGATGAGGGCGTCCTCCCCCTTGCACACAAACCGCACGGCCTCGGATTCATAGATGCTGATGGGCTCAAACCGGAAGCCCCGGAGGTAAAATTCATAGCACACCTCCAGCGTCACCGCCAGATCCTGCTCCACGGCGGCGGCGTCCTTGTTGTTCCAGATCTCCTGAAGCTTCCGCTTCACATTGTCGAATCCGGCGCAGCAGTATTCCGCGTCAAAGGCCTTGGCCCGAATGGAGAAAAAGGCCGCGTAAAAAGCCAGGGGCCGGTGCGCCTTGAACCAGGCGATGCGGAAGGCCATCATCACATAGGCCACCGCGTGGGCTTTGGGGAACAGATAGCCGATCTTGGCCAGAGAGTCGATGTACCACTCGGGCACGTCGTGCTCCTTCATGGCCTCCACCCAGCCCTCCTCGAAGCCGCCCTTCTTCACCTTGCCCTTCCGCACGGACTCCATGATTTTAAAACTCATCCTGGGGTCCAGGCCTCTGGAGATCAGGTAGAGCATAATGTCGTCCCGGCACCCCACTGTCTCCGTAACCGAGGCGGTGCCGTTGACGATCAGGTCCCGGGCGTTGCCGATCCATACGTCGGTGCCGTGGGAAAAGCCGGAGAGCCGCACCAGCGTGTTGAAGTCCTTTGGCTGGGTGTCCATGAGCATCTGACGGGTGAACCTGGTGTTGAACTCCGGGATGGCCACGGCCCCGGTGGGACCCAGGATCTCGTCATTTTCAAAGCCCAGGGCGCGGCTGGAGGTGAAAAGGCTCATGGTCTCCGGGTCGTCCAGGGGGATCTCCCGGGCGTTGACCCCGGTCAGGTCCTCCAGCATCCGCACCATGGTGGGGTCATCGTGGCCCAGCATGTCCAGCTTGAGGAGGTTGTCCTCCATGCAATGGTATTCAAAGTGGGTGGTGATAATGTCGCTGCCGGCGGCGTCGGCGGGATGCTGGACGGGGCAGAAGTCCTCCACGTCCAGATCGTCCGGCACCACCACCAGGCCGCCGGGGTGCTGCCCCGTGGTCCGCTTCACTCCCACACAGCCCAGCGCCAGCCGGGTCTCCTCCGCCCGACCGGGATTCAGGCCCCTGGCCTCCAGATACTTTCTTACATAGCCGTAGGCGGTCTTTTCCGCCACGGTGCCGATGGTGCCCGCCCGGAACACCTGGGTCTCGCCGAACATTTCAATGGCGTGACGGTGGGCTCTGGCCTGATATTCCCCGGAAAAATTCAGGTCGATATCAGGCACCTTGCCGCCGCCGTAACCCAGAAAGGTCTCGAAGGGAATGTCGAACCCGTCCTTCACATACCGCGTCCCACACACCGGGCAGTCCCTGTCCGGCATATCCGCCCCGCAGCCGTAGGAGCCGTCGGTGACAAACTCGTTGTGCCGGCAGTTGGGACAGCGGTAGTGGGGCGGCAGGGCGTTGACCTCGGTTATGCCGGACATGTAGGCCACCAGGGAGGATCCCACGGAGCCCCGTGACCCTACCAGATAGCCGTTTTCCAAAGACCGCTGGACCAGCTTCTGGGCGGACATGTACACCACGTCGTACTTGCCCAGAATGCCTCCCAGCTCCACGTTCAGCCGGTCCACGATCAATTGGGGCGGGTCCTCTCCGTAGAGCTCGTGGACCCTGTCCCACACCAGACGGTTGAGGTCCTCCTCGGAGTTTTCCAGCCTGGGGGGGAACAGCTTCCCTTTGGGCAGCAGATCGAAGCTCTCCACCTGCTCCGCGATGGCCCGTGTGTTGGTGACCACCACCTCCAGAGCCTTCTCCTCCCCCAGATAGGAAAATTCCTCCAGCATCTCGTCGGTGGTCTTGAAGTAGATGGGCAGGGGAGAATCGCAGTCGGAGAATTTCTTGGTGTCCAGCAGGATATGGCGGTAAATCTCGTCCTCCGGGTCCAGAAAGTGGACATCCCCGGTGGCGCACACCGGCTTGCCCAGCTCCTCCCCCAGACGGACAATAGTGCGGTTGAACTCCCGCAGCTCCTCCTCGTCCCTCGCCTTCCCGTCCCGGAGCATGAAGGCGTTGTTGCACAGGGGCTGGATCTCCAGAAAGTCGTAAAAGGAGGCGATGCGCCTGAGCTCCTCCCAGTCGGCGTAGTCCGCCACCGCCTGGAACAGCTCCCCCGCCTCGCAGGCGGAGCCGATAATCAGCCCCTCCCGGTGGGCGACCAGCTCGTCCTTGGGCACCAGCGGGAACCGCTTGAGGTATTTCAGATTGGACGCGGACACCAGCTGGTACAGATTTTTCAGCCCCGTTTTGTTCTTTGCGATGAGGATAATGTGCCGGGGCTTCCGGGTGCCGCGGCTCTTTTTCCGCAGCCCTGGCATAACGGCGTTGATCGCCTGAAGGGAGTGGACGTCCAGCTCCTCCTCCAGCTGCCGGAAAAAGTGGGGCAGAAACAGCCCACAGGCCGCGGCGTCGTCCCCCGCCCGGTGGTGCTGGAAGGCGGGCAGCCGCAGATGCTCCGCCACCGCGTCCAGGGTATGCCTGGGCAGCTCCGGCAGCAGGTTCCGGGCCAGGACCAGGGTGTCCACATAGGTGGGGTCGAAGGACAGCCCCGCCTCCCGGCAGCCCGCCCGGACGAAGCCCACGTCGAATCCCGCGTTGTGGGCCACCAGCGGCCGGCCGGCCACGAAGTCCAGGAAGGCTTTCAGCGCCTGAGCCGGCTTCGGCGCGCCCTGGAGCATCTGGTCGGTGATATTGGTCCTGGCGATGATCTCGTTGCTCAGGTGCCGTCCGGGATCCACAAAGGTCTGGAACCGGTCCACGATCTCCCCGTTCCGGATCACCGCCGCGCCGATCTCCGTGATGGCCTCCTGGTTGACCTTCAGTCCGGTGGTCTCAATGTCGAAGGCCACGTATTCGTCGGAGAAGGACGCCTCCCGGCTGCCGTGGACGGCGATGCTGTCGTCCAGATTGTTGATGAAATAGCCCTCCATGCCATAGAGGATCTTGATATCCCTGGCGGAGTGCCAGGCGTCGGGGAACCCCTGGACCACGCCGTGGTCGGTGATGGCGATGGCGGGGTGGCCCCAGGCCTGGGCCCGCATGACCAGATTGCCCTCCGGCCCGGCCTTGGGACTGAGAGAGCAGAGGGCGTCCATATTGGAAAAGGTGGTGTGGGCGTGTAGCTCCACCCGCTTGACCGGGGCCCGGTCCTGCCGCATTTCGTGGGGACAGGAGGAGATGTTCCGGGGCTCGATCTGGATATCGCTGCCCTCCCGGCCCAGCTTGACCCACCCCTGGATCTTCACCCACATACCGGGCCTGATCTCCTTTTTCATCCGCGCCTTTTCGTCTTTCTCCAGATACTTTACCACCCGCACGGAGTTTTTGAAGTCGGTGATCTCAAAGGTCAGGCAGAATACGCCGGGCCGCCTGGTCTCCCTGAGGTCGGCGGAAAATACCTTTCCCGCCACCACCACCTTTCCCATCGTGGGATTGAGCCCCTCCAGAGGCTGCACCGCCCCCCTGACGGGTCCGCCCAGGATGATCTCGCCGCTCTTTTTTTCGCCTGACGGCGGCGAAGGGGCCGATACGGTCTGACGCACCGTGACCGCATCCAGTGCGTAGGACGCCCGGATGGCGGCGGACAGCTCCTCCTGCCGCTCCCCCAGTCCGGCGGGAACGGTCAGGGCAAGGTCCATGCGCCGTGCGCTCTTTTCCACCTCCACCCCCGTCAGGAACGCGCCGGTCAACAGGGACCGGAGCTCCCAGGAGAGGGGCAGGGCGGGGAACAGTTCAAAAAACGGGATCTGCTGCGCCATGTTTCATCCTCCCGTTACAGTCTGGTCATATGGGGTCCCGCCGCCTTCAGCATCAGCTTCTTGGTTCCCACGCTGTCAAAGGCCACCTCCACCAGCGCGTCGTTCCCCATGGGGCGCACGGACAGCACCATTCCTTTCCCGAAGGTCCGGTGGGAGATGACGTCTCCCTTCTCCAGCCGGAGCAGCCCCTCCCCTTTCGCCGGGGCAGTAAAGCCCATGCCGGACGGGCCGGGAGCCCTCCGGACGGGTCCGGCGGCGGCAGCGGGAGCGCTCTCTCCGCTCCAGCGGGGAACGCTCCGGGGCTCCGCCCTGCTCTGCCAGTCCACCGGGGCGTCGGGCAGCTCCTCCAGAAAGCGGGAGGGCGGGTTGCTGCTGGTCCGGCCATAGAGCATCCGCTGGCGGGCGGCGGTCATGGTCAGGCGGGCGCGGGCGCGGGTCATGGCCACATAGCACAGCCGCCGCTCCTCCTCCATCTCCTCGCTCTCCCCGGCGGCCCGGCCGCCGGGAAAGACGCCCTCCTCCATGCCTACCACGTACACGTTGGGGAACTCCAGCCCCTTTGCCGAATGCATGGTCATCAGGGACACGCAGCTGCCGTCCTCTGCTCCGGCGTCGTCCAGATCCGTGTACAGCGCCACGCTGTCCAGGAATCCCGCCAGGGAGGCGATATCCGGATCCCCCTCCAGAAAGCCGATGATGCTGGAGCGCAGCTCCTGCACGTTTTCAATCCGCCCCCGGCTCTCCATGTCGTTCTTTTCCTCCAGCGCCCGGACGTAGCCCGTCTGTCCGCACACCGCGTCGTACAGCTCCGGCAGCTCCAGCGTCTCCTCCAGTTCCCGGAGGCGGCCAATCATTTCTGTAAAGGTTTTCAGCTTGCCGGATGCTGATTTCAGGGCGGGATACGACTGTGCGTTGTCGATGATCTCCCACAGGCTCCTGCCTTCCTCCGCGGCCAGGAGGGCCGCCCGGTCCATGGTGGCCGCGCCGATGCCCCTGGCGGGAACGTTGATAATCCGCCTTAGCCGCAAATCGTCCATGGGGTTATTGATGACGCACAGATAGGAGAGCATGTCCTTCACCTCCGCCCGGTCGAAGAACTTCATGCCGCCGTAAACCTTATAGGGAATGCCGTTGCGCTTGAGGGCCATTTCCAGGGCGTTGGACTGGGCGTTCATCCGGTAGAGGATGGCGTTGTCCCGCCAGCTCTCCCCCCGGCCATAGCTCTCCAGAATCTTCCCGGCCACAAAGTTTGCCTCGTCGCTCTCGTTGAACACGCTCTTCACCAGCACCTTCTCCCCCGGTCCCTCCTGGGTCCAGAGAGTCTTGCCCTTCCGTCCGGCGTTGTTTCTGATGACCGTGTTGGCCGCGTCCAGAATATTCTGGGTGGACCGGTAGTTCTGCTCCAGACGGATAGTGCGGCAATTGTCGTACTGCGTCTCAAAGTTCAGAATGTTTTCTATATTGGCCCCCCGGAACCGGTAGATGGACTGGTCGTCGTCGCCCACTACGCAGATGTTTTCACAGCCCCCCGCCAGCAGCCGGGCCAGCAGGTATTGCAGATGGTTGGTGTCCTGATACTCGTCGATGAGCACATACCGGAACTTCCGCTGGTAGTAGGAACGGACCTCCTCGTCCTTCTGGAGCAGGTGGACGGTGTGGAGGATGATGTCGTCAAAGTCCATGGCGTTGGCCTCCCGGAGGCGGCGCTGGTACCCGGCGTAGATCTCCGCAATCCGGGGCATGCGCCAGTCACGGGAGCTCCTGCTCTCCTGAGCGAACCGGTCCGGGGACCAGTCCCTGTCCTTGGCGTTGGAGATGATGGACAGGACGGAGCGGGGCTGAAACTCCTTCTCGTCAAGACTCATTGCCTTCAGCACATCTTTAATGACCCGCCTGCTGTCGTCGGAATCATAGATGGTGAAGCTGCTGTTGAAGCCCGCGTTCAACCGCTCCACGTCCCGGCGGAGAATCCGGATGCAGGCGGAATGGAAGGTGGCGGCCCATATGTCCCGTGAGGCGGGACCGCACATCTTTTCCAGCCGCTCCTTCAGCTCCCCGGCAGCCTTGTTGGTAAAGGTGATGGCAATCACCGACCAGGGTGCGGCGCTCTCCACGGCGCACAGGCGAACCGCCTCCCGCCAGTCCTCCGGAGAGGGATTTTCCGGGAAATGCTCCAGAAAGGCCAGCTCCTTCTCCCCGGCCCAGGCCGGGACCTCCTCCGTGTCGCCCCCCCGGCCGAAGGTCAGCAGATTGTCAACCCGGTTAATCAGCACGGTGGTTTTGCCGCTGCCCGCTCCGGCCAGCAGCAGCAGGGGCCCCTCGGTGGCCAGCACAGCCTCCAGCTGGCGGGGGTTCATGCGGCGGTACCGCCGGGCGATGACGGCCCGGCGGGCAGTTATGTAGCGATGGGTAAAATCCTGTATCATAGGTACGACCGCTCTCTCTTTCCTGTAGTTGTCATTACCTATTCTACTATTCTTCCGCGGCGGGGTCAACGGGAAATTTTACGGGGCCATCGGTTATTTTATGAGTGTTTCGTATGAAATATAATTTATCAGGGTGCGCTGCGCCAGTCCTTTGGGCAGCCCGGCTGCGCTGGCCTGATCTCCGGCCGGGGCATCGTCCTGCTTTATTCAGAACCTGTATTCACAACCGTTAAACGCCGTCTGGTCATGAATACAGGTTCCTGACGCCTTCCAGCCCGGAGGCTGTCTTCCCTCGATATGGTTTTGAAACATGGGGAAAGTCAGAAGCTGTACCAGCCTGCCGGTCGATGTCTTATGGCAGGACGGGCCGGAAGCCCTAGTTTTTATATATTCTTCTGAATCGTTTTCAGCGCATTTTTCTCCAGACGGCTGACCTGGGCCTGGGAGATGCCCACCTCGGCGGAAACCTCCATCTGGGTCTTCCCTTCATAGAACCGCAGGGCGAGGATGTGCTTTTCCCGCTCCCCCAGACGCTCCAGCGCGTCCTTCAGCGCAATGTGCTCCAGCCAGTGCTCATCCGTATTTCTGGTGTCCTTTACCTGGTCCATCACGCACACCGTGTCCCCGTTATCGGAATACACCGGCTCAAACAGGCTCACCGGGTCCGCAATCGCCTCCATGGCAAACACCACATCCTCCCGGGGAATCCCCAGCTCCGCCGCCAGCTGCTCCACCGTGGGCTCCCGCTGGGATTGCGCCATCAGCCGTTCCCGCGCCTGCATCACCTTATAGGCGGTATCCCGCATGCTGCGGCTGACCCTGATGGCGCTGTTGTCCCGCAGATAGCGGCGAATTTCGCCCACGATCATCGGCACGCCGTATGTGGAAAACCGTACCGGCTGCGTGATGTCAAAATTGTCTATGGCTTTAATCAGTCCTACGCACCCCACCTGGAACAGATCGTCGGCGTTCTCTCCCCGGCCGGTGAATTTCTGGATCACGGACAGCACCAGCCGCAGGTTCCCGCTGATCAGCTTTTCCCGCGCTTCCTTATCCCCCTCCTTGGTCCGCCGGAGCAGCTCCATCGTTTCCTCATTGCGCAGCACCTTCAGCTTTGACGTGTTTACGCCGCAGATCTCCACCTTTCCCTGCACGTCCTCATCTCCCTTGGTGAAAACTTACAATGGCAGTTTTCCCCTGGCCGGAGAGATTATACGGGAGGAAAAATGGAGGTTTTGTCGTGCCGGTCTTCCCCCTGACGGGCGCGCCCGTGCAGGATGAAAAAGAGGGCGGCGCGCTTGCGCCGCCCTCCCCTCGGATTATTCGCTTAGCAGACCGGCCGCCCGCAGATTGGCCAGCAGACTGTTAAACTGCTTCAGCAGCGTTGACTGCGTGGCATCCGCCACGGCAGCTGCAGGGGTGACCGTTGCCGCCGGTCCGGTGGGGCCGGCAGGGCCGGTAGCTCCGGCGGGACCCGTTGCACCCACGGGACCGGCAGGGCCGGTGGCTCCGGCGGGACCCGTTGCACCCACAGGACCGGCAGGGCCGGTGGCCCCGGCGGCGCCCGTCGCACCCATGGGACCGGCAGGGCCGGTGGCCCCGGTG
>CAJULD010000076.1 GCA_910587505.1 uncultured Oscillospiraceae bacterium | reverse complement strand
GCGTCCACGCCGTACCGCTCCGAGAGCAGGTAGGGGTCCACCACGTTGCCCTTGGATTTGCTCATTTTGTCGCCGTTGAAGTTGAGCCAGCCGTGTCCGTAGACCTTCTTGGGCAGGGGCAGATCCAGGCTCATGAGGAACGCCGGCCAGTAGATGGCGTGGAACCGGACGATCTCCTTGCCCAGGAAGTGGACGTCCGCGGGCCAGAACTTCTCCAGATCGTCGTACTGATCGTTCTCGTAGCCCAGGGCGGTCATGTAGTTGAACAGCGCGTCCAGCCACACGTAGACCACGTGGCCCGGGTCGAAGTCCACGGGTACGCCCCAGGTGAAGCTGGTGCGGGACACGCACAGATCCTGCAAGCCGCCCTCGCAGTCAATGAAGTTGTTGACCATCTCGTTGACCCGGCTCTTCGGCTCCAGGAAATCCGTATTCAGGAGCAGGTCCCGCACCCGGTCCGCGTACCTAGAGGCCCGGAAGAAATACGCCTCCTCCTCCGCGTCCACCACCTCCCGGCCGCAGTCGGGGCACTTGCCGTCCTTGAGCTGACTCTCGGTCCAGAAGGACTCGCAGGGCTTGCAGTACTTGCCCTTATAGGCCCCCTTGTAGATGTCGCCGTTTTCGTACATCTTCCGGAAGATCTTCTGGATGGCGGAGACGTGGTAGCCGTCGGTGGTACGGATAAATCGGTCGTAGCTGATGTTCATCAGCTTCCACAGGTCCAGCACGCCGCCAGGGGCGGTGACGATGTTATCCACGAACTGCTGGGGCGTAACCCCGGCCTCCCGGGCCTTGTCCTCAATCTTCTGACCGTGCTCGTCAGTGCCGGTGAGGAACATGACCTCGCAGCCGGTCAGACGCTTGTAGCGGGCCATGGCGTCGGTGGCCACGGTGCAGTAGGCCTGGCCGATGTGGAAGCGGCTGGAGGGGTAGTAGATCGGGGTGGTGATATAAAAATGTTTGTTGTCCATGGGACTGAATCCTCCAGAATTTCTGTTTTATTATTCACTTACATTCGTCCGCCCGGTCCAGCCGGACGGCTCCGGAGGACCATCAGCAGGAACGTGACCGGCCGCGCGCGCCGTCCGTCAGATGTTCCCATTGCATCGCCCCCTTTTTTCGTAGTATGCCCAATGTACCACATTTTTCCGCCGTTTACAAGGGGGCGGCCGCCGTTTTGCGGCAGAAATGGAAAAATCCGCATATCCCGCCCGCTTCCGCATAGGCTTGCCTGAGAGGGGGTGCGCCCGTGGAGCGTCTGCCGCTATACTGTCAGGGGGAGCGCCGGGGGGATCTGACGCTGTCCCTCTGGGGCCCCAACGGGGCCAGAACGGAGATCATCGCGTCCATGGACGATCCGGGTGACGGGCTCTACCGCGCCTTTCTGCTGGGGGAGCGGGGAGAGCTGCCTCTGGGAGTGCTGGCCCCGGAGAAGGGCCGGCTGGCGGTGTGCCGGAGGCTCTATCACCGGGACGTGTCCGCTCTGGGGCAGCTCCGCCGGGGCGAGGCCCGGCGGTCCTTCCGGTTTGAGGAGGACGCCCCCTGCTGGCGGGAAACCCGCTGCCCCGCCCAGCTGTTTCAGGACCGGTTCCTCCGGGAGCGGCTGCACAGTCAGAGCCGGGGATGGTGGCGGCGGGAGGGAACGCTCCTGCTGCTGGCCCTGCCGCTGGAGCAGGGGAAGCCCTTCCCTCTGGAGGCGCTGTTCTGCCTGGGGCGGATCGAGCGCGTGGATGGGCGGCGGTGCGTGGTGTACGCCTTCCGGGAGGAGGAACCCGTATTTCCGTAAAAGGAAACAAATTTTTCACGCCCTCTTGGTTTTACCGGAAAAATGTGCTATACTAAGAACCTGTATTTATAACCGGAGCGGATTGCCCGGTCATCCATACAGGTTCTTACTCATGGAGCCGATACGTCCCGCCGCTGCGGGCCATGCTTCTAAACAAAGGAAGAATGTCATGCCCAGACCACGCCGCCCTCGCCGCCGGTCCCGCCGGCTGCTGAAAATATTTCTGTTTTGCATCCTTTGCGCCGCTTTTTTCCACTGGAGCAACCGCAGCCTCCAGACGGAACGGTTCACCTTCTCCTCCCCCCGGCTTCCGGCAGGCTTCGACGGCTGCGTGATCGTGCAGCTGTCGGACCTCCACGGAGCGGAGTTTGGAGAGGGGAACGAAGACTTGATCCGGCGGGTGCGGGAGATCCGTCCGGACTATATTTTCCTGACGGGAGACCTGCAGGACCAGTACCGTCAGACGCCCCGGAGCTACGCGGTGTCCCTGGGCCGGGCCATGGCGGAGATTGCCCCGTGCTATTTTGTCACCGGCAACCATGAGTGGGCCCTCCGGGACGTGAAGGCCCTGAAGCGGGAGTTGGAGGAGGCCGGCGTTACGGTGCTGTCCAACGAATACACGACGCTGTCCCGGAAGGGGAGCGTCATCCTGCTGGCGGGTATCGACGACCCCAACGGATTTGCGGACCAGAAACCGCCGGAGGAGCTGGCGGAGGAGCTCCGCGGAGCGGAGCCGGACGCCTTCTGGCTCCTGCTGGCCCACCGGAACAACTGCTTTCAGCGGGAGTACAGCCTTCTGGGGGCCGATCTGGTAATCTCCGGTCACGGCCACGGCGGCCTGATTCGGCTGCCCTTCACTGACGGACTCATCAGCGTAGAGCGGAGCCTGTTTCCCTCCTATACGGCGGGCTTTTACCAGGTGAACGGTTCAGACCTGTTTGTTTCCCGGGGACTGGGGAACTCCGGGCGGACCTTCCGGCTGTTCAACCGGCCGGAGATCGTGGTGCTGACGCTGGAGCGGAGCCCGTCTTAGCCACCATATGAAAAGAGACTTGCCAATGAGAGAATTTCCTGCCGGAAAATATGATATCGCCGTCATCGGCGCGGGCCACGCCGGCATTGAGGCCGCTCTGGCGGCGGCGCGGCTGGGCCGGAAGACCATTTGCTTTACCATCAATCTGGACGCTGTGGGCAACATGCCCTGCAACCCCGCTGTCGGCGGCACGGGAAAGGGCCACCTGGTCCGGGAGCTGGACGCTCTGGGCGGCGAGATGGCCCGCGCCGCCGACGCCGCCTGTATCCAGTACCGTTTGCTCAACCGGGGCAAGGGCCCCGCCGTCCACAGCCTTCGGGCCCAGGCGGACCGCCGCCGGTATCAGGAGGTTATGAAGCACGCTCTGGAGCGGCAGGAAAATCTGACCCTCCGGCAGGGAGAAATTACGGAGATCCGCCTGACGGACGGGCGCGTCAGCCACGTGGCGCTCCACACCGGCGCGGTGTTCGAGGTCCGGGCCGCCATTATCTGTTCCGGCACTTATCTCAACGGCCGGACCATTGTGGGCGAATGCGTCCGCTCCGGCGGGCCGGACGGCATGTTTGCCGCCGGGGAGCTGACAGACTGCCTTGTAAAACTGGGGCTCTCCCTGCGGCGGTTCAAAACGGGAACCCCGCCCCGGATCAACGCCCGCAGCGTGGATTTTTCAAAAATGGAGCGGCAGGACGGGGACAGCGAGACCATGCCCTTCTCCTTTGAGACGGCGGAGCGGCCGGTGAACCGGGCCGTGTGCTGGCTGACCTGTACGAATGAAGAAACCCACCGGATCATCCGGGAAAATCTGGACCGCTCCCCCATGCACAGCGGCGTCATCAAAGGGGTGGGCCCCCGGTACTGCCCCTCCATCGAGACCAAGGTCACCCGCTTTGCGGACAAGCCCCGGCACCAGCTGTTCATTGAGCCCATGGGGCTGGAGACGGAAGAAATGTACGTGCAGGGCTTCTCCTCCGCCATGCCGGAGGAGGTGCAGCTGGCGATGCTCCACACCATCGCCGGTCTGGAACACGCGGAGATGATGCGCCCCGCCTACGCCATCGAGTATGACTGTGTGGACCCGCTGGAGCTGAAGCCGACGCTGGAGAGCAAAAAAATCCCCGGCCTGTACGGCGCGGGGCAGTTCTGCGGGTCCTCGGGATACGAGGAGGCGGCGGTCCAGGGCTTTGTGGCCGGGGTCAATGCCGCATTGGCCCTGAAGGGGGAAGCGCCGCTGATCCTGTCCAGAGGGCAGTCCTATATCGGGACCCTCATCGACGATCTGGTAACCAGGGGGACCGACGAGCCCTACCGCATGATGACCAGCCGGAGCGAATATCGCCTGCTTCTGCGCCAGGACAACGCCGATGAGCGGCTGTGCGCCGTGGGCCATCGGATCGGACTGGTATCAGACCGACGGCTGGCCAGGGTGGAGGCCAAATACGAGGCCGTCCGCCGGGAGGTGCGCCGCCTTGCCTCCCACGGCGTGCCGCCGTCGGAGGACCTCAATGCCTTCCTGACGGAGCGGGGCACCGCGCCGGTGACCGACGGCGCGCCGCTGATTGCCCTTCTGCGGCGGCCCCAGATCCGGTATGAGGACCTGCGGCGCTTTGACCCGGACAGGCCGGACCTGCCGGAGGAGGTGGCGGAGCAGGTGGAAATCTCGGTGAAATACGAGGGGTACATCCAGCGCCAGCTTCAGGAGGTGGAGGAGCTCCGCCGCCTGGAGGGCCGGGCTTTGCCGCCGGAGGCGGACTATTCCTCCATTCAGGGCCTTCGGCTGGAGGCCAGGGAGAAGCTTGGCGCTGTGCGGCCGCTGAATCTGGGACAGGCGGCAAGGATTTCCGGGGTTTCCCCGGCGGATGTCGCGGCGCTCATGATCTGGCTGGAGAGATGACATTTCTTCCGCGGCCCCTGCGGAGCCCTGTATTTCTGCTTCGTTTGCGCGACGACAGACCGGGTTTGATTCTGCCGGATTATACTTACCCGGACGGGCCGGCGTTTACGTCTGCCCCTGACCGCGACGGCAGTCCCCTTCCGTTTCAGACCGGAAAACTCCCGAGGGATTCTGAGAAGCTGTACCAGCAGGCGGGCGCACACATCCTGACGGAAAAATTTCCGGTTCCTTTTTGCCCGTACAGGAAGCGGCTGCGGGGTGCGGGGGCCCCCGGCCCGGTAAAAGAGAAATTTTTCACTTGCCGCCCGAAGGGCTGCAAAGAAGGGAGGCCTCCATGTCTGATATATCCCTCTGCTATACGAAACAGGGAGCCGGGCCGCCCCTGCTCCTCCTCCATGGCAACGGGCAGGACGGAAGCTATTTCATCCATCAGATGGAATATTTTTCCTCCCGCTATACGGTTTATGCCATGGATACCAGGGGCCACGGCCACTCGCCAAGAGGAGCCGCCCCCTTCACCATCGCCCAGTTTGCCCAGGATCTCTCGGACTTCATGAACGAGCACGACATCCTCCGCGCGCCCATTCTGGGCTTCAGCGACGGGGGCAACATCGCCCTGACCTTCGCCCTGGCCCATCCGGGGCGGGTGAGCCGCCTGATCCTCAACGGGGCCAATCTGGACCCATCCGGCGTGAAGCCCCAGGTTCAGATTCCCATTGTAATGGGCTATAAGCTGGCCTCCCTTTTCGCCGGAAAAAGCAAAAAGGCCAAAGCCCACGCGGAGATGCTTGGCCTGATGGTCAACGAGCCCCATATCGACCCCGAGACCCTGGAATCCCTGCGGGTCCGGACGCTGGTCATTGTGGGCACCAGGGACATGATTAAAGACAGTCACACCCTGCTCATTGCCCACAGTCTGCCCCGCAGCCGGCTGGAGGTCATCGTGGGAGACCATTTCATTGCCGCAAAGAATCCCGGTCCCTTCAACCGGGCCGTGGAAAAGTTTTTAACGGAAGGGAAGGACCTCCTCCTATGAGAATGCTTTTCGCCATTATCGTCTGCCGTCTGCTCCGCTTTGCGGGAAAGCTGGTGGGAAAGGGCAGCTCCCTCCCCGGCAAGTACGCACTGAAGATCTGTCCCGACGTACTGGGCCGGGTGAAGCTGCCGGACTGCATCATCGCCGTCACCGGCAGCAACGGGAAGACCTCCACCGTGGAGATGATTGCCGCCATTCTCCGCCGGAGCGGCAGGACCGTTGTCTATAACGAGGAGGGCTCCAACCAGATCGAGGGCGTGACGACGCTGATCCTCTGCAACAGCACCCTGAGCGGACGGATGAAGGGCGACGTGCTGCTGCTGGAGAGCGACGAACGCTACGCCCGCCGGAGCTTCCGGTGGTTTCATCCCACCCATTTTGTCATTACCAATCTTTACCGGGATCAGCTGACCCGGAACGGCCACCCGGAGTGGGTCTACCGTTCCATCCTGCCCGCCGTCCATCCGGAGACCACTCTGGTGCTCAACGCCGACGACCCTCTGGTCAGCTGCTTTGCCAGGGACCACGAAAAGGTCAGATGGTTCGGACTGGACCGCTGTTCCATCAGCAGTCCGGAGCACCGGGGCGTCTATCACGACGGCGCGCGGTGCCCGGTGTGCCAGGGGCGGATGGAGTACGAGTGGTATCATTACGAGCATATCGGCCGGTACCGCTGCGCGGACTGCGGCCACCATCGCCATGAGGCGGATTTTGCCGTCACGGCCCTGGATCTGGAGGGCGGAACACTGACTATCGGCGGAGAGACGGAGATTTCTCTGGCCTTCCGGAGCATTTATAATGTGTACAATATTCTGGCGGCCTGGTCCGTGTGCTCCCTGGCGGGAGTGGACCGGGAGACGATGGCCTCCGTCATCAACAACTATATCCTGAAAAACGGCCGGATGGTGCAGTTCACCCTGGGCGCGCACCGGGGCGTTCTGCTGACCAGCAAGCACGAGAACTCCGTAGCCTACGACACCAATCTGGATTATATCGCCCGCACAAAGGACCCCTGTCAGGTGCTGGTGATCGTGGACGCCATCAGCCGGAAGTACTTCACCGGAGAGACCAGCTGGCTGTGGGACATCGACTTCGACCGGCTGAACTGCCCGCAGGTGAAGAAGGTGCTCCTGTGCGGAAAATACGTCAACGATCTGGCTATGCGGTTTGACTATACCGGACTCCCGGCGGAAAAAGTCGTCTGCTATGACACCGTTCCCCAGGCTGCCAATGCGCTGGCGGAGGACGGAGGAGACGAGGCGCTGTATGTGGTGACCTGCTTCTCCGACCGGGACAAGCTGCTGAATCTGGTGAAAAAGGAGGCGGACTGAGATGGAGCTGACCATTGTGCACCTGTACCCGGACAGCATGTCCCTGTACGGCGAGTATGCCAACGTCGCCGTCCTGCGCCGCCACCTGGAGACCATGGGCGTGGAGGTCACGGTCCGGAATTATACCTGTGAAGATACCCTGGACTTTTCTGATGCAGACTTCATCTACATGGGCGCGGGCACAGAAAACCGGCAGAAGGCCGTCCTGACCGCGGCGGCCCCCTGCGCGGACGCTCTGCGGGCCGCCGCGGAGAAGGAAGCGGTGATTCTCTTCACCGGAAACGCCATGGAGACGCTGGGCGCTTCCGTCACCGACGTCAGCGGCAGAGTCTGGCCGGGCTTCGCCCTGGCGGAGTTCACCACGGAGGAGACGGAGAGGCGTACTCCCGGCGACGTGGTGGCCGTCCCTGCTCTCTGGGACACCCCGGCAGTAGGATTCATGAACAAGTGCAGTCTGACCCGCGGTGTGACCTCGCCGCTGTTTCGTGAGCTTCCCCTGGGCTTTGGCAACGAGGCCGAACACGGAGCGGAAGGCTATGTCTCCGGGAACGTGTTCGGCACCCACCTCACAGGGCCGGTGCTGGTGAAGAACCCGGACTTTCTGGATGTGATGATCCGGCGGCTTTTCGCCCGGAAGGGCTGGGAAATCCCGGAAACGCTCCCGGTCCTTCCCCACGGGCGGGAGGCCTACGCCGTCACCCTGCGGGAACTTCAGGGAAGGATCAAATGAGTATAAGAAGGCATTTGGACAGGCAAAGGCCCTTAAGAAATTGCCTGGCGGCAGCACACAGGATGTGGAAGAGTTTCAGAAGCTGAATGCCGGTCTGACGTCGGAGATGCCATAATCCTTTTTTCTGAAAAAGAAAAAGGATTAAAGAAAGCCCCCGTCCGCGATGCGGACGGGGGCTCCGGTAATTTCAATTACTCGGTCACATAGGGCAGCAGAGCAATCTGCCGGGCGCGCTTGATGGCCTCGGTCAGCTGGCGCTGATGCATGGCGCAGGTGCCGGTGGTCCGGCGGGGCAGGATCTTGGAGCGCTCGGAAATAAAGCGGCGCAGCTTGGCGGCGTCCTTATAGTCGATATGCTCGCACTTATCCACGCAGAACTGGCAGACCTTTCTCCGCTTCCGGGGAGCGCCGGGGCGGGAGGGCCGGTTTTCACGATCCATAGGCATGGTCCATATTCCTCCTTGTCAGAGTATCGCGCCGGTTTGCGGCGCGGCCGAAAATTTTTGCTTTTCAATCAAAAGGGCAAATCGCCATCCTGGTCGTCGATGTCGGCAAAGCCGGACGGTTCCCCGGAGGGTGCGCCGTAGCCGCCGAAAGAGGCGGCGGGCGCCGGCGCGCCATAAGGCGGCGGGCTGCCGTAGCTGTCGCCGGAAGCGCTGTCCCGCTTGCTGTCGCCGAAATACACGTTGTCCGCAACAACCTGCGCGCTGCGGCGGTTGTTGCCGTCCCGATCCTTCCAGTCACGAATCTGGAGGCGACCCTCCACGATGGCCATACGGCCCTTCGCAAAGTACTTGCAGACGAATTCCGCCGTCTGCCGCCAGGCCACTACATCAATAAAGTCCGTGCTCTTTTCCCCGGAATCCCGGCTTTTAAAGTCACGGTCCACCGCCACGGTGAAGCTGGTGACGGAAACGCCGGACTGGGTGGTCCGCAGCTCCGGATCCCGAACCAGACGGCCCATAATGACAATGCGGTTCAACATTTGTGGATTTCCCCTCTCTTACTCGTCCTTACAAACGATCATGGAGCGCAGGATGCCGTCGGTAATGCCCAGCACACGGTCCAGCTCTCTGGGGAACTCGGGATCGCTGGTGAAGGTCATCAGCACATAGTATCCCTCGGTCTTATAGTCAATTGCGTAGGCCAGCTTCCGCTTGCCCCACTCCTCAACCTCGACCACAGAGCTGTGCTTTTCCGCCAGCGCCCTGAACTTCTCGACGGTGGCGGCGACGGCCTCCTCGCCCTGCGCGGGATCGATAATGTACACGACCTCGTAATTGCCATTGATTTTTGCCATGGTTGCACCTCCTCGTATAATAAGATTTGCAGATAATTTTAAGTGCATCTGTTTAGTAC
>CAJULD010000075.1 GCA_910587505.1 uncultured Oscillospiraceae bacterium | reverse complement strand
TTCGGGCCCACCAAGGACTGGGAGTGCCACTGCGGCAAGTACAAGAAGATCCGCTACAAGGGTAAGATCTGCGACCGCTGCGGCGTGGAGGTCACCAAGAGCAAGGTCCGCCGGGAGCGGATGGGCCATATCGACCTGGCCACCCCGGTCAGCCATATCTGGTATTTCAAGGGCATCCCCTCCCGGATGGGACTGCTGCTGGACATCAGCCCCCGGATTCTGGAAAAGGTGCTGTATTTCGCCAACTATATCGTCACCGATCCCGGCGAGACGCCCCTTATCAAAAACCAGATCCTCACCGAGAAGGAATACCGGGACATGCGGGAGAAGTACGAGGACGACTTCCAGGCCGGTATGGGCGCGGAGGCGGTGAAGAGGCTTTTGCAGGACATCGACCTGGAGCAGCTCTCCGAGCAGCTCCACGCCGAGCTCCGCAACGCCTCCGGCCAGAAGAAGGGCCGCATTGTCAAGCGTCTGGAGGTGGTGGACGCCTTCCGAATCTCCGGCAACAAGCCGGAGTGGATGATTATCGACGTGCTTCCGGTCATTCCCCCGGAAATCCGTCCCATGGTCCAGCTGGACGGCGGCCGCTTCGCCACCAGCGACCTCAACGACCTCTACCGCCGGGTCATCAACCGCAACAACCGCCTCAAGCGGCTCATCCAGCTTAAGGCCCCCGACATCATCGTCCGCAACGAGAAGCGGATGCTTCAGGAGGCCGTGGACGCCCTGATCGACAACGGCCGCCGCGGCCGGGCCGTCACCGGCGCCAACAACCGGGCCCTGAAGTCTCTTTCCGACATGCTCAAGGGCAAGCAGGGCCGCTTCCGCCAGAACCTGCTGGGCAAGCGGGTGGATTACTCCGGCCGGTCCGTCATCGTGGTGGGCCCGGAGCTGAAGATTTACCAGTGCGGCCTGCCCAAGGAAATGGCGCTGGAGCTGTTCCGTCCCTTCATTATGAAAAAGCTGGTGGAGGACGGCGTAGCCAATAATATCAAGTCCGCCAAGAAGAAGGTGGATAAGGGCGAGAGCGAGGTCTGGGACGCTCTGGACGTGGTCATCAAGGACCATCCCGTCATGCTCAACCGCGCCCCAACCCTTCACCGTCTGGGCATCCAGGCCTTCGAGCCGGTGCTGGTGGAGGGCCGGGCCATCAAGCTGCACCCCCTGACCTGCACCGCCTTCAACGCCGACTTTGACGGCGACCAGATGGCGGTCCACGTCCCCCTGTCCGCCGAGGCCCAGGCCGAGGCCCGGCTGCTGATGCTGTCGGCCAACAACCTGCTGCGGCCTCAGGACGGCAATCCCGTCACCGTTCCCTCTCAGGACATGGTGCTGGGCTCCTACTACCTCACCTATACCAATGAGAAGGAGCCCGGCGCGGGCAAGGTGTTCGTCAGCGAGGAGGAAGTGATGCTGGCCTATGACGACCACGTGGTTGGCATCCACGCGCCCATCCGGGTCCGCCGGTCCTTCACCTACAAGGGGGTGACCTATCAGAAGCTGGTAGACATCACCCCCGGCCGGATCATCTTCAACCAGAACATCCCCCAGGATCTGGGCTTTGTGGACCGGGACGACCCGGACCACGTGTGCGACTATGAAATCAGCATGACCTGCGGCAAGAGCCAGCTGTCGGCCATCGTAGGCCGCACCATCCGCTCCCACGGCTTCACTGTGGCCAGCGAGGTGCTGGACAACATCAAGGCCACCGGCTATAAATACTCCACCCGGGGCGCCATCACCATCTCCATCTATGACATGACCGTGCCCGCCAAGAAGTACGAGCTGGTCCGCGAGACGGAAAAGCGGGTGGTGGACATTGAAGACAACTACAAGATGGGCTTCATGACCAACGACGAGCGCTACAAGGCCGTGGTCAGCGAGTGGAAGAAGACCACCGACGAGGTCATCAGCGTATTGCAGGGCAGTCTGGACGAGCTGAACCCCATTTATATCATGGCCACCTCCGGCGCCCGCGGCTCCATCAATCAGATCGGCCAGCTGGCGGGCATGCGCGGCCTGATGTTCGACACCTCCGGCCGCACGATCGAGATCCCCGTCAAGTCCAACTTCCGCGAGGGCCTGAGCGTGCTGGAATACTTCATTTCCTCCCGCGGCGCCCGGAAGGGCATGGCGGACACGGCGCTGCGCACCGCGGACTCCGGCTATCTGACCCGCCGTCTGGTGGACGTCAGCCAGGAGGTCATTATCCGGGAGGACGACTGCGGCGTGGACGAGGGCATCTGGACCGAGGAAATCAGCGAGAACGGCCAGATTATTGAGAAATTCTCCGAGCGCCTCCGGGGCCGGTTCCCCGTCCGCGACGTGGTGGACCCGGAAACCGGCGAGGTGCTGTGCCCCAGCAACCGGATGATGGACGAGGAGGACGCCAGGCTGCTGGAATCCAAGGGCATTCACCGGGTGGAGATCCGAACGGTGCTGACCTGCCGGGCAAAGAGCGGCGTCTGCGCCAGGTGCTACGGCATGAACCTGGCCTCCGGCCGGCCGGTGGGCACCGGCGAGGCCGTGGGCATCATCGCCGCCCAGTCCATCGGCGAACCGGGTACGCAGCTGACCATGCGTACCTTCCACACCGGCGGCGTGGCCGGCAGCGACATCACCCAGGGTCTTCCCCGCGTGGAGGAGCTGTTTGAAGCCCGCAAGCCCAAGAAGATGGCCACCCTGTCTGAGATCGGCGGCCGCATCCGCTTTGAGGAGAGCCACAAGGGTTCCCTGCTGAATATCCACGTGGTGGCCGACGACGGCGAAGCCAAGATGTACTCCGTGCCCCACACCGGTCTGCGGGTCAACGACGGCGACGTGATCGAAAAGGGCGCGGCCCTCAACGACGGCCCCCTGAATCCCCACGACGTGCTGCGCACCCGCGGTCCCTCCGCCGTGCAGAACTACCTGATTCAGGAGGTCCTCCGGGTGTACCGCCAGCAGGGCGTGGCCATCAACGATAAGCACATTGAGGTCATTGTCCGCCAGATGATGCGCAAGTGCCGGGTAGAGGACGCCGGAGACACCGGCCTGCTCTCCGGCGCCATGGTGGACGTACTGGAGCTGTACGAAGCCAACCAGAAGGTCCGCGACCGCGCCGCCGCCGGAGAGGTCCGGGAGGATGGCGAGCCCCTGCGGGAGGCCGACGTCACGCAGCTGCTCATGGGTATCACCAAGGCATCCCTGGCCACGGAGTCCTTCCTCTCCGCCGCTTCCTTCCAGGAGACCACCAAGGTTCTTACCGAGGCCGCCATCAAGGGCAAGGTGGACCACCTGGCCGGTCTGAAGGAAAACGTCATCATCGGCAAGTTGATCCCCGCCGGCGCAGGCATCAACGCTTACCGGGAAATGGCCGAGACCGTTGTTCCCGATCCGGAGCCCTCCGCCGCTCCGGTTCCTGCGGAGCCGGAGTTCCCGGACGAACCGGAAGCCGTCAATCCGGAAACGGAGGAGCTGCCGGTTGCGGTTCCGGAGGAAGCGCCGCTGCTGTAATTGAAAACCTGTCTTCTTTTTCCTAAAACCACTCGCCGCTTTTGGCGGTTTGAGCGGAGCCCGGCACTCTCTTCCAGACAAAAGCCGTGGAGACCTGAAATCGGTCTCCACGGCTTTTTATGTACTTCCCTTTCACGACAAAGCAGAAGCAGGTTTCTGCGGGCAAAACATCCTCTGTCTCAAAAGTTCTTTTTGATCCTTTTTCTTTCAGGAAAAGAATCTACGCCTGCTCCCCTGCCGGCAGGTCCCGGCACAAGCGGTACAGGGTGGCTACTCCAACGCCGGTAGCGCCCCTGGGCTGACAGGGCTGGCTCAGCTTACCGGAGTGACCGGTACCGGCGATATCCAGGTGCAGCCAGGGCGTTTCACCGGCAAAGGCGGACAGGAACATCCCCGCCGCAATGGCGTCGCAGCCGTTTCTGGAGGAATTGTACAAATCCGCCACCGGACTTTCAATCAGCTGCTTATACTCCGGATCGTTGGGCACACGCCAGAACTTCTCCCCGGTGTGGGCGGCGGCGGCCTGGAGACTGGCGTAGAAGCTGTCGTCGTTGGCCATAACGCCGGTGTTCACGCCGCCCAGCATGTGGGCCATTGCTCCGGTCAGTGTGGCAATGTCAACCACTTTACATACCTTCTCCTCCTGAATGGCGTAGGTAATGGCATCCGCCAGGATCAGACGGCCTTCGGCGTCGGTGCTGCCGATTTCGATGGTCTTCCCGGACAGGGAACCAATTACGTCATCGGGCAGGAAACTGGCCGGAGAGATGCGGTTCTCCACGGCGGGGATCACCGCCGTGACATTCACCGGCGCGCGGTTTTCTGCCAGAGCCAGAATCGCCCCGCACACCGCCGCACCGCCGGCCATGTCGCCCTTCATGCCCCGCAGGCCGGCAACGTTCTTGAGGCTGTAGCCGCCGGAGTCGAAGCACACCCCCTTGCCCACCAGTCCGATAGGGGCGTCCCCCTCCCTGCCGCCGCGGTAGCGCAGGATGATAAGCCGGGGCGGATTGACAGAGCTGTCCCCCACGGCGTGGAAGGCCTCCATCCCCAGCGCGCGGGTCTCCTTTTCATCCAGCACCCGGACCTCCACCGGCAGGCCCTCCGCAGCACGTGCTACAGCCTGGGCCAGCATCACGGGAGTCAGCTTATTGCCGGGCCGGTTGATAAGATCCCGGGCAAAGCAGATCCAGCGGTCCAGCGCCGCCGTCTCCTCCACGACCCTCTCTTCGCCCTCTGTTCCGGTAAGGTAGAGTTCGGGCGTTTTTTTCTCCTCCTGCTCCTGCTTCCAGTCCTCCTGCCGGTACAGCGCCAGCTCAAAGCCCTGGATCAGGGCCGCCAGGCCCTCGCCGCCCAGCCGTTCCACCGCAGGCGCGGCGTCCAGCAGCGCGGATGTGCCGCCCAGCTTCCGCACCTGTAATGCAGCGCCCGCGGCGGCCCGGCGCAGATCCTCGCCTGACGGCTTCTCTCCCAGCTTCACCAGCAGCTGCCGGGGCTCGCCGCCCATCTCCAGCGCCCCGGCCTTTCCGTCCAGCTCCAGCGTCAGATGCCACCGGACCTCTTCCCCGTTCCAAATCTTTACCATTGTTGCAAATCCTTTCCCATTCTGATGAGTATATGTCAGGTTATGTATGCCCAACCCCGGCCAGGGCGGCCAAAGGCCGCCTCCTGAAAGTTCTTCCGGGATACTTTTTCAGGAAAAAGTATCACTATTTCCCCGTTCCTGGCTGCGACGCCGGTACATCTGGCGGTGGGCTTCCCGCCGGCCGTCCTCAAAGGCCTGACGGAGGCGCTGCGCGATCTCTCTGTCCCGGAGCCGGGCGGTCAGCAGGGGGGAAAACCGCTTGCCCTCCAGGGCCACGGCTTCCTCCAGCGCCTCGTCAAAGGTCATCCGGACCCCCGTGTGGGAGCAGGACGCACGGGTGACGTTTTCCATCCAGTCCACCAGCCCCACCACGTCCACCATCTGGCGGCAGGGACACTCCAGCCGCTTATAGGCCGCCGGGTAGCCGCGGGAGGATCCGTCATACCAGGCATGGTGCCCCAGCGCCACGGGAGCGAAGCGGCGGGTGGAGGGCCGCTCGCTGAGCAGGAGATGCCCCGCCGTCGTGTGCAGGCAGGTCACCTCATACTCCTCCTCCAGCCACTGCCGGGCCGTGCGGGAATACATCTCCAGCACGCTGACCTTTCCCGCGTCGTGGAGCAGGCCGCTCTGCATGGCGTCGTGGAGCACCTGCCGCCGCTTTTCCGGCGGGTCCGACAGGCATCGGATCTCCGGAATGTCGTCAAAAAACGCGGGCTCCTCCTCCAGAATCAGTCCGCACAGCGCCTGAGCCGCCGTGCCCACCATCCAGGAGTGAAGATAGGCCTCCGGCATGAACCGCCGCATGAGCTTCTGCAAAAACTCGCCGAAGGGCATGCCGGTCTCCAGATACATATAGCACAGATGCCGGAGATAGACCAGAATCTGCCCCTCCTCCTGAGGCGGGAAGGAGTCCGCGTAGTCCATTGCCCGGCGGAACAGGCTGTCAATATATGCCTCCCGGCCGGGAATCCGCTCGGGATACTGGAGCAGATACTGGCAGTAAAAGGCCGGCAGGGACAGCATCCCATAGATCCCGTCCGGCGAGCGGTCGGCGGGGTCCGCCGCGTCCAGCAGCGACTCCACGCCGGACAGCAGCCGGTCCAGGTCATTGATTCCGCAGTAATACTCAATGGCGTGGTAGGGAAAGGCCCAGCGCAGCGGCGGCATCTCGCATCGCTCGCGGGTCTCCTGGATACGCCGCTGATAGACGATATAGGCCGATTCCATGATGCAGGCCGTATCCTCCGGCGACATCACCTTCTCCTTGCTGTAGGAAATGCAGGTGGCCATCTGCTGGTGAATCATGTAGGTATAGCGGTCCCAGGGCAGCCCCGGCGCGGCCTGGCGGCAGGTTTCGTCCTGTACGATCTGCAATGTCTCCCGGACCAGCCGGATCTTTTCGCCAGGGGATTTGAACAGCCCCAGAGACATGTTGGCCCGGGAACGGATAATGTAGCCGCAGGTCTCCTCGTCCCCGATTTCGTCAAAATATTTCAGATAGGCCGCCGCCTCCGTAAAGCACAGGCGCATCCGGCTGATGTAATTCTCCACCGTCTCCAGCGACAGCCCCACCAGACGGTTGCACAGGCCGTAATACCCCATGCCCAGCCAGTACAGGTGGCGGATCATGGCGGAACGGTCCTCCTTCTGCCGGGCCCGGCTGAGCAGCGCCCGGTGAATCAGGCGGAACAGTCCCTGGTCCTGGGCCTCGCTTCCGCCCCACAGCCGGGCGGCAAATTCCTCCAGCTCCGCCAGCGTCCTCTCTTCCGCCTCGAACAGATGGTCCAGCACGGGAAACAGGTTCCGGCGCAGCAGCTCCATGCCCCGCCGGGCCAGCTCCTGCGTCATGTCCTCCCGGCGGAGCTGCCGGTCCTCATATCCGGCAAGGGGCAGCCCTTCCGGCTCCTGCCCCGCGCTCAGCGCGGCGGCCTCCCGGATCACGGACAGGTATTCCTCCTGATATGGCTGCATGTCCCTCACCTCCCCTTTCCGTCAGCTCAGCCGGCGGCGCAGCACGGCCTCCAGCCGCTCCAGGTCCACCGGCTTGGACACGTGCTCGTTCATGCCGGCCTCACGGGACAGGCGCACGTCCTCCACAAAGGCGTTGGCCGTCATGGCCACGATCCAGACCCGCTCCGCGTCCGGCCGGTTCATGGCCCGGATCTGCCGGGCCGCCTCGTAACCGTCCATCACGGGCATCTGAATGTCCATAAAGATCAGATCGTAGTAGTCCGCCGGGGCGGCGGCAAAGCGCTCCACCGCCTGCCGTCCGTTTTCCGCGGTCTCCACCTGCACGCCGGTCATTCCCAGCAGCTCCGTGGCGATCTCCAGATTCAACCCGTTGTCCTCCACCAGCAGGACCCGATAGGCGCTGTAATCCCCGGCGGCGGGCCCCGCCGGGCCGGCGCCGTCCTCCCGGTCCTCCCCGATGAGGCGGGCCAGGGCGTCCAGCAGGCAGCTGCCGAACAGCGGGCAGGGCACAAAAGCGCTGACCCCCGCCCGGACCGCCCGGTACTCCAGCTGCGCCCAGTCCCCCTCCGACACCAGCAGAATGGGGAAATCCCGCCCGGCCAACTGCCGCACATGGGCGGCGGCGTCCAGCGGCGGCATGTCCTCCAGCTCCTGCCCCAGCAGCAGGGCGCAGGGCATCCGCCCCTCGTAGCGGGCCTCCGTCAGGCGCGTCACGGCCTCCATGCCGCCCGTCAGGCGAACTGGCTCCAGCCCCGCCTCCCGCAGGCAGGCCGCCATCTGCTCCGCGCGGTCCTCCTGACGCTCCGCCAACAGAACCTGCTGCCCCTGGGGCAGGGCCCGCTGCCGGGTCCGGGGCGCGGTGGGCAGCGGCAGCTCCACGGTAAAACGGCTGCCCTCCCCCTCCTGGCTCTCCACCAGAATGTGTCCGCCCATACCGTCGATCAGCTTTTTCACGATAGCCATGCCCAGACCGGTGCCCTCGATGCGATCCACGGCGCTGCTGCGCACCCGCTCGAAGGGGACGAAAATCTGCTCCAGAAACGCCGGGCTCATGCCGATTCCGTCGTCCTCGCAGAGGAAGTCCAGCCAGACAGTTCCCTCTTCTGCTCCGGGACGCTGGGAAAACCGGACCCGGATGTGGCCGCCCTCCGGCGTATATTTCACCGCGTTGCCAATGATATTCACCAGGATCTGCCGCAGATGGAGCGGGTCGCCCTCCAGGCTCTCCTCCCGGATCTGCCCGATGTCAAAAACGAGGCTCTGCCCCTTCTGCTCCGCCTGTGGCCGCACGATAACGGCGGTGTCGTGGACCAGATCCGCCAGGGAGAACCGCTCCCGGCTGATGGTCATCCGCCCGCTGTCAATCCGGGACAGGTCCAGTACGTCGTTAACCAGGCTCATCAGATGGGCGGAGGCCGTTCGGATCTTGTCCAGACAGTCCTGCACCCGCGCCTTCTCATCGATATGGCTCAGCGCGATGGAGGTCATTCCCATAATGGCGTTCATGGGGGTGCGGATGTCATGGGACATGCTGGAGAGGAAGCGGCTCTTGGCCTCGTTGGCCTGTTCCGCCTGCTCCAGCGCGTCCCGCAGCGCCTGATTTTCCCGCTCCAGGACCTTCTCTCTTGTTTCCATCCGTTTCTCCTCGTTTCCGCTTATCACGCCAAATGTCAATCGCTTTTAAAACGCTTTTCAGAACGTCCCCGCGAGGCAAGGCATGACCCTTCTAAAAAAGGAGTCCCTGCGGGGCAGGGGATAATCCTTCCCCAAAGTTCTCTTTGTCTGCTTTTCCCGTAAGAAAAAGCAGCGGCAAAAAACAGCCATGTCTTACCACGCCTTGATATACCCCGGCAGATAGTCCAGGGGATTGACCCGGCTGCCTCCCTCGGTAATCTCATAGTGGAGATGGGGGCCGCTGCTGATCCCGGTAGAGCCGGTGATGCCGATCACCTGCCCCTGGGTCACGGCGTCTCCCTCCTTGACGGAGCGGCTGGACATATGGGCGTAAAGGGTGGTGTTACCGGGGCCGTGGCTGATGACCACATAGTTTCCGTAGGACCGGGAGTAGGCGGAGGTAATCACCACACCGGCCTTGGTGGCCAGTACGCTGGTGCTGGTGCCCACGCCGCCGATATCCACGCCCTTATGGTTGGTGGAGGCGCCCTTGATGCCCGTGTTCCGGCTGCCCATGGGGGAAGTGATCCGGCAGCTGGCGGTCTCCGGCCAGATATAACCGCCCCTGGTGGCGGTCATGGCCATTTTGCGTGCCAGCTCCTCAGACTTCTTCAAAATGTCCGCCTGGATGCGATCCTGCTCTGCTTTGACCTCCTCCAGCTCCTGCTCATACTGGTCCACGTTGGCGTTGATCTCGTTGAGCAGCGCCACAGATTCCTTCTGCTGCTCCTCCAGATCGGCCTTCTGGACCTCCAGCTCCTCCCTGGCCTCCTCGGACTGGGCCTTCAGGCTTTCCTGCTCGTCCTGCCTGGCCTGGATCTCCTTCCGCAGCTGCCGCAGGTTGTCCAGCACGCTCTGGTCATAGTTCATGACCTCCTGCACGTCGGAGAGGCGGCTGAGCAGGTCGGAAAAGCTGTCCGCTCTGAACAGCAC
>CAJULD010000074.1 GCA_910587505.1 uncultured Oscillospiraceae bacterium | reverse complement strand
TTCCATCCGCGAGAACGCCAGGAAAAAATTCGACGAGACAGCCAAGAAGGCCAGCGACGCCTGGGACAGCGTGAAAAAGGATTCCCCCGGCAAGTGGAACGAGATCAAGACTTCCCTCGCCAACTCCTGGGATCAGATCAAGAGGGACGCCGGGGAGAAATTCCGCAGTACCAAGGACACGATCACCCAGACGATGGACGGCCTGAAAAACCACGGCTGGAGGTCCATCGGCGAGACGGTGGTGAGCGGCATCGTCAGCGGCCTCCAGACCATCTGGAACACCCTGACCGGCTGGGTCCGGGATGTGAAGAGCGCTATCGCGGACGCCCTCAGCGGGGCGAACAGCAGCAGGGGCGGCGGCTTTGGCGTCTCCGTTCCCTCCGGCAGTTTCGGAGGCCGGGCCCGCGTGGCAGTGCAGGCAGTTCCGGACATCTCCACTTTCAACATCCCCCGCCTCGCCCAGGGCGCGGTGATCCCGCCCAACCGGGAGTTTTTGGCGGTGCTGGGCGACCAGCGCACGGGGACCAACATCGAGGCCCCGCTGTCTGATATCGAGAACGCTGTCAGCCGTGCCATTGCGGCATCCGGCTTTGCAGGCGGGAACCGGAATATCACCGTTATCATGGAGATGAACAAGCGGGAGCTGGGCCGGGTGGTATACCAGCTCAACAATGAGGAGACGCAGAGAGTTGGCGTGCGGCTTACGGAGGTGAAATCGTGAAAAAATCAGTCTTTTCTGTAGACGGCGTAGAGTTCCCCACGGTCCATGTAATGAGCCTGAAACGGTCCTTTCAGGTCGTAGACGGTACCAACGCAGGCCGGACGATGGATGGGAAAATGCAGCGGGACATCATCGGTACGTATTACAACTATAGCGCTGTGGTCACGTCCGATTTCAAGGAAACGGCGGAATATGACGCGCTCTATGAGGCCATCACGTCCCCGCAGGACAGCCATACCATCGTCATGCCCTACGGGCAGGCGACGCTGACCTTCCAGGCATACGTCACCAACGGCGACGATGAGCTGACCCATATGTTTGACGATCTCAACCGCTGGGACAAGCTGACTTTCAATTTCATTGCAATGGAACCGCAAAGGAGCGTTTTATGAGTGTCCGCATCATCTACCAGGACATCGCCACGGGCGCGGACGAGGATGCGGCGGTCACCACCCCGGACGCCTCCGGGTTTTCGGACGTGTCGCTCCTGCCCTTCGGCGGCGGCGGGGCCCCGATAGCCGTCCTGGAGCCCTTCAGTTGGCTCCTGGACGGCACCCGGGAGGTGCTGGAGGACAAGCCTATACCTTTTTGGTCCACGGCCCAGAGCGACATCAACGGCGTGTTTGAGACGCCGCCGGAGATCACCTTCGACTTCGATGAGCGCTACACCGCGCCGGGGCTGTTCCTGACCTTCGCGCCGGAGGTGGGGGAGTACTGCCGGAGCGTGACGGCCTCCTGGTACCGGGGCATCACCCTTTTGGCCACGGCGGAGTTTGAGCCGGACGCACCGGAGTACTTCTGCCCAAAGACCGTGAAATCGTTCGACAAGGTGGTCCTGCGGCTGAACGCCACCAACTACCCATACCGCTATGCCAAGCTCCGGCACGTGGCGTTCGGCGTGTCCAGGCAGTTCCAGAGGGACGAGCTGAGGGACGTGCGCGTGGTGGAGGAGGTCAGCATCCTCTCTTCGGAGGTGTCCGTGAACACCCTGGACTTCACCCTGGACAGCAAGTCCGATGTGGAGTATATGTTCCAGTTCAAACAGCCGGTGTCGGCGTTCAACGGGGAGCAGTTGATCGGCGTCTTCTACATCAGCGATTCCACCCACCGGGGCCGGGGACTCTACGACGTGTCCTGCATCGACGCCATAGGCGTCCTGGATGAGGACCCATTCCCGGCGGGGATGTACAGCGAGTACCCGGCGGGGGCGCTGCTGGAGGAGATCATCGGCGGGCACTTCGAGCTGGAGCTGGACCCGGTCCTCGCCAATATGCCCATCACCGGGTATATGCCCCCCTGCACCCGGCGGGAGGCCATGCAGCAGGTGGCCTTTGCCCTGCGGGCGATGGTGGACACCAGCGGCACGGAGAAGATACGCTTCTACCGGGACCGGCAGGACCTGCCCCGGCGCATCCCGGCGGGACGGGTGTACAGCGGCGGCACCGTGGACACCTCCGCCATTGTGACGGCGGTGCAGGTGACCTCCCACAGCTACAGCACCTCCGGCGAGGGGAGCGACACCGTGGAGGTGGACGGCGTGACGCACTACCACAGCACGTCCGTCGTCACCATCAACAACCCCAACGTCACGGCCAACGACAAGCAGAACGTGGTGGAGGTCAAGGACGCCACGCTGGTGAGCCCCATGAACGCCCCGGCTGTGGCCCAGCACCTCTACGACTATTACACCAAGCGGCAGACCCAGCGGGTACGGATCGTGATGGACCAGGAGAAGCCCGGGGACCATGTGGCGGCACCTACGCCCTGGGATACCACCGTGGACGGTTTCATCACCTCCATGAGCATCGTCCTGAGCGGCATCGCGGCGGCGGACTGCGAGATCGTGAGCGTGGACGTGCGGCGCGTGGGGGAGACCGAGGGCATCGTCAGCGGTGAATTTGACTGCGGGGAGGTATAGCGGATGCAGAGATTCAGGGATTTTCTCATAACGGACCGGACGGCGGCGGACGTGGAGCGGGTAAAGGCCCTTGCGGCCCTCTTCGACCGCTACACCGGTCGCTTCCAGGGCACCCCGGCCCAGTATCAGGAGCTGATGGACGGGCCCAAAGGGGCCTATACCTGGGTGGACCTGAACCGGGTAACCAGGGGATATGCCTATGTGGCGACACGCCTCGCGGCGGACGGGTACCGGCTGGAACCGGAGATCTGTCCGGCGTACCTGGTAGCCGTGGGGACCGCCCCGGCGGGGGCGAACTTCTCCGGCGGCGGCATCTTCTACCAGGGCGAGACGGCCACGGTGAAGGCCGTCAACGACGCATACAACGAATTCGACGAATGGCAGGAGGACGGGCGGACCGTCAGCCGGGATATCGAATACAGCTTCACGGTGGACCGGGACCGGCGGCTCCTGGCGGTGTTTGAACCGCTGGACGACGGGAAACTGGGCGTCGTAGGCCGGGGCCTCATCGGAAGCGCGAGGATCGGAAGGAGGGGCGCGTAATGGCCTACACACCGACAGAATGGAAGGACGGCGACCTGATCTCCGCCGCCCGGATGAACAAGCTGGAGCAGGGCGTGGCAAATGAACAGGTGGGACCTCCGGGGCCCCAGGGAGCGCAGGGCATCCAGGGTATCCAGGGGCCTATCGGCCCCCGTGGTGCGCAGGGTGAACCGGGGGAGACCGGGGCGACAGGTCCTGCGGGGCCTGCCGGTCCGGGGGTGCCCGCGGGAGGCGCGGCGGGTCAGGTGCTTGCCAAGAAGAGCGGCACGGACTATGACACGGAGTGGATCGATCCGCCGGAGGGCGGGGGAGGGACCTTCACCGAGACCGACCCCACCGTACCTACCTGGGCGAAACAGCCCAATAAGCCGACGTATACCGCGCAGGATGTGGGGGCGATACCATCGGGTGCCGTGACCGCTATCCAGGTGATGACAGAGGCCGAGTATTCCGCTCTCCCCGGTACCGCTAAATCCCCCTCCACCCTGTACCTCATAAAGGAGTAGGTCATGCTGAAGCTTGGAACGGAAAATATCTCCGGCCTCTATGTGGGAGAGCAGAAGATCAAAAAGGCGTTCGTTGGAGAGCAGTTGGTGTTTGAGGATAATCCAACTTACACGGTGTATTTCTATGCGGTTGATGAAGAGGATTCGAGTAAAGTTCTCAATTCCAGCTCGTTTACTGTAAATCCAGGAGAATCTGTTTCCGTGAATCCGTGGGATATCAACGGATACAACTTTGCGGGTTGGTATGACGAAAGCGGGAATCTGGTCAGTTCCGGTTCGTCCTTTTCTGTTACTCCGACAGGAGATGCAACATATTATCTTAAATACTATGAGTATTATACGCTTCTTGTGTCTGCTTCTGGATTTGTGAGTTCCGAGCTGGTAGTCACAATAAATGGAGAAGACTACACCATTACAAGGAATGCAGACGCGCAGGGGAATGGGGCGGAATTGCATCTCCGCAAAAATTCCGTAGTAACTGTTAAGACCAAGACGATCCCAAGCGGGTACAAATTCGACAAGTGGGGATTGGTTTACGCGAATGTTACAAGCACTGCTGATCCGTACGCATTCACGTTGGCTCGAGATTTGGAAATTTTGCACGGGTATCTCTCCAAAGCATCCCGGCTCCCGGCGGGGTATACGGAGGTGGAGTATGTACATTTCCCGGGCGGAACTGCAACATATTTTTCGCAAGCAATTCCATCACATACGCAAGCGATTGCTCCATCTATTGAACTAGACGTGAAATTAGGTACAAAGAATCCTGGTACCAACAAAATATTGATATCCACAAGCTCACCTATTGGGCTAACTAGATATTTCAGTTTAACAACCGAGGGTTCTTCATCCGGCTTTACAGGATTGCGCTGCCCAACATCTTCTGCGAACAACACCATGAAAGTGCTGTCTGTGTCAGTAAATCAAAAGGTTCATGTGGAAATCGATAATCTGAATAAGGTATTCAAAGTAGGGAGCAGTTCGGTTTCTATAGGCGGGTGGACATTTGGCACTTCTACTACGACAGGCTACGCAGGCGCTCTTGGAAATTCGTTGGCTTCTTACGTGCCGGAAATGTGGGTATATGAGTATAAATACTACACCAGTACGCAATATGCAACGAAAAAGACGCTGGCCAAGCATTGGGTTCCCTGCATACGGACATCTGACAATTCTATTGGATTTTATGATTTGGTCAACAAAACATTTACCGCCAAATCAGGTGCTGGAACGGTAGAAGCAGGCCCCGCAGTCTAAGAAAGGAGGCACCAGCCATGCCCGAAACATCCCCGCCCCGGCCCTGGACGCTCCAGGACATCCCCACCATGCAGAACATGGATAGATACCTGTCCATGCTACGGGCCTTGCGGCAATTCCTCCCGCGCGGCACCGCAGCGCCGGAGGTGCCCGCAGACATGAACGGCTTGACCTTCCGTACGGCAAACGACATCGAAACGATCCTGATGGAGGCGGACCAGGCCGTTACCAATTTAGAGAACAGCTGGTTCGTATCCGGCGAAATCGACGCAGGAGGTTTTTAATATGCAGGATGGTATTATCAACGGCACCGGGAATTCCCGGTATTTGAAGACCATCAGCGGCTTTCTCAGCCTATACCCCACCTATGAGGCGTTCGCCCAGGCGCTGATTGCAGGCACCCTGCCCGTGGACCTGAACGGCAAGAACCCGGACGGCTGGGCCCAGCAGGGTACGCCCCTGAACAAGGCGAACCTGCTCACCGACGCCACCGCCGCCCTGGTGGGCCTGGGTGCGGAGGCGAACCCGGACGAGATGTTCGCTACCCTCGCAAACCGCATCACCTACGGGACCGAGGAGCTGACGCCGGGGGTGTCGCCCCTCGCTACCGGGGCCATCTATGTGCAGTATGAGTGAGGGGCGATGGATGGGTACTAAGTATGCCCCCTATCTCACACTCTACTATATTCAAAGGATAAATTAACAGTTACAGATAGTGGATTAACAGGGGGATTAGCATTATGGCTACTAGATATAATCGTTATATTTGGGCGATATATTTGACATCAAACAACATGTTGAATGGATATGTTACTAGGTTAGATCGAAATGCAATTACGGATGGCTCTGTAGGTTCTGGAGTACGCTACTCATATGTCGGAGAAGATTATATTTTGTATGATGGTACAACTATATCAGTATCCAGAGAAGGCAACCAAACAAAGTTCACCGTAACTGTCGGTGGTAGCATTCCATATCCACATTCCGTGAGTTCTGAGTATGCAACTAGATTAAAAACGCTTAAATTTGAATGTTATGTACAAGTTAACCAAAGCGGGTGGACATCTTTTATAAATCAATCAGGTGTATCCCCATTCAGTGTTACAAAAACATATACTGTAAACAATGACTTTGATACTGTTCAATTTAAGTATACTTTTTCAGATTTAAATGGCACAGCAATTGAAAATTTAACATTATCCCCTATATATAAATCTAGCTATACTATAACTGTAAAGGCAGATACTGGAGGAAGCGTATCCGGCGGAGGAACCTACGAGGAAGGAACCTCCGTGACCGTCAAAGCCACCGCCTCCTCCGGCTACCGGTTCTCCCGCTGGAAGGAGGGCGGGGCCACAGTAAGCTCCAACGCGTCGTACACATTTACTGTCACCCAAAATCGGACACTGACTGCGGTATTTTCCAAGATTCTCCCCTCCTACCGCATCACCGTCACCGCCTCCCCCGCCAACGGCGGCACCGTGAGCGGCGGCGGGAGCTACGATAGCGGGCGGAGCGCAACCGTCCGGGCCACCCCGGCGGCGGATTTCCTCTTCGTGGAGTGGCAGGAGGACGGCGTGGCTGTCAGTACCAACCCCACCTACACCTTCACCGTCAGCAAGGCCCGGACCCTGACCGCCTTCTTCAAGCGCAAGTTGTCCGCATACGTGGGCATTGAGGGCAAGGCGCGGAAGGCGACAAACCTCTACGTCGGGGTCGACGGCAAGGCCAGGAAGGTCGTGCGGGCGTACATCGGCGTAGACGGGAAAGCACAGAAATTCTTATAAGGAGGCGAATGCCATGTTTCAGCTTTACGCAAACAAAACCCAGCTAACCGTCCGGGCCCGCGAACCCCTCACCAGCGGCAGTGTAAACGCCTACGAGGCCAGGTTCGAGTTCTCGCCGGACTGGGAGGGCCTGACGAAGACGGCGGTGTTCAAGGCGGGGAACGAGGTCCGGTCCGTGCTTTTGGGCGCGGACGGTCAGTGTACCATTCCGTGGGAGGTTCTGAGCTCCCACGGGCGGCAGTTAACTGCCGGGATCTGCGGCACCCGGGGCACGGATATGGTCCTGCCTACGGTCTGGGCAAGCCTGGGCACCATCCTGGAGGGGGCCGCGCCCGGGGAAAACGCCCGGCCTCCCACCCCGGACCTATGGGAGCAGGAGCTTGCCGGGAAAGCGGACGGGATGAAGCTGGACGATCTGACGCTGCGCCTCTTGTCGGGAACGGAGACGATAGCCGAGGTGGAGCTCCCGCCTGCAGGCGGCGGGGAGGGCGGTACATCTGACCACCGGTCCCTGACCGGACGGGACGCAGGGAATCAGCACCCAATCGCCGCCATTACCGGCCTTGGGGAGACGCTGGAGACCATCCCGCGCCCCATGACGGCGGATGAGCTGAGAAAAATTTTGTTAGGAGCTTCCTGTATACTTCAAAGCAGGGAGTTGACGAAAAAAGATACCTCAGGTAGATTTGAATTCTTACTGACCTGACCGTTAGTAAAATTCAAAACGAAGAGAGGTATCTGACATGAATAGTAAATCAAACAGCCGGAAAAAGCAAGGAGGAAATTGCGGAGGAAGGATGGGGAGAGACAGCGGCAAGCAGAAAAAGGAGAATATGAAAGCATTGAGTCCGGAGCAGGAAGCAGGGCTGAAGCAAAAGGCAGAGGAGATATCCAAGGGACTGCAATCCTACACTTGGCGGGATTTGGAGACTGGGGGCAAGTTCACCCATAACGACAAACTGACCTTCATCCGGGATGACATGCTCATCGTGGGATGCGACATCGGCAGCGAAAGGCATTATGCACGAGCAATCGATGCCAAGGGGCGAGAGTTGAGCAAGGGAGCGTATTCGTTCGAGAACAGTGCTGAGGGTTTCCAGAGCGCGAAAGACTGGGCGCTGTGCCTGGCAGCCCAGCATGGCAAGAACCAAATTGTGTTGGGCGTTGAGCCGACAGGACATTACTGGTTTTCGCTGGCTGCGTGGATGATAGCGAAAGGGATCAGTGTTGTGCAGGTGAATCCGTATGCGGTGAAACAGACGAAAGAGCTGGCAGACAACAGTCAAGCCAAGAACGATGCCAAAGACCCGAAGCTGATTGCGGAGCTGGTAAAGAACGGGAACTATGGCGTGCCGTATTTGCCGGAAGATGTGTACGCAGAACTGCGCGTTCTGTGTACGCTGAGAGACCAACTCATGGAGGACCGTGTGCGGAACATGAACCGCCTGCACCGTGAAATGAAGATCGTGTTCCCGGAATACAGAGAAGCATTCGGGAAGATAGACGGCATATTCACGTTGAGCGTACTGGCAAATGCTCCGCTTCCCAGTGAGCTGGTTGCCCTGGGTGAAGATGGCGTAAAGGACATCTGGCACGCGGAGAAACTGCGAGGCGGCGGATACAAGCGGGCCAAGGAAATCGTCCGGTTGGCCGGCGTGAGCGCCGGACTGACACAGGGCGCTGAGGCGAGAAAGATAGCTATTGTCAGCTTTGTCGGCAAGGTCATGGAGTTGGCTGCTGAGTTGGAGGAAATCGAAGCTCAGATTGCCCTGAAATGCCGGGAGATTCCTCGCGCTGACAGCATCTTGGAAATCCATGGTCTGGGAGCGACGACAGTCTCCGGCATCTTAGCAGAGATGGGAGATATCGATCGTTTCGACGCAGCCAAGGAGATCCAGAAGCTCAGCGGGCTGGGGCTCGTGGCATGCAGTTCCGGCAAGCACCAGGGGCAGACCAAAATCAGTCACAGAGGACGCAAGCGGTTGAGGTATTGGCTGTTCCAAGGGGCGCTGTCGGTGGTGTCGCATAACGAGGCATTTCGGCAAATTCATGCGTATTATACAACCAGGGCGGAGAACCCGCTGAAGAAGATGCAGTCGATTACCGTGATCGCGTGTAAGCTGCTGAGGATCATCTTCACGATCCTCAAGAAAGGCGTCCGTTTCGATCCGGATAAAATGCTGAGCGACATCACACATCCGGCACCCCTGGATGCAGCAGCCTAACGAATCAGCAGAACGTCTTTTCCAGAGTCCTGCCGAGTTTCCAATAGCAGAGAATGGAGATTGGGCTGGGCTCTGGAAAGAACCAAAACACCGTGGAGGTCAGCCCCTCCACCCGGACAGACCGCCAACGGCGATGCTGGCTATGCGTCCGCTGATCTACTCAGCGCCATCTGAAACCAGCGGCAGGTCGGTGAGATCCTTATCTACAAACAAGAGCTGTAACCAGCAGGGTATTGATACCATGGGGCTTTGACCCCGGTTAGGAGCTTCGCTGGTACTCGGTGTATGAACAGGTGGGACGAAGGAAGTTGGGACTCTGATCCCTAGAGACACGGAAGGTTCACCATCATAGCTGACAGAGGGAAAACGGCCTTCACATGCGGGACGCTTGGCTTGCCATACCCTTAACTGCTATTCTGTACCTGATACGTTTGATGTTCATCACCATCTCGCTCTGTTTTGAGAGTTATCAATTTTTGAAAAGTCTTGATTTTTAACTATTTGGGGCTTGACAAGAGAGGAAGGGAGCAGGAGAGCATAACCATAGCAAGAAGGTTGTCCACGTTGCGAAAGCCGAAGGCGGTGCGGATGATGAGTTTGATCTTGTTGTTGAAAGCCTCGGAGCGAGCATTGGAAAGGCTTAATCTGGCAGCAGCAACAATAGCGTCAAAGTGACGTTTGATTTTCTTGCGCAGATCGCGGAACACAGGAATCCTGCACCTTTGGGCCCAGGCCATCCACTTGGAAAGCTTACCGGCAATCTCATCAGGCCCGGCCTTGAGAGCCAAACGAAGATTCTCTTTGAGCAGATAGGCACGATAGAGCTTGGGATTGGCCTTGGTCAGGAATAGCAGCTGCGCTTGCTGATTTTCAGAGAGATGCTCCGGGTTAGATCGGAAGAGCGTCGTGTAGGGAAAGAGTGTAGATCTCGGTGGTCG
>CAJULD010000073.1 GCA_910587505.1 uncultured Oscillospiraceae bacterium | reverse complement strand
CGCCTCCTTTATGTATTACAGGAACAGCATACCACAAATTCCCATAAAACGCAATCAAGGAACGGGAACCGGGGTTACCGGTTCTCGTTCACGTACAGCTGTACCCGGTTCTGAATCAGCGACACGGTCTCGTCAAGAGTCTTGTCCCCGGTGAAGTAAGGACCGGCAGTTTCCCATACAATAGCAGACAATTCACTGTTCGGCCAGTAGATTTGCGTGGTGTTGTTGATAAGGTTCTCATAGCGCTGGAGATGATCCTGATTGCACTGTTGCCATTTGAAATACGATGTTTTAAGTGGGCCGCCGTAAAGCAACTCCGCTCTCAAGGTATCTTTCATATCGAGCCGGTTTGCCATCTCGTAATTCTTCCTCACAATAGGAGTTTTGATTTCTTCTCCGTGGGTGTGCAGATTCCTCATCTCGGTGGACCCATATTTTTTTGCGACGGTTTGCCGCATAAAGTCCCACGCGGCATCTTTGTTTTGGCAGGTGGACGATATGGCCAACTTGCTTCCGTGGAGACTAAAATAGCTGCCCAGACTGCCGTCCGCCGTAGGATAACCGACATACGTAGCGCGCTCCCCAAAGAAAGTATCTACCCCGGGCAAATACCACAGCGCGGCGGTAGTTATCGCCTCAAGCATCTGATGTCCAGTCAGCATTCGCTCCACAATTTCTGCTTCCAGCTCTTCCTGGGAAAGAAACGTCTTAAATTCGGCAGGAAAAGCGCTGAGGAATTCCATCATATCCCGGAACCCCTGACTGTCAAAGGAATTTTGGCCCGTCTCCCAGTCCACATACTGCTCCAGCAGAGGTGCGCACAGCATGGAAAACATATCCTCCCTGGTGGCGTTATAGCGCATAATCGTGGACCCCTCCGGCATGGCCGAAAAGGTCTCCAGCATTTCATCAAAGGTCCAGCCGCTCCGCGTTCCTACCACACGCTCCGGACCGATCATTGTCGTGATGGATACGTCCGAAAACAACATATAAAGGCCGCCGTTTATTTCGGCAGCCTTCAACGGCGGCATAAGGACTCCGTCCCGTCCCAATTCAGGGTCCGCCTCTATATAGGGCCATAAATCCTCCAGATACCCCTTCTGCACCATCTGCCGGTAAGGCATCCAGTCCTCCCCTGCCGGACGGTCCTGATATGGCGTTTGAAACCATGCGGTATCCTTGCCCTCACCCAGCCGGTGCATCTCCATAATATCGGGAACCTGACCCAGAGCCAATTCCGTAAAAAGCCTCTGCATGCCGTTTTCATCGGAATAATCCCGGACCTCAATCTGTACGTCTGTCTGAACTCTGTTGAAAATTTTTATAGATTTCTCTAATTCGCTTGAGACTGGATTCAATGCCGCGTAAATCAATACCCCGTCCTCCTGCTCCGGAGGCAGCTTCTCACCGCCTGCGGAGCAGGCGGTCAGGGCCAGCACAGCCGCCGCCAGCAGCAGCCACACGATTTTTCTCTTCACTTCCCCCGCCTCCTTTATGTATTACAGGAACAGCATACCACAAATCCCCATAAAACGCAATAAAGGAACGGGAACCGGGGTTACCGGTTCTCGTTCACGTACAGCTGTACCCGGTTCTGGATCAACGACACGGTCTCGTCAAGAGTCTTGTCTCCGGCGAAGTAGGGACCGCAGGCCTCCCAGACGATGTTGGCCAGCGCGTCGTTTGGCCAGTAGATTTGCGTGGTATTGTCAATAAGTGCTTTAAATCGGGGGACATCTTTCTCTGAAGCCTCATCTTCCGGATAAATTGGATAACTGTCATCAGGAAAAAGCGACCATGGCGGCAACGATTCAGGATTCTTTTTCAGATCAATCTCTTTTGCCTTTTCCAAATTGGCCAGAATGCTAAAATTGTAATCTTTCAGATTAACCGGGATACTGACATTTACTGCTATTTCTGCAATTTTCAGCATGTTCAAACTATAGGTATTCCTGACGAGCCTTCGTATGAAGTCCCATGCAGCGTCCTTGTTCTGACAGGCAGAAGACATAGCCAGAATATTTCCCCGAAGCATAAAATAATTGCCTGATTGGCCTTCTGCGGTTGGATACCCCGGAAAAGCTACCCGTTCTTTCCAGAGAGTATCCCTGTAAGTTATTTCGTCAAGTCTGCCTATAAGGACACTTTCCAACATCTGCCGCCCATTTTTAAGCCGCCACACAATTTCACCATTGGTTTCCTTTGGTGTTGCAAATTCTGTCTCATCTGGAAAGTCGTTCAGAAACACCAGCATATTGCGAAATTCTTCGCTGTCAAAAGAACATCGGCCTGCATCCCAGTCCACATACTGATCCAGAGTAAAGCAAAGCAACTTGGAAAATACGTCCCATTTTGTTGAGTTATACCGCAAAATAGTGGAGCCCTCCGGCATGGTAGAGTATGCCGCCATAAGCTCGTCAAATGTCCACCCATACCGCTCTCCCACTATGCTTTCCGGCCCCATCAATGAAGCAACAATCACATCTTTAAAAAGTATGTAAAGGCCTCCGTTTACCTCAGCAGCTTTCAACGGTGCTTCCAGAACGCCCGCACGTCCCAGCTCCGGATCACGCTCTATGCAGGGCCACAGATCCTCTAAATATCCTTTTTGTGCTAACTGCCGGTAGGGCATCCAATACTCGTCAACAGGACGGTCTGTAACCAGAGGAAGAAAGCTTTTATAAGCCCGCAGTTCTCTGCCGGACCCGCCAAAACGATGCATTTCCATAATATCCGGAATTCGCCCGACCGACAGTTCTACAAGAAGCCTCTGCGGGCCGTTTTCATCAGAATAATCCTGGATTTCTATTTGCGCATCTGTGTGGCTTTCATTAAACCTGTCTATGGAGGATTGAAGTTCGTTCGTCACCGGGTTCAGGGCCGCATAAATCAATACCCCGTCCTCCGGCTCCGGCGGCAGCTTTGTAGTCTGATTCTCCCCGCCTGCGGAGCAGGCGGTCAGGGCCAGCACAGCCACCGCCAGCAGCAGCCACACGATTTTTCTCTTCACTTCCCCCGCCTCCTTTATGTATTACAGGAACAGCATACCACAAATTCCCATAAAACGCAATAAAGGAACGGGAACCGGGGTTACCGGTTCTCGTTCCAGTAGATCTTCACCTTGTTCTGAATGTTCCGGATCGTATCCTCCATGCTGCGGTCCCCGGACAGGTAGGGACCGCAGGCCTCGTACACAATGTCGTACAGGTCCGTGTCATACAGGTCAATTTTTTCTACGTGGCTGATGAAGTCCTCATACCGCTCTGCTTCAGTGGGGGTCACTCTCCTGACTTTTACTCCAGAGGCCTCCCTTTCCTTTATGAGGCTCAAAAAATTATCGGAAGTATAGTCAATAAAGAAATCGAAATGATTTCCACCGTACCAGTCCAAAGGTTTTGTAGACCAATCTTTCTGCAAATTATAATCAATAAGATTAAGACTGATTCCCTGCGTTGACATTACAGCTCCTTTCGGATTGCGGAACCGAGGCAGAAGCATCTCCCGAAGGAACTCCCATGCTGCCTCCTTATCCCGACAGGTGGACGACATGGACAGCTTTCTGCCCTGAATGACAAAGGCGCTGCCCGCACTGCCATCCTCGGTGGGGTAACCCACAAAGGCAACCTTCTCACCGCGCCCGTAAACCTTGTCCAGCGCCTGCACCCACGCAACATTGGCGATATCATGCATACTCAGCATCTGCTGACCGTATCGTACCCGCTCTTCTGCCACCTCCATCGCCTTTTGCCTTCCTCCCTCGAAATTCAGGCTGGAAAAAGTATCCGGAAAACTGTTCACAAATTCCAGCGCCGCCCGGAAGCTGTCGCTGTCAAAGCGGTCCTCCCCGGTTTCCCAGTCCAGATAGCTGTCCAGACTCATCTGAAATACATAGGGGAACATCTCGCTTTTCGTTAGATAATATTCCAGCACAGTGGATTCATCCGGCATGGAAGCAAAGGATGCCTGCAATTCAGACAGATTCCACGTGTACCGGTTACCGACGATCCTCTCTTCGCCCACCAGTGTGTTGACCTTTACCTCATTGAACACAGTATATAGCCCACCGTTCACCTCGGCGGCTTTCAGCGGAGCCTCAAAAAGCTGTCCGTTATTCAGGTCTGGATCACTGTTAATGTATGGCCACAGATCCTCCAGATACCCCTTGCGGACCAGTTGCTGGTAAGACATCCCGTACTCACCGTTGCCCAGGTCAATGATGTCAGGAATTTTGCCGCTGGCCATTTCGGTGAGCAGGCGGTCCTTGCCGCTCCTGCCGTCTTCGTCGAAATACTCCTGTATCTCGATGCACACCCCGTCCTTTTTGTGGGTACGGTTGAACCGGTCCACAGATGAGCGGTGTACGCCCTCCTCCGACAGGACGGCGTACACCAGCGTGGTCATTTCGGTGTGCTTCTGACCGCCTGCAGAGCAGGCGGTCAGAAGCACACTTATTAATAATGCCGAAAGCAACTCAGAAATAAATGATCTCTGGTAGGGTTCCATATGCATTTTCATGCCAAAAGGCAAACATCAACTGCGGTATATATACTGTGTGTGTCCACATTCGGTATAATAATATGTTTTGTAAGTACCGTAATCGGTGGGAATGTAGGTCCCCCGCATCCCACACACGGGGCATATCCCAGCAGGCAGTCTCCGCTGTACGCTTCCTTCCTCACTGCATGCCTCGGTATGCACATGACCATCCTCCGCGTCAAAGGCGGACGCGGTCACGGCCATCATGGCAAACGCCATCACCAGGGCCAGGAGCAGGGCCAACATTTTCTTTGTTTTCTTCATGGGTGTTTCTCCTTTTTAAAATATTTATTCCGCGGCCAGAGGCCGGAGAATACCGCCGGGGCACTTTTCCTGCCGGTACAGACATCATACCGCATCCAGCCGGCGCAGTCCATATCGACTCCGGTTCCAAAGGAATAACACAAAACGACCAGTTCCGCGGGGTTGACTTGTCAAAAAGTTCCGATATAATGTAAAAGCATGCAGTCCATAATTCAGGAGGGATGTTCTATGGAACAGGTTTTTCTCGGCGAATATATCCGGCAGCGGCGGAAAGACCTGAAACTGACCCAGCAGCAGCTGTGCGAGGGAATCTGCGAACCGATGACGGTCTCCCGCTTGGAGCGGGGCACACAGACGCCATCCTACCATACCATCAGCACCCTGCTGCAACGGCTGGGCCTGCCGGGAAACCGGTATTTCGCGCTGCTGAGTAAAAACGAGGCCGATATGGACGCCCTGCAAAAGGAGATTCTGGCGGATGAGATTCAATTCGCCCGCTCAGCAAAGGAAGACCGGCCCGCCATCCGCAGGCAGGCGCTGGAGAAGATCGAAAAGCTGGAGCAGCATATGGCCCCGGAGGACTGGATCACCCGGCAGTACATACTGAGCGCAAAGGCCTCTCTGGGCGGACCGGAGGGACCCTACAGCCCGGAGGAGCGGCTGACCATGCTGCTGGAGGCCATTCGCCTGACCGTTCCCCGTTTCGATCTGGAGAATATCGGTCTGCTCCGGTACAGTATGGAGGAAACAAAAATTATCAACCAGATTGCATCGACCTACTCACAGGCCGGGCAAAAAAGGACCGCCCTCAATATTTACCGCCAGCTGCTTCAATATATCGGCGAGCACGACCGGGAGCTGGCCGGATTTGCCGGGCATTACACCATGGTCGCCCACAATTACGCGATAAACCTCGCACTGGAAAAGCGCTACGGCGAGTCTATGGAGGTCGCAGAGGAGGGATGCCGGGTCTGCGTCAGATATGGCAACTATCAGTTCTTACCCGGCTTTTCCGCCATTCTGGCGGAGTGCTTTTATTTTACCGGAAACCTGGAGCAAAGCAAAGAATATTACTTCCAGGCTTATTACCTCTATAAAGCGGTAGGCGACCGCAGAAATCTCGAAATCATGCGGCGCGAAATGAAGGAGCGGCTGGGCGTCAGCCCGCCCCATCAGGTACCGTGACTGGCTTCCCCTTCTTCCGGCAGTTCCGCGCTCATGGGCATGACCGGGGGCTCCGGCTCGCCGGGCTCCTTCGGGTCCAGGGGCTCCACAATGACGGGCGGCTGCGGGGGATCCGGTTCATCTGCGGCCCGGGCCTGTCCCGGCAGCAACGACAGACATACCAGCAGGGAGAGCAACAGAGAAGTCAGTTTTTTGAGCATAAGGCACCATCCTTTCTTTATACAACAGTAATATACAGCAAAGGCAGGGGAATGAACATATCGTCCTGTGTTATTCCTGAAAAAACGCCCCGCGTCCCTTTCGGGACGCGGGGCACGCTTTTTACTTAAAGGGATTCTCTCCCGGATAGGGCAGGGAGGCGGGCTGGTTGTAGGCGATGTCCTGGACGCCCAGGTACTTAAACACCTCAAAGAGGGCCTTCCCCCAGTGGCCGAAGGCCACGGCCCCGTGGTGGGGATACCGTCTGGCGATGAGTACGTGGCGGTAGAACCGGTCCATCTCCGGGATGCAGAAGGCTCCGATGGAGCCGAAGCTCTCGCAGTCCACGTCCAGCACCGCGCCCTGGGCCACGTAAGCCCGCAGTTGGGTATCGGCGGTGGACTGGAGGCGGAAGAAGGTAATATCCCCCGCCTTGATGTTGCCCTCCAGGGTGCCGCGGGTGATGTCCGGCTCCGGCAGGTCCGGCTCCAGATCCCGCTTCATAATGAGCTGATAGCCCATGTGGGGATTCTTCAGCAGGGAACAGGACGTGTTGCCGCAGTGGAAGCCCATAAAGGTCTCCGTCAGGCGGCAGTCGTATTTGCCCCTGATGCCTTTCTCATACATGGAGGCGGGCACCGTGTTGTTGATGTCCAGCAGGGTGGTGGGCGCGCCGGAGACGCACACGCCGATATACTCGCTCAGCGCCCCGTAAATGTCCACCTCGCAGGCCACGGGAATGCCCATAGCCGCCAGACGGCTGTTGACATAGCAGGGGACGAACTTAAACTCCGTCTGGAAGGCGGGCCAGCACTTGTTGGCGAAGGCCACGTACTGCCGGGTCCCCTTATGCTCCTCCGCCCAGTCCAGCAGGGTCAGCTCGTACTGAGCCAGCCGGGGCAGGATGCCGCCGTAGGGGTTGTTTCCCCCCAGCTCGGCCTCCATCTCGGCGATTTTGGCGGGGATGCGCCCGTCGTCCGCGTGCCTGTTGTAGGCAACCAGCAGATCCAGCTCGGAGTTTTCCTCCACCGCCACACCCAGGTCGTACAGAGCCCGGATGGGGGCGTTGCAGGCCAGGAAATCGTCGGGCCGGGGGCCGAAGGTGATGACCTTCAGGCCCCTGAGGCCCAGAATGGCCCGTGCGATGGGGACAAACTCCCCGATCTTCTCCGCCAGCTCCTCCGCCGTACCAACGGGGTACTCGGGGATGTAGGCCGTCTTCCCCCGAAGGCCCAGATTGTAGGAGCAGTTGAGCATGCCGCAGTAGGCGTCGCCCCGGCCGTCGTGGAGGTCGCCGTCGCCCTCGGCGGCGGCGCAGTACATGACGGGCCCGTGGAACCAATCGGCAATCAGCGTTTCGGGTGTCTCCGGGCCGAAGTTGCCCAGGAACACCACCAGGGCATTGACCCCGTTGGCCTTCACGTCCCGGACGGCCTCTCTGGCCTGGACCTCGTTCTCCACGGTGACGGGACTCTCGTAGAGGCCCTCGCCGTAAGCGGCCTTGAGGGCGGACCGGCGGCGCTCGCTGAGAGCGGCGGGGAAGCAGGAACGGCTGACGGCGATGACGCCCAGCCTGACCTCGGGAATGTTATTCAGCTGCATAAAACGAATACCTCTCGTATATTTAGATTAAAAGACTACGGCTCAGCCCTGCTTCCGCCAGCAGCGGATGGCAAACGCCCGGATGGAATCCCTGCTGCGGGCGTGGACCTCCTCTTCCTCCTGCAGGTCGGGCCAGTCGCTCCAGATGGAATAGCAGCAGCCCAGCACCTGCCCTGCCTGCTCCGGCGGGCAGCTCTGGGGTCCGACCACCGGGCTTTCCGGGAAGTGCTCCGGGGTCCACTCGCGCAGGAGCTTTTCCGGATCCGGATCGGTGTAGTCCTCCCGGATGAGGAGGATATAGTAGAGGTAGCGCCAGTCGTAGTTTACCACCTGGTACCCCTTGTCCAGGAAGGTTTTCAGCGGCGCCATGCCCCTGTCCCAGTTGGTCCAGTAGGCAATCTGCACCTCCCGGTCCAGCTCCACATGGTGCTCCAGCTCCGGCCGGAACAGCCCGTCGTTCCAGATCCGGACCTGGAAGCCCCTGGCCCGGACGTGGGCGATTACCTGGTTCAGGAAATCGATGTACACGTCCACGCCGCCGCATTCCGGCCCCAGATGCTCCTTCGCGTAGGCCTCCATCACGGGGAAGTGCTCGAAGTGGTTGAAATCGATGAACTCATCCCCGCCGATATGGAAGACCTTCGACCCGGCAAACAGCTCCGCGTATTCGTCGATCAGGTCCAGCAGGAACCGCCGCGCCTCCGGAAGGGTGATGTTCAGCGCGGAGAAAAGCGGTTCCGCCATTTCCCGGGGCAGCTGCCACCGGGGATGCTCCTGGAGCGCCTGCCCCAGATGTCCCGGACAATCCAGCGCGGGGTTGATCTCCACGCACAGGTCCTCGCACAGGCGGATGATTTCCCGGATATCTTCCTTGCTGTGATGGAGCAGAGAGGGAACCTCCGGGTGGGAGTCACAGGCAATGCGGAATCCCTCTGTTTCGGAGAAGTGGAACCACAGCGTGTTCATCCGGTTTCGGGACATGTCCCGCACCCGTTCCATGATCCACTCTCTGGTGTAGAACTTCCGCCCCGCGTCCAGATGGAGTCCCCGTTCGCCGGTGTCGGGCCAGTCCTCATACCGGCCACAGGCCAGTCCGTCTTCCGACTCCAGAATGGTCCGCAGGCCATAGAGCGCCCCCCGGACCGTCCGGGCCGTCAGCTCCAGCACCGGCCCCACCTGGAGGGCAAAGCCCTCCTCCTGCTCTCCCACGCCCAGCCGGATCTCCAGGTCGCCGGGCCGGGCCGCGGCTCCGGTGATTTTCTCCGCCGCGGCCAGAAGAGGATACTCCTCCCCCAGCCGGGCCAGGCAGCGCTTCAGCGCTTCGTCCTCCGGCAGGATCACCCGCGTTCCGGACGTCAGCTTCCACGTCCCCTCTCCGGCCGCCTCATACCTGCGGGGCCGGGGAAAATGTAATGCCGTCATATCGTTTTTCCTCCTTGTGTTCAGGAAAGGCGGCTCTTTTTTCCGCAAAGAGCCGCCTTTCCCGCGGTTTACTTCATTCCTGCGGTAATAATGGCCATTTTATAGACTTCCTCGGCGTTGCAGCCCCGGCTCAGGTCGTTGATGGGGGCGTTGAGGCCCTGAAGGATGGGGCCGTAGGCCTCGTAGCCGCCCAGCCGCTGGGCGATCTTGTAGCCGATGTTGCCCGCCTCAATGTTGGGGAATACGAAGGTGTTGGCGTAGCCCGCCACCCTGCTGCCGGGGAACTTCAGCTGTCCCACGGTGGGAGAGACGGCGGCGTCAAACTGCATCTCGCCGTCGATGGCGAACTCGGGAGCCAGCTCCTGGGCAATTTTGGTGGCCGCGGCGGACAGGGGCACGGTGGCGCCCTTGCCGGAGCCCCTGGTGGAGAAGCTCAGCATGGCCACCCTGGGCTCGATGCCGAAGAACCGGGCGGTGCGGGCGGATTCCACCGCCACCTCCGCCAGCTTCTGGGCGGCGGACACGGTGACGTTGCCCTCCCTGTCCACGCTGTCCTCATAGGAGATGTTGATGGCGCAGTCGCCCATGCACAGCATCTGCAGGGCCTCGTCGCCGGTGTCCCGCTTCATGATGAAGCAGGAGCTCACCAGATGGGCGCCGGGCCTGGTCTTAATGAGCTGGAGGGCGGGGCGGACGGTGTCGGCGGTGGAGTAGGTGGCGCCGCCCAGCAGGGCGTCGGC
>CAJULD010000072.1:6059-10332 GCA_910587505.1 uncultured Oscillospiraceae bacterium | reverse complement strand
CACCGGTTACTATGAGCTGGGCGAGTCCCTGGGCTACAAGATCTTCAAGCTGGAAAGCATCAAGGGCATCGTGGTTGCCAACGAGCGCGCCAACCTGGACGGCACCTCCGTTCTGAAGGATGGCAAGACCCGGCTGGAGACCGGGGATGGCATCCGTGATCTGGATGTCAGCTCCGATTTGAACGACATCGGCGAGAGCCGCTGGGCCTATGTCAGCGAGAAGACCGTGCTGTCCTCCCTGGCGGACACCGGCGAGAACACCGTGTATGACTGCTCCGCGGACAACGGCAAGGGCATCAAGGCCTCCAAGGCCGTTGAGAAGATCGGCAAGTCTGTGGAAGGCGCCACGGAGTACTATGTGAACTTCGACAAGGTGGGCTACTACCTGTCCGACAGCCGCATTGAGTACGAAATCTATCTGGCTCTGACCCTGGATCAGGCTGCGGACTACGAAGACGATAATGGCGGTCATCTCACTGCCCGCTACATCGACGGCGATTCCACGAAGGGCCAGCTTCCCGCTTACAATCGCAACGGAGAGCGCATCCCCAACGCCTTTGTGTACTACTACAACAAGGCTATCCCCGTTAATCAGCCCATCACTCTGACTGACTACGACAACATTCAGACCATTTTCTACTACTCCAACGGCATCAACATGAACCCCAGCAACCCCTGGTACGACCTTGACAACACCACCTTCAATGATGACATCGGTCGTGTCTACGTTCGTACCCAGACCAACAAGGACATCTCCGACGAGATCACCTTCAAGGAGTTTGAGGACACCTACCTCAACGACACCGCCTGGAATACCTGGGGCGAGTCCCAGAACGGCGAGTGGGTCAAGGCCATTGACAACGACAGTGACGGCACTGTTGACTATGTCTTCCTGACCGAGTACAACCTTGACCGCGTTACCGGCACCTACACCAAGGGCGGCGACACCTTCCTCCAGTATTACAGTTTGGACGCCACCTCTGATGATTACACCATTGTTGGCGCCGAGAACCTGAAGGTTGGCGACACCTTCCTTTACACCATCATCGACGGCCGCGTTGATCCCGAGGTCATTGAGCCTCTCCAGGATTCTGTCGTTACCGTCAACTACACCAGGGACGAGATCACCCTCAAGTCCGGCGATGTGAAGGGTCAGTCCGGGATTGACAATCACACCGAGATGGCCGAGACCATCAGGAACATGGATGCCAACGTCACCTATGACATCTATCTTGACAAGTACGGCTATGTCCGCGCCTACGAGCTGCCCGGCGGCACCGAGTACGGCCTGCTGACGGAAATGTACGCCACCAACAACAACCAGGGCAATCTGGTACAGAACTGGCCCATGACCGTTGAGCTGACCGACGCCGACGGCAAGACCGGCGAGTACAGTCTGTCCAACGCCAGCGGCAATCCCTTTGTTGCCGTACTGCCCTGGACGCAGATCACCAGCCCTGTCGGCACCTACCGCTTCAACAACTGGCTCCAGCCCGCTATTTCCCACCTGGGTACCACTGAGATGGTCCGCAAGGCTCCCACTCTGGTCAACACCGGTGAGTATCAGTTCTGGACCAAGGGCAATCAGGTTGTCAGCACCATCTCCAGCCTGAACGGCAGCAGCGAGTTCAACTATGGTCCGCAGACCATTGCGAACGCTGTCCGCAATCCTGTTGTCAGCTTCACCAACGTTGCTGTTTACAACAAGACCGGTGGCGGCAGCGTGAGCCTGTCCACCGCTACGAAGTATCGTCTTGATAAGAAGACCGGCCAGCCCATGCTCAAGAGCGACGGTTCTTACAAGTTCGATGTGGACTACATCCAGCTGAGCACTGCCAATGTCGCCGCTGGCCAGCGTCAGTACAACATCGGCGGTCCCACCTGGTATCAGACCAGCAACAACAACTATGTGAACGCTGTTCATGACACCCAGTACTTCATCGTTTACAATGGCGGCGTGTATCCCTTCACCGACTACGTCAATATGCCCGCGCTGAATGCGTCCAACCACATCCACGCGGCCTATGCCGTGGCCTCCAACACCTCCGCTGACTACACCGACAAGGACTACTGGGTTGCCGATGTCATCGTCTACGAGGTAGAGAACTTCAACAACGCCAAGAACACCAGCATCGCCCTGGGTTACTGGAACAGCATGAAGTCTGTGGCTTCCGCCTCCGGTATCCGCTATCTGGATGCTCTGGACAACAAGGCCGAGGGCACTCAGGTCACCATCCGTCCCTCCAACTCCGCCTGGGCTGGTCCTCAGTGGAACGAGAACGCCGGTTGGGGCTTCCAGGGCTATGGCTTCTACAGGGTCTATGATGGCAGCGAGGTTGTTGACGGCGAGATGACCGCCAGCAAGATCGACCGCATTCCCTACAACTACAATGCTGATGGCGTCTTCGCCGGCTATGTTACCCGCGATGTTCGCATCGACATTGAGGGCGGCTACATTGACGTCAACAAGAACAACGGCTCCAACGGCAACTTTGCCGAGACGCATCTGCCCGTGGATCTTGCCACTGTCTTCAGTGTGACCAACAACTCCGCCGGTATCACCAGCTCTGATGATCTGGTCCTGCTGCGCGGCGACGTTCAGCCCAACGATCAGCTGATCTGGGTCATGAACGGCGACAAGGTTGCCTACATCGTTGATCTGGGTAATCCCAGCGCCATTCGCGGTTCCGCCAGCTATGAGCGTTTCCAGAATACGCCCGCCTGGCTGAAGACCATCTACACCGACATCATGGCGGAGCAGGCGGAGATCGCTCCCAATGCTGACTTCAACGTCACCGTGGCCACCAATGGTCTGCTCATCAACAAGACCAACGTGGTTGCCAACGTGCGCGCCGGTTCCAACCTGAAGCTCGACTTCACCAAGGGCGAGTATGTGGTTCCCGGCTATGTGGTTTCCACCGCAAGCGTCACCCCGACACCCGATGCCAGCAACAAGATTCCCGGCACCTACACCGGCACCAACAGCCAGACGACTGTAACCTGGACTGGTACGAGTGCTGTTGAGCTGACCAACATCCAGAGCGACATCGTCATTACCCTCAACTATGCTGAGGCTCCCTACACGGTTAAGATGACCGAGTCGGATGGGACTGGTGTGGCTTCTGTTGTCGCTCAGGTTGGTACTGACGCTGCAACCCAGACCAACATTACCGCCGTGAACGCCACTGTCAGTGCTGCTTATTCCAAGACGGTCAGCCTGACCATCACTCTTACCAACCAGCTGAGCGCCTGGGAAGAGTTCAAGCTGAACATTGTGGAGAACGGCACCAGCAAGAAGGTTGCCTTCACTTCTCCGGTTCAGGATCTTGCGGATGAGAAGGTCTTTACCACTACCTTCGTAATGCCCAACGGAAATGTGGACATTGATATCTGCACTGTCGAGGCGAAGACCGGCAATGTGACCTTCAGCGGTCCCACCACGGTTGTTACCGGTACTGGCGCCAACGGCGCGGGTACCATTGCAAACAGAACCGCCACCTGGACTCCCGCCAACGGTGACTTCAATGTGAGCACTCTTACCGCTAACGGCTACGAGATCAGGAGCTGGGTCGCCAGGAGTGCCGAGGGCACCGAGCTGGCCAGCGGTACTGGCAGCAGCATCAACATCCCCGTTAGCAGGTGGAGCGAGAACGTTGTAGTTGAGCTTGAGGTTGTGGCTGTTGAGTATGATCTGACCTTCAATCTGCAGAACGGCGGTCAGGCCTGGGTTACCTTCAATAACACCGAGACCCAGATCACCAGCTCTTCGGTTCCCACCCTCAAGGTCAAGGTGACTGACGCCATCAGCATCCGGACCAGCTCTAATGTGGCGGGTGCACCCACTGTTGAAGCTGGAAGTAACACGGCGGCCAACATTGGCGCCATCGGTGGCACGGATAACGGCGCTGGTTATACCTGGGCCTGCAACGTGAGCAACATCTGCGCTGCCACTGGTAACTCTGCTGAGATTACCATCACTCTGCCCACAGTTACTCCCTGATCCTGAGCTTCAGAGCTTCATCTCTCAGTGATCTGAGCGCAAAGACCCCCGGGGGCTTCGGCCTCCGGGGGTCATCTTTTGTCTCATGAAACAAAAATTTCCCGGACTTGACAAATCAGGTCCGGAGGACTATACTGAAAGCAGATTTGGGGCGCTGCTGCAAGGCGGCTGGCTCCTAAAGGGTTATTGGCTAAAAAACCGTTAACCGCCCGGGGGCCGCCGGGCGGTTAACACGCTTCTGGAGCAAAAATCAATGCGCACGCAATGACCGCC
>CAJULD010000072.1:0-5959 GCA_910587505.1 uncultured Oscillospiraceae bacterium | reverse complement strand
CCGCCCGTCCCGTGGGACGGCTTTATTCTACAGGATTTTGCAGAAATTGTCAAATGGTAGGGCGGACAGTCCCCTGCCGGGGCATGAAGGATCGCCTCGCGCTCCTTTCAGCGCCCGGCTCGCCAAAGGCGGGCTGCCGGCTAAGGCCGCAGATAGAATTACAGCCCCGCCAGAAACCGCTCCGCCTGCACGGCGGCCACCGCCCCGTCCGCGGCGGCGGTCACCACCTGCCGCAGGCTTTTGGCCCGCACGTCGCCCGCGGCAAATACGCCGGGCACAGAGGTACGCATATTCTCATCCGTCCGGATATAGCCGTTCTCCAGGGGCAGCTGCTCACGGAACAGCTCCGTATTTGGCAGATATCCCACAAAGCCGAACAGGCCCAGCATACCGTCCTCCGCCGCGGCCCGTATCACAGAGAGCGCGCCCGTCTTCACATTTTTGACGGTAATGGCGTCCAGCACGTCGCCGCCGTCCACCCGCATCACCACGCTGTCCCAGAGGAAGCGGATTTTGGGCTCCGCAAAGGCTTTCTCCTGAATAGACTTTGCCGCCCGCAGCGTATCCCGGCGGTGGATGACGGTAACGGTCCGGGCAAAGCGGGTGAGGAAGAGGGCCTCCTCCACGGCGCTGTCGCCGCCGCCGGCCACATACACGTCCAGTCCCCGGAAGAACGCTCCGTCGCAGGTGGCGCAGTAGGACACGCCCCGGCCGGTGAATTCCCGCTCGTTCTCGCACCCGATAGGCCGGGGGGACGCGCCGGCAGCGATAATGAGGGTCCGGGCCCGGTACGCGCCGCCCTCGCCGGTAAGACGCTTTACTTCTCCATCCAGACGCACCGTCTGAACAGCGTCGGTGATCCGCTCCACGCCGAAGCGGGCGCATTGCTCCGCCATCCGGGCGGACAGGGTAGCCCCGGTTTCCCCCTCCAGCATCTGACCGGGGTAGTTCTCCAACTCCGCGCTGAGGGCAATCTGCCCGCCAGGAGCACCCCTTTCGATCAAAAGCGTCTTCATCCGGCTCCGTCCGGCGTACAGTCCCGCGGACAGCCCTGCCGGCCCGCCGCCCAAAATGATGACGTCATATAATTCTTCCATAAAACGATTCTCCTGTTACAGATTAAAATGCTCTTTTATCTGCCTCGCGGCATCTTCCGGCGGAAGATTTGTATTTTCATCAGCTCCTGTCCCACCGTCATTTTCCCCACGGCGGCATTGCCAGCCAGAAACACCAGCTTTATGACCGTACCTCCCGGTACAACAGATTTCCGAAAAATTTGCAAAAACTCGCAGCAGTAAAATTGCTTCCGGCGCAAATACTACCTCCAGCGCGGACTGCGCGCCATTTTTGGAAGGAGGAAGATTCAGATGATTCAGATGAAAAAAGCTGCGCTGGCCGCAGCCGCTCTGGCAATGGTTCTGAGCCTGGCGGCCTGCGGCAACAGAGACGACAATTCGTCCAACGATCCCGTCACCGGCAATGGGACCACCCAGAACGGCGGTTCCGTCGGCAGCGGCGGCCCCAACGACAATAACGGCAGTGTGAACAACAACGGCACGGGCTCCGGCATCGGTTCCGGCGGCAACGCCGGTCCGGGTACCGGCTCCGGTACTGGAGCAGGAAACGGCACAGGCTCCATGACCGGCAACGGTTCTGACGCCGGTCCGGGGACCGGCACCGGGACCGGAACTGGAACCGGCGCCGGGGCCGGAACTGGCGCCGGCACTGCGGCAAGCCGCGCCGGCGGTGCGCTGCGCCGTGCGGCTGACGATGTTGGCGACGCCGTGACCGATCTGGTGGACGGCAGCCGCAGCGCTGTTACCCGCGGGACCAGCACCACCACCTTTCAGCGGATGCTGGACAACGCCCACATTCATGATACGGACGGCGTACTGACCGACGGTGAAAACAGCCGCTGGTAACGCGCTCCGCGGAGGCCGGGGATTTTTCCCCGGCCTTCCTCATGCTGTTGATTCAGGACCTGTATCACTCCGTCCAGTCCGATACGGGCCTGCATTTTTCCCCAGGATGCAGGGGAATCTGGATAAACCGGTCATATTTTTCCCTGCCGAACTGGTCCAGGTAGATTTCCTGATGCTTTTGCAGGATCTCCCCCTCCTCCGGCATGGGGTTCGCCCAGCAGATGGTCTTGAAATGCACACCGAAGAGGGCGCAGTCATAGCCCAGCGTCTTCGCCCCGCTGCGGGCATAGAACCCCAGCCGCCGCAGGATCACCCGGTCCGCCTCCGGATCTCCGGTGGGGGCCTCGGACTCGCCGATGAAAACCGTGTCCGCAGGATAACGGTCCACGACGGCCCGCAGCAGCTTCCCGCCGATGCCCTCATTCCGCCGCCCGGCGGGAACGCAGAGATAGTCGATCAGGAGGTACTTCCCGTCCCGGTGCTTCCACAGCAGGCTATACCCCAGCGCCTCCCCCGCCTCGTCCGTCAGGCACAGCGGGTCGTACAGTCCCTTTGCCCGCAGGGCCTCCATGGCCCGCAGGGGCTTCAGCTCCGCGGGAGGAAAGGCCTCCTTCAGATCGGTTTCGCAGGCCCGCTCCAATTCCGCGGGACTCATGATCTTCAAGTACATGGCATAAACTCCAGTTTCATGATAATTGCGTCCTCTTTGGGGTCCAGGTAGTAGTTTTTCCGCCGTCCGACCTCCTGATACCCCATTTTCCGGTAAAGCGCCGCCGCCCCCCTGTTGGAGGGCCGCACCTCCAGCAGGAGGAAGGACAGGCCGTGGGACCGTCCATACCCGTGGACTGCCCTCAGCAGGGCGGATGCGACGCCCCGCCGCCGCGCGTCCGGATGCACGGCGATATTGTCCACGCTCCCCTCGTCCAGCACGATTGTAAAAAAGACATATCCCAGCACGCCTCCGTCCCCGTCCCGGGCCAGCAGCGCGGCGCTGCTTTCACCGGCAAGGGACTCTTTCAGAATCCGCCGGGACCAGGGGTCCTCCGGGAAACAGATTTTTTCCAGTTCCTCCGCCTGATCCAGGTGGGCGGAGGTCATGGGGATAATCTGATAGTCCATACCCTATTTTGCCTCCAGCCAGTTTTTCCCGCTGTGTGCCTCCGCCGTCAGGGGAACGTCCAGGGCGTATACCCCCTCCATCTCCTCCGTGAGGAGGACCTTTACCCGTTCTGCCTCCTCCTCCGGGCACTCGACGATCAGTTCGTCGTGGACCTGCATAATCAGCCTTGCCCGCAGCTTATCCCTCCGCAGCCGGTCATGCACCCGGACCATGGCCAGCTTGATAACGTCCGCCGCCGCCCCCTGAATGGGCATGTTCAGCGCCACCCGCTCGCCGAAGGAACGGGTATTGAAGTTGCTGGCCCGGATCTCCGGCAGAGCCCGGCGGCGATGGAACATGGTCTCCACATAGCCCTCCGCTCTTGCCTTTTCCACCACGCCGTCCATGTAGGCCTTCACCCCCGGAAAGCGGGCGAAATAGGCCTCCATATACTCCCTGGCCTCCGACACCGGCACCCCCAGGTCCTGTGAGAGGGAGAAGGCAGAAATGCCGTAAACGATGCCGAAATTCACCGCTTTGGCCGCCCGGCGCATGTTCCGGGTCACCTGCCCGACGGGGACGCCGAAGACATGGGCGGCGGTGACGGTGTGGAAGTCCTCCCCGGACAGAAACGCCTCCCGCATGGCCGCGTCCCCGGAGATGTGGGCCAGCAGCCGCAGCTCGATCTGGCTGTAGTCCGCGTCCACCAGCGTCATCCCCGGCTCCGCCGTGAACATACGGCGCAGCTCGCTGCCCAGCTCGGTACGGGTGGGGATGTTTTGCAGGTTGGGCTCCGTGGAGCTCAGCCGCCCGGTGGCGGTGACAGTCATCTGAAAGCTGGTCCGTACCCGCCCGTCGGGAGAAATCACCTTCAGCAGGCCGTCCACGTAAGTGCTTTTGAGCTTGGCGTACTGCCGGTACTCCAGCACCTCCCCCACAATGGGGTGCGCGCCCCGGAGCTTGTCGAGGACCTCGGCGCTGGTGGAGTAGCCGGTTTTCGTCTTTTTACAGGCGGGCATCCCCAGCTTTTCAAAGAGGACCTCCCCCAGCTGCCTGGGCGAGTTGATATTAAATTTTCCGGCGTGGGAGTAGATCCTTGCCTCCAAGTCCTCCAGGGCGGCCGTCAGCGTCTCGCCGAAGCGCGAGAGCGCCCCCGCGTCCACCCGGAACCCCGCCGTCTCCATCTCCGAGAGCACCCGGCACAGGGGCAGCTCCACATTGAAATACAGCCAATCGACGCCGGTTTCCTTCAGCCGGGGCAGCATGGCCTCGTACAGCGCGGTCACAGCGGACGTGTAGCTCAGGAATGTGGCCTCCGTCTCCGCGGAGCTCCCCAGCAGAGAGAAGGCATCCGGCGCCAGATAAAGTGGCCTGGGCAGCTCCTCCCTGAACCAGGAGGCGAACAGCCGTCCGATGTCGTAGTGGCCCGCCGTGGCGTCCAGCAGATAGCCCGCCAGAGCAGTATCGAAAATGAACCCCTCCGCCGGGAGGCCGCTTCCCAGCAGCGCCCGCATCAGGTCCTTTACATCGTGGGATACCTTTTTGATATCCGCCGCGAACAGGGCGGCGAGCAGCCCGTTCCAGTCGCCCTTGTAACGGTGGAAGTAGAATTCCCCTGCCGTGGAGGCCCGTTCCCCCGTCCGGCACTCCGCCACAACGGCGGACAGGTCCGGCAGGGCCAGCAGCGTCACATACTCCGCCTTCCGGAAGGTCTCCAGCAGCGCCGCCGCCTGCGCCTCCCCCGTTACCTGCTCCACATGGGTCTCCCAGTCCGCCTCCCCCGTCTTTTCCGCCGCCGGCTCCGTCTGGGCGGTAAGGCCCATTTTTTCAATCAGCTTGTTGAACTCCAGCCGAAGGAACACATTGTACAGCGACTGCTTCACCGGCCGCCGCAGATTCTCATCCGGCTGAAAAACCAGAGGCGCGTCGGTGACGATGGTGGCCAGATGATAGCTCATCCGTGCGCTCTCCTCGCCCTCAGCCAGTTTTCTGATGGCGGCGGGTCTGGCCTCCACGTCCGGCATGGCGGCATAAAGGGCGTCGATGCTCTGATACCGCCGGACCAGGTCCATGGCCGTCTTCTCCCCCACCCCCTTCACGCCGGGGATGTTGTCGCTGGCATCGCCCATGAGGGCCTTCAGGTCAATGATATGGACGGGGTCGAACCCATAGGCCTCCCGGAAGCTTTCCGGCGTCATGTCCTTCGTGGTGGTCTGCCCCATGCGGGTGGAGACCAGCTTGACCTTCGTATGGTCCGTCACCAGCTGGAGGCTGTCCTTGTCCCCGGTGACCACCACGCAGTCCCAGCCCGCGGCCTCGCATTTCCGGGAGATGGTCCCGATAAGGTCGTCCGCCTCGTAGCCCGCCAGCTCGTAGCGGGGGATGTCCATGGCGTCCAGCACCTCTTTCAATACCGGCATCTGCTGGGCCAGCTCCTCCGGCATCCCCTTTCGCTGGGCCTTGTAACCCTCGTACTCCTGGTGGCGGAAGGTGGGCTCCCGCCGGTCGAAGGTGACGCACAGAGCCTCCGGCTTCTCCTCGTCCAGCAGACGCTGGAGGGTTGTGACGAAGCCGTAGACCGCGTTGGTATACAGTCCGTCCCGGGTCGTCAGGGGCCGGATACCGTAAAAGGAGCGATTAACGATGCTGTTGCCGTCGATGACCATCAGTTTCATGGGCTGCCTCCTCATTGGTTTCTGAAAAGAGTATACCACATTCTGGAAAGATTACAACCGGAAAAGGCCAGGCGCGGTATCCATTCTTTTTCCTGGCGGGGTGCAGGGGCAGCGCCCCCTGCCGTGCCTGGGCGGAGTCCGGCATTTTGCCTGCTTAAAGGAGGGAACCCCCGGAGGCGATGCCTCCGGGGGCTCTGTGCTTATCCGGTTTTCCTGCGCGGCTCAGCCGAAGATGTCGCCCAGAATGTCGGTGACATCCTGCG
>CAJULD010000071.1 GCA_910587505.1 uncultured Oscillospiraceae bacterium | reverse complement strand
GCACCACTGGGTCGATGCTCCGCCGGCCCTCTTCTTCGCTGTACAGTGGCTCCACAATTTCGTACAATTTCTCGAAATCTACCGCTGCATCCACCTGCCGCAACAGATGTCCGGGTGGCACCAGGCTTTCTGTGTCCACCATTTCTATGACCCCTCGCTCATTTTTCCCTCGCTCCAGCATATCCCTCACCCCTTACTCCCTGTTTTATCATCTTTACATGAAAAAGTCTACCAGCAGGCAGACTTTTTCGACAGGCTGAACGGGAGCCTGAATGGCTCCCGTTATCCCACGGCTTTTTCCTTTTTGCGGCTGTTTTCCTGCATTTTCCGCACCGCCTTGCGGTAGCGCTCGGCGATGGGGCCCGCTTCCTTGTAGAGCGCGGCCTTGCCCGTCCACTGCCCGCCGTCCTTTTCCACCGTGACCGCCATATACAGGCGGCGGTGTTCCGGGCACTTGCAGCGCAGCACCTGCTCCGCGGGCCCCGTACGCATCCACCGGCCCGCGAGCAGCGTCCGTCCGCACAGCGGACACGCCGGGTGGGCCACCTCCCGCCGGTTCTTGCAGGCCCAGCGGGTATCGTAGCGGCCCAGCTCCAGCTCCCACAGGGGCGGCACGCCCTTGTGCCTGGGGGGACGGTGGAACATGGTCAGATCCTCAAACCGGTCCAGCATGGCCTGATAGACCATAATTGTATAATAGGTGTCGTTCCAGGCGGAATGGAAATCCAGGTCCGTATCCAGCCCCAGCTCCGTCACCGCCTTTTCCAGGGAGGGCTGGCAGCCCAGAGAGCCCTCCACCAGCTTCTGATACATATATTGCAGGTCAAAATACTCGCACTTCCAGTCCGCGTCAAAGGACAGACGGTGGAAGGCAAAGTTGTCCAGCAGGACCTCCACGTCGTTGTTCCCCCACTCCACGAACACCGGGTCCGGCCCGCACCAATGCAGGAACATGGGGCCCAGATCCAGAAATCCCGGCGCGCCGGCCAGCAGGGAGCGCAGCTCCTCCCGCTCGTAGGGCAGCAGACGGTAGGTTCGGCCCTCGATTCTGCGGCTGGCCTTGGGATGGATGTAGCTGTGGAAGGAATCCAGCATGGCGCCGGTGGACTGCTCCACCTTCATGGCGGCCACCTCCAGCAGCTCATGAAAGGGGACCCTCTCCCCGCTCTTGTTCCGGTAGAAGGTGGTATTCCATTCCAGGTCCAGGAAAATCAGTTCTGCCATTGCTCTATCTCCCCATCAGTTTTTTCATGTCCGCGGGCAGCGGGGCCTCCCATGCCATCCGCTCCCCGGTGACCGGATGAATCAGCGCCAGAGCGGCGGCGTGGAGCGCCGGCCGGGCAATCAGGCTCCGGTCCTCCACGCCGTACAGCCAGTCCCCCGCCAGGGGACAGCCTATGGCGGCCATATGCACCCGCAGCTGGTGTGTGCGCCCGGTGCGGGGCGTCAGCTCCGCCAGGGAGAAACCGTCCCGGCGCTCCAGCACCCGGTATTCCGTCTCCGCCGGTTTTCCCGCCGGATCGATTCGCCGCCTGACGGCGGAAGAGGGGTCCCGGCCGATGGGCAGTTCCACCCGGCCCTCCTCCGGCTCCGGCGTCCCTGTGCAGACGGCCAGATAGGTCCGGTGAAAGCCCGCCGTGTGCATCTGCCGCCGGAGGCGGTCATGGACCCATGCGGACCTGGCCGCCGCCAGCAGGCCGGTGGTCCCCCGATCCAGCCGGTTGACCAGATGGACTGCCGTCCCCTCTCCCAGATGGGCCAGCAGGCCGGAGGCCAGAGACGGCTCCTCCGGGACCAGGGAGGAGGGGATGGCGGCCAGCGGCGCAGGTTTGTTTACCACCAGCAGGTGCTCGTCCTCAAAGAGGATCTCCAGCGCCATGGGGATGGGGCGCACGCCGGACGGCCGCTCCGCCGCGGCCAGATCCACCGCCAGAAGGTCCCCTTCCCGGAGGACGGCGGTGGTGAACGCCCGCGCGCCGTTGACCGTCAGGCCGGTCTCCGTCCGCTTCAATCGGCCCAGAAGCGCCGCGGAGACGCCCAGCTCCCTCCGCAGCAGGCTTTTCACCGTGCGTCCGGCCTGTTCCCCGGTTATGGTAAGCTCCAGGGCCGCCATGGATCCGCCTCCGTTTCTGCCTGTCGATAAAGTCCGGGGCTGCCCGGCTGTCAGGCCGGCAATAGTATATCGTATCCCCAACCGTTTTTCAATAGGGTATCCGGCGGAAAATGGGGAAAACTGTCGAACGGGCCGCCCGATTTGACAGCGGAGGGGGAATGTGGTATCCTTTTCCCAATCTTTTCCGGAAGGAGCGAATGCGCATGTACGAGTTGATCCAGGCGGGCCCCCGGAGCTTTTATCTGGACGGGCCGGTGAAAATCGGGATCTGTCAGGCGGAGGAGGGCCGGGTCTACCTCGTTGACAGCGGCGGCGACAGGGACGCCGGGCGGAAGGTCCGGCAGCTGCTGGACCGGGAGGGCTGGACCCTGGCGGGCATCCTGAACACGCACTCCAACGCCGACCACACCGGCGGCAACCGCTATCTGCAGCAGCAGACCGGGTGCCGGGTCTTCTCCTCCGGCATCGAGGCGGATTTCATTCGCCACCCCCTGCTGGAGCCCTCCTTTCTTTACGGCGGCTACCCCTGCCGGGAGCTGCGCCACAAATTTCTGATGGCCCAGAGCTGCGAGGTGACGGACTTCTCCCATGACAGCTTTCCCCGTGAGGTGGAGGTCATCCCTCTGCCGGGCCATTTTTTTGACATGGTGGGCTTCCGCACGCCGGACGGGACGGTGTTTCTGGCGGACTGTCTGTGCAGCCGGGCCACGCTGGACAAATACGCCCTCACCTTTCTCTATGACGTGGCGGCCTGTCTGGACACCCTGGACAGGGTGGAGGTCATGGAGGCCCCGCTGTTCGTTCCCGCCCACGCGGAGGCGGCGGCGGACATCCGGGCGCTGGTGCGGTACAACCGGGACAAGATTCACGAGGCCGCGGAGCAGATTGTGGCCATCTGCCGGGAGCCCCTGCCCTTCGAGACCGTTTTGCAGCGGCTGTTCCGGCATTACGGCCTGACCATGAATTTCCAGCAGTACGCTCTGGTGGGCAGCACGGTCCGCTCCTATCTGTCCTGGCTGAAGGAGACGGGGCGGGTCGAGGCGGCGTTCGAGGACAATCTGCTGCTGTGGCGGAGCATTTAGCCGGAGCCTGCGCGGCGTTGCAGTCCGATTTTCCCGCGCCGCCTTGTAATTCTCCGCGGCGCATGATACAATCACAGTCAGATATCACTCTGGAGGTAGAAAATCCCATGCGGATGCGAAAGAAAAAGAATCTCATTCCCCGGATGGAGCGGTGCGCGGCCTGCCATGTGAAGGACGGCTTCGCCCTGCGGGGGCGCTGGCGGGAGACGCTGATGCCTCAGGCCGGGGAGCTGCGGGTGGAGCTGGGCTGCGGCAAGGGGCGCTTCACTGCGGAGACGGCCCGGCGGAACCCGGACGTCCTCTTTATCGCCATTGAGAAGGTGCCGGACGCCATGGTGGTGGCTATGGAGCGGGCCATGGAGCTGGAGCTGAAAAACGTGTTCTTCGTGGTAGGGGACGCGGCGCTGCTGCCGGACTATTTCGGGCCGGACGAGGTGGACCTGATCTACATCAATTTCTGCGACCCCTGGCCTCCCAAAGGGCAGGCCAAACGCCGCCTGACCCACCGCGGCTTCCTGACGCTCTACCGGAAGGTCCTGAAAAGCGGCGGGCAGATCCACTTCAAAACCGACAATCAGCCCCTCTTTGAGTTTTCCGTCCTGGAGTTTCCGGAGGCGGGCTACCGGCTCAGCGAGGTCACACGGAATCTCCACGAAAACGGCCCCCAGGGCGTCATGACGGACTATGAGGCAAAATTCTACGGAGAGGGCCTGCCCATCAACCGCTGCGTGGGGACGCTGCTTCCCGGGAAGGAAACCCGGTGAATGTTCCTGAAATAAAAGCATGCATGTCTGAAATAATGTGTGTTCCTGTCCCGCCCCTTGCGCCCGGCTGCCGGATTGTGTGTTCCTGTCCCGCCCCTTGCGCCCGGCTGCCGGATATGGTATACTGGCACGGTGAAAACCACAATATGTCCGCGCCCGCGGACGGAAAAGACGAGGTTCACAGGATGAAACGGACACTGCTGCTGCTTCTTGGCTGCCTGCTGCTGTGCGGCGCAGCCGGACCGGACGGGACCGGCGCGGACGGCGGAGAAGGCTTTGACCTGACGGCCAGCTTTGCCGGGGACATGATGCTGGCCTCCTTCAGGGGGGAGTTTTTCTCCGGCGGCTTCAGCGGTTACGCCCGGAAGCATGAGCCCTCCTATTTTCTCCAGAATGTGGCCCCTGTTTTTGCTGCTGACGATCTGACGGTGGTAAATCTGGAGAACGTTCTGACAGACCGGGTGCTGACGGAGCGGGAAAAGGACCATGATCCCGCCTACTGGTACCGGGGCCCCGCCGCCAATGCGGAGATTCTCACCTCCTCGGGAGTGGAGGCGGTGTCCCTGGCCAACAACCACACCGGAGACTACGGCCCCGAGGGCTCCCGCGACACCATCCGGGCCGTGGAGGACGCCGGGCTGCTGTACGGGGACAACGGCAGGACCATCTACTATGAAAAGAACGGGTACCGCATTGCCGTAATCTGCCACGGCCTGTGGAACGAGGGGCAGGCGGGCGAGATTGTCCGGCGCATCCGGAAGGCGGAGGAGGACTCCGATTTTCAGATCGTTTTCTACCACGGCGGCAGGGAGAAGGTTCACGCCCCGGAGGAGTGGCGGCAGCGGGCCTCCCGGAAGCTGGTGGACGAAGGAGCGGATCTGGTCATCGGCAACCACCCCCATGTGCTCCAGCCCCGGGAAACCTACAACGGAGCGGAGATCATCTATTCCCTGGGAAACTTCTGTTACGGCGGCAGCAAATATCCGGAAAACCGGACGGTCATCTACCAGCTTACTCTTCACATCGGCCCTGACGGCAGTCTGGAGAGCAGGTCCTCAGAGATCATTCCCTGCTACGTCTACACCGGCGAGAGCAATAACTACTGCCCCGGCGTGATCGAGGACGAAGAGACCCGGCAGCGGGTTCTGGACTTTATGGACGGGAAGCGGGAGACGCCGCTGTAGCGGACGGATGCATGACCAAAGCTGTGGGTAACATGAAATTATCTCATATAAAAAGAGCCCTCTTTCTTTTGAAAGAGGGCTCTTTTTTGCTGTGAAGAAGGTTTTTATGCCTGTTTTGTGTGGAATGACAATAAAAGCGGAGGAGAATTTGTGAATAAATTGTGTATAGAATGACAGTTGACTTTTTAGAGATTAGGTTTTATCATGGTCCTACTCTTCCCGGAGAAGAACAGCGCCCGGGGGAAGCCGCATATCTGATTTAAAGGAGTAAAGGATTCATGAAGAAGTTTTTTGCACTGCTTCTGGCTCTTGTCATGACCCTGGCCCTGGCGGCCTGCGGCGGCGGCCAGAAAAACGACGCCGGCGCTCAGGGCTCCGGCTCCGCCGTGACCATCAGAGTGGGGGGCATCGGGCCCATCACCGGCGACCTGGCTCAGTACGGCACCGCCACCGACTGGGGTGCGCGGATCGCCGTGGACGAGATCAACGCCCTGAACGGCCCCATCAGGCTGGAGTATGACTTTCAGGATGACACCGGCGTTGCCGACACCGCCGTATCCGCCTACAACAAGCTGAAGGACTGGGATGTGGATGTGATCTACGGCTGCACCACCACCGCGCCCTGCGTGGCCGTGGCCGCCGAGACCTATGCGGACCGCTACTTCCAACTGACTCCCTCCGCCTCCTCCACCGATGTCACCGCCGGGAAGGACAACGCCTTCCAGATGTGCTTCACCGACCCCGGACAGGGCGTTGCTGCGGCCAACTACCTCAAGGACAACAGCCTGGGCAGCAGTATCGCCGTCATCTATAATAACGGCGACGCCTACTCCACCGGTATTGCCGACGCTTTTGCCGCCAGGGCCAGAGAGCTTGGCCTGAACGTCGTCGCCACCCAGACCTATCCCGACGACAAGACCACCGATTACACCGTCCAGCTCAACGCCTGCAAGGATGCCGGCGCCGATCTGGTGTTCCTGCCCATCTACTACACCCCCGCTTCCCTGATTCTGGCGCAGGCGAAGCAGATGGGCTATGCCCCCACCTTCTTCGGCGGGGACGGCATGGACGGCATGCTGGATATGAAGGGCTTCGACAAGTCCCTGGCCGAGGGCCTGCTGCTGATGACCCCGTTCAACGCCTCCGGTACCGACGAGCGGACCAGGAAGTTCGTGGAAGCCTATCAGGCCGCCCATGAGATCCTGCCCAACCAGTTCGCCGCAGACGGCTATGACTGCATGTACGCCATCTATGAGGCCTGCTGCCAGATCGAGGGCGTGGGCGACATGGACAACGCCCAGCTGTGCGACGCGCTGATTGCCCTGTTCACCGGCGGTCAGTTCTCCGTGGACGGCCTGACCGGCAGCGGTATGACCTGGCTGGCCAGCGGCGAGATCTCCAAGGCCCCCGTGGTGGTCAGGGTGGAGAGCGGCGTGTACGTCACCCAGTAACCCGTTTTTTCACCAAAGAAAAAGCGGGCAAAAGAAACTCTCCCCCGCTCTTTGCTGCCGGTGGGGAACGCAGATTTCCCGCATGGTAACAGAGCGCGGTGCTGAATGACAAAAAGCGCATCGACCCGGAAAAGGGCTGCCGGAGCGGTCTGGCAGCCTTTTTCCGGCGATTTCTTAAAATCCTTCTTGATTCTTTTCCCGTGCAGCGCCCGCACAGCGGCGCTGGCAGCCCGGACCGCCGCAAGGCGGCGGATGGTTTCAGGAAAAAGAATATACCTATTTGACTTGACCGTAATAATGAGGGAATTATGTCGTTTCTGAATAACGTGATTACCGGAATCAGCCTGGGCAGCATCTACGCCATCATCGCCCTGGGCTATACCATGGTTTACGGCATCGCCAAGATGCTGAACTTCGCCCACGGAGACGTGATTATGGTGGGCGCATACGTTGCCTTCTTCGCAGCGGGCAGCTTTGGCCTGCCCGCCGCGGCAGGCGTGGTGCTGGCGGTGGCGGTGTGTACCGTGCTGGGCGTGGTCATCGAGCGTCTGGCCTACAAACCCCTGCGGCAGGCCCCGTCCCTGGCGGTGCTCATCACCGCCATCGGCGTCAGCTACTTTCTGCAAAACAGCGCCCAGATCCTCTGGGGAGCGGACACCAAGATCTTTACCCCCATTGTGGAGGGAACCGTGTCGCTGGCCTCCGGCCAGCTGAGCATCTCCTGCGTGGCCATTCTGTCGGTGGTCTGCTGCGTGGTGGTCATGGCGGGCCTGACCCTCTTCACCAGCCGGACGAGGATGGGGAAAGCCATGCGGGCCTGCTCCGAGGACAAGGCCGCGGCCCAGCTGATGGGCATCAACGTGGACGCCACCATCTCCATGACCTTTGCCATCGGCTCCGCCCTGGCGGCCGTCGCGGGGGTGCTTATGTGCTCCGCCTATCCCATTCTGTCCCCCACCACCGGTTCCATGCCCGGTATCCGGGCCTTTACCGCGGCGGTGTTCGGGGGCATCGGGTCCATCCCCGGGGCCCTGCTGGGCGGCGTGCTGCTGGGGATCATCGAGACCTTTGGCAAGGCCTATATTTCCACGGACCTGTCCGACGCGGTGGTATTCGCGGTGCTCATCATCGTACTGCTGGTGAAGCCCGCCGGACTGATGGGCAGGTACGTGCCCGAGAAAGTGTGAGGCGGCCATGAAAAAGATCAGTAAAACCTCCCTTGGCGGGTTTATCAATTATGGCATCGTGGTGCTGGCCTTTGCCGCATTGCAGGGACTGACCTCGATGGGAATGCTGTCCAACTCCCTGCAAAGTCTGCTGGTGCCCGCGTGCTGCTATGTAGTCATGGCGGTATCCCTGAATCTGACGGTGGGTATTCTGGGCGAGCTGAGTCTGGGCCACGCGGGCTTTATGAGCCTGGGAGCCTTCAGCGGCATTGTGGTCTCCATCCTGCTGCAGGAGATCATTCCCCTTGCGCCGCTGCGTCTGGCCGTCTCCATGGCGGCGGGGGCCCTGGCGGGCGCCCTGGGCGGCGCGGTGGTAGGCGTGCCGGTGCTGCGGCTCCAGGGGGACTATCTGGCCATCGTCACCCTGGCCTTCGGCCAGATTATCAAGAACATTATTATGGTGCTGTATGTGGGCGTGGACGGCAAAGGACTCCATGTAGCGGTGAAGGCGGACAGCTTCCTGCTGGCTGAGGACGGCGTGACCATCATCAAGGGGCCCATGGGCGCGGTGGGCGTGACCAGGCTGGCCACCTTTACCGCCGGATTCCTGCTGATTCTCGTAACGCTGCTGGTGGTGCAGAACCTGGTGAACAGCCGGGCGGGCCGGGCTATCATGGCCCTGCGGGACAACCGCATCGCCGCCGAGAGCGTGGGCATCAACGTGACCAGGTACAAGCTGATGGCCTTTGTCATCTCCGCTGCGCTGGCGGGCGCGGCAGGGGCGCTGTTCGGACTGAACTACTCCTCCACCGTGGCCAGCAAGTTTGACTTCAACACCTCCATTCTGGTGCTGGTATTCGTGGTGCTGGGCGGGCTGGGCTCCATCCGGGACTCCATCATCGCCGCTTCCCTGCTCTACGTGCTGCCGGAGCTGCTGCGCAGCTTTGACGTGGCGGAGTACCGGATGCTGATCTACGCGGTGATTCTGATCCTGGTGATGCTGGGGGCCAACAATCCCGCCGCCCAGGACTTCATCAACGCCAGATTCCGGAAAAAGAGGAAAACGAAGGAGGGGACCGTCAAATGAGCGGGCAGCAGAAAAATAACTATCCCAAGCCAAAGCTGGTACCGGTCCCCAGTACCAACATCATCCCCGAGCGGGACGTGGACAAGCGTCCCATCCTGGAGTGCCGCCACCTGGGCATCGACTTCGGCGGCCTGACGGCGGTGGACGACTTCAACATGGCCATTGGCCGCACGGAAATCGCGGGGCTTATCGGGCCCAACGGCGCGGGGAAGACCACGGTGTTCAATCTGCTCACCAGGGTCTACCAGCCCACCCGGGGTACGGTCATGATCGACGGCCGGGATACCGCAGGCAAGAGTACCATCCAGGTCAATCACATGGGCGTGGCCCGGACCTTCCAGAACATCCGCCTGTTCGGCAACCTGACGGTGGAGGACAACGTGAAGGTGGGCCTTCACGAGCACATGCGCTACAACGCCGTCTCCGGCATCCTGCGCCTGCCCTCCTACTGGAAGCGGGAGAGAGAGGCCCACGAGAAGGCGCTGGAGCTGCTCTCCATCTTCGACATGCAGGACATGGCGGGCTATCAGGCGGGGAGTCTGCCCTACGGAGCCCAGCGCCGCCTGGAGATCGTCCGGGCGCTGGCAACGAAACCCAGCCTGCTGCTGCTGGACGAGCCGGCAGCGGGGATGAACCCGTCGGAGACGGCGGAGCTGATGAACAACATCCGGAAGATCCGGGATACCTTCCAGATCGCCATCATGCTCATCGAGCACGACATGAATCTGGTTATGGGAGTCTGCGAGGGCATCTGCGTGCTGAACTTCGGGCGGATTATCGCCAAGGGCACCCCCGACGACATCCAGGCCAACCCCGCGGTGATCGAGGCCTATCTGGGCAAGCAGAAGGAGGCGTAACGGCATGGCATTGCTGAAGGTGGAAGACATTCATGTGTATTATGGCAGCATCCACGCCGTGAAGGGCGTCTCCTTCGAGGTCAGCGAGGGGGAGATCGTCACCCTCATCGGAGCCAACGGCGCGGGCAAGTCCACGGTGCTCAACACGGTGTCCGGCCTGCTCCATCCCCGGACGGGGTCGGTGCAGTTCATGGAGCAGGACCTGAAGGGCGTGGCCCCTCACAAGGTGGTGGAGCGGGGACTGGCTCAGGTGCCGGAGGGCCGACGGATCTTTTTGCAGATGACGGTGGAGGAAAATCTGGAGATGGGAGCGTACACCCGGCCAGGCTCCGCCATTGCCGCCGGCGTGGCGGACGTATACAGGCGCTTCCCCCGGCTGGAGGAACGGCGCAGACAGGTTGCGGGAACGCTGTCCGGGGGCGAGCAGCAGATGCTGGCTATGGGCCGGGCGCTGATGAGCAGTCCCAGGCTGCTGATGCTGGATGAGCCGTCCATGGGACTGGCCCCCATTCTGGTGGAACAGATTTTTGATATCATCAGGGAGCTCCATGCCGCCGGGACGACCATACTGCTGGTGGAGCAGAACGCTCAGGCGGCGCTGAGCGTGGCGGACCGCGCCTACGTGCTGGAGACGGGACGGATCTCCCTGAGCGGCACCGGGGCGGAGCTGATGGCCAGCGACCAGGTGCGAAAGGCCTATCTGGGAGGATGATTTCACAGGATTGACTTGTCAAGGTGCGCTGCGGCAGTCCTTTGGGCAGCCCGGCTGCGCTGGCCTGATA
>CAJULD010000070.1 GCA_910587505.1 uncultured Oscillospiraceae bacterium | reverse complement strand
CAGCTCCATGACCGACGAGAGCGTGGACCAGTTCTACACCTGCATCCTCTGCCAGTCCTTCGCCCCCAGCCACTGCTGCGTGGTTACCCCCGAGCGTCTGGGCCTGTGCGGCGCGGTGAGCTGGCTGGACGCCAAGGCCACCAAGGAGCTCAATGACGCCGGTCCCTGCCAGCCCATCAGCAAGGAGGGCTGCACCGACGAGAAGAAGGGCTACTATCCCGACGTGGACCGGATGGTCCATGCCGCCACCCAGGGCGCGGTGGAGCACGTGAGCCTGTACTCCATCATGGAGGACCCCATGACCAGCTGCGGCTGCTTTGAGTGCATCTGCGGCATCGAGCCCATTTCCAACGGCCTGGTGATCTGCAACCGGGAGTTCAAGGGCATGACCCCCACCGGCATGACCTTCGGCGAGCTGGCCAGCATGACCGGCGGCGGCGTCCAGACCCCCGGCTTCATGGGTCACGGACGGCACTTCATCGCCTCGAAGAAGTTTGCCGCCGCCGAGGGCAGCGTGGCCCGCATTGTCTGGATGCCCAGGGAGCTGAAAGATGACGTGGCCGCGCGGCTCAACGCCACGGCCAGGGAGATGCTGGGCATTGACAACTTCTGCGACATGATCGGCGACGAGACCATCACCTCCGATCCCGAGGAGCTGCTCAACTTCCTCACGGAGAAGGGACACCCGGTGCTGAATCTGGAGCCTCTGATGTAAATAACCCGCAGGACCGGGGCCGTGCAGGCTCCGGTCCTGCTTCATCTTCGGGGCCCCGTCTGCCCGCGGACCGTACCGGCGCACAGCGCCGCGCAGAATTTTTCTTTTTCCTGACAGATTTCCCCTCTCCATTTTGTTTTCTCAGTGAAAGGGGTGATACGCGATGAACGACGAACAGGCGGAATACCTTGTGGACCGCTACGCCGACCTGATATTGCGAATCGGCAAGACGTGGCTGGGAGACATGGACGACGCCAAGGACGTCTGTCAGACGGTCCTCATCAGGCTGCTGGAGAACTCCAGAGATTTCCCGGATCCGGCTCAGGAGCGGGCCTGGGTGATTCGTGTTGCGGTGAACGAGTGCAAGAACTGGCGCAAAACCGCCTGGTTCCGCCACCGGGTCCCTCTGGACGAGTCCCTCCAGCTGGCCGTGGAGGACCCGGAGCCGGAGGACGGCAGCCTGCTGGCGCTGGTCCAGACCCTGCCCGCCATGTACCGGGAGGTGATCTTCCTTCGATACTACGAGGGCTGTGAGGTGCGGGAGATCGCCGCCCTGCTGGGCCGGTCCCCGGCGCTGGTAAGCACCCACCTGAAACGGGGAAAGGAAAAACTGAGAAACATGCTGGGAGGTACGGAATATGCGCGAGGATTTTGACAGCTACAAAAGGGAACTGGACCGGGTCCGGCTGACGGAGGAGAGCAAAAAGGCGCTGGCGGAGAGCCTGGGGCGCCGGGGGGCGGTGGAAAGCCGGCGTGTGGGAAGACGGCCCCTGCGGATGCGGCGCGTGCTCGCCGTGGCGGCGGTGATCGGTCTGCTCTCGGCGCTGAGCATGGCGGCGGTGGCCCAGATCGATGCGGCTCCCACCCTGGGGGGCTTCTTTACCGGAGACCAGGCGGGCTACGAGCAGGCCAGCGGCACGGTGGGCCGGATGGCGGAGGCAGACGGCTGGACCGCCACCATCACCGACTGCGTGGGGGACAACTTCCAGTCCTTCCTGGGCGTGGAGATCGTGGCCCCGGAGGGGACGGTGCTGGACGCGCCTTACTACGAAATCTACATGGACAACGAGTACGACCGGATGGGCGTACCCGGAACCACGAAGGGCTTCTGCTACTCCCTGCCGGATGATGACCCCACGGACAACAAAATTCATCTGATCTACAACTGGTACACCACGGAAGGCGAGTCCAACCATGTGCGGATGCACGTCAGGCTCATCAACCTCACGGAGAACCGGGGCTATCTCTGGGATGAGCGTAACTGGGACCGTCCCATGGTCAAAGAGGGCATGTGGGACTTCGGCTGGCTGGACATCGACTATGCGGACAACGTCCTCCGCCTCGCGCCCATGGCTGAGCTGCCCTTTCCGTATGAGAAATTGGTTCTGGAGGAGGTCGTCATCTCCCCGGTGGGGGTGTATTTCCGGACCAACATCTCCAACCCCTATCCAGTTGAGTATGGGGATTGGTACTGGGAGAACATACCGGACAGCGTCCGGCTGTTGGACGTGGACGGAAATGAGATCTTTGCGAAGGGACATCCGTTTGCTGGATTGGGCGGGGCCTATTTCAGCTTCTCAAACCACACCAACGCCATGAACACTGCGGACACGGAAGGACCCGCGGAGCTGGTGGTGGTGGATCTGGACCGGATCGCCGCAGTGGAGGTGGCCGGGGTGGTCATTCCGGTGCAGTAAACATAATCTAAGCAAAAGATCGGGGAGGGCCAAACGCCCTCCCCGGTTTCGCGTCAGTAGTGGTACACCTTCCGGTTTTTTGCCAGCAGGATCAATGTCACAATCAGCGCCGCCGTTTCCGCCACGGAGATGGACAGCCAGATACCGTCCATCTTCAGAAAGACAGGCAGAATCAGCACGCTGGCGCACTGGAACACCAGCGTCCGCAGGAAGGAGATCAGCGCCGAGGCCAGACCGTTGTTCAGCGCGGTAAAGAAGGAGGAGCCGAAGATGTTGAACCCGCAGATCAGGTAGGAAACGGCGTACATCCGGAACCCCCGGACCGTCAGCGCATACAGCGCCGGATCGTATCCCACAAAGATCTTTGACAGGGGCGCGGAGGCCAGCATCGCCAGCGCCGCCATAGCCGCTCCGGCCGTCCCGGTGAGCGCCGCGCTCTTGCACAGCAGGCTTTTCAGCTCGCCGTGGTTTTCCGCGCCGAGGTGATAGCTGATGACTGGGGCGCTGCCAATGGCATAGCCAATGAAAATGGCCAGAAAAATAAAGTTGACATACATGACCGCCCCGTAGGCCGCCAGACCGTCCTCTCCCGCCAGACGCAGCAGCTGGAAGTTGTACAGTATGGACACGACGGACCCGGAAATGTTGCTCATCAGCTCCGAGGAACCGTTGGTACAGGTTTTCCACAGCACCCTGCCGTCAAACCGGGGCCGGACCAGACGCAGCAGGCTGTCGTTCTCCCGAAGGAAGTAGATCACCGGACCCAGTCCGCCCACCGCCTGACTGAGGCCGGTGGCAACAGCCGCCCCGGCGATGCCCCCGTGGAGCGCGCCCACCAGCAGTGCGTCCAGCACGATGTTGGTCAACCCCGCCCCCACGGTGAAGAAAAGGCCCAGTTTGGGCTTCTCCGCCGCCACAAAAAAGCTCTGGAAGACATTTTGCAGGATGAAGCAGGGATTCGCCGCCAGAATGATCCGGGCGTACAGGACGCAGTGCTCCAGCATTTCCCCCTCCGCCCCCAGCGCGGCCGACGCGGGCCGGGCGAAGACCGCGCCCAGTCCGCCCACCGCCGCTCCCAGCGCGGCGGCGGCGCAGACCAGGAAAGAAAACTGCCGCCGGGCCTCCTCCTGTCTGCCCTGCCCCATGGTTTTTGCCACAATGGCGGAGCCTCCGGCGCCGATCATGAATCCCGGCGCGCCGGTGATAATCAGCAGGGGCATAATCAGGTTGATGGCCGCGAAGGGCGTCTTTCCGGCGAAATTGGAGACAAACAGCCCGTCTACTACGCTGTAGACAGAGGTAAAAATCATCATGATAATAGAGGGCAGGGTAAAGCGCAGCAGCCTGGAGCAGGTAAAATGTTCGGACAATTGGATTCTCATACAGACTGGTTTTCCTCTTTCTCTGACAGATTTCTATCCAGGGCCTCCCGGAAGCGGGCGGAGAAAAACTCCACCGCGTCCACAAACTCCGGTCCGAAGGCCGTGACCGTCTCCTCCATGGCCTGCTCCTCGGCGGCGTACAGGTCCCGCAGCGTCTCCCTGGCATAGGCCCGGCCTGCCCCGGTGAGGCAGACCTGCCGCTGCCGGGGCTGGTCTGGCATGGACTCCAGGGTGATATGTCCCGCCTCCCGGCAGGCCGTCACCACGGTATTGACCGATGTTTTCGGGAGCGCCCATTCCTCGCAGATCTGTTTCTGGGAGTGGGGCAGGCCGTCATCCAGGGCGTAAAGCAGATCCAGCGTGTGCATGGTGACCCCGGAGTGCCTGGCCCAGCGGTAATATGCGCCGTCTGCGGCGCTGGCGGCGGCAACATACCGCCGGCTCAGCATTCGTGTGTTGACCATAGATTTTCCTCCGTTTCAGTACGGTTTCGTACTAAAGGACAGCCGGTATTATAGTACGGTTTTGTACTGCTGTCAAGAGGGAGTTTCTTTCCCGCCCCTGAATGGAATCAAAGGCCGGGCCGCCGTGGGCGGCGGCCGCAGTCCTTCAGGCACGGTTCCCCCGGAAGAAGAACAGAAGGCTCACGGGGCGCCCGATGCGTTTTACCGGCAGCAGCGTCCGATAGTAAGGGAATTCAAAACCGCAGGTTTTGGCACGCTTTTGCCTGCTTTCCGTGCAGCCGAAAAGCAGGCGCGGGGTCCTGGGCCGGAAGCCCCGGCAGGGTTTGGCATCGAAACCGCCCCCATGACCGCCCCGCAGGGGCGGTCGGTGAACCCGCTTCTTGACAATCCCCTTTTGTCCCGATATACTGGGATACAGCAAAATCGAAACTCCCTCTGAAAGGAAACAAAAGATGCCAAACATCACCTTTATCTTTGAGACCGGCGCGCCGGTCTCCATCTCCGCCAACCCCGGAGAAAAACTTCTGGATGTTGCCCGGAAGGCCAACGTGGCCATCGACGCCCCCTGCTCCGGCAACGGGGTCTGCGGCAAGTGCCGGGTCCGTCTGGCCTCCGGCAGCCTGGACGCGCCCATTAACCGCCACATCTCCAGGGACGAGTACGACGCCGGGTGGCGCCTGGCGTGCCTGGCCACCGTCGCCGGCGACGCCGAGATCGAGGTTCCCGACATCGCCTCCGCCTACCGCTCCCGGATGAAAATGGCGGACCTCAGCTCCCCGGAGGAGATCGCCATCTTTGACAATCTCCGCCGGCAGCTGGAGGAGGCGGGCATGACCTTCGGCAGCGACCTGAGCTTTTTGCCCCTGGAGCTGGACGAGCCCACCCTGGACGACACCATGCCGGACAATGAGCGGCTCCTCCGGGCGGTAGAGGCCGCTACTGGCGTGGACGAGAGCGCCATCATGCTGCCCTGGGCGGTGCTGAAGAACCTCAGCCAGACCCTGCGGGAGAGCAACTTCAAGGTCAAGTGCGTCATTTCGCGGGATGGAGACCGCATCCTCATGCGGGATGTGCTCCCCGGCGACAGCACCGACCCTCTGGTGGGCTTCGCCCTGGATCTGGGCACCACCTCTCTGGCGGGGGTGCTGGTGGACCTGGAGAGCGGGAAGATTCTGGCCAAGGCCAGCGGCGGCAACGGACAGATCCGTTATGGTGCAGACGTCATCAACCGCATCATCGAGTCCGGCAGGCCCGGCGGCCGCAAGCGGCTTCAGGACGCGGTCATCAAGGAATCCATTATCCCCATGCTCTCCTTCATGTACCGGGAGGCGGGCATCAATCCCCGGCGGGTGTACCGGATGGTGCTGGCGGGCAACACCACCATGAACCATCTGCTGCTGGGCCTCCACTCCGATCCTATCCGCATGGAGCCCTTTGTGCCCAGCTTCTTCCGGGCGGACCACCTGTATGTCCGTGACATCGGGTTGAAGATGAATCCTCTGGCGGAGCTGATCGTTGCCCCCAACATCGGCAGCTATGTGGGCGGGGACATCACGGCGGGGGCGCTGGTGTCCATGATCTGGAACGATCCGGCCATGAGCCTTTTCATCGATCTGGGTACCAACGGGGAGCTGGTCTTCGGCAACAGCGAGTTCCTCATGAGCTGCGCCTGCTCCGCCGGTCCCGCCTTCGAGGGAGGGGACATCTCCTGCGGCATGCGGGCCACCGACGGCGCGGTGGAGGCCTGCGTCATTGACAAAGAGACCATGGAGCCCACCCTGACCGTGGTGGGCGGCGTGGCCCCGGCGGGCATCTGCGGCAGCGGCATCATCGATATCATCGCGGAGCTCTTCCGCTGTGGCATTATCAACGGGAAGGGCAAGTTTGTCCGGGAGGGGGACCGGGTGCTCCACGACGAGCACGGCATGGGCTCCTACGTCCTGGCCTGGCAGAAGGACACCGGCGGGGTGAAGGACGTCTGTCTCAACGAGGTGGATATTGAAAACTTCATCCGGGCCAAGGGAGCCATCTTCTCCGCCACACAGACCATGCTGTCCTCTCTGGGCTTCGACGCGTCGGTGATCGAGCGGGTCTACGTGGCCGGGGGCATCGGCAGCGGCATCAATATGCGCAACGCCGTAACCATCGGCATGTTCCCGGATATTCCGCTGGAGAATTTCCACTACATCGGCAACTCCTCCCAGACCGGGGCGTATGCCATGCTCCTGAGCAGCGAGGCACGGGACAGGGTCTTCGAGCTCAGCCGCTCCATGACCTACCTGGAGCTCAGCAACGAGCCCGGGTACATGGACGAATTTGTGGCCGCCTGCTTCCTGCCCCACACCGACGCCGGGCTGTTCCCCAGCGTTGAGATTCAGACATGAGGCATACATGCTTTCCCCTGAAACCACTGCGGCGGCTGAGGCTGCCAGTGCCCGCTTTGTGGGCACTGCATGAAAAAAGTATCAAAAGGGACTTTAAGAAATAAAAATTTATGACAGACACTTTGACGATCTCTTACATGAACTGCGGCTTCTGCACCGCCAGGAACCACTGCACTGCCTGCGGCGCAGAGCTGGCCTGCGCCTTGACGGAGAAACCGGGGATTACATCCGCTGCGGTGAATATCCCGGACCACTCGCTGCAGGTTGTCCACTCGCTGGACCCCGATACGCTGGAGGACCTGCTGGACGGCATGGGCCTGCTGGTTGGCTGAAAAAAGAGAGCCCGGACGCGTTGTCCGGGCTCTCCGTGTTATTCGTATTTTCGCCCCACCACATAAACGGGGATCATCATCCCGCCCAGGATCCAAAACAGCGTCGCGGGCAGCAAAATGCCAAACTGCACCCATGCGGAAGCCCCCAGTACAGACAGCAGCTTTCGCACGGCGGCGTAAAACACCGGCCAGCCCCCCAATGTCAGGCATGCCCATGCCCGAACGGCATTCAGAATATGGGGCCAGTTGCTGTTGTTGAAGTATACGCCGGGGATGTTTATGCGAAACATGCCGTCGCTGTAGAAGTTCACCCTGTACCGGTCGTAGAACACGGGGAGCTTTTCCTTCGCGAAGAAGATAAAGTACAGCCCGAAGATGAGGGCCATCAGCGGCGGGAGGATAACGAATACAATATCTTCCGCCCAGAATGACGCCGGCGCAAGCCGGCAGAGGAGTACGGTCTCCACGACGCACAGCGCCAGCGACCACAAAAACCCCATGCCCCACCTCCGCCTGTGTTTCCGCTGCTCCTCCTGCTCCCGTGCGGTCATATGCAGCGCGCCCGTCAGAAGCGGCTCCACCTCCTGCACCGTCAGCGTCTGGTCCTGCTCGATATACTGTCCGCTGAGCAGCTCCGTCACGCTGGCCCCCAGCACCTCCGCCATGGGCTGCAGGAGCGCGATATCCGGCAGGCTCAGCCCCCTCTCCCACTTGCTTACCGCCTTGTCCGATACGTAAAGCTTTTCCGCCAGCTCCTTCTGGGTCATGCCCTTTTCCTTTCGCAGCCGGACAAGAAACGCGCCGAATTTTTCGTTATCAATTTCATAATTTCCTGCCATTACGCATTCCTCCTTTGCCGCAAGTATAAGCAAAAGGCGGCTTTTTGTCAACCGACCAGCGGTAGAGTCCTTGCGGCGCAAGGGCTGCAGGGCGTCCGTGCGGAGAACCCCGGCGGCGCGGGAAACCTGCTTATCAGGGGAAGAAGGCGGCTCTCCTGGGGCTGTTCCGTGAATCTGCGGGGCAGGTCCAGTGGGATTTTTGCCGTTGAAATGCTTTTGGCCTCTCCACATTTTAAAATAGAACGATCAGAACGTATGACACAGGAAAACGGCCTGGTTTATAGCCTGTTGACAGAAACGTCGCGGGGCGGGAGTAATCCCGCCCCGGTGCTCAAATTTGAAATACAATATTTTTTTTTGAGGATGTATCATACACCGTGATGGTAGCGTAATTTCCGGAGCAGGCAGCGACCTCATCGTACATATCCGCAAGCAAATAAGAGAGTTCTTCTTTCAGACCTTCGGTTTCGTCCGGGGAGCAGCCGGTTAATTCCACAATCTTGTCAAAGTAGAGATTAATAAGGAACGTTTCTGTTTGTGTATGATACGCAACATCGAAGGTTTCTGCGGAGTCATCCCCAAACATACCCATGCGCGAAAAGGCAATTGTTACAATTGCTCCTCCATGTCCGCACAGGTTCCGCATGGTTTCGCTGTCCTTATAATCTCCGAGTTCTTCAAACGCGGCATACGCTTCGTCAAACTCCCCGTTTTCAAAAAGTGTGACCGCTTGATTATAAGCAGTTTTCTTTATTTGCTCCACGCTGTTCTTTAGATGTTCTGTCTGCTCCGCGCTGTCCTTATAATCTCCAAGTTCAGTAAAAGCGGCAATCGCCTCATCGTATTGTCCTGCCTCCGCAATCGCAACAGCGGTATTATAAGCCTCTGATCGTGCCGCTTCTTCCTGCCGGGCTTTCACAAAGTTGGAAATCAGCACCGCCGCTATAATCGCAACAACGACAATCGGCGCGGCAATCATGGCAATCTTCTTTGTTTTCTTCGCCTGTTCCGCCGCCGCCGCTTTTTCATCTGCGGCCTTTTTCTGCTCCGCCGCAAGCCTCTTGTCCCGGTCTGCCTTTAGTTCGTCTACATTCAGCGCGGCAAGCGCGGCGGCTTCTTTCTGGCAACTGTGGCAGTTCTTTTCGCTGTCGTGGTTAATCGCCCCGCAGGCGCACCGCCACAAATCCTTTTCCTTTTTGAAAACGCACTTACAATCAGCCCCGTATTTTACCCGGTACTGTTTTGCAAGTTCGCCGTCTGACAAAGCCGTTTCCAGTGCGACAGGTGCGGAAAGCGGTTCCCATACTTCATTAGAGGCCGTCCAAACGCTGTTGTCGGCAAATATAACCTCCACCACGGATACAGTAAAAGAGCGTGTAGCCGCTTCCTTGAGCATAACAGGTGTTTTTTGTCCAAAGTCAGCGTCACGCCCCGCCGACAGGTCTAAATACTGATAGTCAACCGTCTCGCCGAGCGGCTTTCCCACCGTATCAAAGGGGGTGATTTTTACTGTTGCCGCCTTGATTGCCTTGCCTTGAATGTTGCGCATTTTAAGCTGTGCAAGGACCCTGCCCGTCTGATTGTCTTTCTGCAACGCTCCCGCCGCAATCACGACAGGAGCGCCTGCAGAGTACAGATTTTCAGACAGGGCAAACAGCTTTGAATATCTTTCGCTCATTTGCCCCTGCCCTCCTTACAGTTCGGGAAGTTCGTCCGCGCTGGGGGCGCTTTGTGCCTGTGCGCCGCGCCGGTCGGGCAGGGCAATCACCATCGGATAGCCAAACATGGCCATCCAGAAACACCACCAAAAATACTTCTTCTGGGGGTGGCCTTTCATCACCGCAATCTCATACATGGTTTTCGCGGCGAACCAGTCAATTGCAATAATAACCCCAAGAACCAGCAGACCGGCAATAACAAATTCCATAACATATCTGTCCTTTCTTTATCCCGCATTCAGCGGGTTAATTACCCCTTTTTCTGCCGTTTTCCCGCTTCACGGGCTTCTTTCCGGTTTTGACGCCCTTGTCGAAACCACCGCAGGAATCAGTACCAAAAGTTTCTCCGTTTCTGTTACATCCTGCAATTTCTGTTAATATCTGTAATTATGGCCATAATGACATCTATAATGCTATCTGATTGTATTATATTCTGTGCCGCTTTGTCAAGCTATAATTCATTACGGATTGAGAGGTGCGGCAATATGAAAAGTGAACCCTTGAAAATCAGGAGGCGCGGCGAGGACGGAAACAAAGTCATTACCGTTCGGATTAGAGAAAATACCCTTGACGCGCTGGACAAAATCGCAGCGGAAACAAACCGTTCGCGCAACGAGTTAATCAACATTATTCTCAGTCATGGAGTGCAGAATCTGGAAATTGAATAGCCAGGCAGATGCATCACAAAATGTAATTATTATCAATCATAGCACACCTGACACGGGAATACAATTTGCTGGCTGCATAGTATTACACAAAAAAAGGCACAGGGAGCATTTTGCGTCCCTGTGCCTTTTTTACGCCGCGTCTGCCGTTTTCGTCCGTTTCCGTCAGAAAAATCAAGCGTGCCATGCGGCCAATCAAGAGTGCGGAAAAAACAGACAGAAAACCCGCAAACCATTGTCCTGCAACGGTTTGCGGGTTTTGTGGTCCGAGTGACTGGATTCGAACCAGCGGCCTCTTGAACCCCATTCAAGCGCG
>CAJULD010000069.1 GCA_910587505.1 uncultured Oscillospiraceae bacterium | reverse complement strand
CCGTCCTCGTCCTGCCACGCCACGTCCCGTGTGTGGTAGAGCCCGTCGTGCCAGACCTCCCTCGTCTGTTCCTCGTCCCGGTAGTAGCCGGAGAACAGGCCGGGCAGGCCCTCGCCCTCCCTGGCCCGGATGCAGATTTCGCCGTTCTCGCCGGGGGAAACCGGCTCGTCGTTTTCGTCCACCAGCACCAGGTCGTAGGTGGGGACGGGCTTGCCCATGGAGCCGATTTTCTGCTTGTTGCCCAGCAGGTTGCCGATGGAGAGCGTGGTCTCCGTCTGGCCGAAGCCCTCGTAGATCTGAAGTCCCGTCCGGGCCTCGAACTGGCGGAAGACCTCCGGGTTCAGGGCCTCTCCGGCGGTGGTGGCGTGCCTGATACTGGAGAGGTCGTACCTGCTGAGGTCGTCTTTAATGAACATGCGGTACATGGTGGGCGGGGCGCAGAAGGTGGTGATGTTATATTTGGCAAACATGGGCAGAATATCCGCCGCATCGAAACGGTCGAAGTCGTAGGTAAACACCGCCCCCTCGCACAGCCACTGGCCGTACAGCTTGCCCCACAGGGCCTTGCCCCAGCCGGTCTCGCTGATGGTGAAGTGGAGGCCGTCGGCGTGGACGCAGTGCCAGTATTTGGCGGTGATGTAGTGGCCCAGGGCGTATTTACAGCTGTGGGCGGCGATCTTGGGATAGCCGGTGGTTCCGGAGGTGAAGAACATGAGCATCAGATCGTCGCCGCAGGGCGCATCTGGAGTGCGCTCGTACTTGCTGCGGTACATGGGGTACTCCTCGTCGAAGCTGTGCCAGCCCTCTCTGACGCCGCCCACTATGATCTTCCGTTTCAGACTGGGGCTGTCCTTCTCCGCCAGCTCCACCTGATGGGCGGTGTCCCCGTCGGCGGTGCAGAGAATGGCACTGACTTCCGCCGCGTTAAAGCGGTAGGAAAAGTCGTGCTCCTGGAGCTGATTGGTGGCGGGGATGGCGATGGCCCCCAGCTTGTGAAGTCCCAGAATGGCGAACCAGAACTGGTAGTGCCGCTTGAGTACCAGCATCACCCGGTCGCCCCGCCGGATGCCCAGAGCCTTGAAGTAGTTGGCCGCCCGGGAGGAGGCCCGGGACATATCCTCGAAGGTGAACCGGCGCTCCACCCTGTTCCTGTCCAGATGCAGCATGGCCAGCTTGTCCGGGTACCTGGCGGCGATGGCGTCCACACAGTCAAAGGCAAAATTGAATTTGTCCGCGTTGGGAAAGGTGAGGGACTGAAGTACGCCGTGCGCATCTTCTTTCGCGTCGAAGAAGTCCCTGCAGACGTAGTCCTCGCTGGACCGGGCCTGGACAATGGACTGGCGGACGGACTTCTCATCGGTCTTTTCCCCGGAAATGACCACGGCGCAGAACACGCATTTCTGCCCGCCTACGGCAATCATGCCGTGGGGCGTGGAGGAGTTGTACAGGATGCTGTCCCCCTCGCTCAGAATCTCCGTGTGCTCGCCCACCTGAACCTTCAGCTGGCCGGAGAGAACGATATCAAACTCCTGACCGGAGTGGGTGGTCAGGTGGATGGGCATGTGCTGCTGCGTTTCGTCGTAGTCGTAGGTCACGTAGTAGGGCTCTGCCAGCTTGTTCCGGAAGAAAGGGGCCAGGTTGGAGATTTCGATGCCCGGCTCCCTGGCGGTCTGCTGGCCCTGACCCTTGCGGGTGACGGTGTAGCTGCTGAGGTGGGCGCTGTGACCCTCCAGCAGATCGGTGATGCCGATGCCAAAGGCCAGGGAGCATTTATGGATGAAGGTAAAGGGGAGATCGGCCATGCCGCCTTCATAGGCCCGGTACTCCTCCGGCGTGGTATCGGTCTTTTTCGCCATTTCCGCCACGGTGAAACCGCAGATGCCCCGCATTTCCCGGATACGGAAGGCCACCTCCATCAGCTGGGTATTGACGTGCGTCGTGTCCATGGTATTTCCTCCGTGAGAAAGAATTTGTGAAATAAGAAAGGATTCCGGAAAAGAAAAAACCCGCCTCAAAGAAAACCTTTGAGACGAGTTCATAAACAAATTATGCACCCGCGGTACCACTCAAATTGCGTCCCGGACAGGACGCCCCTTCAGGCTCCAGCAAGCCCTATGCGCTGACGCGGCAGTCACGGGAGGCGTCTACTTGCCTTTTGCAGACGTTCGGGCCTCCAGCTCGGAAGGGATGGGACAATGGGGATTTCCTGCCGCCGGACTTCCACCAGCGCCCGGCTCTCTGCGGACAGACCTCCCCGTCCGTCTTCGTCATCGCTTTTCTTATTCACCTGCGGGTATTTTACATGATTCCGCCGCCGTTGTCAAGAAAAAAATTTTTGAGGCCGCGGAATCCGGCACAGGAGTACAATACATGTTGGACAATAAAAAAGAAAGCAGAAGGATGTGGCCTTCTCCCGGTTCAGTTGGTGTGTGACAACCCAACTTCAACCGATGGGGCCTCATCCTTCTGCTTTTTTCTTCCCCTCCTGTCCAATATGCAGTTCTGCAGGGACCGTATCACCCTTTTGAGGTTCAGGGCCGCGGCAGAAAGGAGGCAGCGGTTCTCCGCCGCATCTGGCGTCTTGTCCAAAAGCATCTGCAATCCATCATCGATCAGATCAAACACAATATCACGAATCCGGGTGGACTTCCTGACTCCGTGATTTTACCCGAAAAACTGTCTGCGCAGCGTTCATTTTCCCTTATCTTCTCCAAACGGTAAATCTTGTCATCGGCCTGCAGATATGATATATTAAAATGGGGTATTAATAACAGACGGGTAAAGACCTGCCCCCGAAACGGACGGGATACGTAGGCGGAACGCTTTCGGGGCGAACAGAAAAGGAGAACATCGATTTATGAAAAAACCTTTAAGACTGATGGCAGCCTTATTGGCCTTCTGCATTGCCGCCGCCGCGTTTCCAACGGTGGGGCTGGCGGCGGAAGGGACCGTACATGAAATTACTGGTACGGAAGATCCGGAAGCTTTTATCAACAGCGATCAGGTATCCAATGGAGATACGATCCGCATAGCGACCCCCTCTGCCACGATTCAGCACAAAGCTGACACTCCGTGGGTCATTCGCAAAAGCGTCATCATTGAAGGAACGTCTCAAAGCGCAAACATTGAAGTCGGCGCAACAGGCATCTTGCTGGGCGCGGATGTCACATTCCGCAATGTGGGTCTGTCTTTCAATATGCCCTCCCGCAACGCGATTATAGCCAACGGATACGAGCTGACGCTGGAAGATGTAAGATGTACAAACGCGTCCTTTAACCTCTTCTGTGGTGGGCTTGAGGACAGCAACAGCGAAGGGCTTGATATACCTTCCCGCAACAGCAGAGGAACTCTCAACATCGGCGGTAACACCACACTGCAAGGAAAAGATACGTGGGGCAGCGGCAATATCTATGCCGGAAATCTCTCCATGGGCGGGATGGAGCCGGCAACCAGTTCCCAGAACGCCCCTCCAAATGTGTTCAACGGCGATGCTGTGATCAATATTTCCGGAAGTGCCAGCAGCACAGCCTTGGGGAGCGTTTACGCTTGCGGCGCACAAAATAAAAATCCTGAGGCTGCCATCCCCGGCGGGCAAGCTCCAGCTACCAAAAGAACATATCCCGACCCAGGTAATTATACCGTTTCCGGCACTGTGACCGTCACTGGGGCGGCAATCCCCGATGTGTATGGCGCGGGTTCTGGCAGAACGAATGTAGAGTACAGCGGCAGCGACAATTCGGCTTCCTGGACCTTCCAGAACATTTCCAGCCTGTCGGTGAAGACAGGTAACCTTGCCTTGAAGAACGGAAGCAGTTTCCGGGATGAGCGGTCCCTTTCCGTCTCCTCCGGCGCAAAGCTGGACTTTACGCAGCTTATCGGGCAAAATCTGGACGTGAACCGTTTCGACAGCAACGGCTACCTGTTTCTGGGAGAGGATCAAACCTGGAGGCTCGACGGTTCGGTGACAGGGAAGACCACCGTTGTGATCGATTCTATGCGCCTAAGCGGTGACAGCTTTGTGTCGGTTGGCACACCCAAACCAGGGCATGTGTATATCCAGGCGCCGAACTCCAGCGAGAACAGTTTTGAACTGCTTCCCTCTGCGGGCGACCTCAATGCGACGCTGGAATGGAATCCCGGCGGTGAGTGGAAGATTCCGGAGAAGGTCGAGGAAGCATCAAAGGTTCAAAGTCTTGCCCCGGAGGATACTCTGGTAAGCAGCGGAGTCAATGAAGCTATCATGCCCTTGCGCACGGTCTACAGAGGCGATTCCTTGAGCTTGGATATGATTCCTTTGACCATTCGTGTAAACGGCAGTGAGGCTAAATTTGCTCTGGATGATGATAATGTGGGATACTACAAAGCTGATAGTCTGCAATTCTACATAGGCGATCTGAACGATGGAAACGGAGACGTTCTTATGGTCTATTGCAGTACCTCCTTGGGTGATCCGCTCCCCGACGGCGTCTACCGCATTGAAATTGTCGTTCCTGGGGCATATACGGTGTCGGGGATGGATATTTCTGCACTTGGCACGCTGGTAGTTGGCGACGAGCCGGTCGGGCCGGTCAGCATCCCTGTCCCCACGGCAAACGCCGGGCTGAAGTGGACGGGAGCGGAGCAGACCGGCGTAAATGAGGGGACGGGTTACACCCTCTCCGGACACAGGGAAACCAATGCCGGCAGTTACACAGCCACCGCCACGCTGGAGCCGAATTACCAGTGGAACGACGGCACGGATGCCCCCAAAACCATCCTCTGGAGCATCGCCAGGGCCGACGGCCCCGCCGCTCCCGGCAATCTGGCCGGCGTCGCACCCAGCGCTGCAGGCCGCTCCGACGGCGAAATCACCGGCACGACCGCCGCGATGGAGTACGCCTACAATACTGACTTCTCCGGTGCGCAGGACTGCGGCGAGGGGAAAACCACCGGACTTGCCGCCGGAATCTGCTATGTGCGCGTGAAAGAAACCTCCACCCATGAAGCGGGCGCCTGTGCCGCTGTCACCATCCCGGTTCCCGGCGCGCCCACATTGCAGTCCATCTCCGTCAACAGTACCACTCATAAAACAGAATATCAGGTGGGCGACCCCCTGGACGTGACGAACCTGACCATCGAGGCCGTGTATTCCGATGGCAGTACGCAGACGGCGCCGGTCACGGCGAACATGGTCAGCGGCTTTGACTCCTCCGGCGCGGCGGAAAGCCAGACGCTCACCATCCGCTATGAGAACCTGACCACGACGTATTCCGTCAGGATCACCGGCAGCCAGCAGCCCGGCAAGCCGACGCACCAGGTAACGGTCGGCAATACCGGCAGCGGCGGAACCGCCGCCGGGGTTTACACGTATGAAGAAGGGGCCGATGTCGTCATCCGCGCAGGCAGCAAAGACGGCTTTACCTTCGAGGCCTGGGACGCGGCGGGGATTACCCCTGCCGACCGCAACGCGCCGGATGTGAGCTTCAGGATGCCTGCCAACGATGTGACGCTGAACGCCGTCTGGATGCCCAACGGCGATACGCCGCCTGCGGGCCATACCCACGTCTGGGACACGGCCTGGAAAAACGATGCAGCCCACCACTGGCATGACTGCACCGCTTCCGGCTGCCCCCTCACAGACAACAGCCAGAAGAGCGGCTACGCCGCCCACTCCGCCGGGAACTGGGTGGTGGATCAGCCCGCCACTTCCACCCTGAGCGGTACCCGCCACAGATCCTGCACGGTCTGCGGCCATGAAATGGTCCGGGAGTCCCTCCCTGCCACCGGCGACAGCTTTTTCCCCGGCTGGGATTCCTCTTCCGGCGATTTTTCCGGCAATTCTTCCGGGGATTCTCCCGACTCCACCACCCCGGTGCAAAATCCTGACGGCTCCACCACCTCCACCAACACCAATAAAGCCACCGGCGCCGTGACGGAGACTACGAAGCGGCCTGACGGCTCCGCAACCGTGGTGGAAACCCAAAGGGACGGCACCGTTACCACGACCGACACAGCCGGGGACGGTTCCACCGTCAAAACCGTGGCGCGGCCCAACGGTACGACCGAAACCACCGTTGAGCGGGCCGATGGCCTTACCGCCACCGTTCAGGAGAACCGGCACAGCGCCACGGCTACCATCCGCATTCCCTCCCGGACAGCAGAGGAGAATCCGGGCGGCAGCGTAATTCTCCCCATTCCGCCGCTGTCCGGGGAGAACGCCTCCGTTACCGTCCACACCGGAGACGACCAGCCGGTACGGGTGGAAATTCCTGTTTATGGAAATGACGCCACTACCGTGGCCTGTCTCGTTAACGAAGACGGTTCGGAAACCATCCTCAAAACCGCGCTCCTCGCCGGCGGACATATCACCGTCAGCATCCCCGACGGGGCCACGGTGCATATCCGGGACAATGAGAAGCCCTTTCAGGACGTCCAGGGCCACTGGGCCGAGAACGCCATCGACTTTGTCGCCGCAAGGGAGCTGTTTTCCGGCGAGAACGCCAGCGCCTTCGCCCCGGAAGAGCCCATGTCCCGCGCCATGCTGGCGACGGTACTGGCCCGGCTGGACGGCGTGGATGCCGCAGACGGGACCGCCCGTCAGCAGGGGATGTCCTGGGCGGTGGCTCAGGGCATCAGCGACGGTCAGAATCCGGACGGCCAGGTGACCCGGGAGCAGTTTGTAGTCATGCTGCACCGCTACGCAGGCACCCCCGCCGCTACGAACCGGGAGCTGCACTTCAGCGATTCGGAGAAAATCAAAGCCTACGCCCGGGAGGCGATCCTCTGGGCTACGGAAAACGGCATCCTCAACGGTTATGAGGATGGCAGCTTCGCCCCCACCGGCAGCACCACCCGCGCCCAGGCGGCGGCGATGCTGGCCCGGTATGTGGAATTTTTAAATCAGCAATAAGTTTTCCGGCCGGGGCCGGCGGATCCTGACGCATCCGCCGGCCCCGGCCAATATGGTTTTGCCTCGTTCCTTCCTTTTTGCGCCGTCCGCACAATATGGGGCGGTTCACATCGGGAGCGGCCTGATTTATCATTTTTCTTCCCAGAACAGATCGTCCAGGGTCCGGTCCAGTGCCCGGCAAATGGCGATGCACAGGTTGATGGTGGGATTGTAGTCCCCCTGCTCGATGGCGTTGATGGTCTGCCGGGACGCGCCCACCAGATCCGCCAGCGCCTGCTGGCTCAGGCCCCTGGCCGCACGGGCGGCCCGGAGGCGGAGATTTTTCATGGCGTTTCCTCCGCTTCCGCCCTCTTCCGCTTCCGGGATTTACAGATTATCACGCCGGTCAGGACCACCACATAGACGCAGGAAAAAATGAACGGCATCCAGGAATCGCAGATCTCCGGCCCCGAATCAGACGGGTTGGTCCAGGAAAACAGCATCCAGCAGTATACCAGCGCCAGAGCGTCCGCATTCTTCCGTCTGTCCTTCCAGGGAACGAACGCATCATGCAGAATGCAGTCCGAGCTCCACATGCCCCAGGTCAGAATCAGGGCGCACAGCGTCATATCCGGAATGGAGCCGGTCCAGCCGAACCATCCAAACTGATCCGCGATCATCCAGACCAGCAGAAAGCCCATCAGCGCATACAGCGCGCGGTTCCCCGCCCGCAGGCGGGCAATGCGCTGCCGCTCGTCATACTCCGGCGGCTCGTTCCGCTTCTTTCTCGCCTCCCGCTCAAACTGTATCCCGGTCAGCAGCGGCCACAGCCATGCCGCCAGCGCGAATACCAGCAGGGCTACCGTAATGACCGTTTTGGTTTCTTCGCTCATTGTCATCTCCCCTTTCTGCTGTCATTGTAAAACATACCAGTCTGTTTGTCAAGTATATTTTACAATCCGCTCCACAATCAGCCGATCAGTACCCAGACGTGGCGGGATACCGGACTTTCATCTACGCAACAGCACCACTTTGATTACAAAAAAGTCCCCTACCCGGCCTAAACCGGGCAGGGGGTAAAATCAGGAGATTTCGCTCTCAATTTCGGATTCACCTTCAGGATAGCGGGTGAAGACGCGGTAACTGTCAGCGAACGCGTCAACGTTCGGGCGGCTGACCATAAAATCACCGCTCCAGTTGACCATATCGTTGCTGTTTCCGTCTGCGCGCGGTATGCACCAGAATCCACCGCTGTCTTTGTAGCTGTTTCCACGGGCAACACCATAGTGCCCTGCAATATTCGGGTTGTCGGGGTCTACTTTGACGACGATGTCACCAGGGCGAACCTTGCCGGGGTCTGTGACTTCGCGGCAGGGTGCTCCGGATTCTCCGAAGATGCGTACGGAAACCATAGCCATGAAGCCGCCGCATCCGTAGTTGAGGAGGATGGGCGCCGTTCCGCTGCCGGACCTGGCTCTGAACTGCTTATTCATAGTGCTGACATCTATTCCCACTTTGCCTTTATAGTAGTTCGGACCGTAGTCTCCCCAGGCCATGCCTTCCGGGTACTCTTCCTGAATATCGGCAAGGATGCTGCGCACGTTGGCTTCAGTGACGGGCTGGCCGTTGGCGAGGAGACCGGAGTCGGTCTGCTGCGGGGTTTCGGGCTGCCGGGGTGGTGTTTCCGGCCAGGGAGCTGTAAAACTTCCGAGTCAGCATGACGATAAACCGGACGCTGGTAACCTGATCGTCAGGGCGGAAGGTGCTGTCCATGAGCCGCTATTCCGTTGGGCGGACTGCGTGTCAAAAGGTTTTGCCTGTTCACAAAGAAAAGAGGGGTTCCCGTAAGGGGCCTTACGCCATCTTCTCTCTGATATGGCTCAGCCGGTCCAGAGCTTCGTTCAGGGTCTCGTCCCGCTTGGCGAAGTGGACCCGGACGATGTCCTGCACGTCCTCCCGGAAGAAGGAGGTGCCGGGCACACAGGCCACGCCCACCTTCCGGGCCATCTCCTCGCAGAATTCCACGTCCGTCTGCCCCTTCTTCAGGTAGGGGCGGATGTTGGCCAGGACAAAGTAGGCGCCCTGGGGGTCGGTGAAGGGGATGCCGATGTTTCTCAGCCCGTCGGTGAACAGCTTCTTCATGTGGGCGTAGTGGGCGGCGAATTCCTCATAGTAGCTCTCCGGCATGTCCAGGCCCACAATGGCCGCCTCCATCAGCGGCGAGGGCGCGCCCACGGTGTTGAAGTCGTGGTACTGCTTGATGCGGTCCATGACGGGCTGAGGGGCGACGGCGTAGCCCAGCCGCCAGCCGGTGACGGAATAGGTCTTCGAGAGGCTGGAGCAGCTCACCGTCCGCTCCCACATGCCGGGGAGGGAATTCATATAGGTGTGCCTGTGTCCGTCGTAGACGATGTGCTCGTAGACCTCGTCCATGATGGCGTACACGTCGTACCTGACGCACAGCTCCGCAATCAGCTTCAGCTCGTCACAGGTGAACACCTTGCCGCTGGGGTTGGAGGGGTTGCAAATCAGAATGGCCTTGGCCCCCTGCCGGAAAGCGTCCTCCAGCACCTCGGGGTCGAAGCCGAAGTCCGGCGGGACCAGAGGGACGTAAACGGGCTGGCAGTCCGCCATGATGATCTGGGCGTGATAGTTTTCAAAATAGGGGGAAAACAGGACGATCTTATCCCCCGGATTGGTCAGGGCGAAGATGGTGTCCACCATGGCCTCGGTGGAGCCGATGGTCACCACAATCTCCCTGTCCGGGTCCAGGGTGCGGCCCATGAAGCGGCCGCACTTCCGGGCCAGCGCCCGGCGGAAGTTGGGCGCGCCCATGGTAATGGGGTACTGGTGGGGGCCGGCGTGGCTGACCTCCTCCAGACGGTCCAGCATGGCCTGGGGAGGATCGAAGTCGGGAAAGCCCTGGGCCAGGTTGATGGCCCCCACGTCCAGGGCGATGCGGGTCATCCGGCGGATGACGGAGTCGGTAAACAGCCGGTTTTTTCTGCTCATTTCCTGCATGGCGAATTCTTCCTTTTTTTCATGTTGGGAACGGACGGGTCACACCGCCGCCTTCAGCACCTCGTCCAGCTTTCCGGCGTCGGCCACCCGGAAAATCATATAGGCCAGGCCGTTCTTCTGGCCCAGAACGGAGTACATATACTCAATATCAATGTCCGCGCCGGCGATGACGCGCAACACCTCGTTGAGCCCGCCGGGCCTGTCCGGGACCAGAGCCTGCACCACCGGGGTCTCCCGGACGAGGAAGCCGTGCTCCCGCAGGAGCGCAGCCGCCCGCTGGGGCGTGTCCACAATCAGGCGCAGTACGCCGTAATCGGCGGTCTCCGCGATGTTCAGCGCCTGCATGTCCACATGGTTTTGGGCCAGCAGCTCCGTGGCCTCGCAGAGCTGGCCGGGGCGGTTCTCCAGAAACAGGGATAATTGCTGGATAATCATGGCGGTTCTCCTTCCTGCATATCCTTCTTAAATCTTCCGCTTGTCGATGACGCGGACTGCCTTGCCCTCGCTGCGGGCGATGGTTTTGGGCGCTACCAGACGGACCCTGGCGTAGATGCCCAGCATGGCCTTCAGCGCGGCCACCAGGCCCTTTTCCATCTCGGTGATCCGGCCCAGAGAGTCGGAGAAGTTCTCCGGCGTCATCTCCACCATGACCTCCAGGGTGTCGGCGTTGTTCACCCGGTCCACGATGATCTGATAGTTGGCGGGGTAGCCCTGCTCCAGCAGCACCGTCTCGATCTGGGAGGGGAAGACGTTCACGCCCTTGACGATGAGCATGTCGTCGCTGCGCCCCATGGGCCTGGACATCTTCACGTGGGTCCGGCCGCAGGAGCACGGCTTCCGGCTCAGCACGCAGATGTCCCTGGTGCGGTAGCGCAGCAGGGGGAAGGCTTCCTTGGTGATGGAGGTGAACACCAGCTCCCCCTTGCTGCCCTCGGGCAGCACCTCGCCGGTGTCGGGGTCGATGATCTCGGCAATAAAGTGGTCCTCGTTGATGTGCAT
>CAJULD010000068.1 GCA_910587505.1 uncultured Oscillospiraceae bacterium | reverse complement strand
ATAATATCCTATACTCAGTGTTTGTGCAATATTTATTTTTCAAACAAGGCCTAAGCTTCATAAGATATTCCTCCAGTCATTTTGTCATCAGCTACGGCGACCTTCGATTGACAGGGTTCAGTATGACACTGCGGGGCGGAACTGTCCAGCAAGTCTTCCCTGTAAAATTTGCAAGGCGGGTCAGGAATATTTCTTCAGGGAAACCGGCTTGCAAAGTATACAGGATTATGCTATAATTCTGTACATAGAAAGGAGGGGCTTTTATGCCGCAAATCAGACCGATCACCGACCTGCGGAATACCACAGAGATTGCGGAGCTTTGCCACGCGAAGGACGAGCCCATATTCATCACGAAAAACGGTTACGGAGACCTGGTAATCATGAGCATGGAAACCTATGAGGCGCTGACAGCGCGCCCGGAGCCTCTGCAATCTGAGGGAATGTGCTTCCTGACGGAAAAGAGTCCCATCTGGGCGGGGATGCTGGCGGACGTTTTACAGCAGCACGGCGTACCCTTCATCAGGGAGAGTTCGCTGGGAGCCGGACTGGCAATCAAAACGGGGTCCTTTTCGGAAACCATCCGGTTTTTTGTTCCCGCGGTCAGGTTCGCGGAGGCAAAGGAGCTGGTTGACGAGCTGTTTACGGAGGCGGCGGCCCCTGCGGGGAATTCTGATGGTTGCGACAGTCCCATGTAAGCGATTTGACAAATTCTTCCGCCATGTGCAATTCAGCAGCGGCCCCATTAAGGGGCCGCTGCTGAATTACAGGTGGACGAAAACTTTTCAGGAAGCTCCTGCGAGGCAATCCATGCCCCGCCGAACAGTTCTTTCCGGTCCTTTTTTAAGGAAAAAGGGCGGGAGTTTTTTGAGCGTGCTTTTTTAAGAATAAGTATCACCCTCAGATATAATTCTCCGCGCACAGCAGCTCCGCCAGCAGAACCGCGCCGCCGGCCGCGCCACGGAGGGTGTTGTGGCTGAGGCAGACGAACTTGTAGTCGTACTGGGTGTCGGGCCGCAGGCGGCCGATGGAAACCGCCATACCGTTTTCCAGCATCCGGTCCAACCGGGTCTGGGGCCGGTCCGGCTCCTCAAAATAGTGGAGGAACTGTCTGGGGGCGGAGGGCAGGTTCAGCTCCTGGGCCCGGCCCGCAAAGCCGGCCCAATCGGCTTTGATCTGCTCCTCGGTGGGCTTGCAGCCGTCTTTGAACTTCATAAAGCAGGCCGCCATGTGGCCGTCCTGGCAGGCCACCCGGAAGCACTGGGCGGTGATGGCGGGACCCTGGGCCAGAACCAGTCTGCCGTCCTCCACTCTGCCCCACAGCTTCATGGGCTCTTTCTCGCTCTTCTCTTCCTCGCCGCCGATGTAGGGAATGCAGTTGTCCACCATTTCCGGCCAGCGCTGGAAGGTCTTGCCCGCGCCGGAAATGGCCTGGTAGGTACATACCAACGCCCGGTCCATGCCGTATTTCAGCAGGGGAGTGAGGGCAGGGACATAGGACTGGAGGGAGCAGTTGCTCTTCACGGCCACAAAGCCTCGCCGGGTGCCCAGACGACTGCGCTGGGCGTCGATGAGCCGGATATGGCCGGCATTGATCTCCGGCACCACCATGGGCACGTCCCCGGTCCAGCGGTGGGCGGAGTTGTTGGAGACCACCGGGCACTCCAGACGGGCGTACTTCTCCTCCAGAGCGCGGATGTCCTCCTTCTTCATATCCACGGCGCAGAAGACGAAGTCCACCGTCCCGGCCAGACGTTCCGCGTCCGTTTCGGCATCCATAACCACCAGATTCTTTGCCTTCTCCGGGATGGGCGCGTCCATGGCCCAGCGGCCCGCCACGGCCTGCTCGTAGGTCTTGCCCGCGCTGCGGGAACTGGCGGCCACGGCGGTGAGCCGGAACCAGGGATGGCCCTCCATGAGGGTAACAAAGCGCTGCCCCACCATGCCGGTGCAGCCGATAATGCCAACACGATATTCTTTCATGAGAAAACCTCCAGTAAAAATTGGCAGGGGGCCAGGAGGGAAAACTGTCGAATCCTGGGTTGAAAAATCCTCCTGTCCCGTGTATACTGTTACCATGGTATGCGTTCCCTGCGGGAACGTACCGTATATGTTGCCTCCGAACCGGAAGTCCGGAAGCAATATGCGCCATGTTTTGCGGTTGCCGCCGTTTGCGGCGGCGAGCAAAACGGCTCTGATCAGAATGTATTGTTCCTGTGGCCTGGCACAGGAATAATACATACCACATTTTTTGTACGCTGTCAACCGCTTTTTTCCCATTTGGAGGTTCCATGAAGAAGTTTTTGTGCACTTTTTTTCTCTGTATGCTGACTGCGGTCACATTGTCCGCTTCTGCCCGCGCCGCGGAGAGTATCATCAAGGCCGGTCTCTATTTCGGAGATAAGGCCCTGTACTCCGCCAATCTGGAAAATTACGAGGGGGCTGGATATTATCTGGGCTGGTTCGACGAGGACACCCGCGCCTTCCGGCAGATCGGATATCTGCCGGACACCACCTTGTCCATGACCGCCGACAGTACGATCTACCGCAGCGGCAAGACCTGTTCCCCCACGCGTACCGCCCAGACGGAGTCGGTGATCGGCGGCTATCACGTCCAGCTGCGGGAGGAGTTCCCCTCCTTTGACGAGGCTTCCTATGCCGCCGGGCAGCTGCCGGACGCATTCCCCGCTTTTGTCAATAACGTTTACCGGGTCCGAATGGGCAGCTTTGCCACCCGGGAAGAGGCGGAGGTGGCCGCTGCCACCTATGCGACCCGCAGCTGGCGGGACCGCTACGGCATGGACCGGGCGGCGTCCGGCGATGTGTCGTCGCCCAGCGCCACCGGCGTGGTGGTTACCGTTACCGGCAGCGATACGATCCTGTTCGCCTTTGACTGCTCCGGGGCCAGAAGTCTTGGAATTCAGCCCCACAACGGGGCGGGAAAAGCCCAGACCTGGTTCAGGGGATACCGATGGTACGGGGGGTTTGAATACCGCCGCAGCACGGGAGGAAACATCAATGTCATTAACGTGGTCCCTCTGGACGACTACGTCCGGGGGGTGCTGCCCTATGAAATGAGTCCCGCGTGGCCGCTGGAGGCGCTGAAGGCCCAGGCGGTCTGTGCCCGGACCTATGCCCTGCTGCCCAGCAAGCACTACACCGGTTACCGCTTCGACGTATGCAATACCACCGACTGTCAGGTCTATCAGGGGGTCAACCTGGCCAGCGTCCTGACGGACCAGGCAGTGCAGGAGACGGCGGGGATGGTGGCCACCTACGGCGGGAAATATGCGGAGACTTACTACTGCTCCGCCAACGGCGGCGCGTCGGAGTCGTCGGAGAACGTGTGGTCCCATCCGCTGCCCTATCTGGTGGGGAAGGAGGACCCCTACGAGAAGCTGACGGAGATTCCGGATTATGCCTATACCATCAACTATACCTACAGCCAGCTGTCGGCCAGGCTGCGGGAAAAGGGCTATTCCATCGGAACGGTGAATGCGGCCTGGGTCTCCCGGACCACGCCCACCGGCAATGTGGCGGAGGTGACCGTCAGGGATTCCTCCGGAAAAACGGTGGTCCTGACAAAAGAGGACTGCCGCTGGACGCTGGATACCAAGAGCATGCGTTTTACCATCAACGGCGGCGGCAGCGGCGGGAGCAAAAGCTGGTCCGTCAACCGCGGAGGGGAGTCCCTGTCCGATCTGAACAGCGCCTACACCATCTCCGGCAAGGGACTGGTGGGGCTCTTCGGAGGCGGGACCGCCCATGTGATCACCTCCACCGGCACTTCGGTCCTTCAGCCGGCCATCAGCGCCGGTACCGGTGGGACGGGGAACGGGATCACCATCACCGGCACCGGCTGGGGCCACGGCGTGGGCATGAGCCAGTACGGAGCCAGGGCCATGGCGGAGCAGGGGTATACTTATGAGGATATTCTGTTATTCTACTATACGGGAATTTCTCTGGAGAGGATCTCCAGATAGGGACGGATAGGAAGGAAGAGAAGTTGAAGACGCATGATTTTTACTACGAGCTCCCGCCGGAGCTCATCGCCCAGACGCCTCTGGAGCGGCGGGACTCCTCCCGGCTGCTGACGCTGGACAGAGAGACGGGGGCGTGGGCCCACCGGCGCTTTCACGAGCTGCCATCGCTGCTGCGTCCGGGGGACTGCCTTATCATGAACGACTCCCGCGTGCTGCCCGCCCGGCTGCTGGGCAGCCGGATTCGCGCCGACGGAACGCTGGGCGGGGCCTGCGAGGTGCTGCTGCTCATCGACCGGGGGGAGAACGTGTGGGAGTGCCTGGTCCGTCCGGGGAAGAAGCTGCGGCCCGGCGCCCGTGTATCCTTTGGGAAAAACGGCGAGCTGACGGCGGAGATCGTGGGCGAGGTGGAGGGCGGCAACCGGCTGGTGTGCTTCCACTATAAGGGAATCTTTCTGGAGGTGCTGGAGCGGTTGGGAAGGATGCCCCTGCCGCCCTACATCAGGGCGGAGCTTCAGGACCGGGAACGGTATCAGACGGTGTACGCCCGGGTGTCCGGCTCCGCCGCCGCTCCCACGGCGGGACTCCATTTTACAGAGGAGCTGATGGAGGAGATCCGGGAGATGGGGGTGAACATCGGGTATGTGACCCTCCATGTGGGTCTTGGCACCTTCCGCCCGGTGAAGGAGGAGGAGATCACGGATCACGACATGCACAGCGAATATTGCGTGATTCCCCAGGAGACGGCGGACCTTATCAACCGCACCAGAGCGGCGGGGGGACGCTGTGTCTGCGTGGGCACCACCTCCTGCCGGACCATTGAGAGCTGGGCGGACGAGTCAGGCCACATGGAGGCGAGGGCGGGGTGGACGAATATCTTCATCTATCCCGGTTACCGGTTCAGGGTGATGGATGGGCTTATCACCAACTTCCATCTGCCGGAGAGCACCCTCATCATGCTGGTGTCGGCCCTGGCGGGCCGGGAGCGGGTGTTGGCGGCCTATGAGGAGGCGGTAAGGGAGCGGTACCGGTTTTTCTCCTTCGGGGACGCCATGTTCATAACAGATACGATTGACCCGGCCAAGTAAAGAGCCCCGGAAGCCCTTGAAATCAGGGGTTTCCGGGGTTTTTCACTGTTCGGCGTCGGAGTACAAAAATCGGTGCTCTATGCCGTTTTTGAAGAGAATGGAGACCACTCGACCGTTTTTTATACAAAAGTTTTGTACGACCGAGTTGATGAAATCCTTGAGGATTCGGGAGTCGATTTTCTTGATGAATTTCTCGTAGTCGATGTACCGTTTCTCGTTGAGCTTCTGCGCCACGAGGAAGTAGGACGCCTTCGCCATGAACTCCTCGTCTGAGAGCGTCAGGTGCTCCGTGATGGAGTTTTCCACGACATCCAACCTCTCCGTCACGCTGTCCAGTGATGCCATCAGGTCATTTCGTGAGATTACATAATCGGTCTCTGACATCCCCTCATCAGAATACAGGTACAGGCTTTTCAGGCGGGCCAGCGCCCTCTCAAGGCGCCGCTTTTCCGACAGCAGGACATCCCGTTCGTCTGTGATGCTGGACGCCTCCGCAGCGGTCAGGGCTGCGGACTTGTATTCGAGGCCGCCTGCCCCGCTCTGAAGATGGTTGTAGAGCTCCTCCAGGCCGGGACGCTCGATGCCTACCACGTCCTTGAATGTGTCGCCACGGAGCAGCTTCTTCTGGAGCGTCTCAATGCTGGTGCTCTTGCCGAAGCTGTTACCGGCCCGGATGATGTTGGCGATGTAGTTCATGGCGAACGGGCCGATGGTGATGTCAGAGACGAATTTGTTGTTGCAGTCATTGAAGCGCCGGCGGCGGGTGCATCCGTATTTGGATGGGGCCCAGCCCCCGTCACGTTCCCGATCTGTGGAGGCCGTCATGCCGCTCCCGCATATCCCGCAGCGGAGAAGGCCAGCGAAGATATGAACGTCCTTCCTGTTGTAGCTGGTGGTGCCGTTGGATTGTGACCGCTGGTTGGCCTGAAGGATGACCTCGATCCGCTTCTGCCTTGCCTTGTCCACAATGGCCGGGTGGTGGTCTTCGATGACGACCCACTCGTCCTCGTCCCGGACGTAGGAGGGAGTATGGCTGCCGCCGTCCGCCTCGCATCGGTAGTTGTAGCGGTAGACGCCGGCGTAAAATGGACTGACCAGCATCTTCCTGGTGGTGGTCGGGTTCCACGGCTTCCCAGACCTCGCCCGGTATCCGTGGTCGTTCAGGTACTTTGCCACGACGGTCAGCGACTTCTCGCTCTCGTAGAGGTCATAGATCAGGTTGATGACCTTGGCCTCGTCCTCGTTGATGGAGAACTCGCCGGTGTCCTTGTCATAGTCATAGCCGTATGGGATTTTACCGCCATTCCAGTCGCCCTTGCTGGCCCTGGACACCATGACTGCGCTGACACGCTCGCTGGTCATCTTCCGCTCCAGCTCGGCAAAGACCAGGATGATCCGTAGCATCGCCTCGCCGATTGCTGTGCTGGTGTCGAACTGCTCGTTCTTGGAGATAAAGGTGACGCCCAGGTTTTTGAGCTCCTGGTACATGGCCGTGAAGTCCAGCAGGTTCCGGCTGATCCGGTCGATTTTCCAGACCAGAACGTGAGTGAACTCGCCGTTGCGGACACGGGCTATCATCTGCTGGTACGCTGGCCGGTCAGTGTTCTTCGCCGAGAAGCCGGCGTCCTCGAAAATCTCGTATGAGTTGATGCTGAGGGCGTACTTGGCGTAGTTGATGAGCTCCTCACACTGCACCGGGAGGCTGGCCCGGTCTGTCTGGTACTGGGTGGACACCCGGATATAGATTGCCGCCCTTGGCTCGGTTGTCGTTTTGGATACCCGCTTCTTTGGTGATTTGCGCTTTGGCATGGTGCCACCTCCGTATCACAGTCAGGATTTGCCCTTCGGCCAGTGGCCGACCGGGAGCTGGATGACTTTGCAGGCCGGGACTACCCGACCTGCCCTTTCTTCTCCCGTAGGGCGGTGATTGCCGCCTTCTCCGCTGGCTTCATGTACCGGGAGAGGAGAGACCACAGAACGTCCCTGTCCTGTTCCGATGCCCTGGAATAGCAGGCCGTCAGCGTGGCGATGTCTACCGGGGGCTGGGGCGGGGCAACTGGCTCCGGCACGTCAACGCCGAGCAGCTCGTCTACGGAGACATGGAGAATCTCGGCAATCCGCACGAGGGTTTTGATGTCCGGCTCCCTGGCGCCGGTTGCATACCTGGATGTCGTGGCGCTCGAAATGTTGAGGGCCGCCGCCAGTTCCTTCTGTGACATTCCACGCATCGCCATTATCCGGTTATATTGGTAAGAAAATGAGCTCTTATCGTACATAATGATACCTCCCTGATATGGATAGATAGTATTCTACAACGAAAAGTGAAGGTTTGCAACAGTAATTTTTCCATAATGGTAAAACCCGATTGACAATGAGATTCCAAAGTGGTAGGATAGAGATATAATAGGAAAGGAGGCGGCGACATGAACACTCTTGAGCTTGAGATTGCCCGGAGACGGAAAGGGAAAACCAGACGGGACATGGCAAGCGCAATCGGCAAATGCCTGAACGCCTACGCCAAGAAAGAGACCGGCAAGACCCCGTTCACCGACGAGGAGAAGCTGGCATTGGCGGCGGAGCTGGATTTGACGATGGAGCAGTTCAGCGTCATTTTTTTTGACGACAAACTACCAAAACGGTAATCAACGGGCGCAAGTTGCCACTTCGGAAATCCTGTTGAGAACCGAGGAATGTCGGAATGAATGACGCCGAAAGGCTCCGAGGCTGGTTCCGTTTGCCACTGTGGTAATTATACGATACCGGCCTGAAGAAGAAAATAGCTTGTCGATGCACGTTTGGCCCCATAAACGTGCGTCTGGGTACACGAAAACGGGGCGAAAAGTGGATTCATGGCAAAAGGAGAAAGGAGGGGGCGCATGAACCGTGTAGAAGAGCTCAGGAAGATGTTGGCTGAGGAGTATGGAATCCACTCCGATGCCGAGTTGGAGGCAGCTCTGAAGAAGGCCCCCAAAATCGACATATTTGCCATGGCCGGCAGCAGAGAAGTCTCGACTGTCAAGGGGCAAGCAAAAGCCTCATGAACTACGACATCAAGAAAGGAAGGGATGAACAGATGTCGCCTGGAATGGAAGTCGATAAGTGGATTGCGGTGCATGAGTGGGTCATTGGCCCGAAGCTCCGAAAATTCGCAAAGCTGGCCAGGTGCAACGAAGCGGAGGCGCTCGGTATCCTGTCTTACCTCTGGCTGTGGGGGATTGGCGGGAACGCCGATCAGGACGGCCTTCTTCTGGAGGCTGACCTGGAGGACATCAAGTGTACGTTCAAGAGTACCATATCAAAGTGCCTTGACCCTCAGAGAGTGGCCGAGGCACTTGTAGAATCCGGCTGGGTCGATAAGCGGAGCGATGGGTACTACCTCAGCGATTGGGCCGAGTTCCAAGCGTTTTGCGAGGAAAGGTAGGGCTGTATGTATGGACAGATGGATTGCCTTACACGAAGGAGTCGTCGGCCCTAAGCTCCGAGACTTCGCAAAGCTGGCCGGGTGCAACGAAGCAGAGGCGCTCGGTATTTTGGACTATGTATGGCTGTGGGCCGTGAAGGACAACGCTGACAGCAACGGCCTCCTGAAGAAAGCTGACCTGAATGACATCGCCGATGTCTTTGCCCTGAAAATTGACAAGAGCCGTGATCCGATGAAGGTAGCGCAAGCTCTGGTCGATGCAGGGTGGATTGACGAGATGGACGGACGGTACTACATTCACGATTGGCCCGAGCATCAGGAGCCGTGGGTGCGTTATATGTCGGCAAAGGAAGCTGCGAATGAGCGAAAGAGGCGGGAACGTGCCAGGAAGGCCGCCGCCAAGGCTGTTCTGGCCGGTAAGAATGATGATAACCCCGACAAGCTCCCTCCGGCGCCGCCTGGAGACCCGCCTAATGAGCCGCCCAGGGACGATCCGCCCGACGAAACGAAAAAGGCCGAGAAACCGGCTGGCTCTCAGTACACACCGGCATTTGAACAGTTTTGGGCAGCATATCCCAGAAAAGATGAAAAGGCCAACGCCTACAAGAAGTACAAGGCCCGCCTGAACGACGGGTTCTCCGAGGAGGAGCTGCTCAGAGCCGCCATGGCCTATGCGGAACAGTGTAAGAAGCTCCAGACGGAGAAGCACTACATCAAGCTCGGCAAGACGTTCCTGAGCGAAAGCACCCCGTTTGTTGACTTTCTTCGGGAAGGAGATGCCCCAGGCCACCGGCCCACCGGAGGCCCCGCCGGAGAGTATCACTATGATCCTGGGGACACGAGTGGCAGCCTATGAGATACGATTATCTGATTGTCGGGGCTGGCCTGTATGGGGCCACGTTCGCCCAGCAGATGACCGAGGCTGGCCGGAGATGTCTGGTGGTAGAGCGTCGGGGGCATATCGGCGGCAACGCCTACACGGAGCTGGTGAACGGCGTCACGGTACACAGGTACGGGCCGCACATCTTCCACACGAACGATAGGCAGATATGGAGCTATGTCAGGCGGTTCGATGACTTCAACCGCTTCACGAACTCGCCGATGGCGTACTACCGGGGGCGGATGTACTCTCTGCCGTTCAATATGCTGACGTTCAGCCAGATGTGGGGCGTGGTGTCCCCGGAAGAGGCCGCCGCCATCCTCTTGGAGCAGCGGCGGGAGGTTGACCGGGAGCCGAGGAACCTGGAGGAGCAGGCGATCTCGCTGGTTGGTCGGGACATCTACGAAAAGCTGGTGAAGGGATACACCGAGAAGCAATGGGGGCGCCCCTGCCGGGAGCTCCCATGCTCCATCATCAAACGCTTGCCCGTCCGGCTGACCTATGACAGCAACTATTTCGATGCTCTGTACCAGGGAATCCCGTTCGGCGGATACACGAATCTGGTGGAGAAAATGCTCCTGGGCGTCGATGTCCGCCTCGGGGTTGACTACCTGGAGCGGAAGGCTGAGCTCGACGCCATGGCCGGGAGGATTGTCTACACTGGCCCCATTGACGCCTACTTCGGCTATGCGCTCGGGCCGCTCCAGTACCGCTCCATCCGGTTTGAAACGGAGGCCATGGATAACCCGAACTACCAGGGGAACGCCGTCGTCAACTACACCGGGAGAGACATCCCGTGGACTCGCATCATCGAGCACAAGTGGTTCCTGTTCGGCAGGGACGAGCTTGGCCGGGAGCTGCCAAACACCGTTATCAGCCGGGAGTACAGCCATGAGTGGAGCCCTGGCGAGGAGCCGTACTACCCCATCGGCGATGATACCAACATGGAGCTGTACCGCAGGTATGCGGAACTGGCCGCAGGGGAGAAGAACGTGGTATTCGGCGGCCGGCTTGGGAGCTACCGATACTACGACATGGATCAGGTAATCCGGGCCGCATTGGACACCGCCGCAAAGGAATTGGAGGGAGACCGATGAACTTCGGAATGGAAGTATTCAACAGCATCGCCCAGGCGGCGGCCATCGCCTCGCCTGAGCTGCCCGGAGACTACCGGGGGGAGGACGGCCTGCTGTACTGCGGTAAGTGCCATACGCAGAAACAGTGTCGCATCACCATCATGGGCCAGGAGGACATCGTGAGCTGCCAGTGTAGATGTGCCGCTGAGAAGTACGAGGCCGAGGAGCGGCGGAGGAAGAAGCAGGAGGAGATGGGCCGCATCAGCACCCTCCGGGTGCAGGGCATCCAGGACAAGGCCGTCCGGGAGTACACCTTCGCAAAAGCTGAGCAGACTGCCGAGATTATCAGGTGCCAGAAGTACGTCGAACACTGGCCCGAGGTGCTGGAGAACAACAGCGGGCTCCTGTTTTGGGGCGGGGTCGGGAACGGCAAGACCTTCGCTGCAGCCTGCATCGCCAACGCCCTCATTGACCGTGGCATCCCCGCCCTCGTCACATCGTTCCCCCGCATCCTCAACGGCGGGTGGGACAAGTCCGAGATTATCGGCCAGATGAAGCGGTTCCCGCTCATGGTGATTGATGACCTTGGGGCGGAGCGGCAGAGCGAGTATGCCCAGGAGATCGTCTACTCCGTCGTGGATGAGCGGTACAAGACCAGGAAGCCCCTGATCGTGACCACGAACCTCACGTTGGACGAGATGAATGACCCGAAGAACATGGACTACAAGCGCATATACTCCCGCATCCAGGAGATGTGCGTCCCCGTCTACTTCAAGGGTGGGTCTCGGCGGGTGAAGATTGCCGAGGGCAAAAAGGACGTTGTGCGGGAGATTTTCGGTTGAAAAGCATAGCCGCCCATGCTGGAGTGTATCCGGCATGGGCGGCAGAAAG
>CAJULD010000067.1 GCA_910587505.1 uncultured Oscillospiraceae bacterium | reverse complement strand
CGCCGGTGTCGGGGTCGATGATCTCGGCAATAAAGTGGTCCTCGTTGATGTGCATTCCCGCCTGCTCGCTGCACTCGAAGGCCACGCCCGGCCCGCTGGTCTCGGTGAGACCGTAGATGTCATAGGCCCTGATGCCCAGCCTGGCCTCGATGTCCCGGCGCATCTCCTCGCTCCAGGCCTCGGCTCCGAAAATGCCGGCCTTCAGCCGGATCCGGTCACGCAGTCCCTGCTCGTGGATGCTCTCGGCCAGATAGGCCGCATAGGACGGGGTGCAGCACAGGATGGTGGAGCCCAGATCCACCATGAACTGGAGCTGGCGGCCGGTGTTGCCGCTGCTCATGGGCAGCGTCAGACAGCCCACCCTGTGGCTGCCGCCGTTCAGACCGGGCCCGCCGGTAAACAGGCCGTAGCCGTAGCAGACATGGCACACGTCCTCGCTGCTTCCCCCGGCGGCCACAATGGCACGGGCGCAGCAGTCCTCCCACAGGTCCACGTCGTGTTGGGTATAGAAGGCCACCACCCGCCGCCCGGTGGTGCCGGAGGTGGACTGGATACGTACGCAGTCGGTCAGGGGCGTGGCCAGCAGGCCGTAGGGGTAGGCGTCCCGCAGGTCGTCCTTGGTGAGAAACGGCAGCCTGCAGAGGTCGTCCACGCTCCGCACGTCCTCCGGCGCGACGCCCCGTTCCTCCATTTTCTTCCGGTAATAGGGCACGTTGTCCCACACGCGGCGCACCTGGTTCACCAGGCGCTGGTTCTGCCATGTCAGAAGCTGCTCCCGGGAAGCAGTCTCGATCTCAGGCTGGTAGTAACGCTCCATAGGTGTCTCCTTGCTTTTTGGCTCCATGGCCCATATTCTGTCTTACTTTACCACTCATTATAAGTAAAGTCAACAAATTCTGACGCAGGGCCAGGGAAATCGGTTTTGCAGCGGGAACTGCCCGCAGGCGGCGGTCCCTGTAAATCCCCGCAGAAGCCGCCCCTTACGGAGGAACCATGAATTTGTCGCAAAAACGGTTTACAGAAGTCCGCCTGTGTGGTAAACTGAAAGGGATATTTTCTCTGGAGGCAACGCTGTGACCTTTTTTAAACGGGTGCTCCAATCCGTACAGGATATCGTGCGAAAGGCGGATATGAAGCTGCTGGGTCTGTGCATGGTGTGCACGGCCCTGGGTCTGGTTCTTATCGCCAGCGCCACCAATTATTTAGGGCCGTCCACCCAGCTTAAGCGGGTGCTCATTCAGGCAGCCGGGGCGGTGATCGGCATCGGGGCCTATTTCATCTTCTCCAACGTGGATATGGAATACTTCTCGGAGAAGTGGTGGCTGTTTCTGATTTTCAATCTGGGTTTCATCGCCCTGCTGCGCACGCCGCTGGGGGCTGAGCGCTACGGGAACCGCTCCTGGCTGGAGATCCCCCATTTTCCTGTGAACATCCAGCCGGCGGAAATCGTTCGCCTGACCTTCACCGTGCTTCTGGCCCGGCAGATCGGGTGGTTCCGGGACAACCGGAGCATGAAGGGCCCCGGCTCCCTGCTCCTCCCGGCGGCCCATGCGGGGTTCATGTTCGTGTGGATTTACGTCATCTCCAGGGACGCGGGCAGCGGCCTCATGTACCTGGTGATCTACGCCGGGATGGCCCTGGCGGCGGGGCTGGCGTGGTACTGGTTTGCCCTCGGCTTCACCGGTCTGGGGCTGGGCATCGGCCTGCTGGCCCTGTTCGAGAAGCTGCCCGCCTACTGGGTGGAGCGGTTCCGCGTGCTCTTTGACCACAGCTACGACCCCCTGGGGAGGGGCTATCAGCAGAGCCGCGGCATGCTGGCGCTGGGCAGCGGAGGCCTCTTCGGCCAGGGCCTGTTTCAGGGCATCCAGACCCAGGGCGTCATCGACGGCAGCCTCCCCGCCCGGCAGACGGACTTCATCTTCTGCGTGTGCGGCGAGGAGCTGGGGCTGGCGGGCTGCTTCGTCATTATCGTACTGGAGTTTCTGGTGGTCTACCGCTGCTTTCAGACGGCCCGGCTGGCGAAAAGCAGTATGGACGCCCTCATCTGCGTGGGCTTCGGTACCATGCTGATCTTCCAGACGGTAGAAAACATCGGTATGTGCCTGTTCGTCATGCCGGTCATCGGCCTGACCCTGCCCTTCTTCAGCTACGGCGGCAGCTCCATTGTGGCGCTGTACGCCGCGCTGGGCATGGTCTCCGGCGTACGGGGACGAACGCTGCCGGACTGGCTGCGGAAGACGTAGGCGACGCGGAAAAAGAATCGGAAAGAACTTTTGCAAAGGGGAATTTTCAGCCCTTGCGCGCATACTTTTCCGGAAAAGAGGCACACTGGAGGAAAACGGAAAAGGAGCCTTTTTCTTATGACATCCATCGATCCCAGAAAAGCGGCCATCGTGGGCTGCGGCTTCGTGGGGGCGTCCATCGCCTTCCGCTTCCTGCAGCAGGGACTGTTTTCCCGTCTGGTGCTGCTGGACGCCAATCAGGACCGGGCGGAGGGCGAGGCCATGGACCTCAGCGACGGTCTGCCCTACGGCGCGGCCATGGAAATCACCGCCGGAAGCTATGACGACATCACCGACTGCTCCCTGATCGTCATCACCGCCGGGGCCAACCAGAAGCCGGGGGAAACCCGGCTGGATCTCATCGGCCGGAACATCGCCATACTGCGCTCCATCCTCAGCGAGATCACCGCCAGAGATTTTCAGGGCACCCTCCTTATTGTCTCCAATCCCGTGGATGTGCTGACCTACGCGGCCTGGAAGCTGTCCGGCTATCCCGGAGAGCGGGTCATCGGCTCCGGGACCGTGCTGGACACCGGGCGGCTCAAGCAGCTGCTGGGCGAGGAGCTGGCGGTGGACAGCCGGAATATCCACGCCTTCATCATCGGCGAGCACGGCGACAGTGAGCTGGCCGTGTGGAGCGAGGCCAACGTATCCGGTCTGGCCCTGGAGGACTTCTGCCGGATCAGGGGGCGGGCCCTCCGGCCCGGCGACATGGACCGGATGTACCGCGAGGTGCGGGACAGCGCCTATGAGATCATTCGGCGCAAGGGCGTTACCTGCTACGGCATCGCCATGGCGGTGGGCCGCATCGCCTCGTGCATCGTCAAGGACGAGCGCGCCGTGCTGCCCGTCTCCGTGGTCCTGGACGGCCAGTACGGACTGGACGGACTGGCCCTGAGCATCCCGTCCATCGTGGGCAGAAAGGGACTGGAGGAAATATTGGAGATTCCCCTCAGTCCGGAGGAGGAGCGGGCCCTCCGGTCCTCCGGAGAGCAGATGCGGGAGGCCATCGCCTCGCTGGATCTGCAGCCCCTCCGCGCCCCGGCGGCGGCAGGCAGCCGGTAAACGAATCCCCGGTTGGAAGAAGCGGCGCTTCTCCCACCGGGGATTTTTTTATCACAGAACGGGGCTGCGCGCAGAAAGCAAATTTGCGCTACCCGTTTTCCGCAGATTGTGGTATACTGGAGAAAAAGGAGGTCGAACCATGAATCTCTGCGACATCCGGGAGGTCCGGGCCCTGCTGGGCCGCCACGGCTTCCGCTTTTCCAAATCCATGGGGCAGAATTTTCTCATCGCCGACTGGGTCCCCCGGCAAATCGCCGGGGCGGGCGGCGGCGACGGGACCTGCGGCGTGCTGGAGATCGGCCCCGGCGTGGGATGCCTGACGCAGGAGCTGTGCAGGCGGGCGGCAAAGGTGGTATCCGTGGAGCTGGATCCGGCCCTGCCGCCGGTATTGGCGGAAACCATGGCCGGGGCGGACAATTTCACCCTCATTTCCGGCGACGCGCTGGCGCTGGACCTGGCCGCCCTGGCGGAGGAGCACTTTCAGGGGCTCACCCCCCTGGTGTGCGCCAACCTGCCCTACAACGCCGCCACCCCCATTCTCAAGGCCCTGACGGAGGCAAAGCGCTTCCGGACCATCACCGTCATGGTTCAGCGGGAGGTGGCCCTGCGGCTGGCGGCGAAGCCGGGGACCGGGGACTACGGCGCGCTGTCCGTTTTCATGCAATACCACACCCGGCCGGAAATTCTCTTCGACGTGCCGCCGGAGTGCTTCCTGCCCGCGCCCAGGGTCACATCCTCCGTCATCCGGTGCCAGACCCGGGAGACCCCGGCGGTGTCCCCCGCCTGCGGGGAGGCGTTCTTCTTCCGGACGGTGAAGGCCGCCTTCGCCCTGCGGCGGAAGACCCTGTGCAACTCCCTGTGCACCGTTTTCGGCTCCCGGCCCGGTAAGGAGGCCGTGGCGGCGGCCATCGCCCAATGCGGCCTGTCTCCCACCGTCCGGGGGGAGGCGCTGGGGATGGAGGAGTTCTCCGCCCTGGCGGACAGCCTTTGGGCAGCTCTGGCGGCCGGATAGCCGCCGGGGGCCGCCGGATGGACGGGGATTTTTCCGGCAGACAGGGAAAATTGACGCAGGAGGGCGGGAAAAGGTCCGCCCGGACGGCGTTCCGTGCCTGTGAATACGGGAGCTTCTCTTTCCCTCCCCCGGTTGAACCGGGGCCTATTTGCCCGGAAGCTCCAAAAAAACGTTCCCTCACCGCCGCGCACGGTGAGGGAACGGTTTTTGCCACATGCCTTGAAAGGTTTCTCTTTCTCCACTCTGCCGGTCCATACCGGCTGCGTCGCCCCAGTACGGCGGACGCGCGGGTCACGCTGTAATGGTTTTCAGCTTCAGACGGATCTGATCGCTAATCATGGCTATGAACTCCGAGTTGGTGGGCTTCCCCTTGGCGTTGCTGACCGTGTAGCCAAAGAATTTTTGCAGCGTCTCAAGGTCGCCGCGGTCCCAGGCTACCTCAATTGCATGGCGGATCGCCCGCTCCACCCGGCTGGGCGTGGTGCGGTAGCGCTTGGCTACCTCCGGATAGAGTACCTTTGTAACGGAATTGATGACCTCCATGTCCTCTACGGTTATCATAATCGCCTCCCGGACATACTGATATCCCTTGATATGAGCGGGTACGCCTACTTCATGGATAATCGAAGTCACCAGCTCCTCCAGACCGGGAGCATGGACTCTGGGGTCTGCCTTCTCCGACAGGCGGAGCAGACTGTCCACCATCGCGTCCGCCCCGTAGGGCTTGCTGATGAACATGGAGGCCCCCAGATCTCCCGCCTGCGCAGCCATTTCCCGACTGACAAAGGCAGAGGTAGCCAGCACCAGAGGCAGACTGTCTCCTTCCATCCTTTGCAGGATGGACAGACCGTCCAGCTCCGGCAGCATCAGATCCAGGACCAGAAGATCCGGCTTGACCGCCTCCATCACCTGCAGCACCTCGCCGCCGCTGCCCACGGAGGCGGCGACCACAAAGCGTCCCGTCTCCTCCAGGGCGTCAGCCAGCATGCCGCGCAGATCCTCGTCGGCGTCTGCCAGCATGATCTTTATTCTGTTGTCCATACGCATAGATCCTTTCAAAAATTTGCATGTCGACATAGATAGGGGGCGATCCGTCCGTTTAGACGAAATATTGAAGCTTCGTTGCGCCTTGTTTACAAATTACCATAAACAGACAGAAAACACAAGTCGAAACTTGGAATCCCGTCGCAATTTCCTCATTTTTCGTTCGACAAATCTGGCAAAATATTCCAGTTTTGTCGAAAAGGAAGGATTCCCATAACCGCTTTGCCTGCCGCCGCCGGAATGCGCCGGAAAAAGCCGCCGGTAAAAAATTGAAGAAATTTAAAATCAGGTGTTGACAAATCGAAAAAAATCTGTTAAGATACGTCTTGTCCGTCAGGCAAGGGGCCGGGATGAGATGGGAAGCGCAGCTTGGTCAGGAAGGCAGTCGGCCGGTAAAGTTGCCCGTACCATTTGGAACTGAACAGTACAGAAACTCAGTGAAATCAGCATATTATGGGGGTATAGCTCAGCTGGGAGAGCGCTTGAATGGCATTCAAGAGGTCAGCGGTTCGATCCCGCTTATCTCCACCAGGATTAAGGACTCATGTAGCCGACAGGGTACATGAGTCCTTGCTTTATTTTCAGAAGAATTTGAGCGGATATTTGGTCCTGAGCAGTCATTTTTGTGAGATAGCGTGATATTAACATGAAACGCCATTCCTTTTTTGACAAATTGTGATATTATAATTCAATACTCATGGAAACGGCAGTTCCTGTATACAAAGTGCGAATTCTTTTGTTTTATCTGAATGAATTGATAGAATTGGAAGTGTCAAAGAGAGCGTCTTAACATCACAGCTATTGGAGCCGAATTTGAGAAAAGTGCTATAAACTATAAGCACTGGAGCAGGAGAAATTTGATGAAACTTCGAGCAGTTGTCTTGAAAAATTTTAGAGGCTATGTCCTGGAAACGAAAATTCCGGTGGATGATTTGACCGCATTAATTGGAAAAAACGATGTTGGTAAATCAACCATTCTGGAAGCTCTTGATATTTTTTTCAATCAAGCCAAAGTAGAACAAGGCGATCGGAATGTGCTGCATACAGGTGAAGAAACGATAATCGGGTGCGTCTTTGATAATCTTCCCGGTGCGATAGCATTAGAAAACGTATCAACTTCTCTCGCGGGCGAGTATCTGCTTAACAGCGACGGGACTTTAGAAATATGGAAGAAGTATCCAACAACCGGGAAGCAGACGATTTGGATTCGAGCCTGGCATCCGGCAAACGAGGGGTTTGATGATTTACTGCTAAAAAAGAACAGTGAATTGAAAAGCCAAATTCGTGCCGCTGGTCTTGAAAATCAAGTAAATTTGACAATTAACTCGGAAATGCGCAGAGCATTATGGGAATCATTAGGTGACACAATTACTTTTGGCGAAAGATTTATCCGTGTTGACCAGGCCGACGAAAAAAAGCTTTGGCCCAAAATTGAACCATTTTTGCCTGCTTATCGACTCTTTAAAGCAGACAGGCCCAGTACCGATGAGGAACAAGAAGCACAAGATCCAATGCAGCATGCAGTGAAAACTGCACTCGCAGAGCAATCCGAGGAATTGTCACGAATTGCAGAAGAAGTGCAGCGAAAGGTTTCTGAAGTTGCGACAAACACGATTGAAAAGTTAAAGGACTTCGATTCCGGGCTTGCAGCAATGTTAACTCCAACATTTAAAAAGGAGCCTATGTGGGAAAGGGCGTTTTACTTTTCTCTGACTGGTGAAAACGCTGTTCCTCTTAACAAACGCGGCAGTGGTATTCGCCGGTTAGTTCTTTTCAGTTTTTTCCGTGCTACAACCGAATCCAGTCTTTTTGCGCAAAAAAATATAATCTATGCAGTCGAAGAGCCAGAAACCTCCCAACACCCTGATGCTCAAAAAATGATTGTCAATACTTTCCGTGAAATGGTAGAAAAAAACGGATGTCAAATCATGATAACAACACATGTTCCTGGATTGGCCGGGTTACTTCCGCTGAAAAGCCTTCGGTATATTACAAACGGAGAAGGTCACCCGGAAGTAGCGTTTGGTGATCACGATGAAGAAATGTTAAAGCGGATTGCTGATACTTTGGGTGTTTTCCCGGATTTTGCCCCAGCACTGTCTTCACACCACGGAATTAAGCTTATTGTTTGCGCTGAAGGGCCTAACGATGTTGCCTTTCTTACTGCTATTAGTAAAATTGCACACCAATCAGATAATAGTATTATTGATCTGAATACTTCAGCAGATGTCATAGTGATGCCATTAGGCGGCAGTGCTTTAAAGGATTGGGTCAATCACAATTATCTGCAAAAACTTGGAACTCCAGAGTACCACATTTATGATAGTGATAATACTGATGCCTATGCACGTGCGTGTGACAAGGTCAACCGTCGTGGTGATGGATCCAGCGCAAGAATGACACAGAAACGCGAAATGGAAAATTATATTCATGATCAAGTGGTTCAGGAATTGTTCCATGTGCAAATTCATATTGACGATACAATGGATGTTTCAACAGAAATATCACGTCTTATACGAGCTGAAAATCCGGAAGGTTTTTCTCCGGAAACCGTAAAGAGAAAGCTGAACAGGCTTGGAGCACAAAAAATGACGCTTGAGCTGTTGCAAAGTCGTGATCCGCAGGGTGAAGTTCTGGGGTGGTTAAGGCAAATATCGGAAATTGTACGGGCATAGTACAAATTGTTGAGGTTCCATAGTGACCAAGACTTTTTCAGGATAGATTCGGCAACATGCGTATTATCGGTTCGGTATAGCCCAATGAGGAGACGTTTTTATGTACATAGGAGATGATATCTGTCAACTTCTGCAACGCTGTATGGAGGAATCCGCCCACCCGGCTCATATCATGCATCCACAATTTCCACTCAGCGAATTCTTTTATGTGATTATGAGCAATGGGATGGAGCTGCGGGACCGCTTCAGCTCCTTGGAACATCTGTCGCAGCTCATGGAGCAGTACCGGAATGAACATCCTGACTGTACATTGACCGCGGAGGAGCTGTTGCGCGAGGGATGGCTGACACCCTTTATGGATCGATGGGATTTTAATGTGGTTCCGGATGAGGCGGACCTTGCGTCCGATGCGTTGGAAACGGATATCCGGGAACGCGTTGCCGTTTTGCGCTGGCTTTTGGAATGCAGGAAGGGAGCGGATGGCATTTTCGTTCCCCGGTTCCGGGAGATCCTTGAACAATTTCGGCAGAATTTTCCTCAAATGCCTGATGAGGACTGGTTTGTCCGGAACGGCTACCTGTCGGAAAACAGGCAGAGTCTTGCCCATGGGCATTATTGCGGTGAACTTGCGGAGGCACTGGCTTTCCTGTGGATGAGGAAGGTCAATCGGAACGATAAAAAGCAGCTTGACTGGTGGCTTGACCTGGCATCGGCTCTCGGAATGCTGCATAGCGCATTTGAGCTGCTCCCCCTCGATCACCAGAAAATTCTTCTGGAGCGGATACTGTTCCGGCTGGAAGCCGGGGCCTGCCCTGATCTCCAGTCTGAAAACACCAGGATCGCCCTTCTCCTGGGCTGGCAGCAGAATCAACTTGCCGCATATGCCGCAAATAATACGTTTATCACGGGAGATCTGGTCGTAGACCTTCATGCATTTGACCAGTTCTATTGGGAGCGGGCGCATGGGCTGTACTGGCGGCAGTGGAGTCTTATCAGCTATCTGTCCACATTTTGCGGGTATCTGTTCGTTTTGGAGACGCCGCTCTTTACCCGTGCCGTCAGAATGATCCGTCGCCTGGCCAGCATTGGCTGTCTGGAAGGAGTCCATATCCCGGCAAAGGCACTTCTTCGTCTGTGGGAGTCTCCTGAGACCAGCCTGATCGCCTGTGACCGGATGATGGCTTCCTTTATGCAGCGAACCGCCCTGCCGGACGATTGCTTTTGCACAGTTCTCCAGAAGATTGTAGAGCATGGGGTCCTTTCTCGCTGCCAGTCCCCGGAGTGCGGTGCGGAATACCTTTCACTGCTGCGCTACTTTGCACATCAACCGCCGGGTGGGCTGCGAGGCGAACGCGCAGCCAGGGCGCTGGCACAACTCCTGGCCCCGTTGAAGCGCGAACGCCATCTGCTGGAACCCTTGCTGGCCTCGCTGACTGAGGGGCTGGCCCGATATCTGGAGCTGGAAAATAACTATCTGGATTGGGGCCGTGATTTTCGTCTTGCCTGTCTGATAATGCAAAAGGTTTATTATCACGGAGACGTGTCGGCGGCGGGAAGCGCCCCTTCCTTCCAAACTTTGCGGAAAACGCTGTATGCGCAATATGTCCGGATCTTCCAACCGGATGGCATTTTGAAGGACTCTGTCCCAAACTTTTTAGATGACACCTGTTTTTTTCATCCCCTTTGGCATGGCGTCTATCGGGAAGGAATCGGCTCTCTCCAGGAACAATGCCGGTTCCTCCTGCCCGATCTGTTGCCTCCGGAAGGGAAGGAGAGCCAACTGGTCCACTATCATAAATGCGTCATTCATCTGACGGTACTCACTGTTCTGATGCAGAACCGGCAAGAGCCTGACACGTTTTTAGAAGAGGCGTTTGTGCAGATCCTTGTGCAAATACTCCACCCCAAAAATGATCTGCTGAATTATGACCGTATCGCAATCATGAAGGCGCAGCCTGTATTTGAAGCGGCTATAGCGCAGGTCAGAAGCAGTGCGGCGTGCTACGATCCGTTTATGCGGGAACTTGAGAGTTATGAACTGCCTGAGTTGATATTGATCTGCCATGGGGCGGAGGACAGCCATCTGCGGGCGCGCTGCTGTGAGATAATCGAAACCCGCGAAAATGAGCAGGACGACACGCTGCGGGTATTCTCCTATGAGAAGCTTGTTCAGACAATTCTGGATGAAAAGATAAAAAGCCTGTACGCTATGGTAGAGCGCATGCTGGAACGCCGACTGGAGCATTGGAGGAATCAGGAATCGTATGCCGCGCGGCAGCAACAGGACTGGACGGAGAATCAGCTGAACCGCGTCTGGTTCCAGGAAAAGGCGTATGACAAAATTCTGGAGCAGGGGCTTCCATTTTATCAGGCCCTTGTCTGGATGGAAAGTACGGAGCACCAGGATCTTGACAGGGCGGAAAGAACCTGGGAACGGCTGCTGGAAAAATCCGTTTATTCCGGTTATGTGATCAATCTGATGTATACCTATGTTCTCCAATATCAAACGGCACGTTCAAAAACCGATGGGATTACCGCCTGCCGCGAGATCATGGAGAGGGCGGTGCTCCTGCGCGAGCGGGTGGAAAGCGACGCATATCCCGCTTGGAGCAAAGCGAATCAACAGTCCTATGTGCAAATGCTGTACACATTTTACCGCGAAACCGGAATGGGACGGGAAAAAGTGATACAGCTGCTCCGCCAGGAACTGGATCCCGGACCGGACCTGTTTGAAAAATTGGATGAAGAGGACGGGAAAGCCGCCGATCAGATCACGATCGAGTCGAAGAATCCGGTTCCTGAACTACAGCAATACTGCAGCGCTCCATTAAAATTGAAGAGCGAGTGGTTTTTCCAATTGAAATCGTGTCCTTGTCCGGAGGTTCCCCAGACTGCGTTGCTGCTATGGTGTATCATGAACACGCTGAATCATCTGAGCGCCTATGGGCCTCAGCTGCTGAAGGAGAGTAAACTGGACGAGGACCGTTGCAGCCAGCTGTTCCGCGAGTTTTTCAATCACGGGTATCCGGAGATGTACGGCCTTTCCGCCAACGATCAGGAAAAAACGGGACATACCGGGCATGTAAAGAAAGATGGTTCAAGTGGAATTGGCGAAGTGGATATAACGATCAAGCATAACGGACAACGGGCGGGTATTGTGGAAGCACTGGTGCTGAACGGTATGGATCGTTCATATATCCACGGTCATATCCGTCAATTACAGGGGTACAATCTTCAGTATGTTCCCATGTTTTTGTTTGTTTATGGAAATGTGAAGGATCCGGAGAAGCTGTGGCAAAGCTACCTGGAGTATATCAAAAATGCTTTTGTTCCTGAATTCCGGGATGAGAATTGGGGCGTCTGCGAGGTCCAGGATTTTGTGTACAGTGATGATTACATTCCCTGCCTGCACGACGGCTTCTGCTTCAGCAGACATATGCTGCGGATGACGTTCCAAAACAACGGCAGGAAATTTCCGCCTATGTATCATATCTTCCTGAATGTTGGAGGTCCGGAAAATCTTCCATCAGCAGTTGAGGCAAGAAAGAATCGCCAAGCGCAGTGACAAAGCGGGAGCGAAGGGCGGCAATCAGGATGTGTCCAGGACAAAAGGGGGCTCAACACCAGAATACATCTAGCCGTGGATGCGAATGGTATGCCAGTCCGAATCCCTGTTACAGAAGGTATCCGGGCGGATTGTAAAGAAGCTGTCCACCTGATAGAGGGTATTTCTGCGGAGATTCTGCTGGCAGACCGGGGCTATGACACAAATGATATCCTGGCCTATGCGGTTTCAGCAGGGATGGAGCCTGTGATCCCGCCGAAGAAGAACCGTAAGGAACAGTGTGACTATGATTGCGTTTTATTAGGAAAACACGCTGTCAAAAGGATTTTAGCTTTGGCGGAGGTCAGCCCGCCTCGGCGGTGTCAGTGGTGTTGATTTCAATATACTCGGCAATCTTGCGGAACTCGTCCGCAAACTTAAAGTGAACGCTGATATTGCCGTTTTCGTAAACTTTGATATGGTCTACCAGCTCAATCAGAATTTCGCGGGTCAGCTTTTCGATGTTCT
>CAJULD010000066.1 GCA_910587505.1 uncultured Oscillospiraceae bacterium | reverse complement strand
ACCGGCAAGACCCTGCTGGCCAAGGCCGTGGCCGGGGAGGCGGGGGTGCCCTTCTTCTCCATCTCCGGCTCCGGGTTCGTGGAGATGTTCGTGGGCGTGGGCGCCAGCCGGGTAAGGGACCTCTTCCAGGAGGCGGCCAAGGTAGCTCCCTGCATCATCTTTATTGACGAGATCGACGCCATCGGCAAGACCCGGGACTCCCGCTTTGGCGGCGGCAACGACGAACGGGAGCAGACCCTCAACCAGCTTCTGGCGGAGATGGACGGCTTCGACCCCAGCAAGGGGATCATCGTTCTGGCCGCCACCAACCGGCCGGAGGTGCTGGACAAGGCGCTGCTCCGTCCGGGCCGCTTCGACCGGCGCATCACCGTTGACAAGCCCAATCTGGCGGGCCGGCTGGCCACGTTGCAGGTCCATACCCGGAAAATCCGTCTGGCGGAGGACGTGGATCTCAATAAAATCGCCCAGGCTACGGCGGGCTGCGTAGGCGCGGACCTGGCCAACACGGTCAACGAGGCGGCCCTCCGCGCTGTCCGCCACGGGCGGCACGCGGTGAATCAGGAGGACCTGCTCTCCTCCTTCGAGACGGTCATCGCCGGCGCGGAGAAGAAGGGCACCGTCATTACCGAGCAGGAGAAGAAAATCATTGCCTATCACGAGGTGGGCCATGCTCTCACCGCCGCCAGGCAGAAAAACGCCCAGCCGGTGACCAAAATTACCATCGTGCCCCACACCGAGGGGGCGCTGGGCTATACCCTCCATCTGCCGGAGGAGGAGAAGTTCCTCATGAGTAAGGACGACATCCTCACAGAGATCCGGACCCTGCTGGCGGGGCGGTGCGCCGAGGAGCTTGTGTTTGACACCCAGACCTCCGGCGCGGCCAACGACATCGAGCGGGCCACCACGCTGGCCCGAAATCTGGTGGCCCGGTTCGGCATGAGCGACAAATTCGGCATGATGGCTCTGGGCTCTGTGGACAGCCAGTATCTGGACGGTGGGTACAGCATGAACTGCGCCCAGGAGACCTTCGCCCAGGCGGACAGGGAGGTCGTAGCCCTGCTCCAGCGGTGCCACGACGAGGCCAGGGCTCTGCTGGAGGAAAACCGGGAGATGCTGGACAAGATCGCTGGATACCTCTTTGAGAAGGAGACTATTACCGGCGCGCAGATGATGGCCATTCTGGACGGCCGGGACCCGGACAAGGAGGACTTCTACGGCGTTCCCGCCAGGGGGGAGCAGCCCGCTGTCGAACCCCCGGCGAAGCATATCAGCATCGTCAGCGAGCCGATCCCCATGCCCACGGCCTCCGCGGGCGGGGAGGACAAACCGCAGGACGCGCCGGAGGACGGCGGAGAGCAGCAGACACAGCAGTAAATGAGACGGCGGAGCCCGGAAGGAGGCTCCGCCGTCTCATTTACTGCATTTTTGTGAAAATAAATTGATAAAGGGGCCGGCCCGTGCTATAATCAGGTTGACGGTCAGGATTTATCGGCGGGTTTCTATGATGCCGGACGAAAGATGAACTATTAGATGTCAAGCCCTAAAATGAAGGACGGTGGAAAAAGCAAGACGGTTCCCAATTTTTCCAGAGCAAAGATAAGCTGTACCAGCTTTTTGACGGCATGGGATAAGGCGACATTCGATCCACAGCATCCCTTACAGTGCAGCACAGCCCTTGGAGAGGGGCTTTAATAACTACTACTCTATAAAACGCAAGGAGAATCCGCTATGAAAAAATACAAAAAGTATATCCTTCTGCTCTGCGCTGTTCTGACCCTTCTGCCTGCCGCCTGCTCTGCGGACGGCCAAAAGCGGCAGATCACGCCGGAGGAGCTGGACCCGACGCTGAACCAGGAGATCGATCCCGACAAGGAAATCCTGATCTATGCCAGGACCTCCCGCAACGACGGTGCCTGGTTCAACCGGCAGGCGGTGGACGAGTTCAACCGGTCCCACGACGATATCCAGATCCTCGTCAAGGACTACTACGGCTCGGAGGAGGACAAGGCCCAGGGATATGAGCGGCTGCGCTCAGAGATGGCCGCCGGGCAGGTCCCCGACATCATCGATCTGGCAGGGGTCTCCTATAGTCAGGCGATCCAGAAGGGCTATCTGGAGGACCTGTGGCCTTACATCGAAAACGACCCGGACCTGGGCCGGGACGGCGTGCTGGAGGCTCCGCTGAAGGCCGCCGAAGTGAACGGGGGACTTTACGCGGCCTTCGGGGCCGTGACGGTCGATACGCTGCTGGGCACAGCGAGCCAGGTGGGCGACCGGACCAGCTGGACCTTCCAGGAGATTCAGGATGCCTTCGAGGCCATGCCGGAGGGCGCCACGCTCCTGCAATTCGATGCCAGCCGGGAGATGATTGCCGGTATACTGATGCATCTCTCCCTGGAAAACTATGTGGATCAGGAGGCGGGGACCTGTTCCTTCGACAGCCCCGGCTTCCGCTCCATGCTGGAGTTTGTGAGCCGTTTCCCCACCCAGAAGGAAGTGGAGGAGGAGACCGCCGTCTTTGCGGACGACTTCGCAAGGTGGAAGGAGGCCGAAGAGCGGTTCGTGAGCGGCCTGCAAATGCTGGATAACAGCCAGTACGTTGCGCTGACAAGCCTTCAGAAGCTGAACGCGCGGCACAGCGGCCGGTGCGCCTTCATTGGTTATCCCGTGGAGGATGGCAGCACCGGCAGCATCTTCCGGCTGACCGGGCAGTGCATCGCCATGTCCTCCACCTGCAAGAACAAGGAGGCGGCCTGGGAGTTCATGCGGACGGTCTATACGGAGCCCAAAGACGGAACTCCGGACAACAACTCCGCCATTCCGATTTGGAAGGTCCTCTACGACAAGCAGAAGGATACGCTCATGCATACCGAGCAGGAGATCGTTCCGTTCCTCTTTACCCAGCAGCAGTTCGTCACCGCGCCGCCGCTGGCGGCGGAGGAGGTCCGGCGGTTTGAGGACTTCATCAACAGCATCGGCAAGATCGAGCTGATCGGGGAACAGGACCTGTTCAGCCTTGTCATGGAGGTCTGCGCTCCCTGCTTCTCCGGGGACAAGTCTCTGGACGAGACGGTCAGCCTGCTGGACAACCGGGTGGGGCTGTACCTCAGCGAACAGAAGTGACCTCCCGGCCCACGCGGAGAAGCCGGCAGCGGAGAACTTCGCCGGCGGCCTCCGGGAGGTCCGCACGCCGCCGCAGGTCCTCATGGGGGCCCTGCTGGGACCGGGCGTGGGGCTGCTGGTATAAAACGGACGCTATTTTCTGTATTCACAAGAGGAGGCGAAGATCGGTATGAAGTCAAAAGACTATATAAAGTGGATAAGAAGTAAAGCAGGCCACGAAAAAATCATTCTGGTTTTCGCGGGCGGATGTGTTTTTGATACAAGCGGAAAAGTTTTGCTCCAACGTCGGGGAGACAGTAAAAAGTGGGGATTTCCAGGTGGGGCAATCGAAATCGGGGAAACACCCGAGATGACTGCTATCAGGGAAGTAAAAGAAGAAACCGGGCTTGATGTAAGGGTGTCAGGCCTGATCGGTATCTATACGGACTGCGACATGGAGTATCCTAACGGCGATAAAGCGCACAGTATATGCATTGTTTACAAATTGGAAACGACCGGCGGGCAGCTGAAATGTGATAATCCTGAAACGGCTGATCTCCAATACTTTGACCTTGATGAAATGCCGGAGCTTTTCTGTAAGCAACACGAAGAAACCAAAAACGATTTGCAAAAACAGCGGAACGAAGCAAAGCACTGATACAGATTCCGGTTTACCGGGCAGTAATCTGCAAAAATCTACAGGACAAATTGACAGGAGGAGAACAGCATGGAATACGTTACGTTAGGCAAAACCGGCCTGCGGGTGTCACGGCTGGGACTGGGAGGGATCCCCATCCAGCGCATCGACGCTCAGGCGGCGAAAAAGCTGCTGGACGCAGTGGAGGCCGCAGGCATCAACTACATAGATTCCGCCCGGGGCTACTCGGTCAGCGAGGAGCTCATCGGCGGGGCTATCGAAGGCCGCCGGGACAAATTCGTACTGGCCACCAAGACCATGAGCCGGGACCGGGAGGGCATGGCCCGTGACATCGAGACCAGCCTGAGCAACTTCCGCACGGACCGTATCGACCTCTACCAGGTCCACAATCCCAGTCCTGCCCAGCTGGAGCAGGTCTGCGCCCCCGGCGGAGCCCTGGAGGCTCTGCTGGAGGCCAAAGCGGCGGGAAAGATCGGTCACATTGGCCTGACCGCCCATGCGCCGGAGGTCTTTGAGAAGGCGCTGGAGCTGGACTGGGTGGAGACGGTCATGTTCCCCTATAACGTTGTGGAAACCCAGGCGGCGGAGCTGATGGAGCGGGCGAAGGCGCGGAACGTGGGCTTCATCAACATGAAGTCTCTGGCCGGCGGAGCCATTGCGGACGCCCGGCTGGCCATCCGTTTCGCCGCCGCCAACCCCAACGTCTCCGTGGTGCTGCCGGGCATGTATGCCCCGGAGGAGGTGGAGGAGAACGTCCGCGCCGCCGAGGATCCCTCCCCCCTGACAGTGGAGGAGCTGGAGCGGGCGGAGGCTATGCGCCGGGAACTGGGGACCAGCTTCTGCCGCCGGTGCGGCTACTGCGCCCCCTGCACCGCGGGGATCGACATCCCCAACTGCTTCGTTTTTGAGGGATACCTGAACCGATATGGGCTGGCGGACTGGGCCAGGGGCCGGTATGCCGCGCTGGCCTCCCACGCCGGAGACTGCGTGGAATGCGGCGTCTGCGAGGAGAGGTGCCCATATCATCTCCCCATTCGGGAGATGCTGAAAAAGGTTGCGGCGGACTTTGGAAAATAAATTATCCTGCCCTGCCGCCTGCGGGCGGCAGGGCAGGATTTTGCATTTCCCGGGCTTCCAGCCCCGGAGAGAGCGGAAAAATCGCCTTTCGCATGTCAGGAATTGACAGAAGAGGGGCGAAGTGATATAGTTGGAATCAGCGTCCGGACCACAGTTTGTCCGTCAGGAGGTTGACTGACCATGCAGCGTAAAAAATTCAGATGGAAGGCGGCGGCGCTGATCGCGCTGATCCTGCTTCTGCTTCTGGAGATCGGGGACCTGTACTATCTCTCCCACGGCGGCGCGGGACAGCTGCTGCCCATCCTGATGTACCACCATTTTGAGGAAACCAGCGACTCCGGAACCGTGGTGTCCGCGGACCGGTTCCGGGAGCAGATGACCTCGCTGCACGACGCGGGCTATGAGGCCGTCACCATCCCGCAGGTTATCGACTACGTGAAAAACGGCGGCAGCCTGCCGGCGAAGCCGGTGCTCATTACCATGGACGACGGCTACACCAGCAACCTGACTGTGGCGGCCCCTGTTCTGGAGGAGCTGGATATGTGCGCCACGGTCTTCGTCATCGGCATCAACGAGGGGGAGGAACTGTACGTCCACTCCGGCGAGCCTTTCTGGCAGGCCCGTTTTGCCTATGAAGAGGCGGCGGACTGGGTGGAAAAGGGCGTCATCGACGTACAGAGCCACACCTTCGATATGCACCAGCTGGCCTCTTACGGCTACAGCGGACGGGAGGGCGTGCTGCGGATGGAGGGGGAGAGCAGCGAGGCATTCCGTCAGGCCCTCCTGACGGATTCCCGTCTCTTCCGGGAGCGGCGGGAAGGCGCGGTGTCCTCCCCTCTGCTGGCGCTGGCCTACCCTTTCGGCTATTATGACGAGGAGGCGGACCAGCTGATGGAGGAGGCGGGCTACGCCGTTACCATTACCATTGACGAGCGGATCAATCAGCTGAAGCGAAACGACGGCGGCTGCCTGCGGATGATGGGCCGGTTCAACGTGACCGACACCGTCAGCGGCGAGGGGCTGGTTGCCCGTCTGGACCAGTATTTCAGAAGACCCGCTCCCGTACAATAATATAAAAAGGAGAACCACCATGCGCGATCATATCGAGACCATCTGCGTTCAGGGGGGCTACTGCCCCGGCAACGGCCAGCCCCGGCAGATTCCCATTGTCCAGTCCACCACTTTCAAATACGAGTCCAGCGCGGAGATGGCCCGGCTGTTTGACCTGGAGGCCGAGGGCTATTTCTACAGCCGCCTCCAGAATCCCACCTGCGACCGCGTGGCGGCCAAAATCGCCCAGCTGGAGGGCGGCACGGCGGCCATGCTTACCTCCTCCGGACAGGCCGCCAACTTCTACGCCGTATTCAATATCGCCTCCTGCGGGGACCACGTGGTGGCCTCCGGTTCCATCTACGGCGGCACCTTCAACCTCTTTGCCGTCACCATGAAGCGCATGGGCGTCGATTTCACCTTTGTCTCCCCGGACTGCTCCGCGGAGGAGCTGGAGGCCGCCTTCCGGCCCAACACCAGGGCGGTATTCGGCGAGACCATCGCCAACCCGGCCCTCACGGTGCTGGATATCGAGAAGTTCGCCAAAGCCGCCCACAGCCACGGCGTGCCCCTCATCGTGGACAACACCTTCGCCACGCCCATTCTCTGCCGCCCCATCGAATGGGGCGCAGACATCGTTACCCACTCCACCACCAAGTACATGGACGGCCACGCCGCCGCCCTGGGCGGCGCCATTGTGGACGGCGGAAAATTCGACTGGATGGCCCACGCGGACAAGTTCCCCGGCCTCACCACCCCGGACGACAGCTATCACGGCGTGACCTACGCGGAGCGGTTTGGCCGGGAGGGGGCCTTCATCACCAAGGCTACCGCCCAGCTCATGCGGGACTTCGGCTCCATGCTCTCTCCCCAGAGCGCGTTCATTCTGAACCTGGGGCTGGAGAGTCTCCACATCCGCATGGCCCGGCACTGCGAGAACGGGCAGGCCGTGGCGGAGTACCTGCAGAACCACCCCAAAATTGCCTGGGTCCGCTACAGCGGCCTGCCCGGCGACCCCTACTACGCGGTGGCGCGGAAGTATCTGCCCCAGGGCTCCTGCGGCGTGGTCAGCTTCGGCGTGAAGGGCGGACGGCAGGCGGCGGAAACCTTCATGGCCCATCTGCGGCTGGGGACGATCGCCACCCATGTGGCGGATGCCCGGACCTGCTGCCTCCATCCTGCCAGCTCCACCCACCGGCAGATGAACGACGAGGAGCTTTTGGCCGCCGGCGTACCGGCGGACCTTGTGCGTCTGAGCGTGGGGCTGGAGAGCAGGGAGGACCTGATCGCCGACCTGGAGCAGGCGCTCCAGGCTGTGTGAGAGAAAATGAGAGTATTATTGACATCCGCAGGCCTGGAGACAGAGGAAATAAAAGCGCACTTTATGGAGATGCTCGGAAAAGAGCCGCTTCGTATAAAGGCCCTGTTCATACCAACGGCGGCAATAAACGCAGGTGCAATAGGCGTATTGCCCAAATGTATGAACGATCTGTTGAAATGCGGCGTTTTTGATGAGAATATCCGCGTATATGATTTACATGCCGGAATGGAGATTGAAGAGCTGCGGAATTATGATGTGGTGTATTTATGCGGAGGCGATACACAATATCTGCTGGAAAGGATCAATGATACGAAATTCAGCAAATCATTGATGGAATATATCCACAGCAACGGCTTTGTGATGGGAGTAAGTGCCGGAAGCCTGATCTTTGCCAATAATCTGCGTGGCAATCTGGGTCTGATCGATACAAGGTTGGAGGTTCATTGTGCAGAGGGAGAGAAAAGAGGAAAACTTTGTACTCCATTAAAAAAGCAGGTAAGACTTACGAATACCAGCGCGCTGGCGGTACGGGGAGAGCCAAATGAATGGGAAATCATTGGTGAATAGTGTAAAAATCTGTCGGAAAAGATAATATGGCTACACTATTGCTATTTGTCATCTACGTCTCCTTCATCGGCCTGGGCATCCCGGACTCCCTGTTCGGTACGGCGTGGCCGGCGATCTACGGCGAGTTCCGGCTGCCTGTCTCCTTCGCCAGCTTCGTCAGCGTGACCATCTGCTGCGGAACAATCGTATCCAGTGTGATGAGCGCCAAGATCATCCGGCTGCTGGGAACCGGCAAAGTCGCCGCAATCAGCACCGCCATGACCGCCGCCGCGCTGCTGGGATTCTCCTTTTCGGGAAGCCTGCCGGCGATGTGCCTGTGGGCCGTCCCCCTGGGACTGGGGGCGGGGGCTATCGACACCGCGCTGAACAACTGTGTGGCCCTCCACTACTCCGCCCGGGTTATGAGCTTTCTCCACTGCTTTTTCGGCATCGGCGTCACCATCAGCCCCTTCGTCCTGTCCCAGGTCATTGGCGGCGAGACGGGCTGGCGGGGCGGCTACCGGATTGCCTTCGGCATCCAGCTGGCTGTGACGGCGCTGCTGGCTGTCACCCTGCCGGTGTGGGGAAAGGTTCATCCGGTGGCGGAAGCCGGGGCACAGAAGCGGGCAAAGGACCTGCGTCTGGGAGAAATTGCCCGGATTCCCGGTGTGAAGCTGATGTGGACGCTGTTCATCGCCTCCTGCGCCATCGAGTGTACCTGCGGAAACTGGGCCAGCACCTTCCTGGTGGAAGTCAGGCATATGGCGGCGGAGCAGGCCGCCGGGCTGGTGATGCTCTATTACGCGGGCATGGCCCTGGGGCGGTTCCTCTCCGGACTGCTGGCCGCCCGGCTGGACAGCTGGCGGATCATCGGCATCGGTCAGGCAATCCTGGGCGCGGCCCTGGCAATTCTGCTGCTGCCGGGCGCTCCGTGGGTTGCGGGAACCGGCCTGTTCCTGGTGGGACTGGGCAACGGGCCCCTGTTCCCTAACTTCAATTACCTTACCCCCCGGAATTTCGGCCAGGAGGCATCCCAGGCTGTCATGGGTACCCAGATGGCGGCGTCCTACGCGGGCATTCTGGCGGCTCCTGCGGTCTTTGGAGTTCTGGGACAGGCGGTCCATCTGGGAATTTTTCCCGTTTATTTGCTGGTCTTTTACCTCATCATGCTGGCCGCCTCGAGAAAAGCGAGACTCATTCCACCAAAATGCTGATAGCAAGGAGACACGTCATGCCAATCCGAATCCCCAATGAGCTGCCCGCTGCGAAGACCTTAAAGGATGAAAATATTTTCATCATGACCGAGCAGCGGGCCGTCACTCAGGACATCCGGCCGCTGAGAATCCTGCTGCTGAACCTGATGCCCACCAAAATTGCCACGGAGACCCAGCTCAGCCGTCTGCTCAGCAACACCCCCCTTCAGGTGGAGCTGGAGCTTATCGCCCCCCACGGCCACGTGCCCAAAAATACGCCGCAGGAGCACATGCTGGCTTTCTACCGCCATTTTGACGACGTCAGGGACAGTAACTACGACGGACTGGTGATTACCGGCGCGCCGGTGGAGCACCTGCCTTTCGAGGAGGTGGAATACTGGGAGGAGCTGTGCGGGATCATGGAGTGGAGCAAAAGCCACGTCCATTCCACCTTCCATATCTGCTGGGGGGCTCAGGCGGGGCTGTACTACCACTACGGGGTGCAGAAGTACCCGCTGGAGGAAAAGCTTTTCGGCGTGTTCCCCCATGTGGTGGAGCGCAAAAGCAATATGCTCTTCCGGGGCAGCGACGACATATTCATGGTGCCCCACTCCCGCCATACCACCATCCGGCGGGAGGACGTGGAGAAGGTGCCCGCGCTGAAGATTCTGGCCACCTCGCCGGAGGCGGGGATTTACGCTCTGTCCACCGAAAGCGGCCGTCAGATCTTTATTACCGGCCACTCGGAATATGACGCGCGCACCCTGGAGCAGGAGTACCTCCGGGACAGAAATCTGGGCAAGCCCATTGCGGTGCCCAGGAACTACTACCCGGGCGACGACGACACCCTCCCGCCCCGGGTCACGTGGCGTTCCTGCGCCAATCTGCTCTACAGCAACTGGCTGAACTATTTCGTCTATCAGACCACGCCGTTCGACATCAGCGAGATCCAGGGCAGGGCGGAGCGCTGACCTGCACCGTTTGACAAAAGCGCCCCCGCCGGGACAGCTGTCCCGGCGGGGGCGCGGCGCTTCAAAAAGCGGCCAGTTCAGGAAATTTTCCTGCGAGGCTGCCACTTAAAACGTGTAACGCTCCTTTGATTCTTTTTCAGGAAAAAGACTGTATCCCTGTGTCTGTACCTGCCCCGGCGTTAATCTCCGCACGCAAAGCCTCCCGGACCCGGACCAGCTCCGCTTTCCAAGGCGCCGCGGGGTCAAAACGCACCGGCCTGCCAGCGGTGACGGTCCGTCCGGCAACATCCAGCCGCAGCGGGATAAAGTCCAGCGGCCGGTCCGACCGTTTCCTCCACAACCGCTCCAGCAGCAGGAAGCCATCATAGACCTCCCCGATGCCGCCGGAGCGGCTGGTATACTCCACATCCGGGAAGATCAGCACGCACTCCCCCGCCTCCAGCGCGTCCAGAGACTCCCGGAAGGTGGCGCCCAGCTTCGCTGTACCCCGGTAAACAGGAATGGCCCCCATAGACCGCATCAGGGCGCTGACATACTCCGACGCTGCCCAGGCCGTCAGCGCCGCCAGCGGCTCCGGCATTCCAAAGCGCCGGGAAAAGGTGTAGTCCCGGTACTGCCTCCGGCAGCTCTCCCGGTCCAGGAAAACATGCAGCACCCAGGGCCGGGGCGCAAAGGGCAGCCAGCACAGTGTGGCCAGCGGACCGGCCAGATCGCTGTGGCTGCACACATATACCGCAGGCCCCTCAGGAACCGGCACGTTCGCCGTCCATCGTCCGATTCCCAGCCGGACGAAAAAGCGGCTGACATAAAACAGTTTACCCCGCTTCATGGGCCTTTTCCTCCCGAAATACCCAGTGCATCTGGATCTGATAGCTGCACACCGCCAGTATCACATCCCCCAGGGCTTTGTTCACCGTGGGCCAGATTCCCGGCAGCAGCCGGTCCAGCACCAGCAGCAGCAGATAGGAGCACAGCAGCTGACTGCCCCACAGGCAGTAGTAGCGCAGCAGCGTCCGCCCGCTGGGCCGTCCGCCAAAGACGTACCGCCGGTTAAGAGTGTAGTTCAGCGCGGAGGACAGCGCACGCGCGATCAGAGTGGACCACCAGTAGCCGAACACCGGCGGCAGCGGCCGGAACAGTACCGCGCTGCACAGCCAGAAGGCCGCCACGTCCGTCACCGCCGACAGCACCGAGGACGCCGCGTACCACCCCAGTCCGGACACCAGGATCGCAAATACCCGCCCGGAATCCCGCAACGCCCGGAGATGGGTGCCCTGATTGTTGTCAAAATACAGGGCCTGGATGGGCTCCTGCCGCATGGGCCGGTGCTCCCGGGCCATGCGGATCAGTACGTTCATCTCATACTCATACCGCTCGCCCCGGATGCCGCAGCACCACTCCAGCATCTCCCACGGGATGCCCCGCAGCCCGGTCTGGGTATCTCCCAGCCGGGGGCCGTACAGCGTGCGGAAAGCCCAGCTGCTCAGCCGGTTGCCGATTCTGGACTTGACAGGCACCTGAGGTCCGGTCAGATCCCGTACCCCCAGCACCAGCCGGTCCGTTTCCTCCCTGGCGGCCCGCCCCACGGCGCATACATCCTCCAGCCGGTGCTGCCCGTCGGCATCCGCCGTGACCACAGCGCAGCCCTCCCAACGGGGCTGTCCGGCGATAAAGGCAAAGGCATCCTTCAGCGCCCGGCCCTTCCCCCGATTCATCTCATGGCGCAGGACCGTACAGCCCTCCATGGCCTCCAGCGCCTCGAATACGGGCTGGCTGCCAGGCCCGCTGCCATCGTCCACCGCCACCACCTGCTCCGCGCCCAGCTCCAGCAGGGCGGCGGCATAGTCCCGCAGCATTTCCTCCGGGTCCAACGCCGGAATCACCACCACGCAGCGGCACAGCGGCCTGCAAGCTTCTTCCATAACACACGCTCCTGTTTTCAGCGGACTGCGGTCAGTGCCTGTTGTTTCCGGACGGTTCCGTCCGGAAACACGGAGAGCTCTCCGTGGCAATCTTTACCGTGTATGAATCATTTTAGTACAGTTATTTTAAGTTCTATGCAGAACAATCTTTAAGATTGGTTTAGATTTTTGTCAGAGCGGGGAAGGACAGAGGGAAAAATACGGCCTCGTCCCCAGTTTGCCTGGCCCTGCTGCACAAAAAACCACGGAACTGTTGCGGCTCCGTGGTTTCGCTGTAATATCAGCGCTTGGAGAACTGAGGCGCGCGACGGGCGGCCTTGAGGCCGTACTTCTTGCGCTCTCTGTAAATAAACCCTGTATTTTCAAGGGATT
>CAJULD010000065.1 GCA_910587505.1 uncultured Oscillospiraceae bacterium | reverse complement strand
CCAAGGGCAACGTGGTGGACCCCTACCTGCTCTCGGAGCGGTACGGCGTGGACGCGCTGCGTTTCTTCCTGCTGCGCACCTTCCCCTTCGGGTCCGACGGCAACTTTACCAACGAGCTGCTGATCCAGACCATCAACACCGACCTGGCCAACGACCTGGGCAATCTGGTCAGCCGTACCACCGCCATGGCGGAGAAGTATTTCGGCGGGAAGCTCCCCGAGGCCCGGCAGGAGAATCCGGAGCTGGATGACAGCCTCATCTCCCTGGTCGCCTCCCTCCGCGCCCGGTACGGGGAGCAGATGGAGAAGTTCCAGTTCCAGAACGCCCTGGAGGATGTCTTCAAGGTCATCCAGCGGGCCAACAAGTATATCGATGAGAACGCTCCCTGGGCCCTGGCGAAGGATATGGACGCCAACGCCGCCCGGCTGGCGACGGTGCTGTACAACCTGCTGGAGACCGTGCGGATCTGCACCGTGCTGCTGACCCCCTTTATGCCGGAGAGCTGTGATAAGATTTTTGTCCACATCGGCGCGGATGAGTCCGCCCGGAGCTGGGACAGCGCGGCGCAGTGGGGCGTGCTGCCCGCCGGAGTGGAGGTCCATAAGGGGGAGAACCTGTTCCCCCGGATTGATATGGCGAAGGAGCTGGAGGAGCTGGACCGCATCATGGAGGAAGCGAAAAAGGCCGCCCTGCCCGCCATCGAGATCGAGCCCCAGACGGAAGAGAAGGTGGACTTCGACACCTTCTGCAGGTCCGACTTCCGGGCGGTAAAGGTGAAGGACTGCCAGCGGGTAAAGAAGTCAGACAAGCTGCTCAAATTTACCCTGGATGACGGCACCGGCACGGACCGGCAGATTCTCTCCGGCATCGCCAGGTGGTATGCCCCGGAGGATCTCATCGGCAGGACGCTGGTTGCCATCGTGAATCTGCCGCCCCGGAAGATGATGGGGCAGGAGAGTCAGGGAATGCTGATCTCCGCCGTCCACACCGAGCGGGGGGAGGAGTGTCTGAACCTGCTGATGGTGGACGATAGGATTCCCGCGGGCGCAAAGCTCTGCTGAACGCCTGCCGTCGGGGCTTTCAGCCCCGCGCCACGGGCCGCCTTCCTCTCTATGGGGCCGCCTGGCAGGCTGCCGCCCGTTTCTGCACCCCGGCGAACGCCGCAGACTTTTTTAAAGTCTGCGGCGCTTTTTCATGTCCGGACACCGAAAGGAGCGGAGAACCACGGCCGCAGGATGAACGCACCCTGTTGTGCCAATTGACAAAAAATCTTCCGGTATGCTCAGGGGGCCGTGGTCTCCTGAGCGTACTTCCGGTTATTTTTCTTGCGGGGAAAAATAACCCGGGGGCCGGCCCCGGAGAAAACGGATAGAACGCCCTTTCCCGCATATTTCCTCCTGATTGCGGAAGACTACGGTCATGTAAAACAGGAGGTAACGCCATGTTCAAGCATGAAAAAAAGCTGTTCCAGCCTGTGGGCGTGGAGCGCCCCAACCCCCAGTATGCCGCGCTGCTCCAGGAGCAGCTGGGCGGCGGCAACGGCGAGCTGAAAGCCGCCATGCAGTATATGTCCCAGTCCTTCCGCATCAGGGACCAGAAGATCAGGGACCTGTTCCTGGATATTGCGGCGGAGGAGCTCAGCCATATGGAGATGGTGGCGCAGACCATCAGTCTGCTCAACGGCCACGATGTGGAGGCGGACAAGGTCAGGGCGGGGGAGATCGAGACCCACGTCCTGCTGGGCCTGAATCCCGGCCTCATTAATGCCTCCGGCTATTCCTGGACGGCGGACTATGTCACTGTCACCGGCGATCTGTGCGCCGACCTGCTCAGCAATATTGCCTCCGAGCAGCGGGCCAAGGTGGTCTACGAGTACCTGTACCGTCAGATCGATGACAGGAAGGTACGGGAAACGATTGATTTCCTTCTCAACCGGGAGGAGGCCCACAACCAGATGTTCCGGGACGCTTTCAACGAGGTGCAGGACACCGGCTCCAACCGGGATTTCGGCACCACAAAGGCGGCAAAAATGTATTTCTCACTCTCCAACCCCGGTCCCAACGCCTTTGCCGGAGAAGAAGTCCGCGCCCCGGCCTTTGCCGGATAATTTCATCCCCGGAAGCCGTGCATGGCTTCCGGGGATTTCCGTATCCGGCGGTCACAGTACCATCAGCAGCGTTCCCAGCCCGATCAGAACGCAGCCCGCGATGGATTTTGGCGTGAACTGCTCGTGCAGAACCACGGCGGCCAGAATCAGGGTAATGACCACGCTCAGCTTGTCGATGGGGACCACCCTGGACGCCTCTCCGATTTGCAGGGCCTTATAGTAGAACAGCCAGGAAGCCCCGGTGGCGAGGCCGGAAAGGATCAGGAAGACCCAGCTCCTTTTGCTGATTTCCATAATGCCGCCCTGCGTGTTGGTGATAAAGACCATTCCCCAGGACATCAGCAGCACTACGAAGGTCCGGATCGCTGTCGCCAGGGTCGAGTTCACTCCCTCGATTCCGATTTTGGCCAGAATAGAGGTCAGCGCCGCAAAGACGGACGAAGCCAGCGCAAATAACAGCCACATGATTTTTCCCCTCCTGAGAATCCGACAGATTTGTAATACAGATATTATATCACAGAAAACGGGGGTTGAATACAGTTTCTTTTACCGCCCCGCCCCAGAAGAAATCACCGAAATTTCCGGTTGTATTTTCCTGAAAAAGGTGATACAATAAATAAGTTAAAATCTACTTCCCATAAGGAGTGTTTTCAGCTATGGGCGAGAACAAAGAATACATGATCCATCCCGAGGAGCTGGGCTGCATCCATATTTCCGAGGAGGTGCTGGCCTCCATTGCCGCCGGAGCGGTGGCCGACGTGGAGGGCATCGGCGGCCTGATGAATGTTTCCCCCAAGAAGTCCGGGGCCAGAGGCGTGCGCCTGGCACTGGAGGATGACGGCGCGGTCATTGACCTGTATGTCATGATCCGCTACGGCTACGCCATTCCCGAGGTGTCCGGAAAGCTGCAAAGCGGCGTGTCCGCCGCCATCGAGTCCATGACCGGCTTTGCGGTAAAGGCCGTCAATGTCCATGTGGGCGGCGTCACCTTCCAGTAAGCGGCGAGAGAAAAGGATCACTCATGATTAGAAATGTCGCCAGAGAAATTGCCATGCATCTCTCCTTCGAGCTGGGGTTCACCGGACTGTCTGCCGAAGAACTGCTGGAGCAGCGGCTCAGCGGCCCTCATTTTGAGGCGCTGGCCCCGGAATACGAGGTGTATGGCGAGCTGCCGGGCCCCAGCCAGCGGGCGTATATCTGCCGGCTGGTCCAGGGGATCGCCGTCCACGGCTACGAGCTGGACCAGTACATCGACAAATATTCCAAAGGGTGGCGGTTCGAGCGTATCCCGCTGGTGGCGGGGGCGATTATGCGCGTGGCCATGTACGAGATTCTGTACATGCCGGAGATTCCCAACGGCGCGTCCATCAACGAGGCGGTGGAGATTGCCAAGAAGTACGAGGAGCCGGACGTGGTCCGCTTCATCAACGGGATTCTGGGCTCGTTTGTCCGAAACGAGGTGCCGTCATAAAGGAAGGGCGTATAGTGCAGACGTTGCTTCCGTTTCGGCTGCGCCTGCGCAGAAGTTCTCGCTGCGCTCGCTGAATACCTGCTGCGCAGGCTGTTCAGGGTGGCAGATTTCATTCAAGGCGGGCTGCGCCCGCCCTGAGCTCCCCCTGCGTGATTTTTAAGCTTTTTGATACACGGAGAAAGGGCGCACTGCTGTGCGCCCTTCCCTATAACAATCGGAAATCTGAAAAGCTCCTGTGAAACAACGGGGAAAATCCCCAAAGATTCTTTTTGCCCCGGCTCTTTCAGGAAAAAGGGTGACAGTTCTTTTTGATTCTTTTTCTTTATCAGGAAAAAGAATACCGCCATAAAGGGGTACCGTCATGACATCTCATATTTACACCGTATCGGAGCTCAACGGTCTGGCGAAGGCCGTGCTGGACAGCGTGCCGGAGTTCAGCAGCGTGCTGGTCCAGGGGGAGATCTCCAATTACAGGCTTTATCCCTCCGGACATCACTACTTCACGCTGAAGGACGCAGACGGGACCATTCGCTGCGCCCTGTTCAGGGGGCAGGCCCTTCGCCTCCGCTTCCGTCCGGAAAACGGTATGAAGGTTGTCGCTTCGGGCCGGGTCAGCATCTACCCGAAGGAGGGGAGCTATCAGCTCTATTGCGAGACCCTCCGGCCGGAGGGCGTAGGGGACCTCCACGCCGCCTTCGAGCAGCTCAGGGAAAAGCTGTGGAAGGAGGGCCTTTTTGAGAAAGCACATAAAAAGCCGCTGCCGACTGATCCCCGTGCGGTCGCCATCATTACCTCCTCCGCCGGGGCGGCGGTTCACGACATGATCCGCATCCTGGGCCACCGGTACCCTCTGGCGAAGGTAAAGCTGCTGCCCGTCCGGGTCCAGGGGCCGGAGGCCCCGCCGGAGATCGTGGGCGCGCTGCGCTACGCCAACCGCCACCATGTGGCGGACGTGATTATCACCGGCCGGGGGGGCGGGTCCATCGAGGATCTGTGGGCCTTCAACGACGAGCGGGTGGCCCGTGCCATTTATGATTCAGAAATCCCGGTGATCTCCGCCGTGGGACACGAGACGGATTTCACCATTGCCGATTTTGTGGCGGACGCCCAGGCGGCCACCCCCACCCACGCCGCGGCGCTGGCGGTTCCGGACCAGGCGGAGCTGCGGGAGCGGATACAGGACCGGCGGCTGCGGCTGCTGCGCTGTCAGGCACGGCGGCTGGAGCTGCTGCGGGAGCGGCTGAATATGCTGAAGGCCAAGCGTGTGCTGACCGACCCCATGGCGGTGATTCAGGACAAGCGGCAAATGCTGGATTATTTGCAGAAGGATCTGTGCCACACGGCTCTGGCCTGTCTGGCGGGACCCCGGCGGCAGACGGCCGCCCTTGCGGCGTCTCTGGACGCGCTCAGCCCCCTGAAGGTCCTGGGCCGGGGGTTCGCACTGGTGACGGATGAATCCGGCGCGCCGGTGCGCCGGGCCTCGGACGCGCCGGTGGGAAGCCGGGTCAGGGCGCGGCTGGCGGAGGGGGCGCTGCTGTGCCGGGTGGAGCGCGGAGAGGAAAAGGAGAAGGAAACATGAGCGCAAGGAAAGAGACGCAGGAATCCTTTGAGGAAAAAATCACCCGGCTGGAGGCCATCGTTTCCCGGCTGGAGAGGGGGGACGCAAAACTGGCGGACTCCCTGGCGCTGTTTGAGGAGGGGACGAAGCTGGTTTCCGCCTGCACCCTCCTGCTGGATGAGGCGGAGCAGAAGGTGGTCAAGCTTCAGAAGGGCCCCGACGGGGAGCCGGTGGAGCTGCCCTTCGAGCCGGAGGAATAAGAAGCTGAACCAACAGGCGGGAGCAGACATCCGGACAGAAAATTTACCCTCCGGACTGCGTGAGAAAAGCCTGAAATCCGTCGGGATTCCTGCGCTTTTCTTCCCTGCCGGTCGAAAATTTTTCCCGTCAATCTGCGCGCTTCGCCTGTTGGTACAGCTTCTGAGTATTCTGTCCCTTTTTCTTCAGGGAAAAAGGGACAGAAAGAACTTCAGAATTTTATATTTCACCTCGCGGGAGCTTTGTTCAAAGAGCGGCGGGGCCGGTATCAGCGGGTAACAAATGTATTTTTGATCGGAGAGTACTATGTGTAGAGAGACATTTCAGGTCCGGTATGACCGCTATCGCGGCGCTGTGGAGGAGGCCCTGCAGCAGCTTTTCCTGCGGAACAGGCCCTATGGCCGCCTCCAGGAGGCCATGCGCTACAGCCTGCTGGCCGGCGGCAAGAGGGTCCGGCCCGTGATGACCCTGGCCTTCTGCGAGGCCCTGGGCGGGGAGCCCCGGCGGGCTCTCCCGCTGGGGGTGGCGCTGGAGTGCGTCCACACCTACTCCCTGATCCACGACGACCTGCCCTGCATGGACGACGACGACCTCCGCCGGGGGAAGCCCACCTGCCACAGAGTCTACGGCGAGACCCTGGCCGTCCTGGCCGGGGACGCCCTCCAGGCGGAGGCCTTCCGGATTATCTCCCTTGCGTCGGGACTGACTGCGGAGCAGCGGCTCGACGCAGTGCAGGCGCTGGCCTCCGCCTGCGGAGGGGACGGCATGGTGGCCGGACAGGTGCTGGATATGGACGGCCTGCCCCACGACGAGGCATATCTGCGGGATCTGTGCCTGCGGAAGACCGGCGGGCTGCTGGCGGCGGCGGCGGACCTGGGGTGCATCGCCGCCGGAGCGGACGGGGAGGTCCGGCAGCAGGCGGCGGAGTACGCCCGGCACATCGGCCTTGCCTTCCAGATTCGGGACGACATGCTGGATGTCATCGCCAATGAGGAAGAATTTGGCAAGCCTGTGGGTTCCGACAGGGAGGAGGGCAGGCGGACCTTCGTGGACCTGCTGGGTCTGGAGGGCTGCGGGGAGCTGGTGACGGAGGAGACCAGACTGGCGAAGGAGGCTGTCGCGGGATTCCCGGAGAACAGATTTTTGCTGGAGCTGGCGGACAGCCTGGCGGACAGGAGGAAATAGCCCATGCGCTTTGGGATGCTTACCGCCAACCCCGTCATCGACTGCGCCCTGCTGGCCTGGTTTCTGGCCCAGCTCATCAAGGTGATCCTGGAGGCCGTTCTGGCCCGGCGGCTGGACGTCCGGCTGTTTGTGTCCAGCGGCGGCATGCCCAGCAGCCACTCCGCCCTGGCGGTGGCCTGTACCGCCTCCATCGGGAAGCTCTATGGTATGCAGGGGCCGGACTTCGCCCTGGCGGTAATCCTGTCGGCGGTGGTGATGTACGACGCCTGCAACGTCCGGCGCAGCGCCGGGGACACCGCCCGGCTGGTGAACCAGATTCTGGCCCACGTGGAGAAGCTGACGGCGGAGGACTTCGCCGACGACCTTCGGGAGGTCATGGGACACACGCCGTTGCAGGTGCTCATGGGGGCGCTGCTGGGGCTGGGCGTGGGGCTGATGGTATAAAACGGGCCATATGACAGGAATGGAGCATGAAAAGATACCGGGAGCATGTCGCCCTGCGCTGCGACCCCTGTTTCGCCGGAGACAGGACCCTGGACGAACCGGCGCCCCCGTTCAGAACCGGGTGAGGCTGCACATCAGCGAGCAGAAGTGACCGCCCGGCCTGTGGACCTGTATGATAAAAAATCTCTCTTGACATTTCCTGCCTGTTGGCATATGATAAAAAGCAAGTGAGAGGGAGTAATCAGCGCCTTCCGGCGCGGCGGCGGCCGTCAGTACGGGTAAAACCCGGCCCCGCCTGAAATGATGAGACTTTCGCGGTACGCTTTTACGCGCGCCGCGAAAGTCTCATTTTTTATGCTCTCATAAAAAAGCGGGTTATATCCCCGAAAAGGAGGCTTTTCCCCATGGAGATATTCTCCGACCTGTTTGGCAACGTCCTCAATTTCACCTGGCAGCAGGCTCTGATGATCGCCATTGGCTGTCTGCTGGTCTATCTGGCGGTGAAGCGGGAGATGGAGCCGTCTCTGTTGCTGCCCATGGGCTTCGGCGCAGTGCTGGTGAATCTTCCCCTTGTCCACACCGGGGCCATCGAGACCCTGTTTCACGCCGGCATCGCCAGCGAGCTGTTCCCTCTGCTGCTGTTCATCGGCATCGGGGCCATGATCGACTTCGGACCGCTGCTGAGCAACCCGAAGATGTTCCTGTTCGGCGCGGCGGCCCAGTTCGGCATCTTCTTCACCCTGGTGGTGGCGGTGGTGGCAGGCTTTGACCTGAAGGACGCGGCCTCCGCGGCCATCATCGCCGCGGCTGACGGTCCTACCAGCATCTACGTGGCCAACTACTTTCAGAGTATCTACCAGGGGGCCATTATGGTGGCGGCTTATTCCTATATGGCGCTGGTGCCCATCATCCAGCCACCGATCATCCGGGCCATCACCACCAAAAAGGAGCGGATGATCCGGATGGAATATACGCCGGCCGCCGTAAGCAAAACCACCCGCATCCTGTTTCCCGTTTTTGTTACTGTCATTGCCGGGACCGTGGCGCCCAAAAGTGCGGAGCTGATCGGCTTCCTCATGTTTGGCAACCTCATCCGGGAGTGCGGCGTGCTGGACAGCCTCAGCCGGTCGGCTCAGCATGAGCTGGCCAACCTCATCACGCTGGTACTGGGGCTGAGCGTATCGTTTAAGATGAAGGCGGAGTGGTTCGTCACCTGGCAGACGCTGCTGATTCTGTGCCTTGGCCTGGTGGGATTTGTATTTGACACGGTGGGCGGCGTGCTGTTTGCCAGGCTGCTGAACCTGTTTTCCAAAAAGAAAGTCAACCCCATGATCGGTGCGGCGGGGATCTCCGCCTTTCCCATGGCCTCCCGTGTGGTCCACAAAATGGGACTGGAGGAGGATTCCTGTAATTTCCTGCTGATGCACGCCGCCGGGGCCAATGTCAGCGGGCAGATCGCGTCAGTGATTGCCGGCGGGCTGATTATCACCCTGGTGGAAAACATTCTGTAAGGGGGGAACGGTATGGATATGCAATTGGTTTTGGCCTGTCTGGGCATCATGGGCAAGGGAATGCTGGGCATTTTCACGGTCATCCTGGTCATCTGGGCGCTTGTGGCCCTTCTGAACCGGATCACAGGAAAACGGGACCGCTGACCAGAACCGGGGCCTTGTCCCGGACCCCGCCGCCCATTATGAATTGTGCATGACCCCGCCGGGGTCATGCACAATTCATTTTGCACGGCCACGGATGTGGCCGCTGAAAAATCACAGGCGGCTCCAGGTTCTCAGACAATTTCCTGCGGGGCAACAGATGACCCTTCTTAAAGTCCTTTTTGCCACTTTTCTTTCCCGGAAAAGAATGTATGCCTATTTCTTCCTCCTCCTCAGTCCGCTGAAAATCCGGTGGAGGGCGTCCGGTTTCTCCGGCGGGACGGTGGGGCGGTGGAGGGAGGAGGACATGAAGACCTCCTGACTGTTGCAGGGGGCCAGGGTGTTCACCTTCCGGCAGTAGGAGCCGTCCGGCAGCAGGGAGCTGGCCTTCACGTTGTCCTCCAGCTGTGTGTGCAGGATGCGCAGCAGCTGCTCCTTCACCTCCGGGTCAACCACCGGGCAGGCGATTTCCACCCGATGGTTAAGGTTTCGGGTCATGAGGTCGGCAGAGGCGATATAAAGTCTGACGTCTTTTCCCCGGCCGAAGCAGTAAATCCGTCCGTGCTCCAGAAAGCGGCCCACGATGCTGGTTACGTGGATATTTTCCGTCTGGGCGGCAATCCCCGGCCGCAGGCAGCAAATCCCCCGCAGTATCAGCTGAATCTGTACTCCCGCCTGGGAGGCCTGGACCAGTTTGTCCATGATCTCCCGCTCCGTCATGGCGTTGGCCTTTATGCAGATATAACCCTCCGGCCCCCTGGCAATTTCCCTGTCAATCAGCTCCAGCAGCTTTGATTTGATTCCCACCGGGGCCACCAGAAGATGCCGGTACTCCCCCTCCAGATTGCCCACCATCATGTTCTGGAAGAAGGCTGCGCCGTCCAGACCGACGGCCTCGCTGGCGGTCATGAGGCTGAGGTCCGTATACTGCTCGTTGGTGTGCTCGTTGTAGTTGCCCGTACCAATCTGGGTGACGTAGCTGAGCCGGTCCCCCCTGCGAAGCGTGATGAGACAAATTTTGCTGTGGCACTTGTACTCCTCCACGCCATAAATCACCCTGCAGCCGGAGTCCTCCAGCAGCCGGGACCAGGAGATGTTGTTGGCCTCGTCAAATCGGGCCCGCAGCTCCATAAGCACCGTGACTTCTTTCCCGTTCTCCGCGGCCTTGCAGAGAATATGGGCTACTTTGGAGGAGGTAGCCAGGCGGTAGATGGTGATCCGGATGGATACCACGTCCGGCCGGGCCGCCGCCTCCTCCAGCAGCTGCAAAAACGGCTCCACCCCGTCAAAGGGGAAGAACAGCAGCCGGTCCTTCTGCCGTACCTGTTCAATGATGCCGGCCTTTTGATCCAGATCCTCCGGCCACCGGGGCCGGTAGGCCGGAAAGCTGAGCGCCTTCGCCTCCGGCAGGGCCTTGACCAGATCAAAGACGTAGTGCATGTTCAGCGGGGTCTGATCCACATAAATCTGCCGGTTTTCCAGTCCGAGCCGGCCCTTCAGCAGGCGCATGAACTCCCCGCTCATCTTTCTGGACAGCTCCAGCCGCACGGCGGACTGACTGGCCCGCTTTTTGAGCAGCTTGCTCATGCGGCTGCGGATATCCTCGCCGCTCTCCTCCAGCAGCTCCGCGTCCAGGTTCAGGTCCGCGTTTCTCGTGACGCACAGCGTGCAGCTGCTCTCCAGCCTGTACTCCCCGAAGAGGGAGGAGGCATAGTGGAGCAAAACCGTCTCCATCCGGATCAGCCGTCCGGGGGCTCCCGGCATGGTCAGAATGGCCGGGAGCCCCGCCGGGACGGGCAGGAAGCCCAGGGATGCGGTCCCCTTCCGGCTGCGCATCAGCCCCGCTACGTACAGCGCCTTGTTAGCCAGGTGGGGGAAGGGGTGCCGGGCGTCCACAATCTGGGGGGACAGCACCGGGAGAATTTTCGCCTTGTAACAGGTGCTGACAAACTTCCGCTCCTCCGGGGAGAGTTCTTCCATGCTCAGATCGCAGATTCCTTCCCGACGCAGCAGGGCCGCCACGTCGGTGTAGAGGCGATTCTTGATCTCAATGAGCCCCGGTATCACGCTGTAGATTTCCGAGAGCTGCCCGGCGGGGGTCAGGCCGGTCTTGTTATCAATCTCCCCCGGAGATACCAGAGAAAGATCAAAGAGGTTCCCCACCCGGACCATGAAAAATTCGTCCAGGTTGCTGGCAAAAATGGAGATAAACTTCAGCCGCTCCAGCAGGGGAACCGTCTCGTCTCCCGCCTCTTCCAGCACCCGCCGGTTGAACCGCAGCCAGCTCAGTTCCCGGCTCCGGGTACAGGAATAATCTTTTTCTTCCGCCTTCTCTGTCGGAATCGCCATGGGACCACGCTCCCTTTATTTTGGTGGGAGCATTATACCATTTTCCCAGCCGGTTGGCAAGCGCTAAAACTGGTCCGCCCACTGGCGGAGCAGCTCCTCCGCCCGAGCGGCGTCCTGCTCCTGATAGGACACATGCAGCTGGTAGAGCACGCTGTTCTCCACCAGATAGCCCGTCAGGCCCAGCCAGCCCCGCTCGTTGGCGCTGGAGGAGATTACCTGACAACTGTTCCCGCCGGGGGTGGAAAGGAAGATCTCCTCAAAGCTGGTCCCCTTCTCTCCGACCGACTGCAGATGCAGCTCGCCCGCAAAATTCTCCGTTTTGATCTCCGCCCACGCCTGTAAACTGACGTCTCCCTCCCGATAGCCCGTATCGATAAGGATACTGCTGATCTTTCCCCCGCTGTCGCCGTAGACATTCAACGTATTGCACCACACCTCCAGGTCCCAGGAGGGCTTTCGCAGGGACTCCAGACCGATGAATTCCCACGCCTCGTCCACTGAAAAATTCTTTTCCATCCAGTGGCCGGGCATCCAGCTGCTGAAAAGCGTGGTGGTTTCAAACTGCCGGACCAGCGCTTTGCTGACCGTCTCCAGATTCTCCGACATCCGGGAGGTCGGGATGACGTCCATATCAACGCCCAGTTCATACCCGGTTTCCTCGCTCCCCCGACCGACGAACATTTCCACCAGCCAGGTCCTGCCCCCGCCGACCGCCGCCGCCGTCCCCGCCAGCAGCGCCAGGCAGATGCACGCCGCCACGGCGGCCCGCCAGAGCGTCCAGAGCTTTTTCTTTACACCCGGCGGGGCTTCCGCCGCCTCAATGTACGCCGGGTCCACCAGCGCCATCTTATCCAAAAATTCACTTCCTCTCATAATGCGTAACCTTCCTTTTTCAGATACTCCCGCAGCTGGTTCCTGATCCGGTACAGCGTCGTCTTGACTCTGCTCCGGCTCATGCCGAACCGCCTGGCAATCTCCTCCACGGAATCCATATACCAGTACCGCCGGAGAAAGATATTCCGTTTCTCTTCGTGCAGCGTCCCCAGAAATCTGTCGAGGGCCTCCTTCAGCGCCATATCGTCCAGACGGCTCTCCAGATCGTCCGGCGCGGGGATGCACTCCTCCATCTCCCGGCTCAGCTCCGAAACAAAGGCGGCCCGCTTCAGCCGCTCCCGGTCCCGGCAGCGGTTGAGCGCGATGTTCCTCACCAGCCGCGCCAGGAAGGCATAGAGATAGTCCCGTGGCTCGTGGGGCGGGATGGCGTTCCAGGCGGCCAGGTAGGCGTCGTTCTCGCACTCCTCGGCGGTCCGGGGCTCCCGGACGATCCGCCGGGCCAGCGCCCGCAGGCGGAGGCCGTATTTCTCCGCGGCGCTCCCAATGGCCGTTTCGTCCCGCGCCAGGAACAGCTCCACGATCTGTCCGTCCTCCATGGCAGCAGCTCCTTTCCATCTGGTCTGAAGACCTTCACCCTGATAAACACCGTTTCCGCCCAAAGGGTTACACATTTTTCAAAAAAGGGGACGGCTTTTTCAGCCGTCCCTCACAGAATTTCCCAATAAAAAGCGCAATGCCGGTTCCCGCGGGCCGCTGCAGGAACGCAGAGGAGCTCCTGTGGGGCAGCATATGGAATTCCTGAAATTCTTTTTGCGACTTTTTTATAAAAAAGCGGGATAAGTTCTTTCTGATTCTTTCTCTCTCAAAAA
>CAJULD010000064.1 GCA_910587505.1 uncultured Oscillospiraceae bacterium | reverse complement strand
CTAAACAGATGCACTTAAAATTATCTGCAAATCTTATTATACGAGGAGGTGTTATCATGGATAACATGGTTGAATTTGCTAAACGAATGAAAGCGCAACGCGAAAAATTGGGGTTAACACAGGCCCAGCTCGGAGAAAAGATAGGGGTATCTGCCCAGACGATCTCCGCCTATGAAAAAAACATATCCAGCGATAAAGGCAAGACACCAACACTAGACAAGGCGATTTCTATAGCAGAAGAGCTCGGAGTTTCGCTTGACTATCTATGCGGAACGGCTCCCGCCGAGCGTGGATGCAGCATGGAAAGTCTACGAGACATTGCCGAATGTCTGATCAAGATTTCGGAATATATTCAATGCTACGGCGGTGTAAAAAAGCGTGGATTAACAGAAGAGGAAGCTATGGAACAGGCAGGTCTACCAGATGAATATAGAGAAGATTATATCCCAGTGGCGGTATTTACGTTGGATAGCCGGTATCTGGCAAAGTTCTTTGAAACCAAAGCAAAACTTTTATCATTATACAATGACGGAACACTGACAAAAGAATTATATGAGACGATTATGACCGGTCAGCTTGCAGAACTCCAGAGATACGAAGTCAGAGCACGGCCCCGTCTTTTGGAAGATGATACTGGCTTGTATTTGCATAAATAAAAACCGCCCCCGGCGCTGCAAACACCGGGGACGGCTATAGGGGTAACAAACTTTGATGGCCTGTTGCTCCTCCATTTTATCAGAAACAGGAGGAAATTGCAATGGCAAGAAAATCAACACGCAACGCCCAGGGCGGCGGCACCATCCGGCAGCGGCCAGACGGCAGGTGGGAGGCCCGTTTCACCGTGGGCCGGGATCCAGGCACGGGCAAGCAGATCCAGCGCAGCGTCTACGGCTCCACCCAGAAGGAGGTCCGCCAGAAGCTGGCACAGGCCGTGGCCGATCTGGACAGCGGCATCTATCAGGCCCCGAACAAGATCAAGGTTTCAGAGTGGATGCAGGAATGGCTCACTACCTTCTGCGAGGGCAAGGTAAAGCCCCTGACAATGCAAACCTACTCCGGCCTGATCAGGAACCACATCAACCCCGCCATTGGCGCTGTGGAGCTGCAGGCGGTCAAGGGTACTCATATCCAGAAACTGTATAACTCCATGATAAAGGCCGGCCTCTCCGGGAAGCTGGTGCAGAATGTCTCCGCAGTCTTACATAAAGCGTTCAGCGTGGCTATCAAGCAGGGCATCATCCGGACAAACCCCTGTGACGGTGCAGAGCGGCCCAAAGTGGAGCGGCGGGAAATTAAGCCGCTGTCAGACAGTGAGATTCCCTTATTCCTCGCCGCTATAGAGGACTCCCCCATGCGCAACGCTTACGCCCTCTGCCTGTTTGCCGGACTGCGGGAAGGGGAATGCCTGGGCCTTTCGTGGAAACAAGTGGATTTCCAGCGAGGGAGGATCACCATCAGCCAACAGCTCCAGCAGAAGAAGACAGGCGGCTGTGAATACTTCCTTTCCCCTACCACCAAGAGCGGCAAGCCCCGAACCATCGAGCCGCCGACGATTGCGTTTGAATATCTGAGGGCGGAAAAGCGGAAGCAGACGGAGAACCGGCTGAAAGCTGGCCCGGCCTGGAACAACCAAGACGATCTGGTTTTTACGAATGAACTGGGACGGCACTACGTGATCCTGACGTTTTACAAGAATTTCAAGAAGATTGCCGCCAGCATCGGCAGGCCGGACGCAAGGCCCCATGACCTCAGGCACACTGCGGCCACAGTTGCCATTGCCAGCGGCGCGGACATTAAGAGCGTCCAGGACCTTCTCGGCCATGCCACGGCCAGCTTCACCCTCAACGTCTACGCCCATATCTCCGAACAGATGATGAAGGACACGGCAGCGCGGATGCAGAGCTACTATGACAACCTCGCCGCTAAAGGGTAAAACACTTGTAAAGGGTAAAATAAAGGGTAAATGCCATGATCCAGACGGCAAAAAAGCCTTGCACCCATTGAGGCGCAAGGCTTTTACTGTGGCGGAGATGGAGAGATTCGAACTCTCGATACCCTTATGGGGTATACACGATTTCCAATCGTGCGCGCTCGACCAGCTACGCGACATCTCCTCATCGTTGCCTGACTCTCGTCAGCCCAATTACTGGTCTGGTCAACAGCATGGGTTATTATACCTGCTTTTTCCGTCAAAGTCAATAGGAATTTTCAGATTTTTCAGGTTTGCTCCGGTTTTCTCGGCAGGCCAGCTCCACCGCGTCCGCCTCGCTGAGCTTCCGCCCGTCGAAGAGGAAATAAAAGCCCGTCTTGCAGCCCGTGGGGCCAAAGCAGATCGCCGCGTCCCTGGCCCGGCCGTTGCGCAGCAGCGTGGCGATAACGTGCTCCACGGAGTGCATTTCGGCGTTGGTCAGCAAATCGCCGGCGTAGGGCTTTTTAACCGGAGGTCAAATGTGACCACATCTCCGTCCCGCCGGGACAGATATATACCGGGGACCAGCCTGTTGTGGTCCGCCTGAACGCCTGCAATACGTTCCATGTTTTTTCCTCTTCGACTGAGCGGTATACTGTTCGCGAAAATACTATTTTGTCTTGCCTCTGGTCCGGTTCCGGCTGCCGCCCCGCCGTCCGTCGGCGAAGGCCGCCAGACGGCCCACTCTGGGCGGATCCGAGGTGATCCGGCGCAGGGGCGGTCTGGGCGGGATAGGCGGGTAGGTTGCCCTGGGGTGCTCGATCCTGATGATGACCGGTTCCTCTTCCTGCGGCCCGGGGCCGGCAGGCCTGGCGGATTTCGCCGGCTTCGCCGCCCTGGGCGGGACTGGTTTGGGCAGCGGCGTTTTCAGGCCGGGTCTGGGTGGCAGCGGCGTGCGGAGCGGACGGGGAAGCTCCGGCGGCGGGACAGGCTGCGCCTGCTGCCGCCGGGCCGGGGCGGCAGCGCCGTCTGTGGGCTTCGCGTCCCGGCGGCCTTCTGTCCGCCGGGGCTCCCTCTGCTTTTTGGGGGTCAGCTCGAAGATTTCCATGGGCCAGGGGTGATCCTCCACCTCCGGGACCTTCTTTTTAATGAGCTTCTCAATATCCCTGAGATAAGCCAGCTCATCCACGTTGCAGAAGCTGATGGCCACGCCGTCCCGGCCCGCCCGGCCCGTCCGGCCGATGCGGTGAACGTAGGTCTCCGGCACATTGGGCAGCTCGTAGTTCACCACCGCCGCCAGCTCATTGACGTCGATGCCCCGCGCGGCGATGTCGGTGGCTACCAGAACCCGGATGGCCCCGCTCTTGAAGCTGTCCAGCGCTTTGATCCGGGCGGTCTGCCCCTTGTTGCCATGAATGGCCATGGCGGCGACGCCCTCCCGGCCCAGCTCCTTCACCACACGGTCCGCGCCGTGCTTGGTGTTGGTGAAGACCAGAACGCTGTCCAGACTTTCGTCCTGCAGGATATGCCGGAGCAAAAGCTTTTTGTTTCCCCTGTCCACCTTGTAGAGGCGCTGCTCGATGGCATCCACGGTGGAGGACTGGGGCGTCACCTCTACCCGAACGGGGTTTTGCAGGATCTTCCGGGAGAGCTCGGCGATTTCCTGCGGCATGGTGGCGGAGAAGAGAAGGGTCTGCCGTTTCTCCGGGAGGCGGGCGATTACCTTGCGCACGTCGTGGATGAAGCCCATGTCCAGCATCCGGTCCGCCTCGTCCAGAACGAAGGCCTCGACGCCGCTGAGATCAATGTGTCCCTGATTGCACAGGTCGTTGAGCCGCCCCGGCGTCGCCACCAGAATGTCCACGCCCTTTTGCAGGGCTTCCACCTGGGGGGCCTGCCCCACGCCGCCGAAAATGACCGTATGGCGCAGCTCCAGATATTTGCCGTATTGATCGAAGCTCTCTTTGATCTGGAGGGCCAGTTCCCGCGTCGGCGTCAGCACCAGGGCCCGGATGGGCGTATGCCGCTTGTTGATGCGGCCATGAAGCCGCTGGAGGATGGGGATAGCGAAGGCCGCCGTCTTGCCGGTGCCGGTCTGGGCGCAGCCGATGAGGTCCCGGCCCTTCAGTACCGGGGGAATGGCCTGGGCCTGAATGGGCGAGGGCTGGGCATACCCCAGCTCGTCAACCGCCTGGAGCAGCTGGGGGAGTAAGTTCAATTGTTGAAATGTCATGATATTCCTTTATTTATTGGATTTGCGCGATTACTCGCATCCTGCTTATTATATACGCTTTTTCCTGGAAAAGCAATCCCCCTGTGCGCTCTTCAAAAATCACTTCCGGTTTCGGGGCTGAAAGCCCCCGGTACTAGATACTCCGGAGCATCCCCGGCCCCCATCTGGCGAGGACGGCGATACACCCCGCCGCCAGCAGGATCAGCAGCAAAACGGGAAGAACCACCGCCGCCCACGGGGCGGCTTTCCCTCCCAGCCAGTACAGCCCGCCCGCCGCGCCCAGCGCCGCCATGGGGACAAACATGGACAGGATGACGGCCAGAGACTGCTTGATGACCACGGTCTCGTTGACCGCGTCCAGTTTGGGAAAGCACAGCCCCATCAGCATTCCGAAGGCGGCGTGGCCCACCGCGAAAGCAATGGCCGTAAGCAAAAGCACCGCGCTCTGCCACACCGGCAGCGCCAGCGCGGCGGAGAGACACACTCCGGCAATCACCGCGCAGGGCAGCGTCAGCAGCAGCTGAAATCCCACCTTGACCCACACCAGCGTGCTGTCCGCCACGGGCGCTTCCCGGAGAATCCAGAGGTATTTCCCCTCCAGACTGACGGAGGGAGCCGCGATAGGGCAGGTGCACAGGCAGAAGCAGGTCGCGGCCGCCGCCAGGGGCAGCAGGGGCAGAGCCTCTCCGGCGGCTGCCGCCAGGGCGGCCAGCCTCTCCCGCATCACCAGGGAGGCGATCCCGGCGGCCAGCAGCATCAGAAGGCCAAGCCCGGCGTTCCAGAAGTACATGGGCGTGCCAAAGAACCGCCGGGCCTCCTTCCGCAGCAGGGCCCGCCGCTGGCCGGAGGCGGACTGGGCGGAGAGCCTGTAATTGTTCCGGACGGCCCGGACGGCAAAGGCGGTGACCGCCTGACGGTATACCCGGCCCAGTCCAGACACCACCAGAACAAAGGGAACCGCGCAGCAGACGGCGAAGGCCCCCAGCAGCCCCCAGTCCCCCATGACGCCCTCGCCCATCCACAGCAGGGGCGCGGCCCAGCCGAGGGATTCCTTTACCCCGGCGGCGTTGGAGGCAAGTCCGGCAATCATTTCGTTGAGGCGGAGAGAGAACCGGAGCGCCGCCACCAGAAACAGCCCCATGACGATATTCTGTCCCAGCGCCCCGCGGGACACTCTGGCGGACAGGAAGGCAACCAGCGCGCCCAGCAGCACCGACAGCGCCGTATCCAGCAGGGGCAGGAACAGGGTCGCGATGACCAGCCGTACCCAGAACAGCAGGCTGTGTCCCGCGCTGCTCATCATCGCGCAGACCACCCCGGCGGGGAGCAGCACAAAGGCGGAAAACAGCAGATTCTCCAGATAGATCGCCGTCACCCGGCTGGCCATCAGCAGCGTGGAGGATACCGGCATGCTCAGCAGCAGGTCGTTGTCCCTGCCGCCGAACACCACGCCCCTGACCGCGAAGGTGGTGAACAGCAGTCCGCCCACCAGGGCGGCCATTCCCATGAAAATGAACAGGAGCGCCTCCATATTCACGGGGGCCAGAACCTGCATGAGCATGTAGCTGTAAAAGCCGGACAGATACAGGCCCAGAAAGGCGATGAGGGCGACGGCGCTCAGACCGGTGGCCGCCCGCTTCCGGCTGCGGCCCCGGGCGTTGGTAGAGGAGAGCAGCATGGACTGCACGCTCACCTTCAGCAGAGCGGAAAACTTTTTCATTTTTCCCCCTCCAGCTCCAGAAACACGTCCTCCAGGGAGGAGTCGCCCACCAGCTCCGCCGTGGGACCGGATTTCACCAGCCGCCCGGCCTTGATAATGGCGATTTTGCTGCACAGCTTCTCTGCTACCTCCAGCACGTGGGTGGAGAAAAACACCGCCGAGCCGTTCTGGCACAGCTCCGCCAGATATCCCTTCATCAGATGGGAGGCGGCGGGGTCCAGGCCCACGAAGGGCTCGTCCAGAATCAGCAGCCTGGGCTGCCGGATAAAGGCGGAGATCAGCGCCAGCTTCTGCCGCATTCCGTGGGAGTAGCTGCCGATGGGAGAGCCCAGGTTGCCGGTCAGCTCAAAGGCGCCGGCGTATCTGGCAATTCCGGCGGTACGCTGGTCCGCCGGGATCCCGTACAGGTCGGCGATGAAATTGAGGTAGTCGATGCCCTTCATGAACTCGTACAGGTCCGGATTGTCCGGCAGAAAGGCGGTGATCTGCCTGGCCGCCACCGGGTCCTTTCTGATGTCGTGGCCGCCGATGGTAATGGTCCCCTCGGTGAAGTCCATCACGCCTGCCGCGGCCCGCAGGGTGGTGGTCTTGCCCGCGCCGTTGTGGCCGATGAAGCCGTAAATTTCTCCGGGCCGGACGTGAAGGGTCAGGTCGTCCACGGCCTTCCTGCCGCCGGGATAGGTCTTGGAATAATGTTCGATACGCAGCATGGACAGTCTCCTCTCAATTGCGATTCGGGGATTCGATCCCCCTCTGTGAGATGAGCGTACACCTTCCGGTTAGGGGAAAGTCAAGGCTTTTTTTCATTTTTCCCTGAAAAAAAGGAAAATCACCGGGCGACCGGCGTCCGACAGCAGGGCAGCCCAGAACCGCAGGCGTCAGGCCGCTGAAGGCGGCTCCGGAAAAAAGGGGCTCCGGGGCTGGAAGCCCCGGAGCATCAAAGGTGCTTGACCCGATCCCGTTCCTCGGCGGCCTTGGCGTCGTTCCAATGGCTCATGTCGCCTACCAGGTAGCCGGTGATCCGGCGAATCCGGCTGAAGGGCCGGGGTGTCAGATGGTAGTGGAGATCCACATACTCCCCGTCCACATGGATGTCCATCGCCTGGACGGTGCCGATGGCGTATTTGCTGTTGGCGCGGGCGATATAGGCCGCCCGCTCTTCCCGGCTGATCTCGCCGCCGGTCACGTTTACCTGCATCATGGCTTTTCCTCCTCGTATGGAAGTCCCGCAATTGGGACTTTACTTTTGTGTGGCATCAGTATATCATGTATGGGTGGAAGAGTATGTTGCAAAGGCAACGAACTCCAAAATTTTCTATATTTTGTGTATTTGTCATAAATTTACCACAAGATATCGGACGGCGCGGGAAGGAGACGCAGTATGGAGTACGGCGGGCTGGCGGTGTTTCAGGGGATTACCGGCGAAGAGGTGGAATCCATGATCCAATGCTTCCGGATGCGGCGGACCCGGTTTCAGCCGGGGCAGACCATCTGCGCCTACGGGGAATCCGGCGGGGAGGTGGGCGTGCTGCTTCGGGGACAGGCGGCGCTGGTGCGTCTGGACCGCGGGGGGACCCGGACCATCCTGGAGCAGGTGGAGGCCGGGGGGATCTTCGGAGAGGCGCTGGCCTTCACGCCGGAGCTGGGAGACTGGGTGGAGGTGGTCAGCGGCGGGGAGAGCGAGGTGCTGTTCATGGAGTACAGCCACCTGATGAAACGCTGCGAGAAGGCCTGCGACCATCACAGCAGGCTGGTGCAGAACATGTTCCGCCTGCTGGCCGGACACACCCGGCAGCTTGGCCGCCGGGTGGAGGTGCTCAGCCGCCGCAGCATCCGGGAGAAGCTGCAATGCTATTTCCGGATCTGTCGGCTGGAAGCCGGGCGGAATGAATTTACCCTCCCCTTTACCCTCAGCGCCCTGGCGGATTATATCAGCACCGACCGCAGCGCCATGATGCGGGAGCTGAAAAAAATGCGGGAGGAGGGCCTGGTGCGCATCGAGGGGCGGCAGGTGACCTGGCGGGACGGGGCGGATTAAGGCGTCCATATTTTTCCTGAAACCGCTGCGCCGCCTGGCGCTGTGCGGAAAAGGCATCAAAAAGAACTTCGGGAATTTCAAATTGCTGCCTCGCGGCCGTCCCCCGAAATTTTGCGGGGAATCTGCCGTGGACCGGCCGGTGATCCTGTCTTCGCCATAAAATGCTAGAAAATATTCCGGATACTGATTCCCTGGGTCTCCGCCAGAAGATCCAGCTGGCCCGTCAGCTGGGCCAGAAGCATGTGGAAGTCCGCGCCGTCCTCCTCCCGGCAGACGGCAAAGGCCCCGGCGAACAGGTTCTCCGCCTCGTCCAGCTCCTGATGGTCCATGATGGTGTGGAAAAAGGTCTGACTGGCGTCCCAATCGGCGTAGGCCTTCCGGAGGCGCTCCTCCGCCTGTCCCCAGTCCTCCTGCCGGGCCAGCTCGTCGATCTCCGACAGCAGCCCGGTCCAGTGGCTGGTTCTCTGCTCCACATAGCGGCCGGTCCACAGGGAAAAGCCCAGGATCACCGCCAGCAGGCAGGTGGGAATATAGAGAGCCTTCATGCGCTTGCCTCCTTTGCCACGCAGGTGATGGTCCCCGCCTCGTCCACGGTCATGAAAAAGACCTGCCGGGGAGAGGTCAGACGGCGCTCCCGCAGCTGCTTTTCCAGCCAGACGGCGTCATACCCGCTGGCGGAGAGATTTTCGGACATAATGCGTCCATCGTTGATGAGCAGCACCGGCAGCGTTACATCGTCCGCCACATTCATGCCCATGACCTGGGGGGTGACGGGGCTGGCCCTGGTGTAGGGCAGGACCGATACCTGGCCGCTGGTCTCCAGAACGGCGTATTTTACGGCGGCCAGGTCGCTGTACCCCTGGCTGCGCAGCTGCTCCAGCAGCTCGTCCACGGTGAAGCGGTTCCGGGACATATTTTGCTGGAGAATCTTCCCGTCCCGGATGATGACGGTGGGATAGCCGCAGACCAGACCCCGGAAGCGGATGGACTTCAGGCTGAAAAAGCTCAGCAGCATGGACAGGCACAGCAGCGTGACAATGGGGAAAACGCCGTTGACCAGCGGAATGCCGAAATCCTGCATGGGAACGGCGGCCAGATCGGAGATAATCAGCGTCAGCACCAGCTCGCTGGGTTCCAGCTCGCCGATCTGGCGCTTTCCCATTAACCGCAGGCCGGTCATCAGAATAAAATACAGCAGAATGGTGCGGAAGAAGGCGGTAGCCATCCAGGTCACTTCCTTTCTGCCCCAGTATTTGCAGAGTTGGTTCATTCTATGCGAAAACAGGGCGCCAACGCGTCCGGGAGGTAAAAGTTATGTGCGGCATTGTTGGTTATACAGGAAAAGAGCAGGCGGCCCCGATCCTGCTGGACGGGCTGTCCCGCCTGGAATACCGGGGCTATGACTCCGCGGGCGTCGCCGTCTGTCCGGAGGGGGGCGGGAGCCTCTGCGTCCACAAGGCGAAGGGCCGGCTGAAGGTGCTCTGTGACCTCCTGGACGGTGGCGCGGCCGTGAAGGGGACCGTGGGAGTGGGGCACACCCGCTGGGCCACCCACGGCGCGCCCTCCGATGAAAATTCCCATCCCCAGGTCAGCCGCAGCGGAAAAATCGCCGTGGTCCACAACGGCATCATCGAAAACTACGGCGAGCTCAAGGACTTTTTGCAGGGACAGGGGGTGCCCTTTACCTCCGAGACGGATACGGAGGTGGTGGCCCAGCTGGTAGAATATTTCCAGCGGGACGGCGCGGACCTGCTGACCGCCGTGGGACGGTGCCTGCGGCGGATCGAGGGGGCCTATGCCCTGGGGATCGTCTCCGCCGACGCGCCCGGGCAGCTTATCGCCGCCCGGAAGGACAGCCCGCTGATTCTGGGTTACGGGGAGGGATGCAGCTTCCTGGCCAGCGACGTGACCGCGATCCTGCGCTTTACCCGCCGCGTCAGCTATATGGACGACGGGGAGGTTGCCGTCCTGACGGAGGAGGGCATCGCCTGCTACGACCATCTGATGCAGCCCGTGGAAAAGGAGATCTGCCGGGTGGACTGGGAGATCGACGCGGCGGAGAAGGGCGGCTATGAGCACTTCATGTTCAAGGAGATCATGGAGCAGCCCGAGGCCCTGCGCCGGGCCGTGTTCCCCCGGATCCGGGAAGGGGAGGTTTTTCTGGAGGACTTCACCCTGCCGGAGGAGTACCTCCGGTCCATGCGGAGCATCCACATTGTGGCCTGCGGGTCCTCCTATCACGTGGGGGTGGTGGGGAAATACCACCTGGAGCAGATGCTTCGCCTGCCGGTGGAGGTAACGCTGGCCTCGGAGTTCCGGTACATGGACCCCATCGTGGACCAGCGGACCCTGGTAATCGTTATCAGCCAGTCGGGGGAGACCCTGGACAGCATGGCCGCCCTGCGGGAGGCCCGGCGGCGGGGAGCGAAGATCCTGTCCATCGTCAACGTGGCAGGCTCCTCCATCGCCCGGGAAAGCGACCAGGTGCTGTATACCTGGGCGGGACCGGAGATCGCCGTGGCTACCACCAAGGCCTATTCCACCCAGCTGGCGGTGCTGAACCTGCTGGGGCTGCACATGAGCCGGGTGCTGGGCTCCATGGCGGCGGAGGAGCGGCGGGCGGTGCTGGAGGACTTCCGGACCCTGCCGGAAAAGCTGGAGAAGGTGCTGGCCAATCGGGACGGCGTGCAGTATTACGCCAGCCAGTATTTCAACCGGGAGAGCGTTTTCTATATCGGGCGCAACGTGGACTACGCCCTGGGGCTGGAGGGCTCGCTGAAGCTGAAGGAGATTTCCTACGTTCACTCCGAGGCCTACGCCTCCGGAGAGCTGAAGCATGGGACCATCAGCCTCATCGAGCCGGGGACTTTGGTGGTGGCGCTGGGAACCTGCCTGAGGCTGTTTGATAAGGCGATGAGCAACATTCTGGAGGTCCGCACCAGAGGCGGCGACGTGCTGGCCCTGACCACGGAGAGCCGGGCTGCGGACATGGCGAAAAACGCCAACGGCGTCATTGCCATACCGGACGCCCACCCCATGCTGCTGCCCCTGCTGGGTGTGGCCCCCTTACAGCTGTTTGCCTATTACGCGGCGCTGATGCGGGGCTGCGACATCGACCGGCCCCGGAACCTGGCGAAATCGGTGACGGTGGAATAACCTCCTGGCGCCTGTATTTGCAACCGCTGAACGCTGTCCGGGCGGTCTTTTCCCGCCGTACTGCGTCCGTTTTCCTTTTATCAGAAAAAGGGCCGTGGGGACACATGGATTTCCATGTGTCCCCACGGCCTGCTGCTTGTCGAAAAACGGCCTGTCTGGCTTCATAACCAGACAGGCCACAAAGTTAATGAGGGATAAAATGTACGAGGAGGGTGTAGAGGAGGGAGGAGCAAAGCGCTTTCCGGCTTTCCATCTTGCCAGCTTTTTGAGGTTCATGGCAGCAAATTTAAGCCTCACCCAGTTGGAAACCTGGGCCAGACCACGGTAAAAGGTATAGCGCATGGCGTGTTTTTCTTTCGCATCCGCAAAGACCCGTTCAATGGTTTCTTTGCGTTTGGCGTAAAGGTCCTTGTATTCCGGGGTGTATCTGGCGTCATCGGCCAGTTCTTCGTAGTCTTTCCAAACATGGCGCAGGACAGTTTTCACGCAGTCTTTGGAGCGGGTGCACAGCTTCCGCGTGGGGCATTGGGCACAGATTTTTGGGTCGCTGCGGTATTCACGGTATCCATCCCGGTTGGTGGTGCGGTAGGACAGGATGTGGTATTCCGGGCAGATCACGCAGTCATAGTATTCATCATAAACATACTTCCACCACTCGTGTCCGCCCTTCAGCGTCATGGGGCACTTGTAGGCAGTGGACAACACCCGGCCATCGGTGAACACTTTTTTGCAGATGTGTGGAGTTTTGTATGCGGAATCCGCCACGATAGTCTCAATTTCCGGGAATGTCTGTATCACTTTATTGTAAACATCATCGAACGCCACGCTGTCATGGACATTTCCGGGGGTGACCACTGCTTCCAATACATAACCGTTCTTGTCACAGGCGGTATGGGCCTCATAAGCGAAGCACCGCCTGTGCTCCCCTTTGTGAAACATTCCACACTCCGGGTCTGTGGTGGATACCGTTACTGTTTTCTGCTTTTTTCCCGCTTTCTTCCTCCGGGCCAGCTTCTTTTTTGAGGTGTTGTCCTGTTTCTTCCCTCCAGCTTTGGGTGGTTTATCTTCATCATCCAAAGGCTTTTTTCCATGAGCCTCCCGATCCGCGTTGACTTCCGCCAGCAGTTCTTCCTGGTATCGTTTTGCTGCTGCCGGTACTTCCTGCTTCATTTTCTTCTTCAGATTTGCGCTGGCTTTGATGTGTGTCCCATCTATAAATACCGCCGCCGGGGTCAGTGCTCCCGCACTGCCCGCCTCCTCCAATATCCATCGAAACACTGCCTCTATGGTTTCTGAAGTAAACCGGTGCCGGAAGTTGTAACTCACCGTGGAAAAATGGGGCAGCTCCTCGCTTAGCGTGTACCGCAGAAACCACCGGTATGCTACATCTGTCTGCGCTCTGCGCAGCGTTCCACGCAAAGATGCATTCCCATCCAGATGCTGCAGCAATACGATTTTGAACAGCACCACTGGGTCGATGCTCCGCCGGCCCTCTTCTTCGCTGTACAACGGCTCCACGATTTTGTACAATTTCTCGAAATCTACCGCTGCATCCACCTGCCGCAATAGATGTCCGGGTGGCACCAGGCTTTCTGTGTCCACCATTTCTATGACCCCTCGCTCATTTTTCCCCCGCTTCAGCATCTTTCTCACCCCTTACTCCCTATTTTATCATCTTTACATGAAAAAGTCTACCAGTTGGCAGACTTTTTCGACAGGCTGAG
>CAJULD010000063.1 GCA_910587505.1 uncultured Oscillospiraceae bacterium | reverse complement strand
ACGAAGACGGCAGGAGCGGCAAGGACCGCCTGCTCACCGAAATGGCCAGCGGCAAGATTCCCGATATCATTGATCTGGGCAGCAGCGAGTACGGGCTGTCTTATCAGCAGCTGGTGCGCAAGGGCTATCTGGAGGACCTCTGGCCGTATATCAATAACGATCCGGAGCTGAACAATGGGCAGCTCTTGGAGGCTCCTCTGAAAGCCGCAGAGGTCAACAGAGGCTTGTATACCATATTCAGCGAGGTACGGATCAACACACTGGTAGGAGAGGAGCGCATTCTTGGCAGTCGGTACAGCTGGAGTCTGGCGGAACTGCGGGAAGCTTTTGCCTCCATGCCAGATGAATCCACCGTGTTGGAGTATTATCTCACCAAAAGCGAAATGTTTCCCTATATGTTCCGGCTGAGTTTGGATAGCTATCTGAATTGGGAAACTGGAGAAGACTCTTTTGACAGCGATGAATTCCGGGCCGCGCTGGAGTTTGTCAACAGCTTCCCTGATGTATTCCCCAGCTTGAACTTTGAAGGAGGACGGGAGAAAGCCAAGGAAGAAAGCGGGGACCGGGTGCGGGAAGGCCGACAGATGCTGAGCATGCAGGAAATTACCGTACCGGCAGATGTGCAGGCGCTGGATAAAGCATATGGACGAGGTGGAAAGATCACTTTTGCAGGCTATCCTACGGAAGATGGAAGCGGAGGCAGCATTTTTACCATTCAGGGCAGAAGACTGGCGATGTCTTCCACTTGCCGGGATAAGGCGGCTGTATGGGAGTTTCTCCGAGAGGCACTTCTTCCTCGGTACCCAAATCTGAAATCTGCATTCAAATACAGCGGAATCCCGCTTAATCACGCTGATCTTGATATGGTGAAAGCGGTTTATACCAATCCGCCTGAATATATCAAGGGAACTTTTTATTCCTTCTTCAATGAACCGGATGATAACCCTGGTGTAAAGGTAGCCAAAGTCTCGCAAACTGAAGCAGCGCGGTTTGAAGACTTCATCAACCATGTGGACAAGATAGATCTGTATGATACAGACTTGTACGACATCGTCTATGAAGCCTGCGGCCCCTATCTGGCCGGAGACCGGGACATGGATGAGACAATTCAAGTAATCCGAAACAAAGTGAAAATCTACTGGAACGAGAACCGGTAACCCCGGTTCCCGTTCCTTTATTGCGTTTTATGGGGATTTGTGGTATGCTGTTCCTGTAATACATAAAGGAGGCGGGGGACATGAAGAGAAAAATCGTGTGGCTGCTGCTGGCGGTGGCTGCGCTGGCCCTCCCCGCCTGCTCCGCAGGCGGGGAAGCGCCGTCTCCGGATAAAGCCGTCCTCATCTATGCCAGCTTTACGCCGGGGGGCGCGGATCAGTCTGCGGTCGAGCGCTTTAACAGAACCCATTCTGATGCGAAAATAGAGGTCAGGGATTATTGGGGCGCGGATATTGAGGAAGCGCGCCAGGGCAAGGAGCGGCTGCTTACAGAAATAGCGGGCGGCCACATACCCGATATTATTGATTTAGGATTAAATTCTTCAGTTGTGGGGATGCTTCCCTACCGAAAAATGGCGCAGAAGGGCTATCTGGAAGATTTATGGTCTTACATAGAAAGCGATCCGGAGTTGGGGCGTGAAGCGGTTATGGAAGCGCCGCTGCGATCAGCGGAAGTAAACGGCGGTCTTTACATGGTCTTTGACAGCGTGGGAATCAGTACGCTGGCCGGTGCGGAAAGTCAGGTTGGAAACCGGTACAGCTGGAGTCTTGCAGAGCTGCGGGATGCGTTTGTCTCCATGCCGGAAGGGTCTACTGTTTTGGAATACAGTTATACCAGGTCTGCCATGCTGTACTACATGCTTTGCATGAGCCTGGACAGCTATGTGGACTGGGAGACCGGGCAATGCTTTTTTGACTGCGAAAACTTCCGTATGGCCCTGGAATTTGTCAGAAGCTTTCCGGAAACGGAAGACAGCGGCGACAGCGGCGGCGTCAGCAGAGAGATTGCCCGGAGGCGAGAAGAAGGCCTGCAGATGCTGAGCCGGACGAGCCTCTCCAACCTGTATGATATTCAAATCTGTGATTACATGTTTGATGGCCGGGCTTCTTTTGTGGGCTATCCGGTAGAGGATGGCAGTACGGGCAGCGCGTTTACCCTGCCGCCCACAAAACTGGCCATGTCATCTGTCTGTCAGAATAAGGAGGCGGCATGGGACTTCATGCGTGAAATCCTGCTTTCCCAATACAGCGACCGGCAGGCTGCCGATGCCCCGTATTTTACCTTCCATATTCCGGTGAACCGGGCGGATTACGACAGAGTAATTCGTCTTTTCAGAAGCGGAAATTTCAATGTTTGTCATACGTTCCACCCGGACGATCCCCCCGTCAGCCTCCATACGCCGACGAAAGAAGAAGCCCTGCGGTTTGAGGATTTCATTGGCAGGGTGGAAAAAGCGGATTTATATGATAATGACCTCTATAATATTGTTGAGCAGACTGCCGGTCCCTACTTCGCCGGAGACAAGACTCTTGACGAGACCGTGTCGCTGATTCAGAACCGGGTACAGCTGTATGTGAACGAGAACCGGTAACCCCGGTTCCCGTTCCTTGCTTGCGCTTTATGGGACAAGCGTGCTGTACTCTGCGGGGAAGCTTGACAGCCGCCGTCTCCCATGGTAAAATATCCCCATCTGATGGAAAGGAGGGCGCAGGCGATGCGGTGGGTCCGGAATGGTTTGATTCTGCATTTCTCTGGCTGTGATAAAGCCGTCCAGGGGATTCGTGCGCCCTTTTTCCGGTGACGTCAGGTCACGGATTATCCAGGTGCGCCGGTCCCTTTCTTACTTTGATGAAAGAAAGGATGGCGCTGTTTTTATGCCCAAAATGATACGAAAATTTTCTCTTTCCCGACAGAAGCGGGCGCTTCTGGTGCTGGAATGGGCGGTGGGCTTCCGTCCGGCGGGAAGCGTATGGGTGCTGCTGCTGGTCCTGCGGGGGTTCTCTCTGGTGGAGATCGGTCTGGCGGAGAGCGTATTTCACGTGGTCAGCCTCTGCTGCGAGCTGCCCTCGGGTCTGCTGGCAGACGTGCTGGGACGGAGGCGGACGCTGCTGGCCAGTCAGACTGCGTTTTTCCTCTCCGCGCTGCTTATGACGGCTTCCCGCGGCATGGGCGGGGTGTGCCTGTCCCTGGCGGTCTCTGCCATGGGGTACAATCTCGAGTCCGGGACCCGGGAGGCCATCACCTATGAGAGCATGCTACAGGCGGGCAGGGAGGCCGGATATCTGCGGTTTTCCTCCCTGCAAAACGGCGTGTACCGCTTCAGCGAGGGCGGAGCCATGCTGCTGGCGGGCGTTACGGTGCTGCTGGACTGGCGGGCGGCCTACCTGCTGGACGCTGGCATCGCCCTGGCCGGTCTGGCGGCGGCGGCGCTGCTGACCGAACCGGTCGTCCCGGGACGGGATGGGCCCGCGGCGGCGCGGGAATCCCTGCCGGGAGCACTGAAGGAAACGGTCCGGGGCGCCTGGGCGCTTCTGCGGGCGGACGGTACGGCGGTGGGGATCATGCTGGTCAACGCCCTGGTGGGGGCCTGCGCCACGCTGACCCGCTTCTTTTTGCAGCAGCGGGTGGAAGCGGCGGTGACGGTCCCGGCGCTTCTGGGGCCGGCCCTGTTCATGCTGGGGCTGGGCGGTGGTCTGGCCGGCGTACTGACGGGGCGGCTGGACCGGCTGCGCTATGGCGGGGCGGCGGCCCTTACCGGCTGCGGCACGGTTCTCTGCGCCCTGCTGGCCCGTGGAACCTGCCTGCCGGTGCTGCTGGCCTGCGGATTGCTGTCAGGGCTGCTGGACGACGCATTGCAGCTGGTCAGCGATAAGCGGCTCAACGAACGCTTCCCCTCCGCCCGGCGGGCCACCCTGATTTCGGTGTCCTCCATGACCTTTTCCCTGTTCATGATTCCCCTCTCGCCTCTGTTCGGGCGGCTGTTTTCCTGATTCTTTTCCCGTTTTTATCCGTACACAGAGAAAGCCGTGGGAGATACGATGGCGTATCTCCCACGGCTTTTACCATCAGACCACAGGAATAAACCGCTGCAAATACTCCCGCAACGCGTCGTCGCAGACATAGAGGAAGGTCCCCCGAATGCCCCGCGTCATGAAAACCCCGTAGATGTTCAGGAGGAACGCCTTCAGCGCTCCGTCGGTTTCTACTGCTTTGAGCTTTCTGTCATAGAGCGCCTCCCGGTGGACGCAGATACGGCCGTTTTCACAGGTGAGCTCCGGGCTGATGACCACAAAGGCATAGTTGAGATCCAGCCCCGGCACGGTGTAAATGCTGCCCATCTCCTCTTTGGCGGACGGGTCGCTCAGCCACCCTGTGGTCCGCTGGTTCCACAGCAGGTTCACGCCGTCCAGACAGATATCCATCCGCCCCGAACGGTTCTGGGAAGACCATTTCCAGGCGTAGCCGCCGCACAGCCTTGCAAACCCGTACTGCTCCTCCTTTTCCCGCAGCAGCAGGAACATGTCGGCAAACGAGCGAAAGATTTTCAGCTCATAGTCCTCGAACTGCCTGGGCCGGGGGCTGCGCTCGCAGAGCACGTCGTAGATATACTGCACATAGTCCGCCCCTGCCCGGATGCGCATCTGCTCCCGCAGCGCAACAGGCCGGACGCCCCGCCTGCGGGCCAGGAGCCGCTCTTCGATGCTCTCCGCCGGAATGTCGGCGGGGGCAACGCTCTGCTTCCGGTCATAAAACAGGATCAGGCAGCCGGAATTGGCCAGCAGCCAATCCAGCTCGTCGCTGTCCTCCGGCAGGCCCAGCCGCCTGTTTGTCTCCTTCATCCTGCCGGTATAGAAGCGCCCCGCTTCTCTGGGCTGCCGCAGACGCTGGGCCTCGTCGCAGATGACGATGTCATAGCGCTCTTTGGCGATGGCGACAGGGCAAAGCACGTCCTTTTTCCGCAGGCCGGGAATTTCCCCGAATGCGTTCTGAATTTCCGCTCTGGCGGGGGATACCGGATAGACCAGGCCGACCTTCATATTTTTATAGGGCTCATGGGTCCGCAGATAGTAGAACAGCGACGTGGCCACCACGGTCTTCCCGGTCCCCGCGTCCCCGGAGATACAAACCGGCCGGGGGAGGTAGCCCTCCTTATGGGGCCGGGTCTCCTAGGAAGCAATGGTGTGGAGAATGCTGGTCAGCGTTTCGTGCTGGGCCTCCGTCAGGGGGACGTCCGGGGAAAATTTGTAGGTGCTGAGATTCAGTACGTCCTGAAATTCCCTGTGCCTGACCAGTCCCTTTTCCTCCAGCGCCAGCCACAGCCGGTCAAAGCACAGCTCAAACTCGTTCTTTCGCCTGTAGTGCTGCCACTCTTTCTTCCTGTTCCGCACGTGGAATTTCCCGTCCGCCTTCATCAGCCGGATCAACAGGGTCTCATAGTGCTTTGCCGGCGTCTCCTCAAAGCTCTGCCCGGTGATGACGTGAATCCGCTGGAAGCGGTATTGGCTGCATTCGTCATGTTTGTGATCCCTGCTGCGCTGCACCACGTCCTTGGTTTCTCCGATGTAGGCGTCCTTCCCATTCTCCAGAATGTACAGGCAGTGATAGTCACAGGGCAATTCCCAGTTTTCATAGTCTCCGTCTTCATAGGAAAACGTAGAGATTATCGCTTCCGCCATATCCGCTCCTCCCTGCTGCCTTTCATATACGTACCGGGGACCCGTCCGGGTCCCCGGCTTTCAGAACCTGTGCTCACCACCGTTGAACGCCGTCCGGACGGCATCCCCCGATCAGGAATACGGGTTTTTACGGTTTGGGTTTCTCCGGAGGCGGTTCCGGCGGACCGTCCTCGGGCCAGACGGGCTGATGGGTGGCATAGCTGGCGGCGGAGACCGGCAGCCCCTTCTTTTTCAGCCGGGAATCCGAGAAGAACCGGATGCCCGCGTAGATGCAGGCGCAGATGGGCACGCCCAGGAACATGCCCGCCACGCCCCACAGGCCGCCGCCCACCAGAATGGCCACCATGACCCAGAAGCCGGAGATGCCGGTGCTGTCCCCCAGAATGCGGGGGCCCAGAATGTTGCCGTCGAACTGCTGGAGAGCCAGAACGAAGATGATGAAGTACAGGCACTTGATGGGACTGTCCAGCAAAATCAAAAACGCGCTGGGGATGGCTCCCAGGAAGGGTCCGAAGAAGGGAATGATGTTGGTCACGCCCACTACCACGCTGACCAGGGGGGCGTAGGGGAACTCAAACAGGCTGGAGAAGAAGAAGCACAGCACGCCGATAATCAGGGAGTCCAGCAGCTTTCCCCGGACAAAGCCGGCGAAGATGCGGTCGGTGGCCTTGACGCCCCGGATGAACAGCGCCGCCCGGTCCTCGGAGAGGAGGGTATAACACAGCTTGCAGCCTCCGGCGGCGAAGGACTCCTTGCCCGCCAGCAGGTAGACGGAGATAATGACGCCCAGCAGCAGGTTTTTCAGGAACGCGAACACGCCCAGCACGCCGCCGGTGACCGCCAGGGCAGCTGTCTGAAGCTGGGGTACCAGATTGACGTTGATCCACGCCAGGGCGTCGGTGTAATATTCGTTGATGACCTCCGTGGCCTTTACGGCAAAGTCCGGGTTGCTTTCCAGCATGTGGATTACCCAGCCGTAGACCTTGTAGTAGTAGCCCCTGGCGTTGTTGGCCAGCTGCAGGACGCTGGCGTACAGCTCCGGCACCAGCACGGAAAACAGGGCGTACAGCAGCGCCAGCACCACCACCCACGTCAGCAGCACGGAGATGGCCCGCCGCCACCTGGAGGGCGTCCGCCCCCGGCGGCGGAGAATGATCCGCTCAAACCAGTTGACGAGGGGGGCCAGCAGGTATGCCATGGCTGCGCCGTACAGGACCGGGGCCAGAATATCCAGCAGCTTCCCGGCGTAGTTCATGACGATGCTCTCCCGGAACACCACGTCGTAGAGCAGCAGCACGGTTCCGATCACGCACACCGCCGTCAGCCCCCAGGCAAAATAGTGGTTATCCTTCTTCATTGCGCCACAGACCCTTTCTCTCAGATTTCTGTTTTCATCATACTCAATTTTTCTCAGGATTGCAATAGGTTTTAAAATATGTTATATTACGCTTATGTAAAATTTAAGGCTTGTTGCTAAATTGTAACAGATTTTGGGGACGGGATGTGGTATAATGGACTCGCGTATTCTGGCGGGTCGCGTCCGCCCCCTACGATTGCCAAAGGAGGAAGCAATTTTATGAGGAAAAAGTACATGCTGACGCGGCCCCTGGCCGTTCTGCTGGCGCTGGTCATGACGCTGACCCTGACCCCCGTGGCCGCGGCGGCGGGAGGGACGGCTGCGCCGGTTTGCCCCAGCCATCCACAACAGATCTGCATCGTCACAAAGGTTATCAAGGAAGCCAGCTGCCACGAGGAGGGCGTTGTGGAGTATGCCTGCCCGGTGCAGGGCTGTTCCTACAAAGGTGTTCTGAAGAAAACTCCCATTAACCCGAGCAACCACGACGCCACCTACACCAACAACGGCGACGGCACCCATTCCGGCAAATGCAAATATGACAACGCCGTCCTTCCCGCGGAAAAGCATGCCTATAACACCAGCGGCCTGTGTGAAAAGTGCGGCGCGTACAACTACGGCCAGGTGAAAATGGATCTGTCCGACCGGACCGCCCCCGTGGCCCTCAACGACGCCGACTCGAAGCTCACCGCCGGGGACGTCAAGCTTACCCTGGGCAGCGCCGACATCACGGACGACTACAATCTGACCTATTCCTGGTACTATCAGGGCAACCAGGTCAGCACCAGCGTGGAGTGCCCCCTGCCCGCCACCGTCTATGGCCGGGAGGGCGTCTACTATTACACCCTCCACGTGCTGGCTGTGCCCAAGGGCACCCTGTCCCGCCAGCCGGTCAGCGAGTCGTGCACCATTACCGTCCACGTGGAGGAGCTGATTACCGCCAGCGCCACCATTACCACCGAGGATACCATGCTGCGCCTGGGCGAGGAAGACTACTGGTCCTCCGAATCTGTCTCCGCCCAGATCTACGAAGCGGTGAAGTCCTTCTGCGGCCGGAACGTGGACCCCGACTATGTGACCTTCGACGTCAACAGCGTTTCCGGCAGCTCCGCCGGCCAGCTGGATATCACCAACTACAACAGCAGATATTACTTCCGGCTCGGCAACAACAGCCTGGACGACGTGCGCTTCCTGTCCAGGAGCGTCGCGGGCGATTACCGGATCAGCTTTACCGCCTTTGACACCGCCAACAAGAGCTATGCCGGCGTGCTGACCATCTCGGTGCAGCAGTATGTGGGCAATATGGACGTGCTGTACATCACCAGCCGGAACGAGCCCGTCACCCTGGTCTCCGAGGATTTCGAGGCCTTCTGGGCCAGGACCAACCCCAGGGGCGCGCTGGACTACATCAGCTTTGACGAAACGCCCCGCGCCGTGGACGGCACCCTGTATATCGACTACACCTCCCAGGTCCTTCCCGGCGACCGGGTACGGACCAGCGATCAGTTTTATGTGGAGCCGGGCCGGAACGAGTATGGCATTGACGAAGTCTCCTTCCTCCCCGGAGTGACCCAGAGCGGCTATATCACCCTGGGCTTCACCGCCTACGGCAGCCGGGGCACCGGCTATCCCAGCCGCCGGGAGGGCACCCTGTATATCTTCTTCGGCAGCGGCAGCAGCGGCTCGGCGGATGTCTCCGTCACGGCCACCGCCACAGGGACCGCCCTGGATCCCGCGGCCTTCCAGAAGGCGTATCAGACCGCCACCGGCGGCACGGGGGCCAGCTTTTATATCCAGCTGCTGGACGTGCCCGCCAGCGGCGCGCTGTATACCGGCCGCACCGCCACCAGGCAGGGCGTCCGCCTGACGGAGTCCACCATCGAGGGCCGGCCCTTCGCCTATAACGGAGACCGGAACGAGACCATCAGCAGTCTGGTCTATGTCCCCGGCACCGTTGCCACGGAGTCCATCCGCTATGTGGCCAGCAGCGCCCAGGGCAAGCCGCTGTACGCGGGCAGGATCGTCTTCACTGCCTCCGGGCTCCCGACAACGCCCTCCGTGACCGGCTCTGTGGTTCCCTATACCTGCACCTCCGCCGGCGTGACCTTCCGGCCCGCCGATTTTGCGGCGCTGGCCCCCGCCGCCAGTCCCAGACTGGCCTCCATCTGCTTCACGCCGCCCGCCGCCACCGTGGGCACCCTCTACTATGACCGGACAGCCGTTGCCTCCGGGACCCCGATCTCCGGCGACAACGACTGGTTCAGCGTTGCCACCGCCGCCGCCAGCTCGCCGGGCATCAAGACTCTGGACCGCGTCTCCTTTGTTCCCGCCGCCGGCTTCAGGGGCAAGGCGACCATCAGCTTCACCACGATCAACGCCGTAGGCGGGCGGTCCACGGGCACCGTGCAGATCACCGTCTCCGACACCGTGACGCCGGGCGGCACACCGACGCCTCCCACCACCACGCTGCCCTCCAGGGTTTTCCCGGATGTCCCCAGGACGGAATGGTACTACCCCTATGTGACGGATCTGACTACCAGCGGCGTATTGAACGGCTACGAGGACGGCACCTTCCGTCCCGGCGACGGCGTCAGTCTGGGCGAGGTCCTGAAAATGGTCATGATTGCCGCCGGTTACTCCGAGCAGCCCAGGACCGGGACCCACTGGGCCAGCGGTTATCTGGACCGGGCCAGGACGGACAGCCTTCTGCCTGCCAGCCTGGTGCAGGATCTGGACCGGCGGGTCAACCGCTACGCGATTGCGGAGATTGCCGCCCGCGCCATGAAGCTTCCCGTTTCGGCGGTGACCAGCTCCCCCTTCTCCGACATGGCCTTTGACCACGCCTCCGCGCCCTACGTCATGGCCCTGTACGGCATCGGCGTGCTGACCGGCTCCGCGGACAAGAACACCGGGCTGCCCATCTACAACGGCACCTTCGCGATTCAGCGCAGCGAGTTTGCCGCCATTATCTGGCGGATGCAGAACTATGTCCGCACGGGGAATGTCAATACCAAAACGACGGCCGCCGGATGATCTTATCTGAATGAAAACCGCCGGGGTCAGGCCCCCAAGCCTGCCCCGGCGGTTCACTGGTTGTCTGCGGAAAAATCGGGACGACGCTCCCGGCGCGGGAGCGGATGATAATGATTTCAAGGAAACGAGGTTGCGCCATGAAGTATTTGAAAGACGGCAACGCCCTGCTGTGCCTCCGTCAGGGGGAAAGGCTCCGGATCGAGCCCTGGGGCCGGGATTCCCTGCGGGTGCGCTCCACCATGCTGCCGGACTTTTCCGGCCAGGACCGGGCCCTGTCGGAGACTGTGGAGAAGCCGGAGGCCGCCGTTGTCACCGGCGAAGAGCAAGCGTCCATTGTCAACGGCCGGATAAAGGCGGTGGTAAACCAGGGGGGCGTCATTTCTTTCTACAAAGACGATGCGCTGATCCTGCGGGAGTATTTCCGGTTCTATGACGGCACGATTTCACGGGAGAGCCGCTGCCTGAAGGTGATAAACCGGGAGTGGAAGGGCGTCATCGGCGGCAGCGAGTATACCCTGAACGTCAAATTCGAGAGCAACAAAGGCGAGAAAATTTTCGGCATGGGCCAGTATCAGCAGGACTGTATGGACATGAAGGGCTGCGTGCTGGAGCTGGCCCAGCGCAACTCGCAGATTTCCATCCCCTTTGCCGTGTCCTCCCTGGGCTACGGCTTCCTGTGGAACAACCCGGCGGTAGGCCGGGTGACCTTCGGAAAGAATTATTATGAGTGGATCGCCCGGTCCACCCTGGAGATGGACTACTGGATCACTGCCGCCGATACGCCCAGGGCAATTTTGGAAAACTACACCGCCGTTACCGGCCGCGCCGGGATGTTCCCGGAGGACCTGATGGGCCTGTGGCAGTGCAAGCTGCGCTACCGCACCCAGGAGGAGGTCCTCTCCGTAGCCCGGAGGTATCAGGCGGAGGGCATTCAGATCGACCAGATCGTCATCGATTTCTTCCACTGGACCGTCCAGGGCGATTGGAAATTTGACAGGACCTGCTGGCCCGATCCCAAGGCTATGGTGGATGAACTGCACGCCATGGGCGTCAAGGTGATCGTGTCCGTATGGCCATCGGTAGACCGCCGGAGCGAGAATTTCTATCCCATGCTGGAGCGGGGCCTGCTCATGCGCACCGAGCGGGGCGCGCTGCAAACCTACGACTATCAGGGGGACTGCGTGGAGATCGACGTTTTCAACCCCGAGGCCAGAGCGTATATCTGGGAGGTCTGCAAGCGAAATTACTATGACCTGGGCATCGATGCCTTCTGGCTGGACAACTCCGAGCCGGATCTGGGGGTGTATGACTTCGACCACTACCGCTACTGCGCCGGTCCCGCCCTGAGCGTTGGCAACCTGTATCCCCAGCTGTTCAGCCGGGCCTTTTATGATGAAATGAGCAGGCTTCAGGACGCCCCGGTGGTAAACCTGCTGCGGTGCGGCTGGGCCGGGTCCCAGAAGTACGGCAACGTCATCTGGTCCGGGGATATCCCCAGTACCTTTGAGGCGTTTGCCGACCAGATTCAGTGCGGACTGAACATGGGCCTTGCGGGCATTCCCTGGTGGACCACCGACATCGGCGGCTTCATGACGGACGATGTGAACGACCCGGACTTCCGGCAGCTGCTCATTCGCTGGTTCCAGTTTGCGGTATACTCCCCGGTGCTGCGGATGCACGGGGACCGGGGGCCGTACAACATTCCGCCGCTGGACGACCGGGACTGGGGCGGCGGCTATCTCCGCACCGGCCAGCCCAATGAGCTGTGGAGCTACGGTGAGGAAAACTACGCCATCATGCGGAAATATTATGACCTTCGCATTGCTATGCACGACTATATCAGGTCCCTGTACGCCGAGGCCAGCGAGAACGGCTCGCCCCTGCTGCGGGCCATGTTCTATGAGTTCCCGGAGGATGAAAGGTGCTGGGAGTTGCAGGATCAGTACATGTTCGGGGCAAAATATCTTGTTGCGCCCGTCCTGCGGCTGAATCAGTTCCGCCGGGAGGTCTACCTGCCCGCAGGCAGCTGGAAGCTGACCTCTACGGGGGAGGCGTTCCAGGGCGGACAGACGGTGACAGTAGACGCGCCGCTGGCGTACATGCCGGTATTTGAGCGGTTATAGCAGGAGAACATTTGTCAAGGGGGATTTCACCCAAAAGATGAAATCCCCCTGATAAACTGACGGTTGTTTATTTGCCTGATTTTGAAAAAGCTCCCCACAGAGAGAGTATTACACCTGCTGTAAGCAAAACGGCACCTATAATCAGCACCGGAAATAAACCCATATTAGATACCGTTTGCCAATATCTTCCCAACTCAGTATGCCACTCTGCTGTATTTTCCATGCTCAGACCTGCAATTAAAGATGAGCACAACAGCATCAATACTCCCGTAAGTTCAAACCCTATTCCTGCAATTATTTTTTTCATAGTTATGTGCCTCCAAAATACCACTTTGTCGATTTGTCACGAGCCAAGTATACCACCAATGGGAATGACGTTCAATCCTCATTTATAGCGCTGATAGTAGTGGCAAGCAATGCGCGGGTATATACCCTGTGCCGCATGGACGACGCTATCAGCGGCGCGCAGACCCCCGGCGGCCAGAACCTGCCCAGAATACCAGCACCCAAAAGCCGGATACCACGCCTCCCCAGACCACGCCCACCCAGCCCTCCTCCGGCGAGGGCGGCATCCTCTTCTCCTGTCCCACCATCACCCTGTACCCCGGCGGCACCTGCAGCCTGTCGGTGCTGGAGCACAACATGCGCTCCGCCAGCGGCGTGACCTGGGCCAACGAGTCCCCGGATCTGCTGCAGCTGAACGGGAATGGCTCCAGCGTTACCGCCCTGGCGGAGCGGGGCACGGGCTATCTCACCACTTTTCCAAAATCCACTTTGTTATGATTGAGAAGTCAGTGGGGGAGGCTCCACCTTTTTTCCACCAAAAAAGAGGGCGGGCCGTAAAGCCCACCCTCAAAGGTGCGAAAATCTTACTTAAAGTACCGCTCCAGCAGGCCCTTGAACGCCTTGCCGTGGCGGGCCTCGTCCCGGGCCATCTC
>CAJULD010000062.1 GCA_910587505.1 uncultured Oscillospiraceae bacterium | reverse complement strand
GGTCACCGCGTCCAGCTGGTCGATGGCCACGCCGTCGCTCATGACGATGCCGGTAAAGCCGTACTCCTCCCGCAGGAGCGTCCGCAGCAGCCAGGGGTTGGCGTGGCAGTACACGCCGTCGATCTCGTTGTAGGCCGCCATGAAGGCCGCGGCTCCCGCCGTCACGGCGGCCCGGGCGGCAGGCAGATGGATTTCCCGCAGCTCCCGTTCCCCGATCCGGGCGGCGGAGGCGTTGACGCCTCCGGTGGTCTCCCCCTGGGCGCAGAAATGCTTAACGCACACGTCCACGCCCTGACTCCGGATGCCACGGACCGCCGCCGCGGCAAACCGGGCGGCCAGCAGCGGGTCCTCGCCGAAGCACTCCTCGCTGCGCCCCCACCGGGGATCCCGGAGGATGTCCAGAGCGGAGACCAGGGCCAGGTCCACCCCCATTTCCCGCAGCTGCCGCCCGCACACCGCCGCCGCTTCCTCCAGCAGCCGGGGGGACCAGCTGGCCCCGGAGGCCAGATTGACCGGCAGCAGGTATCCGTCCAGCCCCTGGTGGCCGTGGGGGCACTCGCTGGTCATCAGCACGGGGATCCCCAGCCGGGAGTGGTCCAGCACGTACCGCTGGACCAGATTCCTGGCCTTCGGCGCCAGCGCACCGTCCAGCCCCGTGGAAAAGTCCCGCCGGGACCAGGGGTCCGCCCGGTACAGGCCGTACAGGGCTCCCATCCCGCCGTACCGCTCCGCTTCCGCCCGGAATTCCTCCGTCAGCGTGATTTCCTCACCCCGCCGCCCGTAGCAGGCGAAGCCGTACAGCCGCTGGGTCAGCTGCCCCACCTTTTCCCGCAGGGTCATCCGCCCCAGCAGGTCGGCGGCCCGCTCCTCCGGCGGACGCCCGGCGTCCCGGTAGTTTTCCATCGTCCTTCCTCCCCGTTTCTCCTTTTTTCCGGTAGTCTGCCCAGATTATATCGGATGCACGGGACGAATGCAAGGAGATGTTTTTTGCTCAGAGCCTGTTTCATATCTTAACGCGCACGGACCGGCGGGCTGATTTTCAGCCTCACGCACCGCCCTGCGGGCGGCCGCCATGACGCGCGGGGAGAGATTTTAAGCGGGATCTTTGCGGAAAAAGCGCCCCCGCCCCACGCAGGGAAACAAAAATTACTCCCCGTTTTCGTCCAAAAAGTAGAAAAACAGGGATGGAATCTTTTCCATACTATAAAGGCTCTTTACAATACTTTCTTTTCTCATATCAAAACCGCTATAATGAGTTCCGTTGGCCGGGTGTTTTTCGTTTAAATCCACAAAACAGCCCGTTTGACGACTCGAAAGCCCGTCCTATGGCCTGCTTGACCGCTTTGGAAGCGTTCGGCCGGCGTTTGCGGTGCGGATGCGCAGGGTGTGGCGGGGAAGAGAAAGGAAGAAAGGTGATACGCATGCAAGAGAACAAGACCCCAGCAAAGGTCCAAGCAGAACCGGCGAAGAAAAAGCGCTGGTGGACCAAGGATGACACCGAGCTGACCATCCTGGCCCTGCCTACCACGGTGTGGTACATTCTTTTCTGCTATCTCCCTATGTTCGGCATCATCCTGGCGTTCAAGGACTATACCATCACGCCGGGCGCAAATTTCCTGACCAGCCTGCTTAACAGCAAGTGGGTGGCCTTTGACAACTTCAAGTATTTCTTCGGCCTGCGCGACTTCCCCCAGATTCTGCGCAACACGCTGCTGTACAATCTGGTGTTCATCATTCTGGACATCGTGCTGCCGGTGACGCTGGCCATCCTCATCAGCAACATTTACAGCAAGCGCAAGTCCAAGACCTATCAGACGCTGATGTTCATGCCCCACTTCATGAGCTGGGTCGTGGTCAGCTACTTCGTTTACGCCTTCCTGGTCACCGACAAGGGCCTGCTCAACTCCGTTATCCAGTTCTTCGGCGGCGACAAGGTCAACTGGTACTCCACCCCCGGCGCATGGCCCGTCATTCTGATTATCATGCACGTGTGGAAGACCATCGGCTACAAGATGGTGGTCTATCTGGCCAGCATCACCGGCATCGACTCCAGCCTTTATGAAGCTGCGGTGCTGGACGGCGCCACCAAGTTCCAGCAGGCGAAATACATTACCATTCCCTCCCTGCGCCCCATCATCATCATGATGTTCATTCTGGCCATCGGCGGCATCTTCTCCTCTGACTTCGGCCTGTTCTATCAGGTGTCCAGAGGTGCGAACCAGCCCCTGACGCCCATGGTTGCCACGCTGGACGTGAAGGTCTATCAGATGCTGACCTCCGGCACCGTCAGTCTGGGCAAGACGGCGGCGGCCTCCCTGTTCCAGGCGGTGGTGGGCTGTATCACCATCCTGTCGGCCAACGCCATCGTGCGGAAGTTCGACCGGTCCAGCGCTTTGATCTGAGGAGGTGGCGACATGAGTAAAAACAAGGCAAAAGCCGTCAGCGGCGATACCCTCAGCCGCCTTAACCGGATCCATCCGGTAACCAACTTTCTGTTCAACCTGATGTTCCTCATCGTGGCCCTGGCCTGCTTCCTGCCCATCATCTTCATCTTTATGATCTCCATCACGGACAACAACGTGATCCGGCAGGATGGCTATCAGATCCTCGTCACCGCCCGGACCTTCTCCGGCGATGCCTACAAATATCTGTGGGGCCAGAGGAACACCATCCTCCACGCTCTGTGGGTCTCCGTGTACGTCACGGCCATCGGTACGGTGCTGGGCGTTCTGCTCACCAGTCTGATGGGCTACGTCCTGAGCCGGACGGAGCATAAGCTCAACAACTTCCTGACCATTCTGGTGTTCATTCCCATGGTCTTCGGCGGAGGCATGGCGGCCAGCTACGTGGTCAACTCCCAGGTGCTGCACCTGTCGGACACCATGTGGATCCTGATTCTGCCCCTGGCGGTCAGCAGCTTTAACGTGACCATCGCCCGGACCTTCTTCCGCACGACCATCCCTGACGGCATTATCGAGTCCGCCAAGATCGACGGAGCCAGTCAGTGGACCGTGTTTTTCCGGATCATTCTGCCTATCTCCAAGCCCGTGCTGGCCACCATCGGTCTGTTTCTGGCCTTCGGCTACTGGAACGACTGGTTCCAGGCCAAGCTGTACATCAGCAACGACAGCCTCTACTCCCTTCAGGCCATGCTGGACCAGATGCAGAACAATCTGGAGTACCTGACCAAGAACCCCACGGCCCTGCTGGCCACTGTCACCGACCTGAAGCGGAACATGCCTCAGGAGTCCGTCCGTATGGCCATTGCCTTCGTGGTGGCCGTACCCATCGCCTGCGTGTATCCGTTCTTCCAGAAATACTTTATTTCCGGTCTGACGGTGGGCGCCGTGAAGGGCTGATACTTTAAAAACGCCCTTTACTCCGTCGCGATTCCAACGGTACCGACGTTGCGTTTTGAATCGGGAAACAGCATAATCCCCGTATTGAGCGGCCCTGTGCCGTTTGATAGAATACACACAATATGAAGGAGGAACTATTGGAATGAAGAAATTTCTTGCACTGCTCCTGGCTTCCGTCATGACGCTGGCCCTGCTGGCCGGCTGCGGCGGCGGAAACAACAACGACACCCCCGCAACCAATGACACGCCCGACACCACCCAGGGCAACGATGCCCAGAGTGACACTCCCGCTCCCGCCCCCACCGACGATGGCGGCATCCCCGTCATCACCTGGTACCAGGTAGGCGGCGGCCAGCCGGCCAACATCGACTCCTGGACCGAAAAGGTCAACGCCTATCTGGAGGAGAAGATCGGCGTGCATCTGAACATTCAGTGCATCTCCTGGGGCCCCTGGGGCGACAAGCGCAGCATGATCGTCCAGACCAACGAGCCCTATGACATCATCTTCGGCGACTCCAGCAACTACGCCAACGACGTGAAGATGAGCGCTTACGCCGACATCACCGATCTGCTGGCCGAGGTTCCCGGCCTCACCGAGGCCATTCCCGCCGAGTATCTGGACGCTGCCCGTCTGGACGGCCGGATCTACGGCATCCCCGCCTACAAGGACAACGCCGCTCAGCAGTTCTTTGTCTGGACCAAGGAGCAGGTGGACGCCTACTATCCCGACTGGGCCAACGTCCACTCCATGGCTGACGCCACTCCCGCCCTCCAGGCGCTGAAGGACGGCACCAACGAGCCCCCCCTGCTGCTCAACAAGGACGGTATCTCCGCCATCGCCGCCAACCGCTATGACGGCATGGGCGTGGGCCTGTCCGCTCTGGGCATCAGCTACTATGACGGCAGCAACAAGGTCGTGGCCGTGTATGAGCAGCCCGACGTCATGGATCAGCTGAAGATCCTCAACCAGTGGATGGACAGCGGCCTCATCAACTCTGACGCCGCTACCGCCAACGAAGCCACCGGCATGTGCGGTGTGGGCATCGCCCAGGGCTGGCCCTCCGCCGCTGACGGCTGGGGCGTGGGCCGCGGCGCCGAGGTTGTGGTTTCCACCTTCGGCGATCCCATGCTGTCCACCGACACCGCTCTGGGCTCCCTGGCCTGCATCTCCGCCTCCTCCCCCCACAAGCTGGAGGCCCTGAAGCTGCTGGAGCTGGTCAACACCGACACCGCCCTGCGCGATATGCTCTCCTACGGTGAAGAGGGCGTGAACTTTGAGTATGTGGACGTCAACGGCGAGAAGCGCGTCCACAAGCTCAACGGCGACTGGACCCTGGCTGCCTACACCCAGGGCAAGACCATCCACATGACCCCCGAGGATACCGCCAAGGGCAACCCCTATGTGGACGAGATTCTGCCCCAGAACGAGAACGCTGTCCGCTCCCCCGCCATGGGCTTTGCCTTTGACAACAGCGAGGTTGCCGACACGATCGCAGCCTGCCAGGCTATCTTCCAGGAGTACAAGGGCATCATCCACACCGGCACCGGCGATCCCGAGGCCAACGTGGCCGCGATGATGGAGGCCATGCGCGCCTCCGGCTTCGACGACGTGGTCGCCGCCGTACAGGAGCAGCTGGACGCCTATCTGGCCAGCAAGTAATCTTTCCGCAATTCACAACATCATCTGAACGGACGGGGCCGCCGCACAGCGGCGGCCCCTCCTCCCTTCCGGAGGCATACATACTTTTCTTTTGAAAAAGGAAAGTATCAAAAGAAAACTTTTGCGCGAAACTTCGTTTCGCTTATGTTTTACGCAGGTCTGCCGATAATGACCTGTAGCAGGGCGGCAGCCCTGCGGGACAAGTTCTTTTTTGATACTTTTTTCTTTCAAGAAAAAAGTATGTACGCCTCCAAAATTTTTGCGTACAAGGAGAAGCTATGAGTAAGATCATTGGAAACGAACTGAAAAACCTGCCCTGGGAACCCAGACCGGCGGATTACGCCATGCCCGTATGGCGCTACAGCGGCAACCCCATCATTGGCCGCCACGCCATCAAACGCTCCAACAGCGTCTTCAACAGCGCGGTGGTCCCCTTCGGGGAGGGCTTCGCCGGCGTGTTCCGCTGCGACAGCCGGTCGGTGAGCATGGACATCTTCCCCGGCTTCAGCAACGACGGCATTCACTGGAACATTCAGGACGAACCCGTCCGCTTTGAGGGCGATCCGGAGGTTACCAACCGGGAGTACCGGTATGATCCCCGGGTGTGCCTCATCGACGGAAAGTACTACGTCACCTGGTGCAACGGCTATCACGGCCCCACCATCGGCGTGGGCTGGACGGAGGACTTCAGAACCTTCCATCAGCTGGAGAACGCCTTTTTGCCCTACAACCGCAACGGCGTGCTCTTCCCCCGGAAGATCGGAGGGCTCTATATGATGCTCTCCCGGCCCAGCGACACCGGCCATACTCCCTTCGGCGACGTGTTCATCAGTCAGAGCCCGGACATGAAGTTCTGGGGCTGCCACCGCCACGTCATGAGCACCGTCAAGGGCGACGAGTCCGCCTGGCAGTCCACCAAGATCGGCGCGGGCCCCATTCCCATTGAGACCGACGAGGGCTGGCTGCTCATTTACCACGGCGTGCTTACCACCTGCAACGGCTACGTCTACCGCATGGGCTGCGCCCTGCTGGACAGGGAGCAGCCCTGGAAGGTGCTCTGCCGGACGAAGGACTATATCATGGCCCCTTACGAGCTCTATGAGTGCGTAGGCGACGTGCCCAACGTGGTCTTCCCCTGCGCCGCCCTGACCGACGCCGCCACCGGCCGCATCGCCATCTACTACGGCTGCGCCGACACCGTCACCGGTCTGGCCTTCACCACGGTAGATACGTTGATGGACTATATGAAGGAGAACGCGCTGTAGCCGGATTGCAGCAGGCACGCGGCGGAACATTCAATAGCAAATTAAGGGTACAGTTGCGGGCAGAGAAAGAGTCCTTTCCGCGGTATTGATAGAAATCAAAAACGGGGCCTTTGAAACAGTATATCAAACGCGCAGCGATGAAAGCGGAAACTTTGCATTGTATGTACCTGATGGGTCATACCCAGTTTTGACGGCTGTTCGTGACTGTGGCGATCAATATCTGGAATACCGGGCACAAAATATCCCTGCGCAGCAGGAACTGGAGCTTCACATACAAATTGATCCCCTGGAAGTATATGGGCTTCACGCCTTTATCGTGAAAGGCGCCGCAAATGCGCTGAGTATCTACTTTCAGCCGGTCATTCCTCTGCCGCCGGTGAACCGCCGTTATTGCCGGGTACCAGGCGGATGAAACTGCTTTTTGCGCAATATGCTATTTCCGAATGAAAAATCCGGCAATAATATCTCAGCAGACTATCTTATAATTTGTTTCAAGTGGAGAAATGCGATATGTATTTCATTGACAAGCGGATCCAGGTGATCTGCGACAATCTTAACAGGCTGCGCATCCGCGCGCCCCGTCCCATCACGGACTGGCAGTACAAAAAAGGCTTTTTCCTCTACCCCTCCCAGGCGGAGAGCGAGGGGGGCGCGTGGGAAGCCTTTGACGGCAGGACCATGCACTGGTACGGTCCCGACGAGCACTACTGGTTCCGGGGCAGCGTCACCATCCCGGAGGAGCTGGCGGGCAAGTCCGTCTGGCTGAAGGTCCGCACACAGATCGAGGAGTGGGACGACGGCAAGAACCCTCAGTTCCTCCTCTTCATCAACGGGAAGGCGACCCAGGGTCTGGATATGAACCACCGGGAGGTGCGGCTCTTTGAGAGCGCGCCCGCGGGAGAAACCCTCCAGCTGGACATCCAGGCCTATACCGGCACCCTCCACACGGAGTTCCAGTTCCTGGTGGACCTCTACGAGCAGGACGAAGAGATCAACCGGCTCTACTGGGACATTCAGGTCCCCCTCCGGGCCTTCCCCCGGATGAAGGAGGACGACCAGAACCGGCTGGCCATCCAGACGGTTCTCAATGACACCATCAATCTGCTGGATCTGCGGGAGCCCTACTCCGAGGGCTTCTACGCCTCCCTCCGGTCGGCCCAGGCCTTCGTCACGGAAAATCTCTATGAAAAAATGGGCGGCTGGGATGGCGTGATCGCCACCTGCATCGGCCACACCCATATCGACGTGGCCTGGTGGTGGACCGTGGCCCAGACCCGGGAGAAGGTGGCCCGCAGCTTTGCCACCGTCCTCAAGCTGATGGAGGAGTTCCCCTCCTACCGCTTCATGTCCAGCCAGGCGGTGCTGTACTACTTCCTCAGGGAACGGTACCCTGAGCTCTTTAAGCAGATCAAAGAGCGGGTGAAAGAGGGCCGCTGGGAGCCGGAGGGCGGCGCATGGGTAGAGCCGGACTGCAACCTGACCTCCGGCGAGTCCCTGGTGCGGCAGTTCATCCACGGCAAGCGGTTCTTCAAAGAGGAATTCGGCGTGGACAACCGGATTCTCTGGCTGCCGGACGTGTTCGGCTACTCCGGAGCACTGCCCCAGATCATGAAGAAGAGCGGCGTGGACTACTTCATGACCACCAAGCTCAGCTGGAACCAGATCGACAAGGTGCCCAACGATACCATGATGTGGCGGGGCATCGACGGCACGGAGGTCCTCACCCACCTCATCACCACTCTGGACCCCGGCCAGCCGGTGAGCAATTTCTTCACCACCTACAACGGCAAGCTCCATCCCGACGCCATCATGGGCGGCTGGGAGCGCTATCAGAACAAGGAGATCAACAACGACATCCTCATCTCCTACGGCTACGGCGACGGCGGCGGCGGCCCCACCCGGGAGATGCTGGAGACCAGCGTGCGCATGGAGAAGGGCATCCGGGGCATCCCCAGGGTCCGTCAGGCCTTCGCCCGGACCTTCTTTGAGGAGCTGGAGCAGCGGGTGAAGGACAACCGCCGCCTGGAAACCTGGGAGGGCGAGTTCTACTTCGAGTATCACCGGGGCACCTATACCTCCATGGCCCGGAACAAGCGGGGCAACAGGAAGAGCGAGCTGCTGCTGATGGATCTGGAGCTGGCAGGCGTTCTGGCCGCGGACCGGCTGGCCTATCCCGCCCCGGAGCTGGACCGGATGTGGAAGACCGTGCTCATTAACCAGTTCCACGACATCCTCCCCGGCTCCTCCATCCACGAGGTCTACGAGGTCACGAAGCGGGAGTATGAGGAGCTGGCTCAGACCGCCGGCGACCTGCTCAGTCAGCGTCTGACCGCTCTGGCGGGTCAGGGGGACGGCGTGACCGTGTTCAACACCACCGGCTTTGCCCGCTCCGACGTGGTGGAGCTGGGCGAGACCGGCGCGAAGGCCCTGGCCGACGAGACGGGCAAAGTCTACCCCGTGCAGCCCACGGCGGACGGCGCGGTGGCCTATGTGGAAAACCTGCCCTCCAAGGGCTTCAAAACCCTGAAGAAGGCGGAGGCCGTCTCCGTCCCCAGCCCCTTCCTCCGGAAGGACGACAAGCATCTTGAGACCCCCTTCTACTCCGTGACCTTCGACGGACACGGCCATTTCTCCTCCCTCTTTGACCGGGAGAACGACCGTGAGCTGGTGCAGCCCGGTAAAGCCGCCAACGTCCTGCGCATGTACGAGGATAAGCCCATCTATTACGATAACTGGGACATCGACATGTTCTACACCGAAAAATCCTGGCCGGTGGACGATCTGGTGAGCATGAAGTGGACCGAGGAGGGCCCCGTCCGGGCCACGGTGGAGCTGGAGTACAAAATCAGCCTGACCTCCATCCGGCAGAAGATTCACTTCTACGCCAATTCCCGCCGCATCGATTTTGAGACCTGGGTGGACTGGAAGCAGCATCAGCACCTGCTGAAGGCGGAGTTCCCCGTGGACATCCACAGCGACGAGGCCACCTTTGACATCCAGTTCGGCAACCTCACCCGGAAGGTCCACGCCAACACCAGCTGGGACAAGGCCCGGTTCGAGGTCTGCGGTCAGAAGTGGATGGACTTCTCCGAGGGCCACTACGGCGTCAGTCTGCTCAACGACTGCAAGTACGGACACAGCGTCCGGGACGGCGTCATCGGCCTGACCCTCATCAAGTCCGGCATCGAGCCCAACCCGGTGGCGGATCAGGAGGAGCACGTCTTCACCTACGCCCTCTATCCCCACGCCGGCTCCTGGCGGGACGCCGGGACGGTCCGGGAGAGCTACTTCCTCAATCAGCCCGCCAGAGTGATTTCCGGCGGCACGCCGGGGACCGTCTTCTCCCTTGCCGCGGTGGAGCAGCCCAACGTGGTACTGGAGACCGTCAAGCAGGCGGAGGACGGCAACGGCACGGTGCTTCGCCTCTATGAGAGCGAGAACGCCCGGACCAGGGTCACGCTGCGCGTTCCCGCCAACACCGCAAAGGCATACAGCTGCAACCTGCTGGAGGAGATCGAGGAGGAGCTGCCCGTAGAGGACGGCAGAGTCCGCTTCCTCGCAAAGCCCTACGAGATCAGGACCATCCTGCTCCGCTGACGCGCAGAGGTCCGGAAGATGTTTCTTCCGGACCTCTGCTTTTAAATCCTGTTTAAAATCTCAGGCATTCCTCTGCTGAAACAATCCCTGAATTGTGCATGACTCCCCGATAGGGCCACTGCACCATCGTGGATCCCTGCGCTTCTCTTCCCTGCCGGCAAAAAATTTCCGGCACAAATCCGTTTGCGGCAATTGCATCAGAGCTTCCTTAACGGGGAAAGCTGGAAAACGTCCGTCAAAAACGAAAAAGGTATTGAAATCGGCGGAATATTGGGGTATACTAATGCCGCTGATATTGTACAGCGCACAGAAGATAAAGAACTTGGAGGTATTTCCCATGGTCACCATTACAAAAGATACCATTATCGGCGATATTCTGGACATGGCTCCCCAGACCGCTCCCATTTTCCTGTCCATCGGCATGCACTGCCTGGGCTGCCCCAGCAGCCGGGGCGAGACCGTGTCCGAGGCCTGCGCCGTCCACGGCGTGGACGTGGAGAAGCTGCTGGAGGCCGTCAACGCCGAGGCAAATAAGTAATCAGACCCAACGTACGAAGGGCTCATAGGTCATCTTGTGAGCCCTTTCTTTCTGTTTTCCGGCGGGAGGTGAGGCCGCAGTGAAAAAACCGGATATGGGGCCCAGACTGCGGGCCATCGCGGCGCTGGTACCGCCGGGGTGCGGCTGTCTGGCGGATATCGGCACCGACCACGGCTACATTCCCGTGTCCCTGATGCTGGAGGGCCGGGTCCGGCGGGCCGTGGCCTCGGATATCGGCGCGCTGCCCCTGGACCACGCCCGCCGGACCGCCGGGGAATACGGCGTGGCGGACCGGCTGGACTTCCGGCTGGGGGACGGGCTGTCCGTGCTGGAGCCGGGAGAGGCGGACGTGATCGTCATCGCCGGGATGGGGGGCGACGCCATGACCGGCATTCTGGCCGCCGCGCCCTGGAGCCGGGCAGGGCCGCTGCTGCTGCTCCAGCCCATGAGTAAGGCGGAGGTATTGCGCGCCTGGCTGCCGGTAAACGGGTACCGGGTGCTCCAGGAGGAGCTGGCCCAGGATAAGGGAGTTTTGTACCCCATACTGTCCGTTCGGGGCGGAGAGATGCCCCCGGCCTCCGGCTGTCAGGCGTGGGGGGGCTTCCTGCTGGAGGAGGACCCCCTCTGGGGACGGTATTTATCGGACAGGCTGCTGCGTCTCCGCCGGGCGGCGGCGGGGCTGGAGCGGGCCCGCGACCCCTCCCTGTCGGAAAAAAAAGAGGAAATCAGGCGCGTGATCGCCGCGCTGGAGGAAAAGAAAGGGGAGTGGGAGCATGCCAACACTGCGGGATGTTGAGAAAGCCCTTTATGAACTGGCCCCCGGAGACCTGGCCATGGAGGGGGACAACGTGGGATTCCTGATTGGCCGGCCGGACCGGGAAGCCGTCGGGATCCTGGTGGCTCTGGACGTAACGGAAGAGGTGGCGGCGGAGGCCGCGGAGCGGGGCGCCAACCTGATCGTCGCCCACCATCCGGTGATGAACTGCGCTTGGAGCCCCGTACAGACCATCCGGGACGACACGCCCCAGGGACGGCTCTTTCTCCGTCTTATTGAAAGCGGCACGGCCGCCATCTGTATGCACACCAATCTGGACCGTGCCGCGGGCGGCGTCAACGACGCGCTTTCAGCGCGCCTGGGCCTGCAGAGAGTGGAGAAGCTGCCGGGAGGAGACGATGTCCTCCGGGTGGGCGAGTTGCCGGAAGAGATGGCGCTGCCCGCTTTCCTGGAGCTGGTGAAAACAGCCGTCGGCCCCAACGGCATCCGCTTCACGGACGGGGGTAAGCCCATCCGGCGGGTGGCGGTGGGAGGCGGCGCCTGCGGCGGCTACCTCCGGGCCGCGACGGAGAACGGCTGCGACGCCTTCGTTACCTCTGATCTGAAATACAACCAGTTCCTGGACGCCCGGGATCTGGGATTGACTGTCATTGACGCGGGACACTTTCCTACGGAGGACGTGGTCTGCCCCGTGCTGGTAAAATACCTGGAAGAAAAATTTCCGGGGATCAGAACAGAAAAATCCACCTCCCATCGGGAGGTAATCCAATACTACGTATAAGGAGGACAAACCATGTCCGGACATTCCAAATGGCACAATATCCAGAAAACCAAGGGCGCAGCGGACGCCAAGCGCTCCCAGGCCTTTACCAAAATTGCCCGGGAGATGATCGTGGCGGTGAAGGAGGGCGGCAGCGGCGACCCCAACAACAACTCCCGCCTGGCCACCGTCATCGCCAAGGCCAAGGCCGCCAACATGCCCAATGACAACATCAAGCGCACCATTGACAAGGCTCTGGGCTCCGGCAATACCGACAACTTTGAGAAGGTGGTCTACGAGGGCTACGGCCCCAGCGGCGTGGCCGTCATCGTCGAGGCCCTTACCGACAACCGCAACCGCACCGCGCCGGAGGTCCGCCACCTGTTCGACAAGTACGGCGGAAACATGGGCGCTACCGGCTGCGTCAGCTGGAGCTTTGACCGCAGGGGCGTCATCGTCATTGACAATGAGGAGAGCGAGCTGGACGAAGAGACGGTCATGATGGACGCGCTGGACTGCGGCGCGGCGGATTTTGAAGCGGACGGAGACGTGTTTGAGATCACCACGGACCCCGATGCCTTCAACGCCGTCACCGCCGCCCTGGAGGAGAAGGGCTACGCCTTCGTTTCCGCCGCCATTGAGATGGTACCCCAGAACTACATCAGGCTCACGGCGGAAGAGGACGTGAAGAATATGACAAAAATGATCGACCTTCTGGAGGACAACGACGACGTGCAGAATGTCTGGCACAACTGGGAGCAGGAGGACGAATAACGTGAAGCCGGCCGCAAACCGGCGGGTCCTGTATATAACGGAGACCGCCGTCATGACGGCGCTGCTCATCGTCCTCCAGTCGGTTACCAAACCCGCCGGGCAATATGTCACCGGCGCCTGCGTCAACGCGGTGCTGGCGGTGTCCGCGCTGGCGGTGGGGCTGTGGAGCGGCATCACGGTGGCGCTGCTGTCCCCCTTCTTCGCCTTCCTGCTGGGCATCGGGCCCCAGCTGTTCCCCATTGTCCCCTCCATCGCGGTGGGGAATCTGGCGTTCGTGCTGCTGCTGTGGCTGCTGGCCGGGGGAAAGGACCTGCCCCTGTGGCGGAAGGGCGCGGCGTGGCTGGCGGCGGCCTTCACCAAGTTTGGAGTGCTCTACCTGCTGGTGGTGAAGCTGCTGTGCGCGGTGCTGCCCCTGAAGGAGCCCCAGATCGCCATGTTTACCGTGATGTTTTCCTGGCCCCAGCTGGTCACCGCCCTTCTGGGCGGCGGCATCGCGCTGCTGCTCACGCCGCTGCTGAGACGGGCGGTGAGGAGGCAGGCACAGGCAATACGGCATACATTCTTTTT
>CAJULD010000061.1 GCA_910587505.1 uncultured Oscillospiraceae bacterium | reverse complement strand
AGAAGGGCACCCCCGCCTCCCCGGCCACGGCCTTGGCCAGCAGGGTCTTGCCGGTACCCGGCGAGCCCACCAGCAGCGCCCCTTTGGGCAGCTTCGCGCCAATGGCGGTATATTTGCCGGGATTGTGGAGGAAGTCGATGATCTCCACCAGGGACTCCTTGGCCTCGTCCTGACCGGCTACGTCATTAAAGGTAACGCCGGTGGTTTTTTCCATGTAGACCTTGGCGTTGCTTTTCCCCACGCTGCCGATGCCGCCGAGACCCCCGCCCCGCCTGGCCATCAGGTTCATGAACAGCATGAAAGCCCCGATGAGCAGCACCATGGGCAGGATGTAGGCGATCATAAACTCCAGAATGGGGGACATTTCCGGCACGTAGGGATTGGTGTAGTTCTCCACATCATACTCGTCCAGGGTGCCCAGAAGGTCCGGATCGTAGACGCCCATCTGCATGGTGAAAAGGGTGAAGTTCTTATCGTAGCTGTTGCCGTCCCCGTCTACATATACGTACCCGTCCTCCGTGGTGATCTCGATCTTCCCATCGGTGAACACCACCGACTCCACCAGACCGTCCTTCACCAGCCGTTTAAACTCGCTGTACTGGATCTCGTGGGTGGAGGCCGCGGCGTTGGACTGCCGGCTGGCGGCGGAAAAATAGTTGAACAGCACCGTCAGACCCACCGCCCAGATAACCAGGATCAGCAGGCCGTTGGCATTTTTCCTGTTTTTATTATTGTTCTGATTATTGTCCATTTTACCATATTCTCCTTCTATCTTCGCGGGCGGACACACATACCCCCGGAAGCGTCTATGGTGCATGGTATCACAAATTCGTCTCCTTCACAAGGACTGTCTGTGGATTTTCTGTGAAATTTCTGTGAATACCCCTTTCGCAACCCATGGACTTTGTGGTATACTGTGGACGTATTATAAAGCATGCGCCCGTGACGGAGGGCCCGCCGGGCCCTGCCGGACCGCAAAAAGGAGCGTTTATGAGAGAATATGAGACGCCGGAGAACCTGATTGAGGGCCGCAACGCGGTTATGGAGGCCCTGCGCGCCGGGACCGTTATTGACAAGCTGTACGTGGCCCGGGGCGGTACGGACCGCACGCTGGCCCGCCTGACCGCGCAGGCCAGACAGGCCGGCGCAGTGATCTCCGAGTGCGACCGGCGCAAGCTGGACGCCATGAGCGAGACCCACAGCCACCAGGGCGTCATCGCCGTAGCCGCCGCCCAGGCATACGCCACGGTGGCGGACATCCTCCGCGCCGCCGCAGAGCGGGAGGAGCCGCCGCTGCTTGTGGTCTGCGACGAGATCTCCGACCCCCACAATCTGGGCGCCATCATCCGCTCCGCCGAGTGTGCCGGGGCCCACGGCGTGATTATTCCCAGACGCCGCAGCGCGGGCCTCACCGCCGTGGTGGCAAAAACCAGCGCCGGGGCGGTCAGTTATCTCCCCGTGGCACGGGTGGCCAACATTCCCGCCCTGCTCAGGGATTTGCAGAAGGAAGGGCTGTGGATCTTCGGCGCCGCCGCGGAGGGGGACAAATCCCTGCATGAGGCGGATTTCCGTTCCCCTGCCGCCATCGTCATCGGCAGCGAGGGCAGCGGCATGAGCCGCCTGGTCCGGGAGGGCTGCGACTTCCTGGTCAGCATTCCCATGAAGGGGCGCGTCAGCTCCCTCAACGCGTCCGCCGCCGCCGCCGTTCTGCTGTACGAGGCTCTGCGGCAGCGGGGATAGCCGCCATACCAGCAGACAGTTTTTACCGGTCCGGGAGAAATGAGACGTTTTTATGACAGATAATCAGGAAAGCAACAACCGAATAGATCCCTCCCTGATGGATACCCGGCGCCTGCTGCTGGGCGTAGAGCTGCCGGAGGACGCCCCCTTCAATCTGGACGACATTCTGGCCGAATTCGGATCCTCCGCGCCTCCCTCGCCGGAACCGGAACCGGTCCCCGAGCCGGAGCCAATGCCGGAACCTGAGCCGGAACCACCTGCGCAGCCGGAACCTCCTGCGGAGACGGCGCCCCCGGAGGACCCGGCTGCGGACCTTGCCTTCTGGGATGAGTTCGCTCTGGCGGAGGGGCTGTATCCCGTGGATGGGGACTCGCCGGTCCGGGAGGAGCCGTCCCCGCCGCCGGAGAAGCCGCCGGTGCGGGAGCCGCCGCCCCCGCCGGAGCCCCAGGAACCGCCCCCGGTCTCCATGGAGGACGTGGTAGCCAGCACGGTGGACGCAGTGAAGGCGGTCCAGGAGAAGCGTCAGGAGAAATTCCGCAAGCGGCTGGAGAAGGCCGCCGGGCGGGAGAAGCGGGCCGTCCGCCGCCGGGAGCCCGCCGGACGGCGGCCGCTGCCGGAGGCGGACGCAGAACCGTCCGCCGGGGAGACTGCCGGGCGGCACAAGCGCCGCTACCGGGAGTGCCGCCGGTCCCTGTCCGCCTCCATTGCCGTCCTGCTCGGAATGTGGACGCCATGGGTGCTGGAACGGCTGGACGTCGCCACGCCCTTTTTCAGCGACAGCGCCGACAACGCCGCTCTGTGCGTACTGGTGGCCCAGGCCCTGCTGTCCATCCTCTGCTGGCCGGTCTACCGCGCCGCCGTGGGCGGGCTGCGGGAGGGCGCGTGGACCATCTCGGCCACCGCCCTGCTGTGCACCCTGGTGACGCTGCTGGACGAAATGACCATGCTGCTGCTGCCCCAGAGGACCGACGCGGCCCCCCTGGGCGGCGTGGCCGCCGCGGTGAGCGTGTTCGCTCTGTGGGGCCTTACCGACTGGCACCGGGGCATGGCGGAGACCTTCCGCATTGCCGCCATGGGGGAGCCCACCCGCGTGGTGGACTGTACTCCCGGCGGCATCGCCAGGGGGCGGGGCTCCGGCGCGGGCTTCTACACCCGCGCCCTCATGGAGGACACCTCCTCCCAGTGGCAGCGGCTGCTGCTGCCGGTGCTGGCGGCGGCGTCGGCGGTGTTCGCCGTGCTCTCCTCCATCGGGCAGGACCGGCCACAGGATTTCCTGTGGTGCTGGTCGGTGGTGCTGTGCGCGGCTTCCTCTCTGGTGTTTCCCATGGCCTTCTGCGTCCCCTTTGGCCGGGTTGCGGCCCATCTGGCCCGCAGCGGGGCCGCCGTGGCCGGTATGTACGGCGCGTCCGCCTTCGCCGGGGAGCGCCGCCTGTCGGTGACGGACGCGGACCTGTTTCCCGCCGGCGCGGCCGCGCTGGCCGGGATCAGGCTCTACGGCGAGGAGCAGAACCACGCCATTTCCTATGCCGCCACGCTGGCTGTCCAGGGCGGCGGCCTGCTGGGCCGCCTGTTCCGGGACGCCTGCCAGCGCAGCCGCGTATCCCTCCAGAATCTGGAGCACTTCCACATCCACGAGGAGGGCGGTCTGGGCGGAATGATCCACGGCGAGACGGTGCTGGTGGGTACGCCCACCTTTATGCGCCATCAGGCGGTGCACATGCCGCCGGGTCTGAACTCCAGGACGGCGGTGTGCCTTTCGGTGGACGGAGAGCTGACGGCGGTGTTCAACATAAAATATTCCGCCGCCGAGCCGGTGGAATACGCCCTGCGCATTCTCCGGCGCAACGGCTTCCGTCTGGTTCTCGCCGCCCGGGACGGAAACGTCGTGCCCAGGTTTCTCAAGGCCCGGTTCGGCTGGGACGGCGGCGGGACGATGCCGGAGCTGGGCGAACGGCTGGCCCTGTCCGACCCGGAGCGGGAAGCGGAGGGGCCCGAAGGGCTTCTTTACCGGGAAGGCCTGCTGCCTTACGCGCAACTGGCCGTGGACAGCCGCCGCCTGTGCCAGACGGCCCTGACGGGGAATCTGCTCTCTGTTTTCAGCAGCATCGCCGGGGCTCTGCTGGGCTTTTATCTGACATTTACCGGCAGCTACAGCGTACTGACGCCGGTGCTGATGATAACCTATCTCCTGCTGTGGGCAGCCCCCATGCTGCCGGTGGTGTGGACGGTGGACAAGGGGTGAACCATGACGGATACCATTCGATACGCGCCGGTCACGGAGCATAACTTTACTGTCGCGTCTCTTGACGGATTCATCCGCCGTCAGGAGGTCGCCCAGTGCTGGCGCAAACGGGACGGACAGTGGAAGCTGCTTCCCATCGCCTATGTGGAGGACTGGGACTGGGAGGGGCGGCGATACCGGGCTGAAAAGCTGCTGCGCAGCGTGCAGAACGGCGGCGCAGTCTTTGGCGCATGGGCAGGGGCGGATCTGGCAGGCTTTGCCCGGCTGGAGGGTCCGCGCTTCGGAAGCAGAGATCAATACATCGATCTGGCGCAGTTCCACGTCTCCCTGCCCTACCGGGGGCGGGGAATCGGGAAGGAGCTCTTCCGGATGGCCTGCCGGGAAGCCCGGCTGCTTGGAGCGGAAAAGCTCTATATCTCCGCTCACTCCGCGCGGGAAACCATGGCCGCGTACCGGGCTCTGGGCTGCGTGGAAGCGGAGGAGATCAACTGGGCGCTGGCCAAAAAGGAGCCCTGTGACGTGCAGCTGGAATTCCGGCTGTGACAGGCCGTTTGTTCACTGCTGGATTTATCAAAAACCACATCCGGTTTTTGTTTATTTTGTCTAAAATCATACGGTAAAGAAAATTCCAGTTGTGCTAAATCGGAAAAGGTACTATAATCTATATGTTAAGCAAGTCCGCGTCAGCGGGCACGATAAACGGAAGGAGACAAAACTCTTATGGACATTCGCAACATCTGCCTGCTGGGCCACGGCGGCAGCGGAAAGACCTCCCTTGTGGAGAGCATGCTGTATCTCACCGGTGCCACCGACCGTCTGGGCAAGCCTGCGGACGGCAACACCGTTTGCGATTACGACCCCGAGGAAATCAAGCGTCAGATTTCCATCTCCCTGTCCATGACGCCGGTGATTTATAACGGCGTGAAAATCAACGTGCTGGACACGCCGGGAAACTTCGATTTTGCCGGCGAGATGCAGTCCGGCGTCCGGGCCGCCGAGGTGGGCGTGCTGGTGTGCGCTTCCAAGGACGGGCTCAGCGTGGGCGCGGAGCGGGGCTGGAAGTATCTCAGGGAGCAGAACAAGCCCTGCATCGTTTACATCTCCAAGGAGGACGAGGAAAACGCCAACTTCTCTGAGACCCTCGCCGCCCTGCGGGAAAAGCTGTCGAAGTCCATCGCTCCCGTGGTGGCTCCCATCTGGGACAGCAACAAGCGCACCATCGGCATCATCGACGTCATCAACCGCAAGGCCTACCAGATGCCCGAGAACCGGAAGGGCGCCAAGCGGGTGGAGATTCCCATTCCCGACAGCAAGCAGGCCGTGCTGGACGAGCTGTACGGCGAGCTGATGGAGGCCGTGGCCGAGACCAGCGAGGAGAACATGGAGAAGTTCTTCGCCGAGGAGCCCTTTACCAAGGAAGAGATCATGACCGGATTGAAGACCGGCATCCGGGAGGGCACTTTGGCCCCCGTGGTCTGCGGCTCCGCCCTGACGGGTCTGGGCACGGAGATGCTGCTGTCCACCATTATCGACATGGTTCCCTCCTCGCTGGAAATGCCCCCCGAGGAGGCCACTGATGAATCCGGCGAGAATGCCGTTCCGGTTCCGCGGGACCCCAACGGCCCCACTGCCGCCATTGTCTTCAAGACCATTTCCGACCAGTACGGCAAATATTCCCTGGTCAAGGTCGTTTCCGGCAAAATCACCGGAGACATGGCCCTGTATAATCCCACCACCGGAAAGACCGAGAAGCTGGGCCGCCTGTACACCATCAAAGGCAAGAAGAACGAAGAGGTCAAGGAAATCGCCTGCGGCGACATCGGCGCCATCGCCAAGATGGACCGGCTCAAGACCGGCGAGACTCTCTGCGACCCCAAGCGGATCGTGAAGCTGGCGCCCGTACAGTTTGCCGAGCCCTGCTATTCCCGGGCTATCGCTCCCAAAACCCGCGGGCAGGATGAAAAGGTGGGCACCGGTCTTATCCGCCTCAATGAGGAAGATCCCACCTTCTCCGTGGTCAACAATGCCGAGACCCACCAGGTGGTGGTTTCCGGCGCGGGCGACATCCAGATCGACGTTCTGGTCAGCAAGCTCAAGAGCCGCTTCGGCGTGGAGGCCGAGCTGGATACGCCGCGGGTGGCCTACCGCGAGAAGATCCGCAAGCAGGTGCGCAAGCAGGGCCGTCATAAGAAGCAGACCGGCGGCAGCGGCCAGTTCGGCGACGTCCATATTGTCTTTGAGCCCCAGGACGAGCAGGAAGAGATGATCTTCGCCGAGGAAGTCTTCGGCGGCAGCGTGCCCAGGAACTTCTTCCCCGCCGTTGAGAAGGGTCTTCGTGAGGCCTGCGCCCACGGTGTGCTGGCGGGTTATCCCGTGGTGTTCCTGAAGGCCACGCTGGTGGACGGATCCTATCACCCCGTGGACTCCTCTGAAATCGCCTTCAAGACCGCTGCCCAGCTGGCCTACAAGGCCGCGCTGCCTGAGGCGTCTCCCGTTCTGCTGGAGCCCATCGGCGAGCTGAAGGTCACTATTCCCGACAACTACATGGGCGACATTCTGGGCGATCTGAACAAGCGCCGGGGCAGGGTCATGGGCATGAACCCCACCGGCAGCGGCGACCAGGTAGTGGAGGCCGAGGTGCCCATGGCGGAGATGATGACCTATGCCATCGACCTGCGGTCCATGACCCAGAGCCGCGGCTCCTTCACCTTCCATTTTGTCCGCTATGAGGATTGCCCGGCGGCCGCTCAGGAGAAGGCGATCGCCGAGGCGAAGGCCCTGGCGGAGGAATAACAGCAGGATATCCATCCTTTTTTGAAAGAAAAGGAATCGACAATTGCGCATGGCCCCTCCGTGAAGCTTCACGGAGGGGCCATGCGCAATCTGATTCTGCGCGGCCGCGTGAGGTGGCCGCGCAGAACGGTAAGAACCTGTATTCATAACCGGGGGATGCCGGATGGACGGGAAGAGACCGGCCTGGCGGCGTTCAGCGGTTGCGAATGCAGGTTCTAAGAACTTTTAAGAAGAGAAGATTGACCCGTAAGGACCGGCACGGAGGCCGGCACTTATCCCTCAGAAAAGAGGCAGGGCGTCTTTTTTGAACCGGGGGAGGGGCAAAGGCCCGCGCCGCCCTCTGGGCGGCAAGCGGCGGGTGCGAAGCTCCTGCGGGGAAAAACTTCATCCGGCAATTGTCCGGGCCATTTCCTCCGCGGAAACGCGGTACACGTCCACGCCGCCCCGTTCCAGCGCCTCCCGGACGGCCTCCCGCTGGCAGCGGCAGCCGGTCAGCGCCCGGCTGATGGTTTCGCCGTCCACGGCGGCGAAGAAATCCCCGGACACGGCGGCCTGACAGATCACGCCCTTTTTTACTTCCAGGTGAAAGGTCATGCTGCCGCCGGGGAAGCGGCCCGTCCGCTGGATGCTGTATGCCGGGCCCCGGCTGTAGAGGCTTTCCCAGGAGCCGAATTTCTCCTGAGCGATGGTCAGGATGCGCGCCCGGTCCTCCGGCGTGACGGTGTATACCACGCCGTCCGGCCCTGAAATACGGCGCACCATCCGATCCCTGAACTCCTCCGCCGTCACCGGTGCGGGCAGGTGGCCGGCAATGTTGGTCACCCGGTCCCGGACGGATTTGATGCCCCTGGACCGGATCTTATCCTGATTCGGCCGGGTGGCGGCGGCCATCTGCTCCAGATCGGTGCAAAACAGCAGGGAGCCGTGGTGGACCGTCCGGTCTCCCAGCCGGTACTGGGCGTTGCCGGATATTTTTTTCCCCTCGACGGTCAGATCGTTCCGCCCGTTGAAGGCGGCCTGCACTCCCAGCTCGCCCAGCGCGAGAAGGACGGGGGCGAGGTACTGCTGAAAACAGATGTCCCCGCCCTGGGAGGGGGCGATGAAAGTGAACTGCCAGCCGCCGGGGTCGGTGTAGATGGTCCCCCCGCCGCTCATGCGCCGGACGATGCGGATCTGGTGGGCGGCGGCGTAGGCCTCGTCCACCTCCTCGGGCACGTTCTGATACCGGCCCACCATCAGCGTTGGCGTGGTCCGCCAGAAGAGGAAAACCGTATCATTCAGCGGCTTTTCCGCCGCAAAATAGTACTCCAGACCGAAATTGTAGCATACGTCCATGGACCCGGTCTCAATGTAGATCATGGATGCCCTCCAGCGCTTCCCACGCTTTGTAGGAGCTTCTGGCCAGCGGCGCGGAGGCCACGTACCGGAAGCCTTTTGCCAGGGCTGCTGCCCTGTACCGGGCGAAATCCTCCGGCGTGGCGTACCGCGCCAGCGGATAGTGCGCCGGGGAGGGCTGGAGGTACTGGCCGATGGTCAGGATATCCACCCCGGCGGCCAGCGCGTCGTCCATCAGGGCCTCAATCTGCTCCTCCGTCTCCCCCAGACCCACCATAAAGCCGGTTTTGATCAGCAGGGTTTCGTCCTTATCCCGGCAATAGCGCAGTACGTCCAGGCTGCGATGGTAGTCCGCCTGGGGGCGGACCGCCGCCTGCAGCTCCCGCACGGTTTCCACGTTGTGGTTGAGCACCTCCGGATGAGCGGCGATTACCACGTCCAGCGCGTCCGTGTTCATTTTCATATCGGAGATCAGGGTTTCCACCGTCGTCCCCGGACATTCCCTGCGGATAGCGCGGATGGTCCGCGCAAACTGCTCCGCGCCGCCGTCCGGCAGGTCGTCCCTTGTGGGACAGGTCAACACCACGTGACGCAGTCCCAGCCGTCTGGCGGCGATGGCCACATTTTCCGGTTCCTCCGGGTCCGGCGGCAGCGGGCGGCCGGAGGTCACGTCGCAGAACCGGCAGTTCCGGGTGCAGGCGCTGCCCAGAATCATAAAGGTTGCCGTGTGCCTGCGGTAGCATTCCCCCAGATTGGGGCAGTTGGCCTCCCTGCACACGGTGTTCAGCTTCAGTTCGCCCAGCAGCTGCGCCACTTCCTCCACGGCCTGCTGGTTGTATCGTACCTTGAGCCACTCCGGTTTCCTCTCCATGGTCCTCACTCCGTTTCCAGAATCGCCACCGGTGCGCCGGGGGTCAGCTCGTCGCCCTCCTCCCGCAGCTGCTTTTTCAGCACGCCGGGCTCCGGCGCCTCGATCTGATTGACCACCTTGTCCGTTTCGATCTCATAGAGCGGCTCTCCCGCCGCCACCGGTTCCCCTTCCTCCTTCAGCCACGCGCACAGTACGCCGCTGGTCATTTCCGCCCGCAGGCGGGGGAGGGACAGTTGCTTTTCCATGGTTTCTTCTCCTTTATAATACAGCCTTTATAAAAGCATCTCCCAGAGTGCGGCGGCGTGTTCCCCGGCCAGAATCCGGCAGACATCCTCCAGCTCCGCCGGATCCAGTCTTGCGCCGTCGAGCAGGGCGGCTGCCCTGCCGCCGTCGATCAGGGGGCTGTCGATCCGCGGGGCGGACAGCACGCCCTTTCTCGCCTGATAGGATATGGTGACGGGTTCCCCGCCGAGGATGCCGGACCTGTGACAGGTGAAAGCCGGCGTCTTTCCCCAGGTCCATTCCCAGCTGTGGTACTTTTCCTCCGCCAGACGCGCAGCGGCGGCGGCGTGTTCCGCCGTTGGCTCCAGACGGCAGGCGGCATCCGGGACCATGTAGTCCAGCAGGCGCTCCTGGAACGCCTCAATCGTCATATCCTCCGCCAGATGAGGCCGGATATTGGTTACGGCCCGGACCACGGAGGGCGTGCCCCTGCTCCGGATATGACCGCCCTTCCCCCGGACGGAGAGCTCCTCCAGCGCCTCCAGGTCCGCGTCGAACAGCAGCGTGCCGTGGTGCAGCAGCCGCCCGCCCGCCACGCGCTGGGCGTTTCCGGAAATTTTTTCCGTGCCGATGACCAGATCGCTCGTCCGGTCCCGCCGGGCGGGGACCCCGGCGGCGCCCAGCGCCTCCAGAATGAGTGACAGACCGGGCCCGTAGTCCGCGCCGCCGCTTTCCTGCCGGGTAATCAGGGAGTAGTTGACATTCCCCGGATCGTGGTAGACCGTGCCGCCGCCGGAGATCCGGCGCAGCACCGGAACGCCCCGCTGCCGCAGGGCGGGGAAGCGGACCTCCCGGCAGATGTTCTGATAACTGCCTACCACCACGCACGGCCTGTTCCGCCACAGCAGGAAGACGTCCTCCTCCCGGAGGGCAGTAAAAATGTATTCCTCAAAGGCCAGATTATAGTACGGATCCGTAGAATGGCTGTAGATGGTTATCATTCCGCCCGCTCCTCTCCTTCTACCGGACAGTATAAGGCCCCGGCGGGGAAAAGTCAACACCGGGGGCGGCCTCTTTGGACGGCTGCCGCCCTGCGCCAAAATTTTTGTTCCGTGGGATTGAGCTAAAATGATTGACAAGAAGGGGTTTCCCCTCATATAATAAATGCAATAGGCCGCCGGGAAAGAATGGCGGTAAAGATTGAGGTGCAGAGAGATGAAAAGTATCCGCAGGAAAATCACAATATGCCTGATGGCAACGGTTCTGACCGCGCTGGTGGCGGTGGGCGCGGCGAGTATTATGCTCAATTACCGGAGCACCATCGCCACAGTCAATCAGATGATGAGCGAAACCGCAGTGCTGGCGGCGGAGCGAATCGAGCAGGAGCTGATTGCCTATATGAATGTGGCCGTAGACACGGGCTGTATCCCGCAGCTGTCCGACGCGGAGACGCCGGTGGAGGAAAAGCGGGCGATTATTGACGAGCGCGTGGGCATGCACGGCTTCCAGCGCGGCAACGTCATCGGCGCGAACGGCTACAGCATTTTCGATGGAAAGGACTATTCGGACCGGGAATATGTGCGGCAGGCCATGCAGGGCAGCGCGTATGTCTCCGAGCCGCTGGTCAGCAAGATTACCGGGGAGCTGTCCATCATGGTGGCCGCGCCGATTTATGCCGGCGGAAGCCAGGGCGGGCAGGTCGTGGGCGTGGTATACTTTGTGCCGCCGGAGACCTTCCTCAACGATATCGTTTCCTCCATCAAGGTAGGCCAGAGCAGCCGTGCCTATATGATTAACAAGTCCGGCGACACCATCGCCGACGTTACGCTGGACACCATCACCACTCAGAATGTGGAGCGGGAGGCCCAGAGCGACCCGTCAAAGAAGGCGCTGGCCGCGATTCATGCCGATATGCGGCAGGGAAAGAACGGCTTCGGCAGCTTCCGGGACGCCGGCGAGGACTGGTTTACCGCCTATGCCGCCGTGAGGGGGACGGACGGCTGGAGCGTGGCGGTCACGGCGCTGCAATCGGAATATCTGGCCGATACATATTTCAGTATCATGATTAACCTGCTGGTGATCGCCGCCTCCATTCTGGCTTCCATTGTGGTGGCGCTGAAGCTGTCCGGCAATATCAGCGCGCCCATGCGGGCCTGCGCCGACCGGATGAAGCTGCTGGTCCAGGGCGACCTGCATTCGCCGGTTCCCCAGACCACCGGGAAGGACGAGACGGCGGATCTGATTCGCTCGACGGCGGAAATGGTGACGGCGCTGAACGCCATCATCAACGATATCCGCTATCTGCTGGCGGAGATGGCCAACAAGAACTTCGACGTGCGCTCCAGTCACCGGGACGCCTATGTGGGAGAATTTCAGAGCATTCTGCTGTCCATGCGCAATCTGAAGCAGGAGCTGAGCGGCACCATGCGTCAGATCGACGCCGCCGCGGCCCAGGTATCCTCTGCCAGCGGTCAGGTATCCGTCGGCGCACAGACGCTGAGCCAGGGCTCCATCGAGCAGGCCAGCGCCGTGGAGGAGCTGGCGGCCACCATCAGCGATATTTCGGACAGCGCAAAGCAGACCGCCGCCGCCGCCGCGCAGGCGGGCCAGTTTGTGGAGCAGGCCGGCGCTCAGCTGGGAATCAGCGTGGAGCATGTGGGCGAGCTGAACACGGCGATGGGGAAGATATCCGCCGCCTCCGAGGAGATTTCCAAGATCATTGCCACCATCGAGAACATTGCCTTCCAGACCAACATCCTGGCGCTGAACGCCGCCGTGGAGGCCGCGCGGGCGGGCTCTGCGGGCAAGGGGTTTGCGGTGGTGGCCGACGAGGTGCGCAACCTTGCCTCCAAGTCTGACGAGGCCGCCAAAGCCACCAAGGAGCTGATCAGCGGGTCCATCGCCGCCGTGTCCGAGGGCAGCCGGGCAGTGAGTCTGGTTACCGAATCCCTGGAAAGGACCAGCGTTAACGCCGGTAACGTGACCACGCAGATGGAGATTGTGGTATCGGCCGTGGAGAATCAGACCGCCGCCATTACCCAGGTTACGGAGGGGGTCGGACAGATCTCCGCCGTGGTGCAGACCAACAGCGCCACCGCTCAGGAGAGCGCCGCGGCCAGCGAGGAGCTGTCCGCTGAGGCGGCCAGTCTCAAGCAGCTGGTGGATGAGTTCACTCTTGCAAAAGACTGATGATATAGCAGCCAGGCGTGATGCAGGGGCTCTTTGCAGCGATGCAAAGAGCCCCTTTTGCTTGACAATTGCATTTGAAATATGCTATACTTACCACGAAAAAAGCTTCTTTTTGCAATTTTGCGAGAAATTTGTAGTGTTTTGCGAAAAATTTGTCTGCACGAGGGAGGCGCCATGCTGAAAATAGCTCTGTGTGACGATGAAGCGGAGCAGCGGGAGGCAATAGGACGCCTGCTGCGGGAGTACGCGGCCCAGCGGCCGGAATGGACGGTAAAGCTGTCCGTGTTCGCCTCCGGCCAGGAGCTGCTGTCGGCGGAGGGGGCCGGGGAGTTTGACATATACGTGCTGGATGTGCTGATGCCGGGACTGTCCGGCATTGAGCTGGGGATGAAGCTGCGGGAGCAGGGGTGCGCGGGAGCCCTTGTGTATCTTTCCTTCTCGCCGGAGTACGCGGTGGAGTCCTACGCGGCTCATGCGTTCTACTATCTCATGAAGCCGGTGGTCCCCCGGCAGCTCTACCCCGTTCTGGATCAGGCTGTCGCGGCGATGGAGCGGCAGCGGGACGCCTGCATCACCGTCAAGACAAAAACCGGGATGCAGCTGGCCCGGCTGGACAGGATCATGTATGCGGAGCTGGTGGGCCGGGCGGTGCGCTACCACCTTTTCGGCGGAGAGAAGGTGGACGGCAAAACGCTGCGGGGCTCCTTCCGGGAGGAGACGGCGCCGCTTCTGGCTGCCGATGGATTTATCCCCTGCGGCGCAAGCTTTGTGGTCAATTTGCACTATGTCGCCGCCGTGGAGAAGCATTTTCTTCTGCTGGACGGCGGAGACCGGGTACCCCTGACCAGGGGCCTGGCCGCGCAGGTCAGGCAGCAATGGAGCGACTACTGGCTCAACGTGCTGAGATAGGGATTCATCATATTTTTGAGGAGGGCAGAACGATGGCGGTATTGCGTGATATCTCATTTCTGTGGTCGATGCTTCATATTGTGGTTCTGTTCCTGCTGCTGTTCGAGCCCAGGTATCCCTGGCGGAGAACGCTGCTCCTCAGCTTTGCCGGTTGGCTGGCGCTGCTGGCGGGTAATGTGCTGCTGATGCTGTGCATGGGGCATGGCATTATCATGCGCGCGGCCTTTTTTACCTGCACCCTCCCCAGTATGGCCCTGTTTTTCGTCCTGTCAAAATACCGGAACGGCCGGTTTTTCTTCCTCTTCTGTCTGACGGACACCGTCTGCTTCTGGATTTTGCAGATTACCAATTTCCTGGACCGTCTGACGGGCGGCTCCTATGCGGTGATGCTGATCAGCCGGCTGGTTCTGTTTCCGATCGCGGAATATATATTCTGGAAGTATCTGCGCCGTCCCTACCTGGAGCTGCAAAGCAAAATCGGGAAGGGGTGGAACCTCTTTGCCGCCATAGGCGGAGTGTACTACCTGCTGATTATGGTGACCGCTGTCCCGGTGGGATATCCGATGCCGGACGGGACCGGGTTGGCCGCCATCCTCCTTGTTATGATCCTGATGCCCCTGACCTATCTGACGATTTTTCACGCCCTCTGGCAGCAGATGCAGAGCTATGAAAGCAGCCGGCAATTGGAGCGCCAGCGCCAGGACTATGCCGCCATCTGCCGGAAAATGGAGCTGGAGCGAATCTACCGCCACGACATGCGCCACCATCTGATCGTGCTGGAGGGGCTGCTGCGGCAGGGGGACTCCGGCGAGGCCCGGCAGTATGTCCGGGAGCTGCGGGGAAAGCTGGCCGCCATCAACCAGAAGAGATGGTGCGCCAACACGGCCGTCAACGCCGTTCTGGCGTCCTATATCGCCCAGGCAGAGGAGAGCGGCTGCCGCGTGCAGGCCGGCGCGGAGATTCCGGCGGAGCTGCCCTACAGTGAGATGGATATCTGCATCATGCTGGCAAATGTGCTGGAAAACGCCATTCAGGCCTGTCAGAAGCTGGAAAAGGAGGAGCGTTGGATTGAGCTGAAAGTGGAGCTGACGGAAAACCGGCGGCTGATGCTGCTGGCGGATAACGGGTGCCCCACCCCGGTGGAATTCAGCAGCGACGGACTGCCTGCGGGCCCCAGGGAGGAAGGGCACGGGATGGGACTGCGCAGCGTCCGGGCCATTGTGAGCCGGTACGGCGGAATCTTCCGCAGCCAGTGGGAGGAGGGGCGCTTCCGGGTACAGGCGGTGCTCTTCCTGCCGGAAAAATAACCGGTGGGCAGGTCCTCTGCTCATTTGTGGAGCAGGCGGCCTGCCCTCCGGGGAATATTTGTGTAAAGCTACAAATTTTTCGCAAATGAGGTAGATTTTCGCAATGGCGCTTCACAAATCCAAAAGGCGTGATATAATTGTTCCGGCCGCAGGGGATTCTTTTTTTGACCCCGGTATGGTACAGAATACCAATTCTGTACCATACATATTGCAAACAGACGGCATACGCCCTTTTTCCTGAGAGAAAAAGGAGTAAAAAGGACTTCAGAGAGGGGCAGTTTTGCCCTTTTCCGGGAA
>CAJULD010000060.1 GCA_910587505.1 uncultured Oscillospiraceae bacterium | reverse complement strand
TCCGAGAAGATGCGCGCCCAGATCACCGGCCTGGAGACCGCCCAGAAGAACGCCAAGGACGGCATCAGCCTGGTGCAGACCGCCGAGGGCGCTCTGACCGAGGTCCACGATATGCTCAACCGTATGGTGGAGCTGGCGACCATGTCCGCCAACGGCACCTACGATAACGACGTTGACCGCGCCCAGCTCCAGAAGGAGATGGACCAGCTCACCAGCGAAATCGACCGTATCGCCGATTCCGCCAACTTCAACGGCATCAAGCTGCTCAACGGCGAGATGGACGGCAGCGCCAAGCTGGGTGACCTGACCGGCGTGGGCTCCGCCGCGGCCGTGGCTGACGGCGTGCAGGGCGGCGGCAACGGCACCAAGGGCGTCTACTCCCTGGACCTGAAGGATCTGACCCTGAAGCTGGGACAGACAACCATTTCTTCTGTGGCCTCGAAGGTCACTACTATAACGACTTCCAACGGTGCCGGCGGTACTACTACAACCCAAGTGACCATTCCCGGTACGCCGGGCGGCGTGCAGGACAAGACCTTGACCGCTGGCAGCATCGAGTTCACCGTGGGCGGCGCCAAGTTCCAGAAGAACGGCACGGATGTCGATTTCTCCGCCGCTATTACCGACGCCAGCAAGGCCGGCGAGCAGATTGCCGCCGAGCTGGACGGCAGCACCATTGAGATCGACGGCATCACCTATGATGTGACCAACGCCGCCGGCAAGCTGACCCTGACTGCCCAGACCGTCCCCACCACCGCCGACGAGCTGGCGAGCACCTTCGACGTGTCGTTCGAGGTCGATGGCGACACTGTGGTGGACAAGAACAACGGCCACGACCTGTCCGTCCACGTGGAGACCGCTCCCACTATGGCGGGCGACGAGAAGCTGGCCCAGGGCACGTTCACCCTGACCAACGCCATGATCCAGCAGGGCAGTGTCCTGAAGATCGGCAACGAGGCCTACGTGTTCCAGGTGGGCGATGACAACCCCATCACCGCCGGGGCGGGCCAGACCGTCATCAAGCTGACCAAGGGCCTGAGCGACGCCGACGCGCTGAAGGAGGCCGCCGACAAGCTGAGCCAGCAGGACAACGAGCACTTCCACATCAACACCAACCGGGACGGTTCCACCATCCACCTGACCGAGAAGAAGGGCGCGGTGGACTACAAGACGGATTGGGATCTGCACGGCACGGACGGCAATGACGCGGATGCTGATTGGAAGAAGGTTGTGCAGTCCGCCACGATCCAAAAGAGCGTGACCGCCGACGGCAAGACGGGCAAGGCCTTGAAGCTCCAGATTGGCGATACCGCTGACACCTTCAACCAGCTGTCCGTGAACATCCAGGATATGCACGCAACGTCCCTGGGCATTGACAGCAAGAGCATCAACATCAAGGATCAGGACGCCGCCGCTGTGGCCATCAAGAAGATCAAAGAGGCCATCAACACGGTCTCCGATGTCCGCGGCACCCTGGGCGCCACCCAGAACCGCCTGGATCACACCATCAACAACCTGTCCGTCATGACCGAGAACATCCAGGACGCCGAGAGCACCATCCGCGACGTGGACGTGGCCGAGGAAATGATGGCCTACACCAAGAACAACATCCTGATTCAGTCCGCCCAGGCCATGCTGGCCCAGGCCAATCAGGTGCCCCAGGGTGTGTTGCAGCTCCTCCAGTAATCGCGCACGTTGTTTTTGGAACAAACAGCATAGACCCAACTCCGGGGGCGGGCTTCGGCCCGCCCCCTTCTTTAATATGTGAAACAAGGAAAGGAATCCTGTTTATGACCGCAATCGAAATTGCCCGCCGCATGGCGGAGCTGAACCGCCCCCAGGAGGCGCAGAACGCCTACCGCCTGGCCATCTATGAAAATAAGGGCCAAGACCCCGCTCAGGACATGGAGGCGGCGGTCTATATCCTGCAATCCGGGGGAGACTACCGGCTCCCCTACACCATTTTTCAGCGGCTGTATAACCAAGGGCAGTTCCAGGAGGATTGCCTGTCCATTGTCACAGAGGCCTTTTACCAGCCAAACATTAAAATGCTGCGGGCCGCGTATGCCCAGAACTGCAAGCTGCTGAAGCAGTATCCCTATCTGTTTCGGAAGGATTTCCCCGCCTTCGAGAAGCTTCCGATCCGCTTCTACCCCTATGACGACAACGGCTATACGCCCTTCTATGTAGAACAAAGGCGCTTTGGCGATTACATAAATTTCAAGCGGCAGGTCATCAGCCGAAACTTCTTCAAAAACCTGGACAACCCTATTTTGGCGGCGGATGTGTACTCCCAATATGAGCTGGAGTACCTGGTGGACAACGTGCGCAAAAGCGAATGGGTGGGCCGCGAGAACCACATTTATCTCCACTATGCCGATTGGGGGACGTTCTGCGCCCACCTCCAATGCCTCAGCATGAAGCCCCTGCTGGAGGATGAAAAAATTGTTTTCCTGATCGGCGATGAGCTTTCCCAATATCCCATTGACTTCAAGGAACGGTTTGGCATTGACTACAGCGTCTACCCCGTCAGGCCCATCGGCATCCGGGAGGTCAAGCGGATGATTTGGCACACCCAGTTGTCCAGCCATAACGGCGGCGATTTCTTCAACGAGATTTTTGACGGCCACCCAAACCTGATCGCCATGCCCTCCATCATGATGGAAAACGTGGAAAAGAAAGTGCTGGAGCTGCGGGGACTGATGGAGGCCAGCGCCGATATGGATACCGCTTCGCTGATTTTCAGGGCATGGGACCGCCGCATCGTGCAGGAGCTGTATGATTTGAAGGACCGGACTGACCGGGATTTTTTTGCCGCGGTCTACCTGGGCAGCAGAAGATATACGAAAAACCTGGACCGCGCGTCCCGGATTGTCCCCGCGCTGTTTTTCCAGCCCCATTTCGGCTCTCTCGCCTACAACCTGTCGGCGGATGAGGCAGGTCACACAATTCTATCCTCCAAGGAGTACGACGCCGTCGCCAACTCCCCCATTTTTCGGTACTTCAAGTATATCAAAACCTTTACCCCCATGCGGCGCATTACCACCAGCTACGGGGCCACGATGCGCTTTATGTGGGCGTTTCCCGGCTGGGATGACTTCAAGGGAAAGACCGTGGGCGACCAAATTTGCGGAAAGGTGCTCAACCGCAGCTTCATGATTGATCCCAGCGACCGGCTGTATATGGACAGCGTCCTGGTACGCCTTGAGGACGGAAAGCTGAACCCCAAAGCCACCTTCACCGCGTTGGCGGCGTTTCTGGATCTGCCCTATACCGAGAGCATGACCTACTGCTCGCTTCAAGGAAAGCGCAACCCGGAATCGCTGAAGGGGAATGACATCGGCTTTGATCCGGGCGCTATTTTGCGTACTTATGATGAATACGCCAACGACGCGGAGCGGTATTTCATCGAATATTTCATGCGGGATGCCTACGAGTATTACGGTTACGGGTTCAAGTATTATGACGGAAAGCCTGTGGACGAGGCCCGCGCCATGGAATTGATCGAGCAATTCACTACCTCAAACTACTATATCCGGGAGAGCTGGAGAAAAAACGTGCTTGCCGATGTGACGGTCGAAAAGGACGGGCAGCCCGTTCCCGATGAGGAGCAGGAAAAGGGCAAGGAGGAGTATCTGGAGCAAAGGCTGGAAAAAATCAGGCAGCGGCGAATCAACATGGCCAAATCGCTTCTGCGGAACCTGCACTTCGTCAACAAAAAGGGCCAGCCCCTGCAGATGATGCCCCTGCTGGAGCTGAATCCGGCGCTGCTGGAGCAGCCGCTGTACCACTGAGGAGGAGACTATGAGCGAAAAGGGAACCGTATATTTTTTCACCGGCCTGTCCGGGGCGGGCAAAACTACCATCGGCGGGCTGTTCCACCAGCGGCTGAAGACTACCAAGCCCAACGTGGTAATGCTGGACGGAGACGAAATCCGGGTAGCTTTCGGTGAAGACGTGGGCTACACCCACGATGAGCGGCTGCGCTGGGCGCAGCGCATTTTCCGGGTGTGCAGGCTGCTGTCCGTCCAGGGGATCGACGTGGTGGTGTGCTCCATCGCCATGTATGACAGCGTGCGGCGGTGGAACCGGGAGAACATCCCCAATTACAAGGAGATCTACATCAAGGTCAGCCGGGACACCCTGCTCCGGCGCAACCAGAAGGGGTTGTACACCACGGGGAAAAACGTGGTAGGCATCGACCTGCCTTTCGACGAACCCCAAACCCCTGATATCGTGGTGGCCAACGACGGCGAACGTGCGCCGCTGGAATTGGTGGAGCAGCTGGAACGGGAGCTGTATCCCAACATCGTGGAGGATACGGTGGACAACACCGCCTACTGGAACCAATACTACAAAAACCGGGTGTGCTCCGAGGAGCCCTCCCCCTTTGCCCAGTATGTGGCTACCCTGGTGGAGCCAGGGAAACGGATGGTGGAGCTGGGCTGCGGCAACGGGCGGGACGCCGTGTTTTTTGCCGCCCAGGGGCTGGAGATCACAGCGCTGGATATGTCGCAGGCGGCGGTCTCCCAGCTGCAAAGCCGGGGAATTGCCAACGCCGAATTTATCTGCGGTGATTTCGTCAACTCGGACGTTCACCAGCCGGACAGCTACGACTACGCCTACAGCCGGTTTACCATCCATTCCATCAACCGCAACCAGGAGCAGGTGCTGCTGAACAACCTGTTCCGGGGGCTGCGCCCCGAGGGCAAGCTGTTCATTGAGGTGCGCGGGGTGAACGACCCGCTGTTCGGCAAGGGAAAGCAGGTAGAACACAACGCCTATTTCTATGACAACCACTATCGCCGCTTCATCGTGCTGGACGAGCTGGTGGAATCGTTGGAGCAGCGGGGATTCCGGGTGGAATATGCCCAGGAGCGCACCGGTTTCGCGCCCTATGGCAACGACGATCCACCGGTGATCCGCATTGTGGCGGCAAAGCTGAGCGGCAAATAGTGTGGCTGTTCCGGCTGGTTTACATATCCATGCCGCATCCCAAGCTGCGCTTTCCAGGACAGTGACCCGGAATTGTCCCGCCTCTGCATTCACTTGTCCCCCTTGAGATAAGTCAGAGCCTCTGCCGCACTGGTGTCCAGACTATATGGGCCCAGGATAAAGCACTGCCGGACTGTGTTCAGCCCCGAAAATGCCGTCGCTTCAGGCATTTTCGGGGCTCTCTTTTGTGTCGGAAAGCCTTTCTCCAAATTAAATCATGAGCGCTGTGGCCCCCGCTGCCAACGTTTACCAGTTTGATCTGGTGAAATGTACTAAAAATCCGCCCCCATTTTTGTGACCTGTTCTGATCGAAAATGATTGACTTTGATTTTTTCATGTGTTATCATTCAAACAACAGAAATCAATCAAAACCAATCAAACAAAATCAGGAAAGGAAGTCACGACCATGCGCATCACCGATCTGCTCAGCCCCAACGGCATCCAACTCCACGCCGCCCCGGCGGACAAGAGCGCCGCCATCGACCTGCTGGCCGACCTCCAGGAGAGGGCCGGGAACATCACCGACAAGGTCGCCTACAAAAAGGAGATCTGGGCCAGGGAGGAGCTGGACTCCACCGCCGTGGAGAACGGCGTGGCCGTCCCCCATGCCCGCTGCGCCGCCGTCAAGCGGGCGGGGCTGGCCGCCATGACCGCCCCCGCCGGGGTGGACTACGGCGCGGAGGACGGAGAGCCCTCCACCCTGTTCTTCATGATCGCGGCCCCGGAGGGGGGCGGCGAGGTACATATGGAGATGCTGTCCCACCTGATGGTGATGCTGATGGACGAGGAATTCTGCCAAAAGCTGCTGGACGCGGAAAAGGTGGAGGACTTTCTGGCCCTCATCGATGCCCAGGAGCGGGTGAAATTCCCGGACGAGGCGCCCGCCGAACCGAAGAAGCCGGACGGCTCCCTGCGGGTGCTGGCCATCACCGCCTGCCCCACCGGCATCGCCCACACCTACATGGCCGCCGAGGCCTTGGAGAAAAAGGGCCGGGAGCTGGGCATCGGCGTGAAGGCCGAGACCCAGGGCTCCGGCGGGGCCAAGAACATCCTCACAAAAGAGGAAATCGCCGCCTGTGACGGCGTCATTATCGCCGCCGACAAGAACGTGGATCTGGCCCGGTTCGACGGCAGGCCCCTGCTGCGGGTGCCCGTGTCCGACGGCATCAACAGGCCCCAGGAGCTCATCGAGAAGATCGTCAGCGGCCAGGCTCCCGTCTATCACCACCAGGGCGGCGGGGCCGCGGAGGACACCGGAGACGGCGAGAAGCTGGGCCGCCGGCTCTACAAGCACCTGATGAACGGCGTGTCCCATATGCTCCCCTTCGTCATCGGCGGCGGCATCATCATGGCCCTGTCCTTCCTGCTGGACGGCGGCGCGGCGGGCACCTCCGCTTTCGGCTCCTCCACCCCCCTGGCGGCGTTCTTCAATAAAGCGGGCAGCATCGCCTTCGGCTTCATGGTTCCTATCCTTGCCGCTTTTATCGCCCAGTCCATCGCCGACCGGCCGGGGCTGATGGTGGGCTTTGTGGGCGGCTCCCTGGCGGCCACCGGCGCCACCTTCGCCTACTTCGCCGACCCCACCGTGCCCATCGTCCCCGCCGGCTTTCTGGGCGGGCTGCTGGCCGGTTTTGTGGGCGGCTGGTTCATGAAGACCCTGCGCCGTGCCTGTGACAAGCTGCCCCAGTCTCTGGAGGGCCTGAAGCCCATCCTCATCTATCCCGTGGTGGGCCTGCTGTTCATCGGGGCGTTCATGTGCCTGGTCAACCCTGTGGTGGGCATGATCAATAACGCCCTCATCGACGCGCTCAACTCCATGGGCGGCACCTCCGCCGTCCTGCTGGGCGCGCTGGTGGCCGGGATGCAGGCCACCGACATGGGCGGCCCCATCAACAAGGCGGCCTACGTGTTCGGCACCGCCTCCATTGCCATGGCGGAGGGCGGCTTCTCCCCGGTGATGGCCGCCGTCATGGCGGGCGGCATGGTGCCCCCCATCGCCATCGCCCTGGCCACCATCTTCTTCAAGAACCGCTTTACCGCCGAGGAGCGCAAGTCCGGCCCGGTGAACTTCATCATGGGCCTGTCCTTCATTACCGAGGGCGCCATCCCCTTCGCCGCCTCCGACCCCCTCCACGTCCTGCCCTCCTGTATCGTGGGCTCCGCCGTGGCGGGCGCCCTGTCCATGGCCTTCGGCTGCGCCTCCCCGGCGCCCCACGGCGGGCTGTTTGTCTTCCCCGTGATGCACAACCCCCTGGGCTACGCCGCCGCCATCGCCATCGGCTCCGTGGCAGGTATGTTCCTGCTGGGCCTGTTGAAAAAGAAAAAAGTATGATATACTGACAATAAATTGCGAAAGGCAGAGATTTGCCATGGAGGAAAACAGACCGATCCGCTGGGCCGTGCTGGGCACCGGAGTCATCGCCAACGAAATGGCGGCGGCCCTCCAGGCCATGGGCCGCACCCTGGACGCGGTGGGCAACCGCACCTATGAGAAGGCGGTGGCCTTCGCGGACAAGTACGGGGTCAAAAAGGTCTACACGGACTACCACGAGATGTTCACTGACCCGGACATCGACGTGATTTACCTCACCACCCCACACAACACTCACATGGCCTACCTGGAGCAGGCCCTGTCCCACGGCAAGCACGTGCTGTGCGAGAAGTCCATCACCCTGAACAGCGAAGAGCTGGACCGGGCGGCAAAGCTGGCGGAGGAAAACCACGTGGTGCTGGCGGAGGCCATGACCATCTACCATATGCCCCTGTACCGGGCTCTGCGGGAGCGGGTAGCCTCCGGGGCGCTGGGAAAGGTGAACCTGATCCAGCTCAACTTCGGCAGCTTCAAGGATTACGATATGTCCAACCGCTTCTTCAACCGGAATCTGGCGGGGGGCGCCATGCTGGACATCGGCGTGTACGCCCTGTCCCTGGCCCGGCTGTTCCTGGATTCCAACCCGGATCAGGTGAAGTCCTTCGTCCGCAAGGCCCCCACCGGGGTGGACGAGAGCGCCGTCCTGGTCATGACCAACCGGGAGGGGCAGCTGGTGTCCGCCGCCCTGTCCCTCCACTCCAAGCAGCCCAAGCGGGCGGTAATCTCCTGCGAGCGGGGCTACATCGAGATCATGGAATACCCCCGGGCGGAGGAGGCGGTCCTTGTGGACGCGGCCACCGGCAGCCGGGAGGTCCTCCGTGCGGGGAGCACCGCCAGCGCCCTGGTATACGAGCTGGAGGACATGGAGAAGGCTGTCCGGGGGGAGGGCGATATGCTGCTGCCCTATACCATGGACGTGATGGCGCTGATGACCGCTCTGCGCCGGGAGTGGGGCGTGGTCTACCCGGAGGAGGAGGCTTGAGCGAATTCGCTTGACCCTGCTTGTTTTTGATGATATGATGGGGATATCAAACAACGGAGAGGAGCCTGCGGTATGCTGGCGGAAGTGCGGATGGAGGCCATTCTGGCCGAGCTGGAAAAGGAACAGGCGGTGAGCGTGGCCCAGCTGTGCCAGGTGACCGGCGCGTCCGAGGCCACCATCCGCCGGGACCTGAACGAGCTGGCCCGCCGGGGCAAGCTGAACAAGGTCCACGGCGGGGCCCTCCCCGTCCGGGAGGAGTTCCACAGCGAGGAGCCGGACATGGACACCAAGCGTCAGCTCCACACGCCGGAGAAAATGCGCATCGCCCGGTATGCCGCCGGCCTCATCACCGACGACGACGTGGTATACCTGGACGCGGGCTCCACCGTGATGCATATGTCCGACTACATCCAGGCCACCCGGGCCACCTTCGTCACCAACAGCGTGGAGTGCGTCCAGCGCCTGCCCCGGCGGGGCCTGCGCTCCTATGTGCTGGGGGGCGTGCTCAAGCCGGGCACCCTGGCCATCATCGGCGGCGAGGCCATGGAGGGGCTGAAAAAGTACCATTTCACCAAGGCGTTCCTGGGCGCCAACGGCATTGCCCCCGGCCCCGGCTTCACCACCCCCGACCCGGAGGAAGCCATGGTGAAAGCCATGGCCGCCGCCCACGCCCGGGAAACCTGGGTGCTGGCCGATTCCAGCAAGTTCGGCGCCATTACCGCCGCCACCTTCCTCTCCCTGGACGGGGCCCGGATCGTCACCGACCAGCTGGACGACCGAAGATATTTGGAATACACCGACATCAAGGAGGTTTGACCGGATATGGTTTATACCGTTACCTTTAACCCGGCCCTGGACTATGTGGTGCGCATGGGCGATTTCCGGGCCGGCGAGACCAACCGCACCGAGAGCGACGAGCTCCAGTGGGGCGGCAAGGGCATCAACGTGTCTACCGTGCTGCGCAGCCTGGGGATTGACAACGTGGCCCTGGGCTTCCTGGCCGGGTTCACAGGGCAGGCGCTGGATCAGGGCCTGCGGAAGGCGGGCATCGCCACCGACTTTATCTGGCTTCCGGAGGGGCTGACCCGGATCAACGTGAAGATCAAGGCGGGCCAGGAAACCGAGATCAACGGCGTGGGCCCCTCCATCCCCGCCGCTGCCTTGGAGGAGCTGTTCGCCAAGCTGGACCGCCTCCAGTCCGGGGACGTGCTGGTGCTGGCCGGGTCCATCCCCGCCTCCCTGCCCGACGACGTGTACCAGCGCATACTTGCCCGGCTGGAGGGCCGGGACATCCTCACCGTGGTGGACGCCACCCGGGACCTGCTGTGCGCCGTCCTCCCTTACCGACCCTTCCTCATCAAGCCCAACAACCACGAGCTGGGGGAGATTTTCGGCAGAACGCTGGCCACCGACGGCGAGATCGAGGACTGCGCCCGGCTTCTCCAGGAGCGGGGCGCCCGGAACGTGCTGGTGTCCATGGCGGGGGACGGTTCCCTGCTGCTGGACGAGACGGGAGAGGTTCACCGTCTGGGCGTGCCCCACGGGAAGGTGGTCAACTCCGTGGGCGCGGGGGACTCCATGGTGGCCGGGTTTTTGGCCGGCTGGCTGGAGCACCGCGACTACGCCATGGCCCACAAGCTGGGCGCGGCCACCGGCTCCGCCACCGCGTTCTCCGATGGATTGGCAGCAAGGGATCAAGTTTTAAAGCTGTTGAGTACATTTTGAGTAAGGAAGCCCATCATAAAGCCCCCGCGGATACCCGGCCACGGCCGCCGCGGCTGGCAGACGGGTGCACCGGAATGAAGCAGGGCCAGACCGAAAAACGGTCTGGCCCTGCTCCTTTTTTCTTCAAAGCTCAACATACAAACACTCTCAGCAAACAGACCGCGGAGCCGTTCCCTGCGCTGTATCGCGTTGAAAAAGGCTCTGCCGGAACTCCTTAAACGTCTCCAGGCTCCGCGCACTGAATCACCACATCGCATAAGGGAAAACTGCAGCAGGGATGAATTTTACGCTTCTCCCGCTCTCTGCCGCTTCTGCCGTCCAACGCCGCCGGAACGTAGACCTCTCCCTCCAGAAGCGTGCTCAGGCAGTACCCGCAGACGCCGCAGCGGCACCGCGACTCGGGATGCAGGCCAGCCCGCTCCAGCGCCTTCAGCAGCGTCTCCCGGGTGCGCGCGGGCACGGTATGCCGCCGGCCACCCCGCAGGACGGTGCAAAGCACCTGTCTGTCCTCCAGCTGCGGACCATCCGGCATATGCATCTCCCCAGGTATCTCCTCGTGCCACCGTTCAGGAGGTATCTTCCAGGGCGACAGTTCCCGCTCCAGAAAGCGGTACATCTCCTGAGGGCCGCAGAGAAAAACAGACGCGTCTGTCCCTGTCACAAAACGTTCCGCCATTCCCCGGTCCACATAGCCGCGCAGCATACCGGGGCAGTCCTCCTTTGCCGACGCGAACACGGCGCGGAAGCGGGAGCACTCCCTCTCGTACTGGCGGAATTCCTCCCGGAAGAGCGCATCCTTGCCGTCATCCCATCCGCAGAAAACCGTAAGCTCGGCGTCCAGGCTGCCCTCCGCCACCGCCCGCGCAAAAGACCGCAGGGGCGTGACGCTCATTCCGCCGGAAAATGCGATCAGCTTATGGGAATCCCTCAACGGGTCAACGCAGAACCCCCCCTCCGGATAAGAGCTGTCCAGCACGCTGCCCACCTGGACGTTTTGGAAGAGCCAGGGGGAAGTAAAGCTTCCGCCGCCATGGATCATCAGCTCATAATACCCCTTTTCCCGGTCCCCGGGGGACGATGCGATGGAATACGGGCGTGAGGTCGTGGCGCCGTCTATCTCGTAAAAGAGGTTCAGATACTGCCCAGGGCGGAAGGGCGCCAGCGGTTCCCCCGGCGCGGCGGCTTCCAGACGGTAGCACCGCACCCATGGGTCCACCTGCTGAATCCGGGTTACGCGAAGGGTTTGACGCCGCCTATTCACCGCCTGCCACCTCCGCCAGGGCCTCCAGAGCGGCGAGGATTTCCGCCCGTTCCCCTGCCGCTGCCAGCTTTTCGCCCTCCTCATAGGCGTTGATCCCTTCCACGGAGTCGTCCCGGTAACGCACCACATTGTTCAGGATCGACCCGGTTTTCATCCCGCGAAGCATTCCAACCGTAAACAGCGCCGCGGTTTCCATATCAGCGGCCAGCACCCCATACGCGGACCATTGATCGCAGATCTGCTCCTCCCTGTCCGTATAAAAACTGTCGTGGCTGCGGACAATCCCCATATGGTGCCGGCAGCCCTGCTCCCGCGCCGCGCGAAGGCACGCCTGCAGGAGGTCCGGGTCCGGCACAGCGGGATAACACTCCGGGACATAGGCTCTGGAGGCCCCGTCGTCCCGCACCGCTCCGCTGGCAATCACCAGATCGCCAAGCCCCACCTTTTCCTGCAGGGCTCCGGAGCTTCCAATCCGCACGGCCCACCGGATGCCGACGCGCCGCATCTCCTCCACCGCGATACCCATGGATGCGCCGCCGATTCCCGTGGACAGCGCCAGTATTTTGACGCCCTTGTAATACCCCGCCGCGCTTCGGTACTCCCGGTGAAGCGCAAGCTCCCGGGCCCCCTCCAGAAAAGGCAGAATCCGGTCAATCCGCGCCGGGTCCCCGGGCAGAATGGCGCAGCGCAGCTCAGGGTCAGGGGTCAGCCGGATATGGGGCTGTGGTATCTGCATGGCATGATCCTCCCTCTCTTATTTTACATCCTCGCAGCGGTCAAAAAACTGCATCAGCTCCACGCGGACCCCATCCGGGTCCAGCGCATGGACCCATGTAATCTTCAGTTCCGGCACAATCATGCGCTCGCTCGCCATCCGGACGCCCTGCTTTTCCAGCTGGCCGATCAGCGGCACCAGGTCCTTCACTGTGAAAGAGATGTGTCCTACGCCGGTCTGGCGGGGCGACAAAGGCGTATCAATTCCCGGCACGTCAATAAAGCGGGCAACCTCCAGCATAACGCCGTAGCCCACCATCTGGGCAAGCTCCAGGGAGGAGCCCGGAACTCCCATTCCCACGTCGCACTGCTCCGCCGTCTCAATCCAGCGCATCTTCAGCTCCATTCCCAGCTTGTTGACATAAAAATCAATGGACCGGTCCAGGTCTTTCACAATAAATCCCATGTGGTGGACCGCTTGGATATTTTCTTTTACTGAGTTTTCCATATACTTTTCTCCTCTGATCCGTTGAAAACTGCCAGATTTCTCCGGCGGTCACCTGTCCTCAAATCCCTTGTTTCGATAGAACTCCATGATCTCCACCCGGATGCCGTCCGGATCATAGAACATGACCCAGCTGCTGTTGGGCAGAACCACAGGTTCACTGCAGAACTCCACTCCCACCGACTTGAGATGCTCCATCACAGCCGGCAGGTCCTTGACAAGGAAGGAGACATGTCCGGTTCCGATATGGTTGGACAGAAACTTTTCCTCCGACCCCTCGCCGGTGGCGAACCGGATGAATTCCAGCATACATCCGTAGCCCGTCACCTGTGCCAGCTCCAGGGACGCCCCCGGAACGCACATACCGCTCTCCACCTCTTCCACCGGCTCCGTCCAGCGGCTGTAAAACTCGAACCCCAGCTTTTCCGTATAGAACGCCAGGGAGCGGTCAATGTCTTTCACAATAAATCCGACATGGTGCAGGGGGAGAATGTGATCCTTCAACGAAAATTCCATGGTAAACCTCCTCATATATGTTTGAACTTCTGTGGTCAAACTGCCGCCGTCATATTCCCTCCCGGTTTTTCCGGGCCTTTGCCTGCTTGTTTGCGGACATAATCACCAACCCGATCACAGTGGCGAGATAGGGGATCATGCTGACGATCTCCGCTTTCATGTTCAGCGTCGCCAGCGTAATGGACACCGCCTCCGCCGCGCCAAAGCCCAGAGACGCCAGAAGCGACCCGAGCACCCTCCCGTCGGCCAGGTTGGTGGCGGACATTCCGATAAAGCCCCGGCCCGCCATCATGTCCCGCGAGAAATTGGACAGGTATCCCATGGACATGAAGGCCCCGCCCAGGGAGGCAAACAGGCCGGAATAGAGAAATGCCTGAAACTTGATCCTGTTGACATTGATACCAACCGACGCCGCCGCGTCAGGGTTGAAGCCCACCGCCCGGATGCGCAGTCCCGTGCCGCTCTTGAAAATCAAGACGTAGGTCAACGCCGCAAACACAAAGGCGATGTAGGTCAGCGCGTTATGCCCGGACAAAACCTCCCCGAGAATGGGGATGTCCTTGACAAGCGGTATCTCCCACTTGGGCACCACCAGGCTGTTCAGCAGTCTGGACGTGCCCTTCTCCCCGGTGAGCAGGAACAGCAGGTACACGGTCCCGCCGGAAGCCAGCGTGTTCAGGGCGATGCCGGTGAGAACCAGTTCCGACTGCTTCACAAGGTGCATATACGCCAGGACGAAGGAAATCAGAAGCCCGCCCAAAACGGCGCCCACCATGCCGAAAAACACCGTATGGGTGGCGGCGCTGAATGCCACCGCAAGGAGGGACGCGGTCAGCATAATACCCTCCAGCGCCATATTGAGAGCCCCCGACTGCCTGGAGATCAGCGCCCCCATGGCGCAGTAGACCAGCGGCGTGGACATGCGGATAATGGAGTAGAAGAAATCAACCAGATACTCCTGGGTAAAAAACTGAGCAAACATCACGCCACCCCCGTTTCCTCGGTGGAGGCTTTGATGACAGCGCGCCTGTGCAGGCTGTCCATAAACATGGTGGCCGCCACCAGAATGATGATGATGGACTGAATAACCTTGATAAATTCCAGGGGAACATCCGTTGTCGCGCCGGAAATGTTGGCCCCTGTTTTCAAATAGGCCATGAAAAACGCCGCCAGCGGAACGAGGGCAGGATTCTTTTTCGCAATGACCGCAATCATCATTCCGTCGAAGCCGTAGCCTGTCTGCTCCATCCAGAGAAAGCGGTCATAGCGCCCCAGGATTTCCACCGCGCCGCCCATTCCGGCCAGCGCCCCGCCCAGCATCTGCGCCGCCAGCATGGAGCCCACCACATTGATGCCGACATACTTGGCAAAGGACTGGTTGTGCCCCGTAAGGCGGATCTCATAGCCCTTGGTCGTCCTGAACAGGAACCACCACACCACCAGCACCGCCGCCGCGGCGATCCATACGCCCGTGTGCAGCTTGGTGCCGCGGATCAGGGTGGTCAGCTTCGCATTTTCCGCGAATTTGTAGGAGCCGAGATAGGTCACCTTTGTATCCCGCATCCAGTAGCGCAGCATATACGTGGCAAAAAAGACCAGCACATAGTTCAGCATGATGGTGACCACCACAATGTTGGCGTTCCACTTGATCCGCAGGAGCGCCGGGATGGCCGCCATCAGCGCCCCCAGAACCGCGCCAAACAGGATCAAGAGCGTGGGGAACACCACCGGCGGGATGGACGCCGGCAAGAGCCTGCAGGCAAAATAGGCCGTAAACGCCCCGGCCAGTCCAAAAATACCTTCCCCCAGGAGGTTGAACTCGCCCACCTGGAGCATCAGGCACATCCCCAGGGCGGTAAATGTCAGCGGGATCATCAGCTCAATGATATTGAAAAAGCGCCTCGGGCTGGAAAACGGGCCGAGCATGAAGGACCGCACCGCGTTCAACGGGTCCTTGCTCACGAAAAAGAGCAGCACCAGCGTCAGGGCAAAAGATCGGAAGAGCACACGTCTGAACTCCAGTCACCAAGCCA
>CAJULD010000059.1 GCA_910587505.1 uncultured Oscillospiraceae bacterium | reverse complement strand
GGTCTACTCCACCTACTACACCACCCGCAAGGACAACGCCTGGGCCAGGGCCAACCCCGACGAGGTCCAGCAGTGCTACATCATGACCGGCTTCCACACCGCGTCCGGCGGCCCCCTCTCCATCCCCCTGATGCAGGGCGTCAGCGAGGAGCTGCTGGAGGTCAATACACGGGACGACATCAAACGCTGGTGGGAGGTCATGGACCGCACCACGGGGGAGCCCCTTCCCCCTGAGACCTGGCGGTATGACGGGGAAACGGGCTGCGTGGTCATCGACGCGCCGGAGGCGTTCCACGACTATACCGTCAGCTTCCTGGCCTACCTCATCTGGGACCCGGTGCACATGTACAACGCCGTCACCAACGACTGGAAGGACTTCGAGCACCAGATCACCTTTGACGTCCGCCAGCCCAAGACCCACAGGTTCACCATGGAACGGCTGAGGAAGTTTATCGCGGACCACCCCTACGTGGACGTGATCCGCTACACCACCTTCTTCCACCAGTTCACCCTGATCTTTGACGAGCTCAAGCGGGAGAAATACGTGGACTGGTACGGCTACTCCGCCAGCGTGTCACCGTATATTCTCCGGCAGTTTGAGCAGGAGGCCGGCTATCCGTTCCGCCCCGAGTTCATCATCGACCAGGGCTACTACAACAACCAGTACCGGGTGCCCAGCAGGGAATTCAGGGACTTCATGGCCTTCCAGCGCCGGGAGGTGGCGAAGCTGGCCCGCGAGATGGTGGACATCACCCACGAGCTGGGCAAGGAAGCCATGATGTTCCTGGGGGACCACTTCATCGGCACCGAGCCCTATATGCCGGAATTCGCCTCCATCGGGCTGGACGCGGTGGTGGGCAGCGTGGGCAACGGCTCCACCCTGCGGCTGATTTCGGATATTCCCGGCGTAAAGTACACCGAGGGCCGGTTCCTGCCCTACTTCTTCCCGGACACCTTCCACGAGGGAGGCGACCCCGTCCAGGAGGCCCGGCAGAACTGGGTCACCGCCCGCCGGGCCATCCTCCGCAAGCCCATCGACCGCATCGGCTACGGCGGCTATCTGAAGCTGGCCTGCCAGTTCCCGGAGTTCATCGACTACGTGGAGAGCGTGTGCAAGGAGTTCCGGGAGCTCTACGCCAACATCGACGGCGCGAAGCCCTACTGCGTGAAGCGGGTGGCGGTGCTCAACAGCTGGGGCAGGGCCCGGTCCTGGGGCTGCCACATGGTCCACCACGCCCTCTATCAGAAGCAGAACTACTCCTACGCCGGAATCATCGAAGCGCTGTCGGGCGCGCCCTTCGACGTACAGTTCATCAGCTTTGACGATCTGAAGGAGGATCCCCGTCTGCTGGACCATGTGGACGTGCTTCTCACCGTGGGCGACGGCGACACGGCCCACACCGGCGGCGCGGTCTGGGAGGACCCGGAAATCGCCGCCATGGTGAAGCGGTTTGTCTGGACCGGCGGCGGCCTCATCGGCGTAGGCGAGCCCTCCGGGCACCAGTATCAGGGACGGTACCTCCAGCTGGCCGGGGTGCTGGGAGTGGAGAAGGAGACGGGCTTCACCCTGGGATACGACAAGTACAACTGGGAGGAGCATCCGGACCACTTCCTGCTGGCGGACTGCACAAAGAGCGTGGACTTCGGCGAGGGCAAAAAATCCATTTATGCCCTTCCCGGCACGGAAATTCTGGTACAGCGGGACAGGGAGGTCCAGCTGGCGGTAAACGGTTTCGGTCAGGGCCGGGCGGTGTACATCTCCGGCCTGCCCTACTCCTTTGAGAACAGCCGCCTGCTCTACCGGGCCATCCTCTGGAGCGCCCACGGGGAGGAGGAGCTCCACAAGTGGTTCTCCGGCAATTTCAACGTGGAGGTCCACGCCTACGTGGAGAGCGGCAGGTACTGTGTGGTCAACAACACCTGCGAGCCCCAGTCCACCACGATTTACACGGACGGCGGAAGCTTCCCGCTGGAGCTGAAAGCCAACGAGATCCGGTGGTACGGGATCTGATGAAATGATTATATACGGCCCCCCGGCGGACCCGTTCAGGTCCGCCGGGGGGCCGCTGTTTATAGCAAGCATCAGAATTCCTGGCAAAAGCTCAGGGGTACAAAGTGCGCATGGCCGCGTTGTCGTCCCTGGCGGGCGTCAGCCCGCCTGCCGGTACAGCTTCTGAATCCCTTTTTGCCGCTTTTTCTTTCAGGAAAAAGTATGGCGGTCCTTTCTTACGAACTGTTCCACGTTCTTTTTGAACAGGTAGATGGCGGGGTTCTTGTTGCCGGTCATCCACACCACGTCCGTACCCACCTTGCTTCTGGCGCAGGTCAGCTCGCAGGTGGCGATGTCCGCGCTGTCCAGCAGCAGCTGGGATTTCCCCAGCACGGCGCAGGCCATTCCCGCAGCCACATAGAACTGTACGCTGCGCAGACTGTCCACCAGAATAACCTGACGGGGCAGATAGGGCAGATCCAGCGTGGCGTCGCTGGCGCTCGTCGCCAGACGGACAAAGGCGGCGTCCCGGAAGGTGTCCACGGTCACCGGTCCGGGCCACTCCTGATTGGAATAATAGATGCACGGGTTGGTCCTGGTGATCGCTTTCCGGGTGACGCAGGCCGCGTCCGTGGGCCAGACGGAATAGATCAGCGCCACGTCGGTGTTCCCGTCCGCCAGGCTCCGGAGAATGCGCTCCTGAGGCTGCGCGCTGAGCTTCAGCTCCACGCCGGGGCAGTTTCCCCGGAAGGCGGTCAGCAGCGGCGTGATATGGTTGATGGACATGGAATCGCTGATGCTGACTTTCAGAGAGAGACTGCCGGCGGAAGCGGTCCGCCGCGCCTCCTCCAGCAGCCGGTCGATGCCCGCAAGCTGCTCCCTCAGCCCCACGGCGAGACAGACGGCGGCGGGCGTCGGCATCACGCCCTGGTTGCTGCGCTGGAAAAGCTGGACGCCGATTTCCTCCTCCAGCGTATTCATCTGCTTGCTGATATTGGACTGGGTGGTAAAGGCCGCGATGGCCGCCTTGGAAAAACTGCCCTGCTCCATGACCTGCACGAACAGCTGCAATGTGCTGAGTTTCATGATGCCTCCTCCCGTATGGCTGCCTCCATTCCACTGTGGAATATCAATTATGCCATATTTTCGCTTTTCTTGTCAATACATTTATGGTAATTTTGTTATATCAGGAGATTGTGGCCGCAATATCTTCTTCTTTCCATCAAAACGAAAATGAGGTGAAGCATAATGACACAGGAAACCATTTGCGTGCAGCAGGAGCCTGTCCCGGTCTATGGCACTACGGACGTCGCCGTGGTGGGCGGCGGTGTCGCCGGCATCAGCGCCGCCATTGCCGCCGCCCGGAACGGGAAAAAGGTCACGCTGGTAGAGAAAAGCTGCATCCTGGGCGGCCTGGCCACTCTGGGCCATATCTGCGTGTATCTGCCCCTGGACGACGGCGTGGGCAACAAGGTCTTCGGCGGTCTGGCCGAGGAGCTGCTCCACGTGTGCATCAAGCGCAGCTACAACACCCTGGCGCCGGAATGGAAAAAGGGCGTTATGCAGGTGGAGAAGCCCTCCGCCCGGTACCGGACCCATTTCAACATCCCTGCCGCCGTGTTCTCGCTGGATGAGATCATGGAGCAGGAGGGGATCACGGTGATTTACGACGCGGTGTTCTCCCAGCCCATCATGGACGGTTCCCGCTGCCGGGGCATCATTCTGGAGACCAAGCAGGGCAGGGTGGCTCTGATGACCGGCATGGTGGTGGACGCCTCCGGAGACGCCGACGTGTTCTATCGCGCCGGGGCCGCCTGCGAGGAGCAGAAGAGCATCGTCTCCCACTGGTGCTACGAGCTGCGGCCCGACGTGATGCGCGCCGGTCTGGAAAGCGGGAAGATTATTAACACCCTGCGTATGCGCTGGCTGGGGCTCCGCCCCGACGTGGACAATACCAACAGCGAGCTGCCCCACTTCTACGGCACCACCATCGACGGCGTCAACGGCTATCTCAGCGTCAGCCGCAAGCTGGCCCGCGACTATCTGGACCAGAACGACGCGCCGGATTATGCCATGATCTCCATGCCGTACATGGCGCAGTTCCGCATGACCCGGCGGATTCTCGGCATGCAGGAGCTGGACATGAACGCGGCGGATCAGTTCCGGGAGGATTCCGTGGGCTGCGTTTGTTCCGCGCTGGCCTGTCCCGCGCCGGTCTATGAGCTGCCCTACGGATCCCTTCTGGACCCGAAGCTGGAAAACATCGCCGCCGCCGGGCGCATCATTGCCGCCGGAGGCGCGGGATGGGAGATGATGCGGCTGATTCCGGCCTGCGTCTTCACCGGGCAGGCCGCCGGAACCGCCGCCGCCCTGGCGCTGGAGCAGGGAGTCGCCCTTCAGGAGGTGAACCTGCCGGCGCTTCAGGAGCGTCTGGAGAAGACCGGCGTTCTCATTCACATCCCCGCATACATGAAGGGCAATAAAAACCGGAACACTACCGACAACCCCAAATATATGGCCGATCCCCTGATTAAGGCGGACGCGCTGTCGTATCACTGATACCTTATAAGCATCCATACTTTTTCCTGAAAAAGTACCAAAAGGAGCTTATCCTGCTTTTTACTGAAAAAAGCGGGGAAAAAGGAACTTCAGAAATTCAATATTCCGCCCCGTAAGAGCTTCCGGAAGGATTGCACGGGAAGTCTGAACCGCAGGAGAATCCGCTTTTTTAAAAGCGGACGCCTGGGGGCGTGGTAAGTGTTGCCTTTTTGGGCCGTACACAGTATTCATTACAACAAGACAAAACAGGAGTTTATCCGGAAATCAGGCGCGTACAGATTGCGCAGCAGATTTTTTGCGGTTGCCGCCGTTTGCGGCGGCGGGCAAAGCGGCTGAAATAATACAGGCAAGCTGTGCGCGGGCAATTCAGAGATATGCTCTAAGGAAGGGAGAGTATCATGGAGAACACGAAAGTCATTTCCCGCTCAGTCGCGATTGCACGGTTCCTGATCTGTTCCGTTATCGGCATCTGCGTCTTCTTTATCAAGTTCCCCCTGGGAGGGAGCCCCGTTCTTCCTATCGACTATATCAACAATCTTTTCACCACCTGGCTGAAGGGAAACAACTATCTGGAGGTCAGTATCTTCGGCTCCGCGCTGCTGATCTATTTTACCGTTTTCAAGAAGAAATTCTGGAAAACCGCCGCAAAGAACAAGCTGGCCTTCTTCTTTGACCTGATGGGCGTGATGGCCTTTGTCCTCATCATACTGGCCTTCTTCAGGATCTGCCCGCCCCTCTTCGAGGTCAATTCCACCCTCAGCGGCGCGTACTCCCTGATGGGCAAGATGTTCATTCAGATCATGGTCATCATGTTCTTTATTCCGTTCCTGACGGACTACGGACTTCCCGAGGCCGTGGGCGTGTTTGTGCAGCCCTTCTGCCGGGCGATCTGGGCGGTCCCCGGGCGGGTGGCGGTCATCATCGTCAGCGCCTTCCTGGGCAACTTCACGGTGGGACATGTACAGGCCAACATGTACTATACCACCGGCCGCGTGACCCACCGGGAAGCGCTGGTCATGGCGCTGGGCTTTTCCACGCCCTCCATCGGTCTGATCCTCTCTTTGTGCAGCACCGCCGAGGTGACGGACAGGTTCCCGCTGATCTGCGCCCTGATTCTGACCTGCGTGCTCATCGTGACTTCCGTTGTGGCCCATATTCCGCCTCTGAGCAGGTATCCCGATGAGTATTATGAGGGCGTGGAGCCCAGCCCCGAGGTGTACGAAAAGGGCAACCTTTTCCTGATCGCCTTCAACACCGGCGTGGAGACCTGCCAGAAAAACTCCGCCAAGACGCCGGTCCTCCAGAACTGCAAAACCTTCTGCAACGCGTTCCCCTCGGTGTCCAGCGTCTGCTTTGTGGGCGTGGGAACCATCGTGTTCTTTGGCCTTATCAACTACTATACGCCCATTTTCACGCTGCTGGGCTATATCTTCTGGCCCGTGCTCAAGGTGCTGGGCATGCAGGCGGACATCATTGCTCCCATGATGGGTCTGGGCACCGTTTCCACCATCGCCTCCCAGACCGGGATCATCACGGCGGCGGGCGCCACCCTGGCCACGAAGGTGTTCGGCGTGGGATATGTCATGGTCGTCCTCTGCTTCTTCGGAAGCTTTATGTCCTCTCTCTACTCCACGAAGATCACCATCAAGCTGCGGGACTTCCTGCTGGTCTATTTTGAGAGGGCGTATCTGACCATCATTGTGTACGGTCTGGCCTGCCAGCTGCTGTTCCGCTGACCGCGGTCCCATGAAAAATCAGGAGGATGACGGCAATGAAGCATCTCTTTCAAAACTGGAAGGACGCGCTGGAGAAGGAACCGGACCAGCCGCAAAACGGCTCCGGCGGCGTGTTTACCCGCTCGCTGCTCAGCGGCGTGGTGTTTGCCACGGCGGGACTGTGCTGGAAGACCGGGTATTTTTCCCGGTACGGTCTGCAGGAGCTCCTTCAGGCATGGGCCGGTATGCTGGGATATATTTTTCTGGCAATGCTCCTGTTCGTGCTGGGGATGGTTTCCCACCAGACCCTCATGGAGCGGCGCGGCAGCCGAAAGGCGGACGTATGCTTCTGGCTTGCGCTGGGCCTTGCGGTCACCCTGCTGATTGTATTTCTGTAATCTGAAAACTGTATTCATAACCGTGGATGCCGGATGGACGAGGATTTCTCCCGTCCATCCGGCATCCACGGTTATAAACACAGCTTCTCAAAGCAGCCTCTGAAGGGACCTGAAAAAAATGTGCATGCTTTCAGATGCTCTTCCGCTGTTTCCGCTGCACAGCAAAAATATTCTGGGTGATCTTCTCCTGATCGGCTTCGTTCAGCTCCAGAAAGCGGCAGCCATACTCAAACTGAGACTCTCCCCTGTCAATGACCCGCAGCACCTGACAGAACATGGCGGAGATGTCCCGGTCCTCCAACAGCTTGACCTTCAGCAGGAACCTGTCCCCCTCCCGGTAAGGATAGGCGGAGGAAATGCCTGCCCCGCCTACGCTGATGTTCAGCAGCTTGCAGGGCTTCTCGCCCGCGCCGATGCCGCCGAAGGTAGTGATGGAGGCGTCAATATTGGTATCCAGGCGGAAAAACGCCCGGTCATTTCCGATTCTGGCCACCGCCAGCTCTTCCACGTGCCAGATCCGCTGGGGTCTGGGCGTGATGACGCCCTCCATATAAACCGCTTTTTTTTCGTGATCGTGATAGCCGCGGATACGGACGTGCGTTGGCTCGGAATCCTCGGGAAGGGCGGCCTCCGAATACTGATACAGCTCCGCCGTATTTCCCCGCAGCCCTCTCAGCTTGGCGACGAAAAGCAGCTGCCCGCTGAAATCCGTTACTTCCACCCGCATTCCGGAGTAGATGTCAATGTCCGGCGTCTGCTCCTTTTCCGGTTTTTCCGTTTCGGCCCGCTTCCGAAACAAATCAAGAAATCCCATTCTGTACCTCCCTGAGATGATGAAGTGTATTAAGGATATTATATTTCAAAACCGCACCGGTGGCAAGCCGCATTTTAAGAGGCTGGCCGGAGCGGCAGGGAAACGGAGCCGGGAGGTATATGGCCGGACAGCCTGAAGCCCGGCGGATCATCCCCGGCGCTCCGCATATTCCACAGGCCGGCACAGAAATACCGCCGGGTACTGCCCGGACATCGCTTCCGCCGCGCGGGCGGCGGCGGCCCTGTCCGAAAAAACGCCGAACACCGTCGGACCGCTGCCGGTCATGGATGCTCCCAGAGCTCCCAGCCCCAGCAGCTCGCTCTTGATGGAGAAGACCTCCCCGTACCGCCGGGGAAGAACGTCCTCGAATACGTTGTACATCCGGCGGGCGACGCCCTCCAGGTCCTGCTCCTCCAGCGCCGTCAGAAGCTCCGCCGTGTTGGGATGACAGCGCAGCTTTTTTACCTGCACCAGGGAGAACAGCTCCGGGGTGGAGAGGGAGCAGGCCGGCTTGCAGACCACGATCCAGCAGGGTGGCAGAGGCGGGAGGCCTCTCAGCCGCTCTCCTCTCCCTTCGGCCAGCGCCGTGCCGCCCCGGATGCAGTAGGGTACGTCGCTGCCCACCAGCGCGCCGGCCTCCTCCAGCCGGTCCAGGGGCATCTGCGGAGCATACGCTGTCCGCAGGACCCGCAGGACCGCGGCGGCGTCGCTGCTGCCGCCGGCCATGCCGGCGCAGACGGGAATCCGCTTCCGGATGTCGATGGCAAGTCCCTCCGGAGCAACGCCCGCCGAGGCAAAAAACTGCGCCGCCGCCCTGGCGGCAATGTTTCCCTCGTCCCTGGGAAGGTAGGGAAGATCCGTCGTTACCCGCCGTCCGGCTTCCGCCGTCACGGAAACGGCGACCTGGTCCGCCAGATCAATGGACTGCATAACCATCCGCAGCTCGTGATAGCCGTCCGGACGCCTGCCCAGAATGTCCAGAGAGAGATTCAATTTTGCATAAGCCGGTTCCATATACGTCATAGCAGCCACCCGCCTCATCGCCGCAGGGACCTCCGGGGAGTTCCTGCGAAAAATCAGGTATCATTCCTAAAGTTCTTTCTATTTATTCAGCAAAGAGGTAAAACCGGTATCTCCTGTTCACACATAGCTTTTCTCGATCTCCACCACCGCCGACCAGCTGCCGTCCAGGGCCCGGACGGCCTCCTGCACCCTCCGGCGCACCTCCTGATCCGGCAGCGGGCACTGATAGGGCACCTCCGCGTCGAAAATCAGTCTGGTATGGGTGGGTCCCGGAATCATCCGGAAATCGTGGATGGTAATGCCCGGATCGATTACGCGCACCAGAGCGCTTACCCGCTCACGGGCCTCTTCCGTCCGGCCGCCGTCATTGACCACCGGGTCCATATGGATGGTGGCCAGACAGCCCAGCTCCTCGTTGAGCTGCCGCTCCAGGCCGTCCACCACGTCGTGGAGCTCCAGCACGTCCCCGCTGGCGGGCACCTCCGCGTGAAGGGACAGAATCCGCCGGCCGGGCCCGTAATCGTGGACAATGAGATCGTGCATACCAATGATTTCCGGCCGGGCCCGAACCAGCTCCCGGATCCGCCCCACAAACTCCGGGGACGGCGGCTGCCCCAGCAGGGGGCCGATGGTCTCCCTGGCCGCCCGGAACCCGGACCAGAGGATGAACGCGGCCACCGCCGCGCCGCACCAGCCGTCGATCTGCACATTCCAGAAATGCCCCGCCAGCATGCCCAGCAGTACCGCCGACGTGGCCAGACAGTCGCTGAGGCTGTCAACGGCGGCGGCCTCCACAGCCGCCGAGGATATCCTTTTCCCCACGGCGCGATTATAGAAGGCCATATACAGCTTCACCAGCACGGACGCGCACAGCACCGCCGCCACCGCCGGACGGAAATCCACCGGCTGGGGATGCAGAACCTTTTCCACGGACGTCTTCCCCAGCTCCACGCCCATCAGCAGGATAATCATGGACACCACCAGGCCGGAGACGTACTCCATCCTGCCGTGGCCGAAGGGATGGTCCCGGTCCGGCGCCTGGGCCGCCAGTTTGAAGCCAAGCAGCGTCACCACGGAGGACCCAGCGTCGGAGAGATTGTTCACCGCGTCGGCCGTGACGGCAATGGACCGGCTGACGGTCCCCGCCAGCAGCTTTCCGGCAAACAGCAGCAGATTCAGCGCCACCCCCATACAGCCGCAGAGGACCCCGTATCCCCGGCGCACCGCCGGGCTGGCAGTATTCTCATAGTCCCGGATGAAGCGCCGGGCAAAGAAACGGATCATGAAGCACCTCGTTGTCGGATTTTCCGGGAGCCGGAGGCGGGATAGAACCGCCGCTTTGTAAACAGGTAGCACACCGGGATCAGCCACAGCAGCACGGCGTATGGAATCGCGCCGTTCCCGGCCCCCAGCATTGCCAGAGGGATACTGCACGCGATGGACCAGGGCACCAGGCCGGCAATCAGGATGCCGGAGTTCTCAATATCGATGGCCAGCTCCTCCCGATCATCATATGCGTTCTCCAGCAGCTGCGCACCCATCATACTGGTCACCGCCTGGTTGCACAGCGCCGCCGCGCACAGCGCCGACACCGCAATCATGGCGGGAAAGCGCCCCGTCCGCTCCGCCAGCCGGAGGGCCCGGTCCCGCAGCGGCCCCAGGGACCCTCCGCCCTCCAGCACGCCGGAAAACAGCCCCGTCAGCACCACGACAATATAGCTGACCGTCATGCCGGTGATTCCGCCGCCGCCAAGGACGGAGGAGAGCGCCGCCTCCTCCGGATGATATCCGCTCCACGCGGAGCGCAGTATCTCCCACACCGAAAAGCGCTGCATGGTTACCGCCAGAATGGCCGCCGCCGCCGCGCTGGCCGCAATGGCCCAGTGGATGGGGACATGGAGCAGCGGCAGCAAAAACATCAGCGCCACCGGCAGAAACACCGGCCAGGACAGATCAAACCGCCCCTCCAGCGCGCCCAGGACCGCCCCGTCCACCGCCGAGAGAGGATGCCGGAGGGAGAGCAGCAGATAGACGCCCGCCGTCAGGGCCGTGGGCAGTACCGCCGTGCGGAGCATCTGCCGGACGTTGCGGTACAGATCCGTATCCGTCACCGCCGCCACCAGACTGGCCGCCGAGGACGCCGGAGAGCACCGGTCCCCAAAATATACGCCGGAGAGGATTACGCCTGCCGTCACGGTGGGGTCCACCCCGCCGGACCGGCCCAGAGCCATCAGGATCACCCCCAGCGTGCTGCTGACGCCATAGGACGTCCCCAGCACATAGCTGAAGGCGGCGCACAGCAGAAACGCCAGAAGCAAAAAAAGCCGCGGCGTCACCAGCCCCACGCCCCGGACGATACAGCCCGCAATGGCGCCGCTGCACCGCCACACGCCGGTAATCACGCCGATGAGGACAATGATCCGCACCACGATCAGCGATTTCCGGCACTTTGCCCAGGCCATGTCCCACAGCTGCCGGTTGGTGAGACCCTGCCGCAGGCCCAGCCCCCAGAACAGCGCCAGTCCGCCCAGCAGCGCCCAGGCCACCGGACTGCCGGTAAACAGGCAGACCGCTACCAGTCCAAAAAAAATCAGGAAACAGGCCGTCAGCATGTCATTTTTTCCCCGGAATGGTCAGGGTATACTGGCAGCACAGCCGGTCCAGATCCTCGTCCGTGGCCGCAGGGGCCCGCAGCCGTCCGCCGCAGTCCGGACAGATCAGATCCACCGCTCCGCCGTGCACCTCCAGCGAGCACCCGCGCCCGCCGCAGGTGCAGGAAATTCCCCCCCGGGCGGCAATGTCCTTCAGCTCCGAGAGGACCTCGTACATGATGACGCCGTCCAGAAACGCGCCGCCGTCCCCGTCCTTCCGCTTCTGCACCGCCAGCTCCAGATCCCGCAGGGCCCGCTGCACCTGGCGGGGCGGGCCGATATAGCAGCACAGCTGCCGCGTTTCGGGGCAGGCCAGCCCCACGCCGTCTCCCCGGAGCACCTGCCGGGCGGGAACCTCCGCCCGGTGCTCCCCGCCGCATACGCCGCAGGGCACGGTGACCCGGTAGCGCTCCGCCACGGGCTCCGCCGTCAGCTCGCCGGCTCCGCATTCACAGACCAGGCCCACCGCCGATGCGCAGAGGGCAAACTGCGTCCGCTCCCCATAGACGGGCTTCCCGCAGGAGGGACAAATGTATCCAATGGCTCTGACTGGTTCAGACATACGCGTTTCCTTTCTTTCCTTTGCCGTTTGCTTTTTGCCCGCGGGAAAAACAACCGAAGCGTGCTCAGGGGGTACTACCCCCTGAGCATCCCCCCTGCAGGCGTCAGGCGGCCCCGCAGGGAGTATCCCTTTAACCCCGGGAAGGGGCGCCCGGCTGTCAGCCGAGCGCCGAATCCGCAAATTCCTTCAGATCGATGGTCTCCCCGCCCCGGAGGCGGGACGCCTCGGCGGCCAGCGCCATAACGTGACTTTCCACGGAAGCGTCGATACCGGTCAGCGCGCCGCTTCCTCCGGAAGCGATCAGATCACAGAACCGGGAGGCCAGGCCCGCGTCGCCGCCGCCGTGTCCGGCAAATTCGCTCCCGGACCCGTCCAGAGAAATGATTTCCTCTTTCTGACCGAAGCGGCGGACCGTCAGCCGGTTCTCCTCCAGATTCCCCTCGATCTCCCCCTGCGTGCCGGTGATCCTGATGGTACGGCAGCACTTTTCCGTGAAGGCGGTCATGGTGAAGGTGGCGTGGATATTGCCCGCAAATTCCATGTTCACCGTCTGGTGATCCACCACGTTGTTGTCGCAGCGGTAGACGCAGCGTCCATAGGGGCCGGTGCGCAGAGCCTCCCGCAGGGACTCCTCCGTGGGCGGTCCGCCGGTGACCACGTTGCCGGGCCAGCCGGTCTTCCCGTTGCGGATGCCGCAGCGCTCCCCGGTGATATAGATTTTCTCCGCGTCATAGACGCACCCCTCGCGGCAGGCGCAGTCCTCCAGGCAGCGGGTCCCCGCTCCCGCCGGCGCGCGGTCCGCCCGGAAATGGTCCAGCGCTCCGAAGCTCTGGATTTTCAGGCACTTTTCCCCCGCCAGCCAGCGGAGAATGTCCATATCGTGGCAGCTCTTGGCCAGAATCATGGGACTGGTCTCCTCCGACCGCCGCCAGTTGCCCCGGACAAAACTGTGGGCATAGTGCCAATAGCCCACGTGCTCCACCGCGTCGATGGTCTCCAGTCTGCCGATCTCTCCCCGGCGCAGCAGCGCCTCCAGGGCGGCATAGAACCGGGTGTACCGCAGCACGTGGCACACCACCACCACCCGGCCCGTCTCATGGGCCTTTTTCTGCAATTGCAGGCACTCTCCCAGATCCGGCGAAATGGGCTTCTCCAGCAGGACGTGGTACCCCTTCTCCAGCGCCTGCAGCGCCTGGGGCACATGCTGGCGGTCCTGGGTGGCGATGAGCATCACGTCCGCCAGCTTCGGCCGGGAGAGCAGCTCCTCGCCGGAGGCGAAGCAGTTCTCCTCCGCCACGCCGTACCACTCCCGCAGCAGCGCCAACCGCCCCGGCCGGCAGTCCGCCCCGGCCACGATCCGCATTTTCTCCGGATGAACCTTCTGGTAGGAGGCGTAGGCCTCCAGCCCGCGGCTGCCGCAGCCGCAGATAGCAAATGTAACAGGCATATCGTTTTCTCCTCTCTGTCTTTTCCCGTGGGCCTCCGCCCATTATGATACACTATCCGGGCGGATTTGGCAACAGGGTCTTCCCACTCCGCCGCGGAGATCCGTTTTCTTTGCCGCCGCACAACGGCGGCAAACGCAAAATGCGTCGATTTGATTCCTCCAGGGCCTCCGGCCCCGTGTCCCCAGCTGCTTTTTTTGCAAGCCTCAATTGGCTGCCCAGCCAAAGGACCGCTCCACCGCGCTGTGCCAGCCCCGCAGCCTCTCATCCCGCAGCGCGGCGGGAATGGACGGCAGGAAGGTCCGCTCCACGGCCCAGTTCCGCTTTACGTCCTCCTGGCCGGACCAGAAGCCCACGGCCAGCCCCGCCAGATACGCCGCTCCCAAAGCCGTGGTCTCCACACAGACCGGCCGGTGGACCTCCGTCTGAAGGATGTCCGCCTGAAGCTGCATGAGCAGGTTGTTGGCGCTGGCCCCGCCGTCCACCTTCAGGGAGTGGAGGGCAATGCCGGAATCCGCCCGCATGGCTTCCAGTACGTCGCTGACCTGATAGGCGATGGATTCCAGCGTGGCCCGGATGATATGGTTCTTATTGACGCCCCGGGTCAGCCCCACAATGGCGCCCCGTGCGTACTGGTCCCAGTGGGGCGCGCCCAGGCCGGTGAAGGCGGGCACCACGTAGCATCCGGCGGTGTCGTCCACCTTCCCGGCGTGATATTCGCTGTCGGCGGCGGATTCAATGAGGCGCATCTCGTCCCGCAGCCACTGGATGGCCGCGCCGGCCACGAAAATAGAGCCCTCCAGGGCGTATTCCACCCGGCCGCCCAGTCCCCATGCGACGGTGGTCACCAGGCCGTTTTGGGAGAAGACCGGCTTCTCCCCGGTGTTCATCAGCAAAAAGCAGCCGGTGCCGTAAGTATTCTTGGCCTGCCCCGGCTGGAAGCAGGTCTGGCCGAACAGCGCCGCCTGCTGATCTCCCGCAGCGCCGGCAATGGGCACCGCCGCGCCGAAAAAGCCGGGGTCCGTCTCACCGTAGACGCAGCTGCTGGGCCGGACCCGGGGCAACATGCACCGGGGGATGTCCAGAATGTCCAGGATCTCCTGGTCCCAGTCCAGGGTGTTGATATTGAAGAGCATGGTGCGGGAGGCGTTGGTATAATCCGTCACGTGTACCCTGCCTCCGGTCAGCCTCCAGATCAGCCAGGTCTCCACCGTGCCGAACAGCAGCTCGCCCCGCTCCGCCCGAGCCCGGACTCCCTCCACGTTGTCCAGAATCCATTTCAGCTTGGTGGCGGAAAAATAGGCGTCGATCATCAGCCCGGTCTTCCGGCGGATGGTCTCCGTCAGCCCCTGCTCCTTCAGACTGTCGCAGTATTCCGAGGTCCTGCGGCACTGCCAGACGATGGCGTTGCAGACGGGATCGCCGGTGGCCTTTTCCCACACGACGGTGGTTTCCCGCTGGTTGGTGATGCCGATGGCTGCCACATCCGCGGCGGACGCGCCCAGCTTCCCCATCGCCTCCGCCGCCACGCCAAACTGGGTGGCCCAGATTTCTCTGGCGTCATGCTCCACCCATCCCGGCCTGGGAAACAGCTGGGTGAACTCCTTCTGGGCCGCGCTGCAGATCCGGCCCTGCCGGTCGAAGAGGATGCAGCGATTGCTGGTGGTGCCCGCGTCAAAGGCCATGATATACTTTGCCATAACTCGCTCCTCCTGTGTCGTGTTGGCGGGGATTTGCTTTCTGTCTCTACCATAGCACATTTCAGAGAAAAAAGGAAGGAGGAATAGAGACAGTCCCGGTATGCATACCGTAGAAAAAAGGAGGTATCGTTATGCTGACTACCGCGATGCTGCTGCTGCGCAGCAGCCTTTTTTTGTCCCTGCACCTCTCCGGAAGCGCCGGCAGCTTCCCCAGGCCCCTCAGTCAGGAGGAGGAACAGCTGTACCTCGCCCGCTGCGCCGGGGGCGATCTGGAGGCGAGGAATGTTCTGGTCGAACGGAATATGCGGCTGGTGGCGCATATTATCAAGAAATATTATACCCAGAGCGTGGATCAGGACGACCTGATTTCCATTGGGACCATCGGGCTGATTAAAGGCATCTCCAGCTATAAACCGGAAAAGAACGTCCGGCTTGCCACGTATGCCGCAAGGTGCATTGAAAATGAAATCCTGATGTTTTTCCGCAGTCAGAAAAAGCTGCAGGGAGAGGTATCCCTGTCCGAAACGCTGGAAACGGACAAGGACGGGAACAGCCTTTTCCTCATGGACGTAGTGGGCGTAGAGGACACCATGCTGGATGATCTGGATACTCGTGAGAGCCATATCCGCGTCAGGCAGCTGGTCGATCAGTGCCTCACAGAACGGGAGGCGGACATTATTCGCCAGCGCTACGGACTGGGAGGGAAAGCCCCCCGCACCCAGCGGGAGCTGGCGGCGGAGTACGGGATTTCGCGCAGCTATGTATCCCGCCGCGCTTAATGTAAACGATGCCCGGAAAGCC
>CAJULD010000058.1 GCA_910587505.1 uncultured Oscillospiraceae bacterium | reverse complement strand
CCGCATAGCAGCATCACAGCTGCCACAGCACAACAAATCAGTTTCGCTTTCATAGATGCTCCCTGCAAAGTGTTTACCATGTTGCCCTATGTAAAAATTGACAGACCGCCATTCTGGTGGTCTGTCAATTTATCCTGGCAGCGGGAGAAGGATTCGAACCCTCACATACGGAGTCAGAGTCCGCTGTGCTACCTTTACACAATCCCGCTACATTCATAACGAACAGTTAACATTATACACATTTTCCTCAATTTGTCAAGGGCTAATTTAAAAAAGCACCTGAAATTATTTTGGGGGCGGCATCAGGCGGCCCGGTCCCGCCGCCTGATGCCGCTGAACAGCATGGAAGCACCTCCATACAGGAGGAACAGTCCAAAAGGTTTCCGCAGCAGGGAGACGTCCACCGCCATGGACAGCACAGCGCCGGCCAGCGCCGCCGCCGTGCCCGGCAGCGCCGCCTCCTTCCACGTCTCCTGATCCAGATATCCGTTTTTCCGGTGAAACAACAGACTGATTCCCGCCGTGGGGAGGAAAAACAACAGATTGATTGCCTGCGCCTCCCGGTGCCCTACCCCCAGAAACAGCGTCATGCACACCAGCAGCAGCGTCCCGCCGCCGACGCCCCAGCTGGACAGGGCCCCGGTTCCCAGCGCCGTCAGAAACGGCAGCACCCATTCTACCATAGCAGATACCTCACCCCGCCGTACAGCAGGAACAGCCCGAAAATGATTTTCAGAATCCACACCGGCACCTTCTGAAAGGTGATCCCGCCCACCACGCCGCCCGCGACGCCGCCCGCCAGATAGGGCCACAGCAGTCCGAACTCTGGCCGAACCTGCCACAGATATACCGCCGCCGAGACGCAGCACATGGGAAAAATAATTGCCACGCAGGTGGCGAAGGCCTTCCGGCCCTCCAGCCGCCGCCATTTGGCCAGCAGCGGCAGCAGCACCATGCCTCCGCCTCCGCCAAACAGACCGCTGAGCAGTCCGCCCGCGGCTCCCGACAGCTGGTTTTTTCGCCTGTCCGTCATACTTCCATCCCCCTTCCCGGTAAGAGCCTGTGTTCATGGCCATGATTTGTCAGCTTCTTAATAAGTCCTTTTTGATACTTTTTCTTTCAGGAAAAAGTATGCAGATACCAGGTGGACCGCGATATGTATCGCCGGCCTTACCAGCCGGCGGACCGGTTACTGCATCAGCTTGAAGCTCTGGCAGTCGGTGCACTGGTCCATGGTGGGATTGGCCTCGTGGGTGCCCACCTGGATGGCGTCCAGGCCGCAATACTGCTCGTTCTTGCAGTGATGGGCGCAGGAATTGACGGTGCAGTGGATGGAGCGGTTCGGCGTGCAGGCGCAGCCGCTGTTCGTGCAATTGCTCATAAGGTTGTTCCTCCTCGTTTCATTGGGTTTGGGTCCTGCCAGAGATAGTGTGCACCGCGCCGGACAAATTATGCGCAGCGCCGGACAGCCTGCAGAAGAAAAATCAGAAGCGCTATCCGTGAGGATAGCGCTTCTGACAGATTAAAGCAATTCTTTACTGCTTACATCAGCTTCGTGGTATAGAAAGCAAGCTCCGCAAACAGCAGCACGCCCAGTCCCCACATCAGATAGTAGACGGCAGCAGGCAGCACCGCCGCCGCCAATACCGCCACGGCCGCCACGGCCAGCACGGCGTACACAATGCGGTAATCGCACTCCACGGAGAAAACGCGGACGCCCCACAGCCTGCCGCCGGCTTTCCTGGCCCGGTCCGCAAGGACAATGGCTGCCGCCAGAGCCGCCGCCACCACAACGCATCCGACGATCACCGGCAGCTGCCAGCGGCCGGAACCGGCCGACGCGCCCCGCAGCCAAATGCTGAACATCGCCCCGCTGAGTACCACTGTGCTCAGCGCACATTCATGCTGATAGAGCAGGTATACCAGCGCCAGCACAGCCAGAATCGGCACCAGAATGCACATCGCGGTCACGCCCGCACCGCCGGTAAAGAACCGGGTCATGACCCAGCCGGTCACCAGGAAGAAGGTGCCCACGCCGGCCACCCATGTCATGATGGTACGGATTTTCCGGTCCTGCCGCTTCAGCAATCCCACGACAATCCCGGCAATCAGCGCCGCCAGACCCAGCCAGGTCCCAACGGTCAGCACCCTGTGCCAGGCAAGCGTGGACTTCACCGTTCCCCAGGCGTAGCACCGGTAAACCAGAAACAGATAACACTCGGCGGCCAGGCCCAGCAGGAATACATAGTAGACGCGGCTCAGGGTGCGGTTTTCCACCTTTTCCCTGTCTGCGTGTTTTTGGCTGATTGGTTTTTTAGACATGTATTGCAACCTCCAACGGATAATGACGCAGTGGAATATCCCGCCTGACGGCAGGACGCTGAATTATTCTATCAGATTCCCAGGGGTTTTGCAAGAGAAAAACAAAGTTTTGTAAAATTCCCCGGAAACGGGGCGGATTCGGTATTCCGCTCAGTTCACCTGACGGCGGCGGGAGAGATTGATGGTGCCCTCCTGCATATCGGTAATCATATCCAGGCTCCGGCCGGTGCCCTCGGCCACGCAGGCGATGGCGTTTTCCGCCACGCTGGTGGCAATGCCGGTGCGGGAGGTAATGAGCTTGTCAAAGCCGTATACCAGGCTGCCGCCGCCGGTCATCATAATGCCGTTGGTGGACACGTCCGCCACCAGCTCCGGCGGCGTGCGCTCCAGTACGGCGTGGATGCTCTCCAGAATCCGCTCCGTGGGCTCCTCGAAAGCCTCCATCATCTCCGCGGAGGAGACGGTGATGGTTTTTGGCAGACCGGTGAGCAGGCAGCGTCCCTTGACGTCCATGAACGTCTCGTCCTCCCGCGGATAGACGCAGCCGATGGCAATCTTCATTTTTTCCGCCGTGCTGTCGCCCACCAGAATGTTGTGCTTGCGGCGCATATACTTGACCACGGCCTCGTTAAACTGGTCTCCCGCCACCTTGATGGAGGCGGATTCCACCACGCCGCCCAGAGAGATGACGGCGATGTCGGCGGTGCCGCCGCCGATGTCCACCACCATGTGGCCGTCGGGCTTCATGATATCGATGCCCGCGCCGATGGCGGCGGCAATGGGCTCCTCAATGAGATACACCCGGCGGCACCCGGACTGGATGCCCGCGTCCACCACAGCGCGCTCCTCTACTTCTGTGATCCCGGAGGGAACGCAGATAATGACCCTGGGCTTGAAGACCATGAAGCCGGCCACCTTGCGGATAAATTCCTTCAGCATCCGCTCCGTCATGTCGTAATCGGAGATCACGCCCTCCCGCAGGGGGCGGATGGCCACAATGTTGCCCGGCGTGCGTCCCAGCATCTGACGGGCCTCCTCGCCCACCTTCAGCAGCTTGCCGGTATTCTTGTCCATTGCCACCACAGAGGGCTCGTTGAGCACGATCCCTTTATTTTTCACATATACCAGTACGGAAGCCGTACCAAGATCAATGCCGATGTCCTTCGCAAAAGCGCACATACTTTCCACCTCGTCAGTTGTCGATTCTATTTTGAGCAAATTCTTTGCTGATACTCTAAAAACTCATTATACTAAGCCCGTCCAATTTTTGCAAGCCATTCTCCGGACTTTCTTCCTTAAAATTTCCTGCGGTACTCTTCCGCAACTCCTGCGAGGCGGCGATGGACCCCTTCCGGAGTCCTTGCGAGGGAATCATTCCCTCTTCCTGAAAGTTCGTTTTGCCACTTTCCCTTTCCCGGGAAAAAGAATATCAGAACCTGCATTCATAACTGGAGGGTGCCGGATGGACGGGGATTTTTCCTGTCAGACAGGGAAAACTCCGTCCGGACGGCGTTCAACGGTTTTGAATACAGGTTCTTACGTTTCCCCCGCCCTCCGGCCGCCGGCCAGCGCGGCGCAGACCACCTCCGCCGCTCCCGCCGCACGCAGCGCGTCCGCGGCGGCAGACATGGTGCTGCCGGTGGTGCAAACGTCGTCGATAAGCAGAAACCGGCGGCCCCGCACCCGCTCCGGGTGAGGAACCGCGTAGGCTCCCTGTACGTTCTTCGCCCGGGCCGCCCCGCCGGGGAGGGAGGACTGGGCTCTTGTGTGCCGCGTCTTTTTCAGGACCGGCTCCGCCCGGACGCCCCAGAGGCGGGCGGCCTCCTCCGCCAGAAGCCGCGCCTGGTCGAAGCCCCGCTCAAAATTCCGCTTCCGGCTAACGGGGACGAACGTCACCGCGTCAAACTCCCCGCTCAGGCGCTCCGCCGCCGTCCGGGCGATATACCGGCCGAATACCTTGGCCCGCCAGGACTTTTTCCCGAATTTCAGCCCCCGCACGCCCTCCCGCACCGGACCGTCGTAGTAAAACGTCACGGCGCAGCGATAGCTGTTTTCCCCGATACGCTGCACGACGGCTTCCTCCTCCCGGAAAGGGAGGCTGTTCCCGCAGCCGCCGCAGAGTTCCCCCGGTCCGTCCAGCAGCTTTCCGCAGAAGGCGCACCGGGGCGGAAACAGCAGATCCAGAAAAAGGGAAACCGGATGTACGCTCATGCTTCCACGCCTCGCTTTCTTCCGGGAGGTCATTGCCTGTCTTATTCCGCCGGCCGGCAGGAGGAACGCTCGATCAGGGTGGGGGTCAGAATCCGGTGGGTGTACCCCGCCAGCTCGCTCTGGATCTTGTCCAGCAGACTGTCCACCGCCACAGAGGCCAGCATCTTCATGGGCTGCTCGATGGTGGTCAGGTTGATCCGGGGGAGGCTGCTGTAACGGATGTTGTCAAAGCCCAGCAGGGAGACGTCCTCCGGAATCCGGATGCCGCTCTCCTCCGCCGCCTGGATCACGCCCAGCGCGTTGGTATCCGTGGCGGCAAAAATGGCGGTGAACTGCTTCTCCTGGGCAAAAAGCTGCTTGGCCAGCTGATAACCATATTTAATGGAGGTCATGGGGAAGGTGTTGTTGCAGTACCGGGGGGACAGTCCCAGCGCCTGGCAGGCGGCGGCATAGCCGTCGGCGCGGAGCTGATGGGTGGTACTGCCCCGTCGGCGGCCAAAGTAGAGAATGTCCCGGTGGCCCAGACCGTAGAGATACTCCACGCCCATATACGCCCCGCGGTAGTTGTCCACGGAAACGTAGCTCTCCGGGACCTCCCGGAGATTCTCCCCGACAAACACCGTGGGCAGCCGGGACAGATAGGGGCGCAGCTTCTCATAGCTCTCCGGGCCGGAGGGAACCAGAATGATGCCGTCCACCTGCCGGCCGATCATCAGCTCAAAAAGCTCCCGCTCCTGCTCCAGGTCCCGGGAGGAGTTGCACAGGATGATATTGTAGCCCCGGGCGCGGGCCTGACGGTCGATATGATAGGCCAGATCCGACATGAAGGGATTGTTCACCCCGGTCAGAATCAGGCCCAGCAGCTTGGTGCTCTTCATCACCATGGCCCTGGCCACCGTGTTGGCGGTGTAGTTCATCTCCTTGCACACCTGCAGGATGCGCTCCCTGGTATCCACGCTGATCTCAGGACTGCCCGACAGCGCGCGGGAAACGGTGGAATAGGACACACCGGCTGCTTTCGCTACATCTTTGATTGTCACATTCTTCATAAGGCGGCCTCCGTTACGAAAATATTCCGAATTACTTTTCGTAAATTTATTGTAAATCGAAACGCACAGAAATGCAAGGAATTCCGCCGGACTTCTGCTGACTTTTGTAGTTTTGCACAGCAAATGAGCGGATATCCCCGTCAAAAGGACGAACTTCCAACAACACGCTGAGCGAACGCCGGGAGTCATCGGAGAATTTCCGGGAATTCCGGACATTGTTTCGGGAAAACAGCCGGAATCTGTGAAAACCCCCGCAATGCCACGTCAAATCATACCGTTTCACAAGAGATTCAACGGAAAAGCAGTTGACAAATTCCATGGGATGCGGTACAATTGCGACAGTGAAGGGAACGAAAACGTTTGAACCGGAATAACCGGCGTGAAGGAGGCGGTAAGGATGATCCGGGGAGTCCTGTTTGATCTGGGCGGCACGCTTCACACGGCCAGCTCGCCGCCCGGAAGGGACGTATGGTTCGCCCGGCGGCTGCTGGAGCGGCTGGAGGACTACGGAATCAGGCTGGATACGGCGCCGGAGGCGCTGGCGGAAAAGCTGGAGAAAAACGGCGAGGCCTATAAGCACGCCTCCGAAAAGGACCTGCGGGAGCTGCCGGCCGTGGAGATCTGGAACGACTGGTACCTGCGGGACTGGGCCGTCGGCCGGGAGAGGCTGGAGCCTATTGCCGAAGAGCTGAGCTTCCTCTACGACTACGAGCGGGTGAAGGTGATCCGCAGGCCCCATATCAGGGAGACGCTGGACGCTCTCCGGGCTCAGGGCATGAAGCTGGGCCTCATCAGCAACATCATTTCCCTGTCCGTCGCCCCCCACTTTCTGGAGGAATACGGCGTCAGGGACTATATGGACTGCGTTGTCCTCTCCAGCGCCACGGGCATCCGCAAGCCGTCGCCGGATATCTTCCGGGTGGCGGAACGGGAACTGGGGCTGGGGCCGGAGGTACTGGCCTACGTGGGCGACACCCTGTCCCGGGACGTGATGGGGACCCGGAACGCCGGATGGCGGCTGATGATCCAGATCAGAAATCCCGGTGCGGCCAGGCGGGACAGGGGGCTGGAACACGCCGGGCTGGAGCCCGACTGTCTCGTTGACGCTCTGGAGGAAATTCCGGAGATCATTCGCAGGGAGAATGCGAAACACTGATTATTACTTTCGTGCGGAAAGCCCGGAGGTAATATGCGCCGTGTTTTGCGGCTGCCGCCGCCGGCGGCGACAGGCAGATACAGTTTAAATTAAAGTTACTGTTTCCGGATTTTGCATTCGGAAAAACAATAAAAACGCGCAGGAGGAGAAATGATGATGAACCGCAGTATTGATACCATTTTCTTTGATGTGGGCGCCACGCTGCGCTACGTAGTGGAAGACGAGGCCTTCTCCGCCGCCGCGGACAGGGCGCTGATGGAGCTGGTGGGCGCGGAGGAGCCCCACGACGTATTCTTTGAGAAGCTGACGGAGAACTGGAAGGCCTATCGGAAATGGGCCAAGAACTCCCTGCTGGACGTATCCGAGATGGAGCTGTGGCTTCAGTACCTGCTGCCGGACTATCCCGCGGAGCGCGTGGCTCCCAATGCGGCCCGGCTGACCCGGCTGTGGCGGGACCACGACGGGCGGCGGGTTCCCCACGACGGCGTGAAGGAGACCCTGGTGGAGCTCAAGCGCCGGGGCTACCGGCTGGGCATTATCGCCAATACCATCACCGAAACGGAGATCCCCGACTGGATGTGCCACGACGGCGTGGCGGACTGCTTCAAAACGGTGATTTTGTCCTCCAAGGTCCGGCTGCGGAAGCCGGATCCGGCCATCTACCTGCTGGCCGCCCGGTGCGCCGGGTCCGCGCCGGAAAACTGCGCCTATGTGGGCGACAACCCGGTGCGGGACGTGGAGGGCGCGGTGGACGCCGGATACGGCAGCATGGTCCTCTTTGAGGACGCCGGCACCGCCGACCGGGAGGGCAAGGCCCCCACGGTGATGCCGGATTACCGGATCAAGTCCATTCCGGAGCTGCTGGACCTGTTCCCGCCGAGGAGCTGACGCCATGAAAAAGATCAAGGGCGTATTTTTTGATCTGGGCGGCACGCTGCGGATCTGCGACGAGAACCCCGCGCACCAGGAAAGGGCCAGAGCCCGCATGGCGGAGCTGGCCGGGTGGACGGACGTACAGGAATTCATCGACATGGTGGAGGCGCGGTACGCCCCCTATCGGGACTGGGCTCTGACGGAAAACAGGGAGGCCGGGGACTTCGAGCTGTGGGACAGATGGCTGCTGCCGGAAATGGATAAGGAGCGTCTGGCGGCGGTGTGCCACGAGCTGACCTGGCAGTACCGGCAGGCCAGGGGCAAGCGGCGTGTGGTGGACGGCGGGCTGAAGGTCATCCGGGGGCTCTATGAGCGGGGCTACCGGCTGGGGATCATCTCCAACCTGATCGGAGAGAACGAGATCCCCGACTGGCTCCGGGAGGACGGGCTGGCCCAGTATTTTGACGCGGTGGTTCTCTCCTCCGTGTGTCATATCCGCAAGCCGGACCCCCGGATGTACGTCATGGGCTGCGAGGAGCTGGGACTGGAGCCGGAGGAGTGTGCCAGCGTGGCCGACAATCTGGGCCGGGATATCACCGGGGCCAGGGCGGCGGGCATCGGGGCCAACATCCTGTTCATCTCTCCGGAGAAGCTGGCAAAGAAGACCATCACCGACGAAAACCGCCCCGATTACATCGTGCATCAATTCCCGGAGATTCTGGACCTTCCCATTTTGCAGTGATACTTTTTCTTGAAAGAAACGGAAGAACAGTATAACAGGAAAGGGCTGGGTACATATGCAGATCGACACCATTTTCGTGGACCTGGGGGACACCTTCCGGGTGATCCGGAAGGACGAGGCCTATCAGCGGGAGGCCAAGGAGACCATTACCCGCCTGCTGGGCGTGGAGGAGGACCCCATCGAATTCTATAAAAACATCATCGAACCCCGGTATGACAAGTACCGGGAGTGGGCTCTGACCTTCTACTGCGAGGCGCCGGTGAAGGAGCTGTGGACCCGGTGGCTGGCCTACGACTTCCCGCGGGAGAAGGTGGAGGCGGCGGCGGACGAGATGACCTGCGCCTACCGCAGGACCAAGGGGGAGCGGGTGGTCACCGACGGCGGCATCGAGACCATCAGGGAGCTGCACGCCAGAGGCTACACTCTGGGCATTGTCAGCGACCTGGTGGGCGTGGAGGAGGTGGACGAGTGGCTGGACCGCGACCGGCTGCGGCCCTACTTCAAGACGGTGCAGCAATCCTCCGTGTGCCTCATCCGCAAGCCCCACCCGGCCATTTACTATTACGCGCTGGAGGAGTGCGGCTCCGACCCCGGGCGGACCTGCTATGTGGGCGACAACCTGGACCGGGACATCGTGGGGGCCAGGGCCGCAGGGCTGGGGATGACCATCGGGGTGCAGTACCCCGGAAAGAAGCCCCAGAAGATCACAGAGGAAAACAAACCGGACCGGTTTATCAGCCATTTTGCCCAGCTGCTGGATATTTTCCCGCCGCTGAAATGAAGGAGGCAGTGTTATGAGTGAACAAGTACGGGGCGGCGAAGCCCTGGCCAGAGCCGTAGAGGCCGCCTATGGAGCGGGACAGACGGATTACTATCTGGAGCCCATGGCTCTGGTGGACGGGAACGGAGTTCCCGTGGGCAAGATCAGGGACGGCGACCAGGTGGTCTTCTGCTGCCGGAGAGGCGAGCGGGAGATCGAGCTGACCGACGCCTTCGTGGACCCCGCCTTTCCCCACTTTGAGCGGGACTACATGAAGGACCTCCGCTTCGTTATCATGACCATGTACCACGAGAAATTCAAGGATCTGCCCATCGCCTTTGCGCCGGAGAAGGTGGTGAAGCCCCTGGCCCAGGTGGTCAGCGAGGCGGGACTGCGGCAGTTCCACTGTGCGGAGTCGGAGAAGTACGCCCACGTGACCTTCTTTTTCAACGGCGGCTACAACCAGCCCTTCCCCGGCGAGGACGACGTGTGCGTTCCCTCCCCCAAAGGAATCCCCTTCGATCAGAAGCCGGAGCTGAGCCTGCCGGAGGTGGCGGAGAAGGTAAAGGGCGCGGTGGATACGGGCTATGACTTCATCCTGACCAATTTTGCCAACGGCGACGTCATCGGCCACACATCCAATTCCCAGGCCAAGCTGGCCGCGGCCGCCATGGTCAGCCGGTACGTGGGCCAGGTGGCGGAGTACGCCAGGGCCAACGGCTATCTGGTTGCCGTCACCGCCGATCACGGCAACATCGAGACACTATATAATAAAGAGGGCAAGCCCCATGTGGCCCACACCACCAACCTGGTCCCCTTCATCGTTCTGGACCCCAGGGGCCGGGAGATCAGGCTGCGGGACGGCAGGCTGGGTGACGTGGCCCCCACGGTGCTGCACGTGCTGGGACTGGAGAAGCCGGGGGAGATGACGGGCGCGTCGCTCATCGAGACGGCGGACATCACCAACAGCAAGATGATGCTCATCATCCTGGACGGCTGGGGCTACGGCACCGCCGACGACAGGGACGCCATTTTCTCCGCCGACACCCCCGCCTGGGATGCCCTGCTGGCGAAGTATCCCAACAGCCGGCTCCGGGCCTCCGGGGAGGATGTGGGCCTGCAGGCCGGGAAGCCCGGCAACTCTGAGGCCGGACACTCCAATCTGGGTGCGGGCCGGGTGGTGGCTCAGGACGATGTGCGCATGGACCGGGCTATTCAGGACGGGTCCTTCAAGACCAATCCCGTGTTCCTTGACGCCATTGCCAACGCACGGGAGAACCATAAGCCCCTGCACCTGCTTTCCTACCTGACGGAGAAGTCCAGCCACGGGTGCATCGACTACCCCCTCATGCTGGTGGAAATGGCGGAGGGCGTGGAGGAGATCTATCTCCATATCATCTTCGACGGCCGCAGCACCGAGCCCGGCTCCGCTCCCGCCATGCTGCGGCAGCTGGAGGAGCGGCTGAACAAACTGGGCCGGGGCTTTATCGTGGACGGCGTGGGACGTGGCATTGCCCTGGACCGGGACGGCAACTATGCCAAAATCCAGAAGGCCCATGCATGCATGACGCTGGGCGAGGGGACCCGGTATACCCTCTGACGGTTCCCTTTGGACTGACGACCTTGCGGGAGGTAAAACGACCATGGTAACAACACCTGTGGCGGTAGTGGATGTATCCGCGCTGGCCCTGAGCCCCCTTGACATCGGCCTGAGAATGATGCTGGCCATGCTGGTGGGCGCGGTCATCGGCACGGAGCGGGAGTATACCCACCGCCCTGCCGGTATGCGCACCCATATGCTGGTGGCGCTGGGCGCCTGCGCGGTGATGACCACCAGCCAGCTGATTTTCTGGCAGTACCGTCCTTACGGCGCTACGCCGGACCCTGCCCGTCTGAGCGCCCAGGTCATCACCGGGCTGGGCTTTCTGGGCGCGGGAACCATCATGCGGGAGGGCCCCAGCATCAAGGGCCTGACCACTGCGGCCAGTATCTGGGCCACAGGCTGCCTTGGCGTCGCCGTAGGCGGCGGATACTACATGGTGGCCATCGTAGGCGGCGTCTGCATTCTGGTGACGCTGATCGTCTTTGAGTGGCTCCAGAAGAAAATTGTACACAACCGCTATGCCCTCTATCTGTTCTCCGTTACCTGCACGGAGGTGTCAGGCACCATGGAGCGGATCTATGCCCTGGCGGGAGAGGCGGACGCCATCCTCAACAGCTTCCACGTGGACGAGGTGAAGACCGGCTTCAAGATCCGTTTCAAGGCGGACTTCGGGGGCCGCCACGCCGACGAACGTCTGCGGAAGTTTATTTCAGACCTGAGCGCAGACCCCCATACCAGCTCCGTCACCTCGGACAGGAGCCGCATCTGAACCAGACGCGATTCCCCACTCAAACCACTGATCGGGAAGCTGTAAAGCTCCTCCATCAGTGGTTTGAAACACCAGAGAGACAATTTTCCGCCCATATGGCAGATTACAAACGGGATCTGTCCCCCGGGTGCGCAACCGGGGGTAGCAATAGATCAAAAATCAGAGAAAAGGAGAAAAATTATGAATCAGTATTTTATCATTTTTTCTTCCCTGGGTTCTATCTGCGCACTGCTGTTTGCCGTCTTTATGGCGAAGCGTGCCCTCTCGTTCTCTGAGGGCACCGACCAGATGAAGAAGATCGCGTCCTTTATCCGGCAGGGGGCCAACGCCTACCTTCGCCGTCAGTACAGCGTGGTCCTGGTATTCTTCGTGTGCATGTTCGCCATCCTGTGCGTCATGGCGGCGCTGGGCTTTCTGACCTGGTTTGTTCCCTTTGCCTTTGTCACCGGCGGCTTCTTCTCCGGACTGAGCGGCTTTGTGGGCATGAAGATTGCCACCGCCTCCAACGCGCGCACCGCCAACGCCTGCCGGGAGAGTCTGAACTCCGGGCTGAAGGTGGCTTTCTCCGCCGGTACGGTCATGGGCTTCACCGTGGTTGGCCTGGGCCTGCTGGACATCTCCGGGTGGTACATCCTGCTCAAGTACGTGTTCCACCTTCCCCTCAATGACATCACCGCCGCCATGCTGACCTTCGGCATGGGCGCAAGCTCCATGGCCCTGTTTGCCCGTGTGGGCGGCGGCATCTTCACCAAGGCCGCCGACGTAGGCGCGGACCTGGTGGGCAAGGTGGAGGCCGGCATTCCCGAGGACGATCCCCGCAACCCCGCCGCCATCGCCGATAACGTGGGCGACAACGTGGGCGACGTGGCCGGTATGGGCGCGGACCTCTACGAGTCCTATGTAGGCTCCCTCATCTCCTCCTGCTCCCTGGGCGTGATCGCCTTCGGGTACATTGAGTCCGTCAACGACCTGAGCGCCTTCGCGGTGCCCATGCTGATTGCGGCCGTGGGCGTCATTGCCTCCATCATCGGCTCCCTGCTGGTCCGTACCGGCGAGTCCACCGACCAGATGACCCTGCTGAAGGCCCTCCGCCGGGGCACCAACACCTCCGCCACTATCATCGCCATCGCCGCCTTCCCCATCGTATGGTTCCTGCTGGGCAGGGATTACATCGGGCTGTACGTGGCCATCCTCTCCGGCCTCTTCGCCGGCGTGATGATTGGCCGGTTCACCGAGTACTACACCTCCGATACTTACGTTCCCACGCAGAATCTGGCGGCTTCCTCCGTCACCGGCACCGCCACGCTGGTCATCGACGGCCTGAGCCTGGGCATGCGTTCCACCATGCTGCCGGTGCTGACGGTCAGCGGGTGCATCCTGATCGCCTACTATGTCTCCGGCCTGGGCCTTGCTGACGAGGCGCGGAACGCCATGGGCCTGTACGGCATCGCCCTGGCGGCGGTGGGCATGCTGTCCACCCTGGGCATCACTCTGGCCACCGACGCCTATGGCCCCGTGGCCGACAACGCCGGCGGCATCGCTCAGATGAGCGGCCTGGATCCCGTCGTCCGGGAGCGCACCGACGCCCTGGATTCCCTGGGCAACACCACCGCCGCCACCGGCAAGGGCTTCGCCATCGGCTCCGCCGCCCTGACGGCCCTGGCCCTCATTGCCTCCTACGTGGAGAAGGTGGAGAGCCTGGCTCCGGAAATGGCGCTGGATATGAGCGTCATGAATCCGGTGGTGCTGGTTGGCATCTTCGTGGGCGCGTGCCTGGCCTTCATCTTCGCGGCCATTACCATGGGCAGCGTGGGCAAGGCGGCCCACAGTGTGGTTCTGGAGGTCCGCCGCCAGTTCAAGGAGATCCCCGGCATTATCGAGGGTACCAGGGATGCGGACTTCGCCCGCTGCGTGGACCTGTGCACCCGCGCCAGCCTGAAGGAGATGGTGGTGCCCACCCTCATCGCCGTAGGCGTGCCCATCATGGGCGGACTGCTGCTGGGGCCCGCCGGCGTCATCGGCCTGCTGTGCGGTGCGACGGCCTCCGGCTTCCTGCTGGCGGTGTTCATGTCCAACTCCGGCGGCAGCTGGGACAACGCGAAGAAGTACGTGGAGTCCGGCCACTACGGCGGCAAGGGGAGCAAGAATGACAAGTCCGCCATTGTGGGCGACACCATCGGCGACCCCTTCAAGGACACCTCCGGTCCCGCCATCAACATCCTCATCAAGCTTCTGAGCATGGTTTCCATCGTGTTTGCCACCGTAGTGGTGCATTTCCACCTGTTCGGCTAACCAGGGCAGGTTCTCTGACCGCCCCCTCCGGGGGGCGGTCGTGGAGCGTTCCGGTCCGACCGCCGGGGCCGGAGGCCCCGGAACCCGCGGTTGCTTTGGCGCGCCTGAAACGGCCCCGCCCGGCAGAGCGAATCTGGTACGACAGATGGGAAGCGGAGGCCGCCCCGCGGAGGCGGCAGAAAAATTAACCGTTGCCGCCTCCGGCGGCAGAGAAAAGAGGCGTCTATGAATCAGGTCTATGATCTCATGATAGTGGGTCCCGCCACACGGGACGTCAACGTTGATTACACCGGAGCGGAGGACCGCTCCACCGGCGGCGCGGTGACCTTCTGCACCCCCGCCGCCGCTGCGGCAGGCGCAAAGGTCTTTGCCGCCGTAAAAATTTCCCCGGAGGACGGCGACATCATCGGCGGCTTTCATATGGACCCGGCGGACATCGCCCTCCTGCCGTCGAAAAAGACCACTCTCATGAAAAACGTTTACTTTACCCCCGACCGGGAGCGGCGGGACGCCTCCTGTCCCGCCCGGTCCGACCCCGTTCAGCCGGAAGAAATTCCGGACGTGGATTGCCGGCTTTACCACCTGGCCGGACTGCTGTACGGGGACTTTCCAAACGAGCTGATTAAATTCCTCCATGGAAAAGGAATGGTCTCCGCCGACGCGCAGGGATTCCTGCGCCACAATGAAAATGGAAAGCTCTGCTTTCACGACTGGACAGATAAACTGCAATATCTGCCTTATATGGACTTTTTCAAGACCGATGCCGCCGAGGCGGAGATCCTGACGGGACTGACCGACCGGGCGGAGGCCGCCAGGCAGCTTCGCCGCTGGGGGGCAAAGGAAATCCTGATCTCCCATAACACGGAGATGCTGGCCTATGACGGCAGGGACCTTTTTACCTGCCCGGTCAGGGCCCGCAATCTCTCCGGCCGGACGGGGCGGGGAGACACCACCTTCGGCGCTTACCTGGCCATGCGGATGACGGGGGCCGGAATGCAGGAAGCGCTGCGGTACGCCACTGCCTGCGTGTCTCTGAAAATGGAGACGCCGGGCGTGTTTACCGGTACGCGGGCGGACGTGGAGAATTACCTCCGGGAGTTTTACGGCAATTGACTTTCCGGAAAATGCTGGTACAATGGAGGCACTACGATAAAGGAGGCTTCTCCCCATGAAGAAAATCATTGCCACAGACGCCGCGCCGGCGGCCATCGGTCCCTACTCCCAGGGGGTGGACGGCGGAAGTATCGTCATCACCTCCGGCCAGCTGCCCATCGACGCGTCCACCGGGGCTTTCGCCGGGGGCGGCATCGCCGGACAGACCCGGCAGTCCCTGGAAAATGTACGGTCTGTTCTGGCGCAGGCAGGACTGGGCATGGAAAGCGTTATTAAAACCACCGTATTTCTCAAGGATATGAACGATTTTGCCGCCATGAACGAGGTCTACGCCTCCTTCTTCCCAGGCGAGCCTCCGGCCCGCAGCGCGGTGGAGGTGGCGCGGCTGCCCAAGGACGCACTGGTGGAAATTGAGGCCATCGCCGTGCGGTAACACAAAAAAGTAAGAAGAAGCTGTACCAATCTGCGCACTTCGCCTGTTGGTACAGCTTCTAATATAAAAATGTCCCCGGAAAAGCAGCAGCGGCCGCCTGAAAAAGAGGCGGCCGCTGCTGTCCGGTGATGGCGAACGCTAAGGAGAGGGGCAGGAGCAGCGGGGACGGCTTGCCCTTACCGCGGTTAAGTCCGGTCGTGCGGACAATCATCGTGCTGTTCAGGTGTTCACACTCTAACCGCAATAAGAACGAAAGAGACCGGGGCCCCTTGCCTCAAAAGCAGAAATCATGTATACTGGTACAAATCATTCCGCTGGGAAAGTCTAATGGTATAAAGTCAAGTAGGTGATGCAAGGAAAATTTGAGAAGA
>CAJULD010000057.1 GCA_910587505.1 uncultured Oscillospiraceae bacterium | reverse complement strand
TAGTAGGAGATCATGGGGGCCACGCCGTAGGAGTAGCCGATGAACAGGGCGCTGACAAACATAAGTACATACATGATGATGGTGATGGCCGCCACGCCGTCCTCGCCCACGTATTTCAGCATTGCCAGGTTAAACAGCAGGGTGGTGATGCCCGACACCAGGGAGGTTGCCAGCTCCGACATGCCGTTGGTGGAGGCGTGAAACAGCACGCCTCCACGGAAGACCGGCCTTTCAAAGTGGAGCAGATTGTCCTTCTTCCGAAACACCAGGAAGCCCACCACGGCGGTGATGGAATACCCCAGACCGGTGGCGATGGCCGCGCCCCGGATGCCCAGGTCGAACAGGGAGATCAGCGCGTAGTCCAGGACGATATTGGTCACGCCTCCCGCCACGGTGCAGATCAGGGACAGGGTGGATTTATCCGCGGCGATCAGATAGAGGGAGAAGTTATACATCAGCAGAATGGGGATGGTGAACAGCAGGTAATTGCTCAGGTAGGTGTGGCAGTATCCGAATACCGCCGGGGAGAGGCCCATGGCTCCCAGCAGGGTGTCCATCAGGGTATAGCCCAGCAGCATCATCACCGCGCCCACAACGGCATTGGTGAGAATCAGCAGGGTAAAATCCTGCCGGGCCTCCTGTTCTCTGTGCTCCCCCATTTTCTTCATCACCACGGCGCTGCCGCCGGTAGCCAGCATCCCGGACACCGCCGTAATCAGGGCGATGGCCGGGGCGGTGAGGTTGATGGCGGACAGAGCCTCCATACCGATGAGGTTGGAGACGAACAGCCCGTCCACCATGGTATAAAAGGTGTTGAATACTGTCATGACGATGGTGGGGAAGGCGAAGCGCAGGATATTTCTGCCCGTGACGGGCAGATGGTAAGAGTCCAGTTTCTCCATGATGTTCTAATTCCTCCAGTCGATGTCCTGACCGTTTCCCAGGTTGAAATACTGTATCTCACTCCCCTGTACCGGAAGCCGGACGGCGGAAATACGCCGGTTCCGGGCGGGGGCGAAGTAATACACGCCGCTCTCAGCGCACATGACGCCGGTGCAGAGGGTTTATTCATATACATCATAATCCGGGTCGGCCTTCGCCAGCCCTTCCGGGATGTCCACCGGAGCGAAGGCCCGGAACATCCGGGAGATTCCGTCCAGCTCGTCCTTTCCCGGAACGGCGAACTCCTTCATAAAGGCCAGCCGCACAAAGCGGGAGGGGGAAGAGTAATCCCCCGGCAGGCCGGAGCCGCCGCCGAGGCGTTCGCCAAACTCCCGAAGCTCGTGGCCCGCGACGGTCTGAGGGGCTTTGGGCAGGTTGGTGACCCCCACAAAGTTGCGCAGGTTGGTCCGGTGCCACCGGTAGTCCGGGCTGTTGGTCAGCACGCCGATGGTGTTCCGGTGGACGGACAGGCCGTCCCCGTCCGGCTCAATGATAATTGCCTCGCCGCTCCTGTCGCTGAGGATATAATGAGCGGGAAGGGGGTTGCCCTGGATGGGTTCATCCACCAGGGTCAAACGGGACAGCTCCTCCACCGCCTCCTCCACCCCGGCGCACCGGCCCAGCAGCCATGCCAGCAGACGGCCCGGGTGGACCGCTGCAGTCACCTCCTCCGGCCCCTCCCGGTAGACCGCGTACCCCGGGTAGTGAAGCAGCGCCCCCATCAGGCCGGCGGCGTTTACCCCGTCCACAAGAATGGGCTCCCCAAAGCCCAGCACCGCCATACCGGTATAGCCATACTCGCCGGGGACTGCTCCCTCCCCGTGAAGTCCGGGGGCACAGGGATACCCCTTGGGGACACCGATAACCCGGTTAGCCGCCAGGTCGCCGAACTGGTCGTAGGTCCGGCCCAAAAGGTGAAGGCCGTTTTTTGTCTCCCAGGAAAAGCTGCTGCATCCAAAATCCATATGAAAAACCTCCTGTTTTCTCTTATTGTTGTCCTGTGGACTTGCAATTATTTCTGACAGGGGGTATCATAAACCGTGTGGCCGCCACGCAGTCAAGAGGTTTTTTTAATTTAGGAGGAAAATTATATGGAACGTCAAAAGGGCTGGCTGACCTCCGGGGCCTTTGCCGCCTTGTGCAGCACTACCAAGGAGACGCTGCGGCACTATAAGGACATCGGCCTCCTCTCACCGGCCCACCAGGGAGGTAACGGCTATTTTTATTACGACGTGGAGCAGTTCTACGATTTTTACGCCATCTCCATCTTCCGCCAGACGGGGACGCCTCTGGAGGAGGTCCGCCGCTGCCTCCAGGGGCAGGACACCGCTCAGACGCTGGCGCTGCTGCGGGAACAGCGGGGCCGTCTGGAGGCGGAACGCCAGAAGCTGGAGCACATGGACTTCGTGCTGTCCAGCGCTCTGCATAATCTGGAGTTTGGGTCGGCTTCGGACATGGTTCCCCAGACCGCCTGGTTTGAGGCGGAGCACCTGCTGGCCCTCCCGGCGGAGGAGCTGGAGGGGCTGATGACCCCGGCGGCCAGCGAGAACGAGATGCTGATCGCCGTGCTGGAGCGGTGCCAGAGGCTGTGCGGACAGTACGGGATACAGACGGATTTTCAGCTGGGGGCCATCCATCGGCCGGAGGAACAGGGCGGACCGGGGGACATCAGCCACCTCTACACCCGAATCAGGGAAAAAGCGGACTTCCCCTACTACATGGAGAAGCCCGCCGGGCGCTATTTATATCTCTGCTGCCGGGGCCGCTGGGACATTTCCGAGGGCTATGCCACCCTCAAAAGCCATATCCTGGAACACGGCCTGAACATTACGGGGAATTTCTATGCCTGTGATCTGGCCGGGTTTATTCTCAATTCTGTGGAAAAAAACGCAGTTTCGATGATTTCAGTGCGCTTGCTGGAATGATTGATTAGCCTCCCGATTTTACTACAGGCCAGCAGTTGCGCATGTATGGGGCGGTAGATGGTGGAACGTCTGATCCGCAGTTGTGGGACTACAGGCAAAATTTTGACAAAATTCTGACAGGGACGAAAAAAGACTTGACAAAACACCTGGAGTGCGGTAATATAGACGTGTTCCGTGCTTGGACGCTTAGCTCAGCTGGCTAGAGCACCTGCTTGACGTGCAGGGGGTCAGCGGTTCAAGTCCGTTAGCGTCCACCATGAAAATCCCTTAGAGCCGCAAGGCTTTGAGGGATTTTTTTGTGCTTTTCCAGCGCTTTTTAACCCTCCAGATTTCACGTGTTTTGGGGTAATTTCGGGCGATTTTCGGCATTGGCGTGGTAAAAGTGTGGTAAATTTTCAAAATCCGTCCGCGCCCTGCGGCGCAATGGTTTGAAAGATTTCGGCTCCTCTTATGCCGTTATTTGCAGGTTGTGAAACAACAAAAGCTCCGATATTTCTGTCACGCCGCAAATTTGCAACATCCCTTTTGTCATGCACTTATTCTTAAGGCGTCACGCACTTTTTCTGCCGTTTTGGTTTCTCGGGACTTGCGGTCATAATGGGTATAGACTTTCAATGTCATATCCATCGTGCTATGTCCTGCGAGGTATTGGATTTCCTTAATATCCAGCCCGGCCTCAAAAAGTTTCGTGATGTACGTGTGGCGAAGAGTGTGTGCTGTCAGGTGGGTTTCCGGCAGTTCTCTTTCTATTAGCCGCCATGAGCTGCGATAGGAAGATTTTGTATGTGCAGTGCAATCAACAAAAAAGTCTTCGCACGTGGATTTTTAACTCGGTCAAGGAGCATCTGACTTTCCTGCACGGTCAATGTTTCTTTTTCTGGAGTTTTGTTCCCAGTGGGTTTCAGCATACTGCTCACAGGTGACTTTGCAATCAATCCATTCTCTTGCGCCACATTGAAGATGCTGCGCAGGTTTGTCAAGACCTTAGATTGAAGCGAATTGCTTTTTCCGGATAGCCTGGCCATGATTGTCTGGATCTGCATGGGGGTAATGTCCCGGATGCGGTAATTCCCGATAAATGGAATGATATGTGTGTTCAGGATATACTTTATTGCGGTTTGGCTGGTTTGCCTTAAACAGGGCTTTTTATACATATTCATCACCTGTTATACTCTTTCCATTGAAACTGAAAATGCCATTTTTGATTTCAACAGCCGCCAATTTGTCATTCCGCACGCTTCATGTTCCGAAAAATATACGCCGGTTTTTATTGAAGAACAGCACAAAGAACCTGTATTCACAACCGCTGAACGCCGTCCGGACGGCCTGTTTCCCGCCATCCTGCGTCAATTTCCCTGCCAGGCGGGAATATAATTCCCGTCCATCCGGCATTCCACGGTTATGAATACAGGTTCCAAAGTCCTTTCTGATACTTTTTCTTTTAGAAAAGAGTATGAGTGCAGCTTCTCAGTCTCCCGGTCCCGGATAGATCACCTTCCCGATGTTCCAGTTCCGGGCCACCCGCCTTGCGGCGTCCATGCGCTCCTCCCCGTTTTTGTAGGACAGCTCGGCGGTGTGGCTGCCGCAGTCCACGCACTGCACGTACACGCACCAGCCGCCCTCCTCCTCGATGACTCCCGCGCCGTGACAGCAGGGGCAGTCCTGAAGCTCAATTTCATCAAAGGGGTTCATGGGAATACCTCCGTTCATAAATAACAGAAGGATTGTACCACAACTCCTGTAAAAGAGCAACCCCGTCAAGAGATATCCAAATCCCCGCTGACGGTGTTCACCTGAATTTTGCACCCGCCGCCGTTGCAGATGTATTTTCCGCCTTGCTGACTGAGCTCAAAGCTGCCGGAGGGCTGCAGGCCGCCGGAGGTAGTGAAAAAATCCAGCGTAAAGCCCAGATTATCGGGCAGTGACAGGGAGACGTTCCCGCTGACGGTGTTTACGCCGAGGGACCCGGCGGAGGGGGCCTCCACGGAGAAGCGAATGTCGCCGCTGACGCTGGACAGATGGGCGGCTTCCATGTCGCCCGCAGAGCAGAGGGACATATCTCCCGAAATAGAGGTGGCCGACAGCTCTCCCGATACCACGGTCCCGGTGATACAGCCGCTGGTGGTCCCCAGCTCCAGCGTTTCCGCGTACAGCGTGGCAAGATCCGTGTCTCCGCTGGTGGTGGCCAGATTCGCCTGCTGCGTGTAGCACTCTGAAACAGCGATGCTCCCGCTGATGGTAGACATGTCCAGACAGGCCAGCTCCAGTCCGTACACCTCCACCTCCGCGGAGGCGGTCTGGATCTCCAGCTCCTCCAGCATCCCATCGGGCACCAGCACCGTCAGCCACTTGCTGCCCTTTACCCTGCCCAGACCGGGGCGATTCCGGAAGCGGACGGTCAGTTTGCCTCCGTTGCTCTGGCAGGACATCCTGGTCCGATCATTGAGCGCGGATCTGGCGTGTTCCTGGAGCTGAATACTGTCCCCGCTCCAGCTCTGCACAAACACCGTGCCGCTGGCCCACTGGATATCCACACTGCTGATTTCCTCACAGTCGAAGCTGTACTCAACGCCGCTGTATCCGTAGCCCTCCGCACAGGGGGCCTCCATATCAGCATATTCGGCGTATTCATCCATATGGGCGTATTCGGCAAATTCGGCGTATTCCTCCATATAGGTATATTCATCCATATCGGACGCTTCACGGACGCCCTCAGCTACGTAATCCGTGGGATAATCGGCGCTTCTGATGTTCCGCATCCACAGCCAGCGGATGAAAGCGCTCAGAATGACGACGATGGCCAGGGCCCACAGCGCAATATGAAGCGCTTTCCGCCAGTGAAGACGCTTTAGCATCTGACGGGCTTTCGTCCATCTGCCACCGCTGCCTCCGTCCGGTCTGGAGACGTCCGGATATTCCGGCGGCACGACGGGAGGGGAAGCGGGAAGGCCTTCTTCCTCCAGAATTCGCCGGGCGATGGTTTCCACATCCTCCATGCTTTCTACGGCCTCCGCTTCACTCATGCCCTCCTCCATCCGGTCGTCCAGCATCTCGGCATAATAGGTCAGATGCTGTTCGGCCTGCTCCCGGGTCATCCCGCGGAGATGGTGATATAAATCATTCAGAAACTCTGCGCGCGTCATGTCCGGCACACTCCTTTATTAAATCATATACTCTCCGGATCTCCGGCCAGCTCTCCAGAAACTGGTCGATCACGGTGACCCCTCTGGGGGTAATGCGGTAGAATTTCCGAAGCCTGCCGTTGTGCTCCACAGAGTACACCCGCAGGCATCCTCCGCTCTCCAGCCTGCGCAGGATGGGATACAGGGTGGACTCGGAAATCTCAATGCAGCCGGACAGATCCTTGATGATCTGATACCCGTAGGAATCCCCCCGCCGCAGCAGGGACAGCACGCATACGTCCAACAGCCCCCGCTTGAGTTGCGGATCAATCATAGCCATGCCCCCCTTTGCACAATACTATACAACGCATAGTGCTTCCTGTCAAGAGGTATCTGGTAATCTTAAAGAAAAATGCAGAGAAACTGCCCGCCGCCCTGCGGCAGCCTGGATCCCATTTCAGAAGAGATTCCCCGTCAAAACAGAAATTTGCACAAAATTACAAATTTTTCCTTGTAATTTTCCAAAAACCGGTGTAAACTGAAAACATGATGTACTATAGTGGGGTGTTTTGCGTCAGGTGCGTATGAAAGGAAAACGGTGGGAATATGTTTTGCATAGGGGACAAGGTGGCCCATCCCATGCATGGGGCGGGCGTCATCGATGAGATCGTGACCGAGACGGTAGCGGGCCTGCGGCAGGATTACTATGTCTTCCGCATGCCTGTAGGCGGGCTGACGCTGAAGATTCCCACTGCCGCGGCTGCGGCTTCCGGACTGCGGGGCATCTGGGAGCTGGGCCGGGTGCAGCAGCTGCTCCGGGACATCGCCGGGCTGGAGGTGGAGCGCTTCACCGGCAGCTGGAACCAGCGGTACCGGGAGAACATGCAGCGGCTGAAAAGCGGGGACCTCTATGAGGTGGCCCGGGTGGTGAAAGGGCTGCTTCACCGGGAGAGCGAGCGGGGATTATCCACCGGTGAGCGGAAGATGCTCCGCACGGCAAAACAGATTCTGATTTCCGAAATGGCGCTGTCAACCGGGGAGACATACGACGACCTGGAGCAGCGGATCGACCAGGCGGCCGCAGGAGGAGCAGAAGAGTGAATAAGCTTTTGGCAAAATTATTCCGGCGAAAGGGGCCGGAGAATCATCCCTGGTGCAGCGTAATCATAGCCGCGGCCGGGATGTCCAGCCGTATGGGCGGAGAAAACAAACTGATGATTCCCATCGACGGCGTTCCCGTTCTCGCCCGCACGCTGCTGGCGGTGAACGCCGCGGCGCTGGCGGACGAGATCGTTGTCGCCGCGCGGGAGGAAGACCTGATTGCCATCGGGGACTTGTGCAGGATTTACGGCGTGACGAAGCCGGTGAAGATCGTCCGGGGGGGCGAAAGCCGTCTGGAGTCCGTCTATCTGGCCTCGCTGGAGTGCCGGGAGGACGCGGCGTTCCTGGCGGTCCATGACGGGGCGCGGCCTCTGGCTACGGCAGAGCTGATCGACCGGACCATCGCTCTGGCCCATCGCACCAACGCCGCCGCCCCTGCCGTGCCGCTGAAGGACACCGTCAAGATCGTCCGGGACGGAAAGATTGTCAGCACGCCGCCCCGGGAGGATCTGCGGGCCGTACAGACGCCTCAGGTGTTTGACGCGGCCCTTCTCCGGGCTGCGCTGGAGAACGTCCGCATGTCCGGGGAGGCAGTCACCGACGACTGCTCCGCCGTGGAGAAGCTGGGCAAGGAGATCTACCTGACTGAGGGGTCCTGTGAAAACATCAAGATCACCACACCGGAGGACCTGATTCTGGCCGGAGAGCTTCTGCACCGGCAGGAGGTGGAGCCATGAACCTTCCCCGGATCGGTCAGGGATATGACGTGCACCGCCTGACGGAGGGGCGGCCTCTGGTGCTGGGCGGAGTGACGGTTCCGTGGGAAAAGGGGCTGCTGGGCCATTCCGACGCGGACGTGCTGCTGCACGCGCTGATGGACGCGCTGCTGGGCGCGGCGGCGCTGGGGGACATCGGCGGACTGTTTCCCGATACGGACGAGCGCTACCGGGGAGCGGACAGCCGGGCGCTGCTGCGGCAGGTCCGGGCGCTGCTGGCGCAAAATGGCTTTGCCATAGGCAACGTGGATATGACACTGGTAGCTCAGAAGCCGAAAATCGCCCCGTATCTCCCGCAGATGCGGCAGAATATTGCGCAGGATCTGCAAATTCCGCTGGAGACGGTCAGCGTCAAGGCCACGACGGAGGAGCGTCTGGGATTCACCGGCGACGGCTCCGGCATGTCCGCGCAGGCGGTGGCGCTGCTGTTCCGGATGGACTGACCCTCAGCGGCGGGCCATCCCAATGGCAGCATGGGAATCTTTCCGGGAGACTCCGAAATTGAAATCATGATTGCATTTCCCATTCCCTTCCGTTATAATAAAGCCAAGCAAACCGGGAGGCGGAGCGGCCGCCTCCCTATTTTACGGAAGAGAGGAACCGCACATGAATCAAAAAGAGCTGGGCGAGCTGCGCCGCCGCCTCCGCCCGGAAAAATGCGCCGTCAAATGCATTTACGGCTGCTATGTCAACACCAAAAAAGAGATCATCTCCTACCTGGACGAAAGTCTGGGCCGTATGAGCGGCCAGGAGGCTGAAAAGTACCTGGGTCTGCTGAAAAAGGCGCTCTCCGGCACGCTGGGGAAACATCTTATCGACGTGGTGTTCTCCACCGGGCAGGTGATGGACAGCGACGAGTACCGGCTGCTCTCCGCCCTGCGGGAGTCGGAGCTGAAAAGCGGAGAGATCCGGGAGGAATTCTACCGGAAGGTCATCGATTCCCTGGACATGGGGGATACAAACTATGTGATACTGCTGGCCTACGACGCCTACGACGTACCCGTCCGGAGCAGAGACGCCGGAGAACGGCCGGAGGGCGAATCCGACAGCGTCTACCGCTTCATCCTCTGCTGCGTCTGCCCGGTGAAGGACGGAAAGATGGAGCTGGGGTACTTCGCCGGTGAAAACGAGTTCCACAGCTGCGCCCCGGAGCAGATCGTCGCAGCGCCGGAGCTGGGCTTCCTGTTCCCCGCCTTCGACAACCGGGCGGCCAATATTTATAATGTGCTCTTCTACACCCGCTCCCCCGGCGATCTGCATCAGGACTTTCTGGACGCAGTGTTCCATACCGAGCCCCCCATGTCCGCCGGAGAGCAGCGGGAGGCCTTCGAGTCCGCCCTGACGGAGGCGTTGGAGGGCGCGTGCTCCCTGGAGGTGGTTCAGGCCCTTCATGAGCAGCTGCGGGAGCGCGTCGAGGCCCACAGGGAGGAGAAGGACCCGGAGCCTCTGGCCGTCTCTACGGCGGAGATATCGGAGATTCTGGAGCGGCAGGGCGTCTCCTCCGGGCAGACGGAGGCCTTCCGGCGCTCGTGCGCGGACCGCTTCGGTGAGAACGCGGCGCTGAACCCGGAAAATCTGATCGACTGCCGGCGGTTCCAGATCACGGCCGGGGAGGCCACCGTCTCCGTGGACCCGGCCAGCAGTTACCTGGTGGAAACCCGTGTGATCGACGGCGTCAAATACCTGCTGATTCCGGCGGGAAGCGACGTGGCGGTCAACGGCCTGCCGGTAGAGGTGGGCGGCGAGGCGGACCCGGCGCAATAAAGAACCTGTATTCACAATCGCGGCACGCCGTCCGGCCGGTCTTTTTTCCGCCATACTGCGGAAAACCTTCCTGTCTGACGGGAAAAATCCCCGTCCATCCGGTATCCCCCGATAATACAGGTTCAAAGACCGCTCAGGAGGTGGTCTGCCATGTTTACAGTCACACCCGCAGATATAGGCGGCGTGCTGCAGGAGTTTGGAATCTCTCCGGCTCTCAAATGCGTTTCCGAGCTGCAGCGGTACGATTACGCGGACGGCAATCCCGGCGCAAAGAAAGTGCGGCTCATTGTCAGAGCGGATCCCGTATCCGGTCCGCCGCTGGTGATCCGCTTTAAAAACGAGGCGGATGTCACGCTGGAAGGTGTGGAGATGCAGTGCCGCTTTGCGGACGAGCTCCGGAAAAACGGCGTTCTGACGCCCTGCCAATACCGCTCGGACGGCGCATTCGCCAGGCGGCGTCTGATGAACGGATACGATGTCATCATTACAGTGGAACAGTTCGCGGAGCATGAGCTCCGGACCGTCGATCCCGCCATCGCCCGGAAAACCGGCAAGCTGCTGGCGGAAATGCACAGCATTTCCGAGAAGAACAATCTCCACGTGCCCGGCAGAGTGCTGTTCGACCCCTTTGCTGCCAACGATCTCTTTGATTTTCAAACCTTCGCGTCCCTGGAACCACTGATTGGCCAACAGGAAAAGCCGCTGTTCGATCAGATCATGGAGCGGTACGGCGCATATATGGAGGTCCTGGCTCCTCTGTCCGGACAGCCCCGGTACGCGGTGCAGGGGGATATCAGCAACTGCAACCTGTATCAGACCCCCTCCGGAGAAATCGGGGTGTTTGACTTCAACCGCTGCGGAGATAACAACCTGTTCTGCGACGCGGTGATGCAGGCCGTTTTTGAAGCCAGGCTCATGGACTGTCCGCACGGCGCAGGAGAGGATATGGAAGAAGCTATCCTTGCCGCCTTCCTGGAAGGATATGACTCAGTCCGCCGCTTTTCAGAGGAGCAGCGGCGCTGGTATCCGTACCTCTACGCGCTCATTGACGGATTCTGGAGCTCCGACATCCGGTGGGATGACGGCAGTCTGACCCACGCGCTTCACCGCGGAGAAACGGAGCGCGCGCGGGCATGGCTGGAAACAATCCGGCGGCGCCTTACATTAAGGAACCTCTGAATAAATCCCCGCAAAATTTTCTCCCGGCGACGGATTGCGCCCCCTTTCCCCCGCCCCCGCGTGCTAGAATTGCCCCAGGTGTGCAAAGGGGGAACGAAAAAATGGAACTGGCAATACGGGGGATGATCTTCCTGGCGGGGATCATCCTTATTGTGAAGGGTGGAGACTGGTTTGTGGACGCGGCCTCCTGGATCGCGGAGGTCAGCGGCATCCCCAGGCTGATTGTGGGAGCCACCATCGTCAGCCTGGCCACGACGCTGCCGGAGCTGCTGGTCTCCGTCATGGCGGCCAGCCAGGGCAGGGCGGCCATGGCCGTGGGCAACGCCGTAGGCAGCGTCACCGCCAATCTGGGCCTCATTATGGCTATTTCCATCGTCTGTATGCCGGTCCGGATCTACCGGGGGGATTATCTGACCAAGTCCGCGCTGATGCTGGCTGCCGCGGGGCTGCTGGCCTGGGGCGGCGGACGGGGCGGCGTGGGACCGGCCCTGTCCCTGCCGCTGGCGGGCATTTTTGCCCTTTTTACATACGACAACCTCCGGGGCGCCCGCAGGGCCATGCACTGCGGAGGCGATCTGGGCCCGGTGCGCGCCGCGCCACGGAAACGGGCGGTGCTGTTCCAGTGCCTGAAATTTTCTCTGGGCGCGGCGGCGGTGATGCTGGGGGCGGACCTGCTGGTGGACAGCGGCAGCGCTCTGGCCCGTCTGGCGGGCATATCGGAGCGGATCATCGGCGTGACCATTGTGGCGGTGGGCACTTCCCTGCCCGAGCTGGTCACCACCGTCACCGCCATTGTGAAAAAGCAGTCCGCCCTCTCTGTGGGCAATATTCTGGGCGCAAACATTCTGGACCTGACCCTGATCCTGCCCCTCAGCGCGCTGGTCTCCGGCCAGACCCTGCCGGTGTCCGCGGCCTCGGCCAGGATCGACATGCCCGCCTGTCTGCTGGTGGGCGTCATTGCCGTGGTTCCGGCCATGGCCACCGCACGCTTCCGGAGATGGCAGGGCGTGGCGCTGCTGGCGGTGTACGGAGGGTATATGCTTGTGACCTGCGGGGCATGACGGGGCCGCAGCCCTCCCTGAGGGCGCTTCCGGTTCTTTTCCCACAAAGGGAAAGAATGCCCCTGGTGCGAATCTGACGAAACGGAGACAGAAAAATGGACAAGATATCCAACTACGACCTGACACGCGACAGGATGGAGCGGGAATTTGCCCGCTATGACCAGGAGCGCATGATCCGGCAGTTCCGGTTGGACCACACGATGGAGTACCTGTTCATCTCCTTTGTCAGCGAAACATACCGCATCGGACGGCAGACCGGCCGGGTGGAGCTCTGCCTTCCCGGTTCCGCCGGGTACGCCCACGCCGGCTTCAATGAAAGCATGACTATCTTTGACGTGCTCTGTTGTGCAAAGCCGGACTGCCGTCTGAGCGGCGAATACGCCACCGTGACAAATCTGCCGGGCATCGCCAATATTTCCGCTCCCGGGACGGGAATGTACGCCGGGGCCGCCCGCGTCTTCACCCACCGCTCCGACGCGCTCCGGCAGGCGTGCGAAAGGCTCCACGGCACAGAGCATGCCGGGGCGGGCGACCTCGCCTATAGAATTCCGCTGTTCGACTTCCTGCCCGTCATTCTTCAGTTCTGGGACGCGGACGACGAATTTGACGCGGTGCTGAAAATCATGTGGGACCGGAACACGCTGGACTATATGCGCTTTGAAACCACCTTTTATGCAATCGGCCATCTGCTGAAGCGGCTGACAGAGCAGGCCTGATGGCCGGGCGGCGGTGCGGATATTTTCAGCAGCCGCTTTCCGCAGGAGGCTTCCGCCGGAGGAGCAGGAATTCAGGCAGGATGACGGAATTTTCTGCGCCGGTCCGGTGCGGCAAAAATTTTTTAAATTTCAGGAAAAATTTCATTTTCCCTCTTGCATTATGCCGCGGGATGTGGTAAGATGTGTAAGCTGTCTGAGAGGACACGCGCCGTTAGCTCAGCTGGATAGAGCGTCTGGCTACGGACCAGAAGGCCGGGGGTTCGAATCCCTCACGGCGTGCCAAAACTCCGGAGAAATCAGTTGATTTCTCCGGAGTTTTGCTTTCTTTCTGTACTTTTTGCAGGTGTTGATTTTTGCCTGCTTCTTTTGCCCCGGATTCTGACCCATACGGGGAAACTACCGGACAGCACCGGAGAGGAAGCTGCTGACAGTATTGGCGGCTTTGGTCTGCATTGCAGCGGTGACGTGGGCGCAGGTATCCAGGGTAAATCCTGCGGCGTAATGGCCCGGCATAGCTGACAAGGTCCTGACGTCTACGCCGTTCTGGAGAGCCAGGACCGAGAAGGGGTGGCGAAGCGGGTGGAACGGGATTTTCTCTAATCCCGCCCGTTTCAGCACCCTCTGGAGCATGTGCAGGACGCTGTCCGGGGAGATTGGGCCTCCGGCCGGTGCGCTGTTTCATCTGCCGCAGCAGTTCACCTCGCCGCAGGCCGGTGGAGAGGTCAACGCAGTACAGCTCGAACACATCGCTGCGCCTTGCTTCTTTGAAGAATGTGTTAAGGCAGTCCAGTCAAAAATTTTTCCCGTCGATCTGCGCACGTCGCCTGTTGGTACAGCTTCTTAGCCTAACCGGGAAAATTGCCGCTGTCAAGGGGGCGGGGGATGTTAACTGGTAGCAAATCGTGCATTCTGGTCGAGCGGCCTTGCTTTTTAGAAAGTTTTGTGTATGCTGTAAAATAGAAAATTGTGACAAAATGGATTAAGAAAGGGGCGCGCCCCTTTCTCATTCCCCCCTGGGGGAATGAATTCCCTCTGCCGCAGAGGGAATCCGACCCCACGAAACGCAGGAATGAGGGCGTCATCGCGGCGCGAAATCCGGGACTGTTATGGACCGTGAAATACGTCTCACGGTGAGACGCATTTATAAGGAGGATATCCTGTGAAACGCAGAATTTTAAGCATCATCACCGCTCTGGCCCTGTGCCTGAGCCTTTGCCCCGCCGGGGCGCTGGCGGCGGACCCGTCCCTGTGCAGGCACCACCCGGCGCATACGGCGGAGTGCGGCCATGCCGCCCCCACCGAGGGGGCGCCCTGCGGCCATGCGCATGGGGACGAATGTTACGGCGAGGAGACGCAGTGCGTCCACGTCCATGACGAGCTCTGCTACGGCGACGGCCTGCTCCCCGCCGGGGACGGGGGCGGGACGGCGGACGCCTGCGCCCACGTCTGCTCGGCGGAGAGCGGCTGCGTCACGCGGACGCCGGACTGCCATCACGCCCACGACGGCGCGTGCGGCTATGTCCCGGCGGACCCCGGCGCGCCCTGCGCTTACATCTGCAAACTCTGCCCCATCGAGGCCCTGATCGCCGCCCTGCCGGAGCAAGTGACGGAGGACAGCGCGGACGATGTACGGGCCCGGCTGGACGAAATCCTCGCCCTCTGCCGGGAGCTGCCGGAGGACGAGCAGAGGCAGCTTGACCTCTCCCGCGTCCAGATGCTGCAAAGGGCGCTGGACGGGGCCAACGCCCCCGCCCCGGCGGCGGGCCACGGGGAGCAGCAGCCCGGAGACGTGGCCAGCGTGACAACGGACGGCGGTACTCTGTATTACGCCGCGGTAGAGGATGTGTTCACCGAGGCCAACAGCGGCGCGGTGGTGACGCTGCTGGCCGATATAACCTGGAACGGGGATCCCATCACCCTCCCGGCCAACACCTCCTTCACCCTGCGCCTGAACGGTAAGACAATGACGAACAACAGCTCAGATTGGAACAAAGAGTATGTGTTTTTTCTGTCCGCCGTGTCCAGCTCCCTGACTGTGGAGGGCGACGGCTCGATCATCTCGCAGTCCGGTCACGCCATTTGGGTGGAGGGCGGCGCGCGCATCACTGTCAAAGGCGGCCATATTGCCACTCAGTATAATGATCGCTCCGCTTTATATGTATATTACGATGGCGCCGCCGACATCTACGGCGGAGCGTTCACCGGCGGCATAAATAACGTGGGCGGCGCACTGAAGCTGTACGGCGGCGTCTTTACCGCCGGCTCCAATTCCCCAAGCATACAAACATTCTACCAAAAGCTCCGCGATCTGCTGGGGACTGCCGGGGGGAAAACCTACGCCTACCATGACGAAGATGGCGTCCCCATCACCGGCAAGCTGGACGAGGAAGCACTGTATGGCACTGTCATGGTAAAAGAGTGCGGCCACACAGTAACGGGATACCAGACCACCAGGGAGACCCACTGCCTCATCTGCACCGTCTGCGAGAAGGAGCTGGGTACGCCGGAAAACCACATCCGGGACGGCAACGTCTGCACCGTCTGCGGCCATGCCGCCGTGGTGGCGGAGACGCTTGCGGGCGGAACGACGACCCGGTACGGCACCCTTAAGGAGGCCTGGGACGCGGCCACAGCGCCCGGCGTCACCGACGCTGTCATCACTCTGGTGCATGACGTGACCGGCAACGGCCGCATACTTGCACCTGTTTTGGAGGAAGGCCGCAGCGTCACCCTGGAGGGCCGGGGGCGCACGATTTCCCGGCAAGGTATTGGGGTTGCGGGCGGCAAGCTGCGCATCGAAAACTGCGCCATCATCAACAACATGGAATCTGTACTGGTCGATGGAGGAACCGCTGAAATCAAGGATAGCGTCATCAATGGGATGACGGATATATACGGCGGAGAAGCCGAGCTCACCGGCTGCACGACCGGTCAGGTGTATGTGTCGGGGAGCGCCGCGACAGCCAGGCTTACGGACTGCACGGTCACAGGCAACTCCATGGGCATATACGTGTACAATGGGGGAACCGCCGAGCTCACCGGCTGCACGGTCACTGGCGAGACATGTGGCATAGCGATTGGCAACGGCAATCTCACGATCCACAGCGGCAGTTTCACGGGCACAGGCGAGAATGGGGCCGGCCTCTGCGTCAACAGCGACGCCAGCAGCGTCACGCTCCGGGGCGGCACGTTTTCCGGCGCCTCATCCATCGAAATAGACGGCAGGACAGCGCTTACCCTGGGCAGTCTGCTGGGCCACACGGCCACAGCGCGTTACGCCTACTACAGCGATGAGACCGGCGCGCCCATTTCCGTTGGGCCGGAGAGCAAGGTCATGGCCGCCGCCGTCACCGTGCAGGAGTGCGCCGTCCCCCACACCTACAGCCATGTACAGGGTACAGCGGTCCACAGCCTGACCTGCGCGAGCTGCGGCGCGCAGGGTGCGGCGGAGCCCTGCCGCTACGACAGCGGCGCGTGCGCCTGCGGCTCCACGCTGACGGTCGCCCTGCCCGGAGAGCTGGTGTATAACGGCACGCAGCAGGAGCCCCCCGCCGCCGTCACCCTGGACGGCGAGCCGCTGGACGGGAGCCGATACAGCGTCACATACGGCGAGAACATACGCGCAGGAACGGCCTTCGTGATCGCGGCGGGAGTGGGGGAAACCCTGCCCTTCCGCGTAAAGCAGACCTTCACCATTGCCCCCGCAGAGCTGACGGTCTCCGGCGTCAGCGCGGAGAGCCGGCCTTACAACGGGAGCAAAACGGTGGCGATCACCGACGTGACCCTGGCCGGGATTTTGAACGGCGATGATGTATCCGTTGATACCACTGGCCTGACCGGAACCCTGAACGGCTCCAACGCGGGAACCTATACCAACCTCACCCTGCCCGCAATGACCCTCACCGGCGCGGACGCGG
>CAJULD010000056.1 GCA_910587505.1 uncultured Oscillospiraceae bacterium | reverse complement strand
CCTTGCCCGGTTCCCGGACCGGAACCAGGTAGGCGCGTGGGCGGCGGACAGCGTTTCCGCCATGGTGGAGCGCGGCTATGTCAGCGGCTACCGTGACGGCCGTCTGAACCCCAAGGGCCAGATCACCAGAGCGGAGATGGCGCAGATCATGAGCAATATCTTCCAGAGCGTCCATGATTCCGGTGATCTCACCGGCACCCACCGGGACACGGTTCTGGTGCGGGGCGCGGTAAGCATCAAGGACGCTGCGTTTGAAAACGACCTGATTCTCGCCAACGGCCTGGGGGAGAAAACTCTGGACCTCAACAATATCACCGTCAAGGGGCGGCTGGTGGTGTGGGGCGGTTCTGCTGTCAACATCACCGGAAAATCCACCGTGGCGGGCGTGGTCACGCCCCGGAATGACGGCCCGGTGCAGGTGGTATTTGACGCCGCCGCTACGGAACTGTCCAAGAAAGACTGCTCCACCGTTTACCCCAGCGGCATGGACAAGGGAAATAAGGTCCTGTTCACCGACAAGGCCGACAAGCCCGCCATCACCTTTGACCTCCCGGCATATCGGTATGTGGGGGATTCTGTCTCCGTGAAAACCACGCTCACCGGCGCGGAGGCCGTCACCTGGGAGCTGACCCGTGACGGGAAATCTATCGCCATGCCGGAGGGATTCACCAAGGACGGCGGCATCTGCTACTTCATGGAGGCTGGCCGCTACACGCTGAAAGGCACTGTGGAGAACAGCGGCGGCACCGCCTTCTGCGAGAAAACTGTGGAGGTTCTGCCCATCGGTGACATTGCCTTTTCCCTGTCGGAGTATGGCTACACCGACCGGGTGGAGGATGTGAAGCTACTGACCAAAAACGACCTGACCGGCTCCGTGGTCTGGACGCTGATGAAGGACGGTGCAAGCCAGCCCCTCGTCAGCTTCACCAAGGAGGGCGGCACACTGGCTCTGACCGAGACGGGCAAGTACACCCTGACGGCCACCCTCACAGACGCTGCCGGGAAGCAGTACACCGCCAGCCGGTCCATCACCATCCTGCCGGTAATCGTCCCTAACCTGACCGCCAGCGCGGACAAGGTGCATGACGGCGAGACAGTGGAGATTGGCCTGACGGTGGAGGGCGGCAAGCCCGATTCCGTCCGTTGGGCGCTGACCAAAGATGGCAAGGAGACTTCTGCTGCCCTGGGCAACAATGGAGGAACCCTGATCTTTGATGGTGCTGGGGACTATGCTCTCACCGCTATCGCCAAGGACGCACATGGGCGGGAGTTTTCCTCTGAGCCTGTGGCAATCAAGGCCCTCCCGAACCTGTCCCTCTCCCTGACCGCTGACACCGATAAACTCCATGAAGATGAAGCGGCGGCGATCAGCCTGACCGTGGAGCATGGCGCCCCCTCGACTGTCCAATGGGCCTTGACCCATGACGGCGAGGGTGTTTCTGTTTCTCTGGACGATCACGGCGGCAAGCTGGCCTTTGACGGAGCCGGGGCCTACGTCCTGACCGCCACTGTTACGGATGAGCTGGGGAAGGAGTATACCGCCGCTCTGCCGCTGGAGGTCTGTCCGGTGATCGTCCTGACCCTGGATGCACCGGAGACGGCCCACATTGACCAGCCCGCCGCCGTCAGTCTCTCCGGGACTGACTTGGACGTGACCTGGGAAGTGATCTCCGAGGACGGCGCTGTGGTTGAGAACGAGCTGACCAACGAGGGCGGCGAGATTGCTTTTCCCTCTGCCGGTAACTACACCGTAACCGCCAGTGTTACGGACCACCTGGGCCGGACGTTCAGTGTCAGTGCCACCATCGCCGTATGGGACACCATGGGCCTGTCCTTCCGACTCCCGGAGTTCACCCACCCGGATGAAACAGTAAAGGTAAAAATGACCTCTGAAAATGTGGGAGACAGCAAAATTGCGTGGTCCCTGACCGTGGACGGCCAGCCCGTTTCCCTCTCTGCTGGTATTGCCGGGACCCTCGACAATGCCGGGGGCAGCGTGAAGTTCCTCCAGACCGGCACCAACATCCTGACTGCCTCTGTGACGGACGGCCTGGGCCGTGCGTTTACCTACGAGCAGACGATCACGGTCTATCCGGTCCTCCATTTGGAGCTGACGGCGGATGTTGCCGCCCACACGGATGAACCAATCAGCATTGCGCTGGAGAAGGACACCTCCCTGCCGGTAACCTGGAGCGTGACCCCGTCCAATGACCCCGGCACTCCCGCCGCTTACTCCGGCGAATTGTCCGATACCGGCGGCACCATCCAGATCACCAGCGCCGGGGCCTATGATATTTCCGCCAGCGTGACCGACCCCACCAGGCGGGTGTTTGCCGCTCCCGCTGTCTCCGTCATGGTCTATCCTGTGGCTGGGCTTAATTTCTCCCTGCCCTCCGCCGCGTGGACGGACAGCAGCACCCCCGTGGACCTCCTGACCTCCGACTTGCAGGGGCAGGATGTGACGTGGACGCTGACCAAGGACGGCGCGGCGGTTGCCCTGACCGGCTCCATGCTGGGCGACCTGGGGAACCTGGGCGGCAAGGTCCGCTTCCCCGAAGTGGGGACCTACACCCTGACCGCCTACGCCATGGACGCGCTGGGCCGGGAGTATAGCTGTTCGCAGACCATCCGCATTTACCCTGTTGTCGGCCTGACCGTATCCACCAATAATATGGGCCATACCGATACTGCGGAGGATGTGAAGCTGACCTGCGAGAACCTGGGGAATAACGAAGTGGTCTGGACGGTCCTGCGGGACGGCAAAGAGATCGTGCCGCCCTTTGACCTGACCGCCAGGGGCGGGCATGGCTTCTTCTCAGAACCCGGCTTTTACACCTTCACCGCCAGCGTGACGGATGAGCTGGGCCGTGTGACCACCGCCACGGCTTCCATCCAGATTTACCCCGTGGGCGTGTCCGGCTTCTATCTGCCCAAAATGTTCCACACCGATTCCGTGGTCACGCTGGTGACGGGCTTTGAGGAATTGGGTGAGAACCCCCTGCGCTGGTCCCTGACCCGGAACGGCGAGAATGTCCCCGTGGCCGACTATGTGACCGGAGAGCTGACCGCAGACGGCGGGAAAGTTCAATTCAAGCAGGCGGGCGAGTACAAGCTGAAAGCCAGCTTCAAGGACGCTGGGGGCCGTTCTTACTCCTATGAACAGTCCTTCACCGTCTACCCCATTCCCGTGATCGCCTGGACCATGCCCAATTATGCCCATACAGACAGCACATTTACCGTGGCCGTAGAATCCAAAAACGTGGTGGCGGACGCCTCCATCCAGTGGCACATTGACGATACCTATGGCCTACGCCAGAATTGGGGGACCTACGTTGCGGGGACCCTGACCACCAACCCCGGCGATATTCGGATCAAACACGCGGGCGTGTTCACTCTCGGCTGTGAGATTACCGACCCCGCCGGGCGGGTGTTCTCCTTTGACGGTCCCAGCATCGAAGTTCTGGCAGATCAGGAATTGCAGGTGGATATGGTGGAGCGGCAGGTCTACACCGGCGAGACGGTGCAGGTGCGGACCCTGGGCAATAACATTGGGCTGCCTGTGGAGTGGTCCTTGGAGAAGGACGGCAAGCCCGCAGACCTCGCTACTTATGTCACCGGGGACCTCAACAACCTGGGCGGAGCGATTCAGTTCACCCAAGGCGGAGAGTTCCGGCTGATCGGCACTCTGCGGGACGGCCTGGGCCGGACCTTCACCGCCAGCGACACCATTACTGTCCTGCCCGTTGGCTACCTGCAATTCTCCATGGCAGATATGGAGTATGTGGGCAACCGCGTCCCTGTGGTCATGGATAAGCTCTTTAACCCGGATGGGGCGGTTATCGCTTGGTCCGCTCAGAAGGACGGCGCGGCCTGCCTGATTGACCTCTCCACCCTGGACAATGACGGCGGCACCGTGATCTTCCCTGAACCCGGCGAGTACACCCTGACCGCCACCCTCCGGGACAGCAACGGCAAGACTGCCACCGCCAGCCAGTCCATCACTATTATTTTCAAGGCCGCACTGACCGTCACCGCTCCCGATTCCATCCATATCGGAACCAAGTTCCCCGTGGGCATCAGCGGAGCGGGCAGTCTGCCCGTAAGCTGGGGCGTGAAGCTGGGCGGCAGGCCCGTCACACTGGACAGCAACACCGGCTTCCTCTCCAATGACGGCGGTATGCTGGCTTTGTTCAGCGAGGGGACCTATACCATCACCGCCACTGTCCGGGATGACGCGGGCAACCTCACCAGCGGCTTTACTAACATCACCGTGACCAATACCGCGCCCGTGATCGAGAGCTTTACCGCCAACGCCACCCGGAACATGAAGGATGGACGTTTCTACGCTGACCTCAACGCCGTGGCCTCCGACCCGGACGGGGACGCTGTGCATCTGGAATGGAGCAGCGAGTACCAGCAGGACGGCTATTATGAGGTGGGCACCCATACCATCCGCGTCCGTGCTGTGGACGAGTGGGGCGCGGCCTCCGCATGGGAGAGCCGGACGATTGAATTTATCAACAATGCCCCGGTTATCACCAGCTTCACCGCCAGCGTGACCCGGCAGACCAGCGGCAACAACTTCTTTGCCAACGTCTCCGCTGCGGCCAGTGACCCGGACGGCGATACGGTCCGGCTGGAATGGGGCGGGGACTATGTTTCCTCCGGCTGGTATTCCCGGAACGGCTCCCACACCATCCGTGTCCGGGCGGTGGATTCCTATGGCGCTGCTTCTGCGTGGCAGGAAAAAACCATCGAATTTGTCAATCAGGCCCCCAGCAAGCCCGTGATCTCCCGGAACCCCGCCAACGGCGTGGTGCGGCCCAGCCAAGCGGTGACGATCACCGCCCGCTCCACCGACCCGGAAGGGGACGCTATTACTTATGAATGGGACGGCAGGGACAAGGAAACCACCACTTACGGATATGGAAAGCACCTTATCAAGTGCCGCGCGGTGGACGCCTATGGCGCGGCTTCTCCCTGGTCCGCTATCGTGTTCTTTGTGGCGGATGATGTGGGCGGCGGCATGACCCTGACCTCCGCCAACTCCTTCATTGAGGAAACCGGCATCAATTTCCAGGACGATGGGGAGACGATCTACGGCTACATCACCGAATATACCTTTGATGTGCCCCCCGTCAGCGGCCACAATGGCAGCGACTACGGCAAGGTAGAAGCCTATAACATCCGCACCGGCCAATGGGACCAGATCGCCTACAAGGAAACCAACAACGGCGTGACCCTCTCCGGCAAGCTGCCCACCGGCACCTATACGCAGATGCGGTTCTATTACTACACAAACCACAACTGTATGTATAACAAGAGCAACATCACCTATTCCATCGTATTTGATTTTTAAGATAAGGAGATTTGCCTATGCGAAAAACGAAAAACCTTTCCCGCGTTCTGAGCATGATCCTGGCGTTCTGTCTGAGTGTGGCCCTGCTGCCCGCTCAGGCGTTTGCCGCCACCACAAATGACGACCCCTCCACTTGGCCCGCGCCGGATTCCCACTACACGGCCCCGGACAAGAACCCCGTCTATCTCATGGTGGACTTCACCGATGAAGACAACGGCGGTGTTGCGGCTGCTCACCGCTGTCTCTCCGGCGCGGAGCTGAACCCGGATATTGTCAAGGCCACCGCCTCCGCTGGCGGGCGGGTCAAGTACACCTGCGACACCTGTGGAAGCTGGGCGCAGATCAACGTCCCCGCCCTGACCCTGAGCGCGTTTACCCTGGACCCGGCCTATCTCTCCGCCACTACCACGGGTGTGGAGTACAGCGGGAACGCCTACACGGTAGTCTACAACGTGGCCCCGGCTTTCCACCGCTATGTGGGCACTACGCTGGACAACCATGTGTCCGTCACCGCTCCCGGCTCCTATGGCATCATCATCACCGTGGACAGCGCCATCTATGACAATGTGGAGCTGCGGACGGCGGAGCGGCTGCTGGTCTATCCCAAGTCCGTCCCCTGGACGGCTGAATTTGACAGCAAAATCTATGACGGGAACAGTCTGCTGGATGGCAAAACCGTCACCTATCTGGACGTGAACGGCGTTTCCGTTCCCGCCGCCCTCTCCGCCTGTCAGGTGAAGGTGGAGGGCGGGGAGCTGACGGTAGACACCGCCGCCCCCGTCACCCGGCCCGTGGCCGCTGGTCCCTACGCCATCGGCGCGACCATCACGGATGATAACTACGTCTGGCAGACCGAGGACGGGAAGTATGCCACGATTTATTCCCTGGCCTGGATTTTCCCCGCCACCAATCGGATTTATGTGGGCGATACAGTCCAGGCGGTGAGGCTGACCACCGGCAGCAGCCTGTATCCCTCCCCCTACACCTGGACCATTGACCCCAGCTATGCCGGGTTCAATTCCAGCAAGCCTGGAACCACCGAGGTCCAGGCGGTCATTACCAAGGGCGGCGTGTCCTTTGGCCGTGTCACCATCCCCGTGACCGTCGTTCCCCGGCCTATTCTCAGCGTGGAGGAAGTGGTGCGGACCGCCCCCATGGGGACGGCGTTCAATAAGCTGGGCCTGCCCGCTTCCGTCAGTGTTGTGGCCGAGGGCGGCACCGGAAACGCCCAAACTGTCACCGGCGTTCCCGTCACTTGGAGCAGTACGGGTTATGACCCCTATGCCCTGACGCAGACGGTTCGGGGGACGCTGAACCTCTCCCGGTTTCCTCAGCTCTCCGGCGACAACATTCCCGCTGTCACCGCCACGATCAACCTGACCTATGGCACGGTGGAGGCCCCCACCGTCAGCGACTACGCCAAGACCTATGATGGACAGTCCACCGCCCTGCCCATGCCCGGACTGCCGGAGGGCATCCGGTCCGTGGCGATTTCCTACAAGGGGACCACAAACAGCGGCCGGCCTTACAGCAGCGCCTCCGCCCCGGTGAACGCGGGCAGCTACACCGCCACCGTCTCCTTTGTCATGGAGCCGGGTTATCCCCAGCTCTCCAGCGTGACGGCGCAGTATGTGATTGAAAAGGCGGCGCAGACCTGTCCTGCCCCCACGCTGGCGGCTTCCGATACCAGCTCCCTGACGCTGAACACGGTGGAGAACGCTGAATACAGCATGGACGGGCAGGTGTGGCAGGACAGCCCCGTGTTCAAGAATCTGGACGCTGGCACCGCCTACACCCTCTACCAGCGGTTGAAGGCCACAGAGGACGGCAACTATGACGCTTCTCCCGCCGCCTCCGCGCAGTTCTCCACCGAGTACACCACCGTGGACCCCGGAGATTTGAACGCGGTCCTTCAGCCGCAGTCCTATCCTTACACCGGCAATCCCACTGCCTATCAGGTCCCGGCCATTTCCCACGTTACCCGATCCACCGTGACCTATACCGTGGACGGCCAGACCACTACCGCCGCCCCCACCAATGCGGGGACCTATCCCGTGACCGTCAGCTTCACCATGCAGGCGGGGACCGCTCCCCTGGACCCGGTGACTTCCACCCTCACCATCACAAAGGTGGAGCAGAACGCACCCAACCCGCCCCGTGCCAGCAATACCGCCACCAACTCCATCACCGTCACCGCCATTCCTGGGGCGGTGTTTTCTATTGACGGCGGAGAGACGTGGCAGGCCAGCACCATTTTTGAGGGCCTGACCCCCGACACGGCCTATACCATCCAGGCGAAGTACCCCGGTGATCGCAACCATGAGGAAAGCCCCACTTCCTCCGCCATTATCCGCACCACCCGGCAGAACGCCTCCGCTGGGACAGTCCAGTCCGCCGTCTATACCTATGACGGGACGCCGAAATCGCTGGTTGCGGATGTTCCCGCCGGATGCACTCAGGTGGTGCAGACCTTCACCGGGACCAATGGCACCGCCTACGGTCCCACCACCGAGCCGCCCACCAATCCCGGCGTTTACAATGTGAAGGTCAGCTACACCATGCAGAGCGGATATGAGGAATTGCAGCCGCAGTACGCCACCCTGACCATTAACAAGGCCACTCCCGCCAAGCCCCTGGCCCCCGTAGTCACTGGCGTGACGGATTCCTCCATCACCATTGATGTGGTGGACGGCATGGCCTATTCCATTGACGGCGGTGTGACGTGGCAGACTACCGACACCTTCACCGGCCTGAACCGGGACACCACCTATGAGATCAAGGTCAAGGCGGTGGAGACGGCCTGCTACAAGGAGTTGGAGGGTCCCTCCACCATGCAGGCCACCGAGAGAACCACCGTCACCTTTGAGCGGTTCGCGGATCAGACGGTGGAGTACAACGGCCACGCGCAGACGTACACCCTGCCGAAGTCCAACCCCGGCATCGCCTCCATGACCATCACCGGCTATGACGGCATTGCCACCCCGCCCGTTACCGTGGGCGATTATGTGGTCAACATCGACTTTGTAGCAGCGGACGGCTATATGCTCCCCGAAACGCTCCCCGCCCCGGTGCTGCACATCACCCGCGCCTCCGGCGAGGCCGGGACTGTCCGGCCCGTGCTGAAGGATGAGACTGTCACCTACACCGGCGACCCCCAGCGTTACCACGGGGCGGACGGCATTGAGGGCATCGCCTCCGTTGCCCTGACCTACACCGGCGCGGACGGCGTGGAGAGTACCACCGCTCCCACCAACGCCGGAGTTTACCATGTGACCGCTATTTTCTCCCCGGACGCCAATCATACTCTGGCGGCTGGTGACTACACCGCTACCCTGACCATCCGCAAGGCTGGGCAGGACACCCCCATGGCCGTTTTGGAGAGCAGCAGCGCCCATGAACTGACGGTTTCTGCTATTCCTGGCGCGGAGTATAGCATTGACGGTGGGAACACTTGGCAGACCAGTAACACCTTTGGAGGATTGGAAGTTGACAAGAGCTACACCATCCTGGTCCGTATGGCTGAGGACGAAAATCACACCGCCTCCGGCACCCGGACCGTCTCCGGCAGGACCACCGATCAGCCGGTGAACATTCTGGACACGGATATGCCCGCTTACAGTACCATCTACAACGGCAACCGCCAGCCCTATCCCTATACTGATCTGCTGACCAGCATGGAGGGTATCAGGAGCGTAAGCGTCATGTACGTTGGCACTCTCGCCAGTGGCAAGCCCTATGAGACTTCCGAGGCCCCCGTGGACGCTGGCTCCTACAAAGCCCGCTTCTATCTTGTGGCAGAGGACGGCTACGATCTGACCGCCGAGCAGGTCTACGCGGATATGACCATCTCCAAGGCCCCGCAGACCATGACCAACCCTCCCACCATTGCCCGCCGCACGACCACCACTATCGCGCTGAACCCCGTTCCCGGCGCGGAGTACAGCACGGACGGCGGCGAGACGTGGCAGGACAGTCCCAAGTTTACCGGCCTGACCCCCGACACCGCCTATACCTTCACCCAGCGGATGAAGGAGACGGACAACCTCACCGCCTCTGACAGCCAGAGCGTGGAGGGCCGGACCGTGGCCGACACGGGGCTGAACTATGAGATTGACTACCGGAAGGAGATCATCACCTTTGACCCCGATGTGGTGGAGGCCGGGAAGGACTACACCCTGACCGATGATCTGTCCAACGGCGGCGAGATCATCCCCGGCTCGACTATCTATGTCCGTCAGGTAGATGATGGCACCGGCAACCCCGGACCCGTGGTCATGGAGGTTCTGCCGGAGCGTCCCACCGCCCCGGACGTGAAGGTGAATCCTTTCGACTTCACCATGAACACCACCACCGGCATGGAGTATTCCGATGACGGCGGTGAAACCTGGAAGCCCTGCGAGGACCGGCAGAACGTGGAGGACCGGCAGGGCGGGACGCTGCTGGTGCGGATCGCCGCCACGGACGATTCCTTTAAGAGCGACCCCACCACTGTGACCATCCCCGTTCGGGGCGCGGCTCCTGTGCTGACCATTGACAACGCCGCCGAACGCATGGACAGCACCGCCGCTATGGAGTATTCCAAGGACAGCGGCGGGACTTGGATTCCCTGTCTGGACAACATGGACCTGTCCGAGCTGACCAACGCCACGCTGCTGGTGCGCTATGCATGTGACGGCACCAAGCCCGCCAGCAACACCGCCACCCTGACCGTCCCCAGCCGGAACGCCGCACCCGCCGCTGACCTTGACCGAGTGGCTGAGCGGCTGACCGTCTCTGGCACCGCGCCGGAGTACCGGACGGAAAACGGCTGGACCGCTATTCCTGCTGACGGGCTGGATGTGTCCAGCTTCTACGGGAAGGAGCTGGCTGTCCGGGAGAAGTACGATGTTGACCACTTCGCCAGCCTGCCCGTGTTGGTGAAGGTCCCGCAGAAGGGTGCGAAGCCCAATCTGACCATTGACCGGGATAAGCAGACGGTCAACACCACCGCTGGCATGGAGTACAGCACGGACGGCGGTAAGACCTGGACCAAGTGCGACCCGGATATGGACGTTTCTCACCTGACCGGCCAGACTATCCTCGTCCGGGAAGCGGGAACCGAGGACAAGTTTGCCAGCGATTCCTCCGAGCTGCGGATTCCCAACCGGACGGAGAATCCCTCCGTTACTCTGGATACGGAAAAGGAAACCGCCAACACCATCGAGGATATGGACTACTCCATTGACAGCGGCTTGACCTGGAACCCCTGCACCAAGCCCCTGGACGTGTCCAATCTGACCGGGCAGACCATTATCATCCGCAACCACGGGGATGAAAGCTCCTTCCCCAGCAGCGGCGTGGCCGTTACCATTCCCACTCGCCGGGAGGCCCCCAAGGTGGAGGTGGACAGCAAGGCCCAGACCGTCAGCTCCGACAAGGGCACGGAGTTCTCCACAGACGGCGGGAAAACCTGGACCGCCCTCTCCAAGCCGCTGAACACCGCCGATTATCTGGGCAAGACGGTCCTTTTCCGCTATCCTGCCACCAGGGAGGACTTTGCCAGCCGGACCGTCACTGTGGTGATCTCCAAGCACCCCGGCGCTCCTGTGCTGGTCTTTGACCCTGATAATGAGACGCTGAACACCACGCCGGATATGGAGTACAGCACGGACGGCGGCAAGACCTGGAAGCCCTGCCCGAATCCGCTGGACGTGTCCGATCTGGCCGGGAAGGATGTTCTCATCCGTTACCCCGGCAAGGATGACGGCCTGCCCGGTGAGACGGTTACGGTGAAGATTCCCGACCGCCGCAAGGCCCCCGAAGTGGGCCATACCGATGAAACCCGGCAGGGCCGGAATGACGGTACTTTCACCAAGACGGATAAGACCATGGAATACCGGCTCCTGCCTGACGGCAAGTGGACCGCTATCGCGGGGAACACCGTGAGGGGACTGGCTCCCGGTACATACGAGGTGCGCTATGCGGCCACCGCTTCCGAAATGGCCTCCCAGGTCCAGAAGATCACGATTGCCAAGGGCGGCAGCACAGGCGGCGTTGGTGATCTGACCACTCCCGGCTCCAAGCTCTCCCTGCTGAACCGGAAAGACCACATCGCCTATATCGCCGGACGGACCAGCACCCAGGCCGCGCCCAATGCGGACATTACCCGCGCCGAGGTTGCCGCCATCCTCTACCGGCTGCTGACCCCGGAGGCGAAAGCCGCCTATGGCACCAACATCAACCGCTTCAAGGATGTTCCCGCCGGAGCATGGTACGGCACCGCCGTCTCCACCCTCTGCAACATGGGCGTGATTACCGGCTACCAGGACGGCACATTCGGTCCTCAGCGGAATATCACCCGTGCGGAGCTGGCAACAATCCTTGCCCGGTTCTGTGACAGCAGCGGCAATAACACCGTTCTGGACCGCTTCACCGACATTTCCCATAGCTGGGCGCGGAAGTACATCAATCTGGCGGCAGAGGCCGGACTGGTCTACGGCTATACGGACGGCACCTTCCGGCCTGACCAGAATATCACCCGCGCGGAAACCATTGTGATGGTCAACCGCATCCTGGGCCGCAGCGTCAACGCCGACACGGTGGTCAAGGGCTACAAGACCTTCTCCGATGTGCCCACCGGCGCGTGGTACTATTGGGACATTGTGGAAGCGTCCAATGGTCACAGCTTCAGCATGGACGGCTCCACGGAGAAGTGGACCGCCCTCGGCTGATTCATAACACATATTTGCCCCGGAAGGACTTTTTCCTTCCGGGGCTTCTTTTTTGCGTTTAAGGAGGAATAATTGACGAAAACAAGCGAAAATACGGACTTTTATCACGCAATTTCGGTATCTGGCGGGAAGGATTCCAGTGCGCTCCTGTTGCTGATGATCGAAAAGGAAATGCCCATTGACTGCGTTCTCTATGCGGATACCACCATGGAATTTCCTGAGATGGAGGCCCATATCGCCAAACTGGACGATCTTCTCTATCGGGAACGCGGCATCCATATCACCACTCTGAGGCATCCCCAAGGCTTTGAGTGGCTGATGTTTGACCGGCCTGTAAAACGAGAGGCCGGACGCTCTCCCAAAGGTTACGGCTGGCCGCTGGGGGCGCCTGGACGGCGGTGGTGTACGGGACATTTGAAGCAGCATCTCATCGCCAAGGAAGTCAATCGCTTGAAACGGGAGAAAAATGCTTTGAATTATATCGGCATTGCCGCTGACGAAGCTCACCGTTGCAAGGACGATCCGCAGAACTGCTATCCTCTGGTAGAATGGGGTATCACAGAGGCCCAGGCGTTGCAGATTTGCTATGACCGGGGCTTTGATTTTGGTGGGCTGTACGACATTTACCGCCGCGCCTCTTGCTGGTGCTGTCCCCTGCAACGGATTGGAGAACTGCGGAAACTGCGAACCTATCACCCGGAGCTGTGGGCGCGGCTGCGAGTAATGGACGACCGGGCACGGGCACAGTTTACAACAGGCCCATTGGGGCAGTTCAAGCAGAACTGGAGCGTAGAGCAGCTGGAGGAACGCTTTGCCCGCGAGGAAAAGGAGGGCTGTGCCTGATGCCCTTTCTCCGCCGTCTGGTGGTTCCGCCTTAGTTACCACGGCTTTATCCATATCAAGATACGATCAGGAAGGAGATGACCAAAATGGAAATGTTTGCGGAGTATGAAGGAAAACAAAAGCTGCTGGCGAAACTGGACGAGAGCCTTCTGGCTCACGCAATCGCCCTTTCCTCTACGGACAATCCGCAAATTGTGGAAGTGTACGGCCTCCAAGCTCTGGCGGAGCTGCATTGCTACCTGAAAACGGTGCATCAGTTTGATTCCGCCGAAGTGGAGGCCCTGCTGCAATTCGATGATCCCCTGTGGGCGGCAAGCGTTTGTTGGGAAGAAAATTCCCATGAGTACAGCTTTCCTATCTGCGACTTGCTGCGGGAGACGAAAGCAAAGGAGCGTCTGCCCCTTGCGGAGCCGGAGCCGCCCAAAAAGCTCTCTGTCCGGGAACAGTTACAAGCCGCCATGAAGAAAGCCCGTCAGCAGCCTGTCCCGGAGGAACGGCCCAGAGGCGGAGAGGAACGCTAATCCCACCCGCCGCCGCTTGCAGAAAGGAGGCAGATCACCATGCAGGACGAAGTGCGGGATAAATCCGTTGCGCTGGCAATCAAGGTGGGCAAGACCGGCGGCAGACTGACCGCCGATCTGCTCAAATGGGCGATACGGAAGTATCTGGCGCAGTCCCAAAACCCGAAAATCCACCATGGCAAACAGAGCGTGAAGCAGCTTGTGGGCCAGGGGACGGGTGTGAAAAGCATTGATATTACCGCTAAAAATATCAAGTCATTTGAAAGTGTGGCGAAAAAATATGGCGTGGATTTTGCTCTGAAAAAGAACCCGGAGAAGGGTGAATACTACGTCTTTTTCAAGGCACGGGATGATGACGCCATGAAAGCCGCCTTTGCCGAGTACACCGCCAAGACCATACGCCGCAAGGCCCCGGAGAAGCCCTCTGTCCGGCGGCAGCTCGCCCACTTCAAGGAGGTTGCCAGAAGCATGGCGCAGGATACCGTCAAGGACCGGGACAGAGGGGAGCGTGGACTGTGAAATTTGACTTAAAAAAGTTTCTGATTCTCAACTTCCCCTATGCGCTCATGTTCTGGTTCTTCAACCGTGTGGGCGAGGGCTACCGGCTGGCCGCTGGCTCAGATATGGTGGCCAAGGGCATGGGGGCGATCTCCGGCCTGGGTGAGATCATATCCCGCAACCCCCTCCCCAGCTTCCACCCCCAGGACCTTCTTGTGGGGCTAATTGGAGCGGCCTGTATCCGGGCGGCAGTCTACATCAAGGCCAAAAATGCCAAGAAATACCGCCACGGGGTCGAGTACGGTAGTGCGCGTTGGGGCAATGCCCAAGATATAGCCCCTTTCATTAACCCTAAGTTTGACCAGAACATTCTCCTGACGCAGACGGAGCGCGTCATGGTGGGCCGCAACAAAATTCCTAAGTACAATATCAATAAAAATGTGCTGGTTATTGGCGGTTCTGGCTCTGGAAAGACACGATTTCACATTAAGCCAAACCTCATGCAGATGAACGCTTCGTATATTGTCACGGACCCGAAGGGTTAAGATATAGAAGGACAGACAAAGGAAACACCCGAAACTACATAATCCAAAGAGAAAGGAAGGTTTGAAATGGCAAGAACAAGCCCAGCAGAGAAAATCACCGCTTTATATGAACGCCTGTCACGCGATGATGAATCTCAAACCGAGAGTAACTCCATAACCAATCAAAAACAGTACCTGGAGGCATACGCCCGTGAGCATGGCTTTCGCAATATCCGGCACTTCACGGACGATGGGTACTCCGGGACGAACTTCAACAGGCCGGGGTTCACCGAACTGTTGGAAGAAATCAAGGCCGGTCATGTGTCCTGTCTGATTACGAAAGACATGAGCAGATTTGGCAGAAATTACCTGCAAGTCGGATTTTATACGGAAATCCTCCTGCCGGACAAGGGTGTTCGCTTTATTGCGGTCAACAACAATATCGACAGCGCACAGCCCTCAGACAACGATTTTGCTCCGTTTTTGAACATCATGAACGAATATTACGCCAAAGACACAAGTAAGAAAATCAAAGCTATCTTTCGTTCCAGGATGCAGGCCGGAAAGCGGTGCAGCGGGTCTGTCCCCTACGGCTACACCCGGCTGGACGGCGACAAGCAGACTCTCGTTGTCGATGAAGAAGCGGCGGCGGTCGTGCGGCGGATATTCCGCCTTGCCTGTGATGGGCTTGGTCCCACGCAGATTGCCGAGACCCTGACGCAGGACAAGGTGCTGATACCGACCGCGTATATGGCGGAGAAGCACCCGGAGCGGAAGCTGGAACACAGGTACTCCGCCCCTTATTTCTGGTCGGGCAACACAGTCGGCTCCATACTTGACTGCCGGGAATATCTTGGGCATACCATCCTCGGCAAGACAGTCTGCGAGAACTTCAAGACCAAGAAGCGCAGGCCAGCCACGCCGGACGAGCTGATGTTTTTTCCCGATACCCATGAGGCCATCATCGACCAGGAAACATGGGACACCGCCCAGCGGCTACGGGTACGCAAGCCCAAGCGTCTGTCCGGCGGCACAAGCACACACCGCCTGTCAGGGCTGGTGTTCTGCGCCGACTGCGGTTCAAAAATGAGGTATACCAGCCCGGAGGCAAAGAGTATCAGGGGCGAGAAGGTATACGACTCCGATTCCGCTTTCCAGTGCGGTGGGTTCAGCAACGACCGAAGGAACAGAAAATGCGTCTCCCATTTCGTAAAGGCATCGGCATTGGAGGCGGCGATTTTGTCGGCTATCCAGAAGGTAAGCGGCTATGTCCTTGAAAATGAAGCCGATTTTATTGAGCAGATGCAGAGCCGATGGAAAGCCCAGCAAGCGCAGACTTCCGATGATGACCGCAAGGAACTGGCCGACATCGGACGGCGCATAGACGAACTGGATATTTTGATAAAGGGCCTTTATGAAAGCAATATGCTGGGCAAGCTGCCGGACCGCCAGTACCAGCGGCTTATGAACCAGTATGACAGTGAGCAGGCGGCACTGGAACAGCGCAGGACGGAACTGGAAAGCGCCGTGGCCGCCAACGAGCAGAAAAAGCCTGACACCAGCCGCTTCATCGGTCTTTTGAACAAATACCGGGAGTGTTCCGAACTGACAGACGCCATGCTCTATGCGTTCATCGAGAAAATCGAGGTCCACGCCCCGACTGGTGGCCGCACCGTCTACCGCCAGCAGAGGATCGACATCTACTTCAACTTCATCGGGAATTATGTCCCGCCTGTGGCGGAGATCAGCGAGGAAGAGCGCATCGCCGCCATTGAAGCCCGGCAGAAGGAAAAGGCGGAGGCCAAAAAGCGGCGGTACGAACAGCGGCGGCGGGAACGGCTCGAAGCCCTCCGGGAAGCCGCCCAGACTGACCCGGAAGCGGCGGCGCAGTATGAGGAGTATCTTCGGAAGAAGCGGGAGGCCGGACAGCGGCAGCGGTCAAAGCTGAAAGCCCTGCGGGAGGCCGACCCGGAGTATATCCGGCAGATGGAGGAAAAGGAGCGTATCGAGGCGGAAAAGCGGCTTGAGAAGGAGCGGAAGCGGCAGGAACGCGCCAGCCGGAAACAGAAAGAGACCCGTTCGGAACTGGTGGCAAGGGCCAAGACCGACCCGGAGGCGGCGGAACAGCTTGCGGCGTTGAGGGCAAAGGAGGCTGACAGACGGGCGCAAAGAAAGACAGAGCAGGAGCGGCGTATGGCTACTGACCCGGCATACGCAGAGCAGATCAGACAGCGTAATCTGGAATACAGCCGGAGACACACAGCAAGGCGCAAAGCCCAGCGGCTGGAACTGGAAGCGAGGGCGGAGGCCGGCGATGCAGAGGCGGCGGCACAGTTGGAGGCACAACACGCTTATATGTGCGAGGCGCAAAAGCGGAGCCGCCAGAGGATGTATGACGAGGCCGCAACAGGCGACCCGGAGGCAGTTGCCCGGTATGAGCATTACCTGCAAATGCGCCGGGAGGGCTATCACAAAAAGAAAG
>CAJULD010000055.1 GCA_910587505.1 uncultured Oscillospiraceae bacterium | reverse complement strand
CCGATGTTCCAGAAGCGCATCTTGAAGCAGGGGGCGATGGCCAGCGCGCAGCCCAGCAGGGGCACGGCGATCTTCACCGTCTGCCGGATGGCAGTCTTCTTCCCCAGCGCGCCGGAGAGGATGGTCCCATAGGCGGCGACGGGGTTCGCGCCCGCCGCGCCCATCACCACCGCGCCCAGCAGCAGAGCCGCCGCAATGGCCCCCGCCCGGATGCACCACGCCTTCCACCCCTCCATGCCGTCCCGCCTGGCCAGCCGGAGGAAGGGAGTTTTCATTTCATGGTTCATATGCCACAGTCCTTTCTCGGGTGTCTGTCCGCGCATGCCTCTCCTCCCAGATGGGTCATCATAAGGCCGATCTGCTCCTTAGTGGCCGTCCGCGCGTCCACGACGCCGCTGACCCTGCCGCCGCACAGCACCAGAATCCGGTCGCACAGCTCCAGCAGCACATCCAGGTCCTCGCCCACGTAAACGACGGCCACGCCCTTCATTTTCTGGGCGGTGAGCAGGTTATAGATCGTATAGGAGGTGTTGATGTCCAGCCCCCGCACCGCATAGGCGGTCATCAGTACGGACGGCGCGCCGGCAATTTCCCGGCCCACCAGGACCTTTTGCACGTTGCCGCCGGACATCCGGCGCACGGGGAACTCAGTGTCCGGGGTGACCACCTCCAGCTCTTTCCAGATCTTCAGGGCCAGCTCATTGGGGTCCCTCCGGTTGACGAAGGCGGTCCGGCCCTTTCGCCAGGAGCGGAGCATCATGTTTCCGGTCATGCCCATAGACCCGGCCAGTCCCATGCCCAGCCGGTCCTCAGGTACAAAAGCCATGGCCACCCCGGCTTTCCGGATCTGCATAGGGGTCTTTCCCACCAGATTCTCCGGTCTCCGGCCCTCCGGGGTGTAGAGGATCTCCCCCTCCGCCACGGGGTACAATCCGGAAATGGCCTCCAGCAGCTCCCGCTGTCCGGACCCGGCGATGCCCGCCACGCCCAGAATCTCGCCGCCCATGGCGGTAAAGCTGACGCCGTCCAGCCGCTTCACGCCCTCCCCGTCCAGGCAGGTCAGATTTCGCACCGTCAGGCGCTCCACCGGCTTTTCGTAGCGGGGCCGGTCTATGTTCAGCGTCACGCTGCGGCCCACCATCATGTCGGTCAGAGCCTGCGGACTGGTCTCCCCGGTGTTGACGGTCCCGATGTACTGCCCCTTGCGCAGCACGGCCACCCGGTCGGAGAGGGCCATGACCTCGTGGAGCTTGTGGGTGATGATGACGATGGCCTTTCCGTCGTCCCGCATGGCCCGCAGCACGGCGAAGAGCCTGTCCGTTTCCTGAGGCGTCAGCACGGCGGTGGGCTCGTCCAGAATCAGGATGTCCGCTCCCCGGTACAGCGCCTTCACAATCTCCACCGTCTGCTTCTGGGAGACGGACATGTCGTAGACCTTCCGGGCGGGGTCGATGTCAAAGCCGTATTTCTCGCTGATGGCCCGGACCTTTTCATTGACGGCCCGGATATCCAGCCGTCCCTCCTCCTCCAGACCCAGAACGATGTTTTCCGCGGCGGTGAACACATCCACCAGCTTGTAGTGCTGGTGGATCATTCCGATGCCGTTGGCATAGGCGTCCCTGGGGGAGCGGATGGAGACGGGCTTCCCGCCGGCAAGGATCTCCCCCGCGTCCGGGAAATAGATGCCCGCGAGCATGTTCATCAGCGTGGTCTTCCCGCTGCCGTTCTCCCCCAGCAGGGAGAGAATCTCCCCCCGGTTCAGGGAGAGATCGACGCCGTCGTTGGCCACCACGCTGCCAAAGCGCTTGGTAATGCCTTTCAATTCAATGGCGCAAACAGTTTTTTCCAAGGCTGTCATCCTTTCTTTCCGCCGTCAGGGAGCGGCGGTTATGGTACGAATGTGTGTTGGGCTCCGCCCAAACCCGCCAGGGCTTTGCCCTGACCTCAACAGGGGCGCCGCCCCTGCATCCTGCCGCCCTTGTGATGATTCATGGCCGAATACAGCGGCCATGAATCATCAATTTTGCGCGGCCATTCGATGTGGCCGCTGCAAAATCGCGGGGCGGCCGCAAACTTTCATGATAGAGACTGTGCCACTATATAAAAGGCAAAAAGGGGCCGCGTGCGCGGCCCCTTTTGCTCGTGCGGGGATCAGCCCCACTCTTCGTTGAGCCATTCAATCCCGTCAATGCGAAGGGCAAAGTAGGGAGCGGACTGGAAGTGGGACTCATGGAAAGCGCCGTCAAATACGGCTTCCTCGGAATCCGGCGCGAAGTCCCCGTCGGTGTCCAGCGCAAAGGCATTCTCCAGAACCGCGCCGTCAATGGTGAAGGCGCCGGTGTCAAACACCTGAAGCTTGCCGGAGCGAATCTGCTCCTCCACCTCCGCCAGCTTTGCGGCGGTGCCCTCGGCGGCAATGTCCTCGTTCAGCGGCGTCATGACCACCGCGCCCTGATCCATGCCGTGGCACCAGTCCTGATCGAAGCTCTCACCGTTGGCGACGGCCTCAATGATGTACTCGAAATACACGGACCAGTCGATCCGGGTACCGATAAGTGACGCCTCCGGCGCAACGCCGATCATGTCGTTGTTATATCCGGTATGGAAGGCCTTCTTGGACTGGGCCGTGGTGGCGGGAGTGGTGTTGTCGGAATGCTGGGAGATCATGATGCACCCCATATCACACAGGGCGGCGGCAGCATTGGCCTCCTCGGTGGCGTCGGACCAGGAGCCCACAAACTGGACCTTCATGGTCACGGTGGGGCACACGCTCTTCGCGCCCAGGAAGTAGGAGGTAAAGCCGGAGATCACCTCGGCGAAGGAGAACGCGCCCACGTAGCCGATGACGGCCTGCTCAGGGGCCAGCTCGCCTCTGTTAATCATCTCCTGAAGCTTCATCCCGGCCACCACGCCGGCCAGATAGCGGCCCTCGTAGATATTGGCGAAGGCGTTATGGGTGTTCTCCAGCCCGTCGTTCCAGGAGGCCTGGTTGGTGCAGGCCACGAACTGGATGTCGGGGTAGTCGGGGGCCACCTTCAGCATGAAGGGCTCAAAGCCGAAGGAGTTGTTGATAATCAGCTGGCAGCCCTCCTCCGCCAGCTCGATGTTGGCGTCCTCACAGCCGGAGTCCTCGCCGATGTTCCACTTGACCACCCAGTCTACGTTGATTCCCTTAGCCTTCAGAGCCTCGGTGGCCGCGTCCTTGCCGCGGATAAAGTTGTAGGTGTAACCCTGATCGTTCTCATCGCCGATGCAGATCAGGCCCACCTTCACGGTCTTGGCCGCCGCAGGGGGCTGCTGCGCGTCGCTGCTGCCAGTGGAGGGCGCGTCGTTGTCCTTACCGCCGTCATCCTTGCCGCCGCAGGCGGCCAGCGCCAGCACCATGGCCAGCGCCAGAAGCAAAGCCAGTACCTTCTTTTTCATCTGTAATCCTCCTTTTCATTCGTCCACGTCTTTCCTGTCATCTTCCCTTTTTTATTATACAACAGAATTCCGGGAAAGTCCAACCAATAATTGCAGGTTTCGGGAAAAAACTTCTTCCCCCTCACCGGATATGGAGCAGCCGGGCCAGCTTATCCCCGTGGGGGACCATCTTCAGATCCTCCCTGCCGATCATCCGCAGGGCGATAACCAGGATCAGATACACCACCACCGCGGCCCCCACTGCCAGCAGCGTACACAGGCTTTCCTTCACATATCCCCCGCTCAGAAACCGGCTGAGCAGTCCATGAACCGCCCAGGCCGTGCCGCCCATGGCGGCGGAGGCCAGGGCCGGCTTGGCGAAAATGGCGGGATAGTTGGGCTTTTTCTCCAGCAGGCGGCTGACCAGAAACAGGTTCAGCACCGCAATCAGGCCATAGCAGATCAGCGTGCCGATGGGCGCGCCCTTGATATTGACCGCCGGGTTGCCTACCAGGACATAGTTGACCCCCACCTTCACCCCGCCGCCGATGAGCATGGTGATGATGGGCCAGTTGACCTTGCCATGGGCCTGCATGATGGAGTTGGTCAGCAGCATGACGCACACCAGAATGGACGCCACTCCCAGCATCTGCAGGTGATAGGTGGCGGCAATGGCCGCCTCCCGGCGGGCAGGATACAGCAACAGCAGGATGGGCCCCGCCAGCACCGACAGCCCCACCCCCGCCGGCAGCGCCAGCATGGCGATCAGCCGGAAGCTGGTGGTCACCACCTTATTGACCTCCCGGTGGTCCCGGCGGTTCACCGCCACAGTGACGGCGGGAATCAGGCTGACCGCCACCGCCGGCAGGAAGGCCGCCGGCAGATTGAAGAGGGTGCTGCTGAAGGTATACTGTCCGTAAAGCCTCGCGGCCTCCGACTCACCCAGTCCCAGCACGCTTTGCAGCTGGCCCATGATAATGGCCTGATCCAGGGTGTTGAACAGGCTCATTCCTGCCTGACCAATGGTGATGGGGATGCCCAGCGCCAGCAGGCGGCGGGCGATAGCAGCGTGATTCTGGGCCTTATCCGTGCCCCACATGATGGGCCCCCGGTTTCTCCGGTAGTCCCACGACATATACAGCATGGCCAGCACGATACCGGCGCTGACACCCACAATGGCCCCGGCGGCTCCGATCTCCAGGGGCCGGCCCGAGCGGATCAGCCACCAGGCCAGCGGCAGGCCCACCGCCAGCTTGGTAAATGCCTCGATAAACTGGGAGACGGCGGTGGGGACCATGTTCTGCCTGCCCTGGGCAAAGCCCCGGTAGGCGCACATGATGGATACACAGATCACGGACACGCCCAAGCATTTGATGGCCCAGTAGGCCGACGGCGTTTTCAGCAGCCCGGCCAGCTGCCGGGTAAAAAACAGCATCACGGCGCTGCCGGCCGCCCCCAGGGCCACAAAGATCGCCATGGCGGTGTGGAAACAGCGCCGCATCTGGGTCCGGCGGCCCGTGGCGTTGGCCTCGCTGATGAGCTTGCTGAGGGCCAGTGGCAGTCCGGCGGTGGACACCGTCAGAAGCAGGGCATAAATGTTGTAGGCGCTCATGAAGTAGGCGACGCCCTCATCCCCCAGAATATTGTTGAGGGGGATCTTATACAGCGCGCCGCAGATCTTCACGAACACGGTGGAGACCGCCATAATGGTGACGCCGCCCATAAAGGACTGCTTTTTTTCTCTGGACATTGGATTTCCTCTTTTTCCCTGAAGTACGGGATTCCCCGCCCTGTTAGATTATACGGGCTTCGGGCGGGATACATGCCCACCCCCTGCGGGGCGCTGGTTTTTTTGCCGCCGCCCCCTGCCGTTTCAGGCACGGTCAGCTCCCGGGGTACTTCCGAAAGGCCCGGGGGCGGGAAGCCCCCGGGCCAGAACCGGCAGGACGCCCTACCCCCGGCTCAGGGGCTTCCCGCAGTTCTGACAATACAGACAGCTGGCCGGGTTCGCCTCGCCGCAGGCATTGCACACCAGCAGCCCCCGCAGGGTCTCCCGCTCCCGCCGGTGGGCGTCCAGCTCCTCCTGCAATCCGTCCACATACTCCAGAATCGTCTGAATCTTCTCGCTGCCGGAGGGACTGCCCCGGTGGGTGGCGTAGATGATCTCCCCCACCGCCCGCATTTGCAGGCCGATTTCCTCCCGGATGTCCCGAATCTCCCGCTCCAGCCGGACCTGGGAGAGAAGCTCCGACGCCCGGCGCCCCGCGGCGGAGGCCGCATCCCGCAGCATGGCCGCGCCGTCCAGCGCCGCGCCTCCGGCCTGCCGGGCCGCCCGGCAGACCGTTACCTGAATTTTCACTTTTCGCCCTCCCCTGGAGCCTGCTTAATATCCCCTCTCACACGTCCTGACAGCTGATTTTCCGCCCTGGTTAAAAATCCATGCAGGACAAAAAATTCTTCCGTCACTCCGCACAGGCGGCGGTATGAAGCAGGCTTTTACATTTTTTCTTAATTAAAGGGTAACGTACGGTTCTTAAAGCGATTTTGGCCACTTTCCCGTTCAGAAAAAAGCTGCGGCCGCCGCAATCAATCGTCGTAAATGCCTCCGCCGATGAACTCCCGGATCAGGGAGTCGGGAGCGACATATTTCTCCTCCAGGATCTCAAACCGGGGATAGGCCTCCGCCAGGTGCCGGACCTCCTCGTACCGCTCCATCTCCGGCGACACCCGCAGGTGGTCGAACAGAGGCTGGGCAAAGGCCCGGATGACGCTGACCTCATAGGGCAGCGTACTGTCAAAGACAATGCTGGCGTTGTCCCTGAAAGGAGAGATGTACAGCTTTTCTCCCCGCCGGACGTTGGCCCACATTTTCACGGTCACGTCCGCCTTCCACGCCCGGAACTTGCTGTCCCGCACCGTGCGCCGCTCCAGACGCAGCCACGTGCGCTTGAACACCACGCTCCCGTCGTCCCCCAGAATGTCGGACCGGGCGGAGATATACACCTTGGCGGCGTCGGGATTCCGTCCGGTGATGATGTCGTTGAGGGCGTGGATGCCCTCGAAGATGGCTACCTCATCCTTCCCCAGCTGGAGAGGCTGGCTCTTGATATCCGAGCGCATCTGCCGGGCGAACTCGAACTTGGGGATCAGGATCTTCTCCCCACGGTCCAGAGCGGCAAAGTGCTGGTTGAGCAGATCCATGTCCATGCAGAAGGGGGATTCATAGTCGATCTGCCCCTCCCGGTTCCGGGGCGAGGTCTCCGGGTCCACGGTCCTGAAATAGTTGTCCATGCTCACGGCGTGAGAACGAATCCCCATCTGCTCCAGCCGGGCCTCGATCTTTTTGGCCGTGGTGGTCTTGCCGGACCCGGAGGGGCCGGAGAGCAGAACGATCCGGGATCTGGACAGGTTGTCCGCAATCTTCCGGGCGGCGGTCTCGATCTTTTTGCTGTAGCCCTCGTCGCTTTCCTGAACAAAGCCCTGGGGGTCGCTGCGGACGGCGTCGTTGATCTTACTGAGTACGTATGCCATTTTCCCTGCTCCTTTCTTTTTCCGCTATTTTTTATAGAACGCCCGGAAAGCCGCCTGATTGGCGGCAATTTTTTCCGGCCGCTGGATATACTCCTGCGGGTATTTCAGATTGAATACCCGCTCGATACGGTTTTGCGCCGGGTCCACCAGCTTGGTGGACCCTCCCGCGCCCAGACTGAGGATGGTCTGGAGCTCCTCCATGATATAGATGTTGTACCATCCGGTCCCGCCGGGCCTGCACCAGCCCACGTTCTCAAAGCTGCCGGACATGTACTTCTGCCGGTAGAGGTAGTAGGGGGCGAAGCCCGCCGCCTCCAGCGCCGGGGCGGCGTAGTCCAGCATGGCGGCCACCTCCTCCACCGTGGGAATCCGGGTGCCCTCCAGGGTGATGCGGCTCCCCTTCTTCAGGCTCAGGGTATGAACGGTGATATTGTCCGTACCGAAGGCGATCACCTCGTCCAGCGTCCGGCGGAAGCGCTCGGGTGTGTCCTCCGGCAGCCCGGCAATGAGGTCCATGTTCACATGGGGAAAACCCGCCCCTCTCACCAGCTCCATGGCGGCGCGGATGTCGTCCCCGCTGTGCCGCCGCCCGATGGCGGCCAAGACCCGGTCGTCCATGGACTGAGGATTGACGCTGATCCGGTCCACGCCGTTTCTTTTGAGGACCGCCAGCTTCTCCGCCGTGATGGTGTCCGGCCTGCCGGCCTCCACCGTCCGTTCTATGGCGCCGGCAAGATCAAATTTTTCATTCAGCCTGCCCAGCAGGCGGTCCATCTGCTCCGCCGACAGGGTGGTGGGAGTGCCGCCCCCCATGTAGAAGGACCGAACCCGCAGCCCCAGCTCCCGCACCATGTCCGCGGCGCTGTCCGCCTCCGCCAGCAGGGCTTCCAGATAGGGCTCCACCAGGTGGAAGCTCTTCTCCACGCTGTTGCTGACGAAGCTGCAATAGGCGCACCGGGTGGGACAGAAGGGGATGCCCACGTACAGAGAAATCCCGTCTTCCTGCAGGTCCCGCCTGGCCTCCAGGCCGGCCTTTGCGCAGGGCAGACACAGCTTCCGCCGGGAATCGGAGACAAAGTACACGTCCCGCAATACGGCATCCGCCTCCGCCTCGCTCTTCCCCTCCTCCAGCAGCCCCGCCGCCAGCTTGGCGGGCCGGATGCCGGTAAGGGCCCCCCAGGCGGGAGTGATTCCGGTAAGGCTCCGGGCGGCCTCGAAGAAGCTGAGCTTCACCGCCCGCTGCTTCCGCCGCTCCCGTTCGTAATCGTCCTTCGCGCCGGAGAGGTCCGTCCGTGCCTCTCCCCGTGAAGTCTTCCCGTCCACCGCCAGCTCCGTGACCGCGCAGGCGGTCTCTCCCTCCATCGCCAGCCGGACCGCCGCCGTGCAGGGGGCCTCCCCCTCGTAAACGGGCCGCTCGCCGGGAAAAAAGGCCAGCAGGCTCTGCTCTACGGCATAGCGGTAGTCGTGGCCCTCAAAAGTCAGCCTCATAGGCCCATCGCCTGTTTCACGAAGAGATTGGTTTGACGCTCCCTCTCCAGCGTGGACAGCGCCCCGTGGCCGGGACAGACCTTATAGTCCCCCTCCAGTTCCGCCAGGCGCTTCAGGGAGTCCAGCATATTCCGTCCATTTCCGCCGGTCAGGTCGTACCGCCCACAGTTCCCGGCGAACAGGGTGTCGCCGCTGAGCATCACGTCCTCCACCAGAATGACCACGCTCCCCGCCGAATGGCCGGGGGTGTGGAGCACCCGCAGCGTCAGGCCGCCCAGGGAGAGCATATCTCCCTCGCCAAAGGTCCGCTGGTTCTTCCCGGCATGGGGAAAAAAGTAGTGGGGGTTGGGTTCATCCGCCGGGCACAGCTCCTTCTCATGGGCGTAGACCGGCAGATCCGGCCATTTCTCCAGCAGGGCGGGAATGGCTCCCACATGGTCCCAGTGGCCGTGGGTCAGGAGGATCATCTGCGGCGTGAGGCCGCTCTTCTCGATCATCTCCAGCACCCGCTCCGGGGACCCGCCGGGATCCACTACGGCGCAGACCTGCTCCTTTTCATCGCCGATCAAATAGCAATTGGTGTCGATCTGTCCCACGGGGATGGTATCAAAAATCATGTTCGTCCGCTCCTTCTCTGGTTATTCTTCTTCTTTTCTGCTGCTGAGGTACCGGCGCAGCGTGATGATAAAGCCGGCAGTAAAGACCGCCGCGGCCACAAACTGCAAAAATCCCATCTGCCCATAGGACAAAGTCTTGACGCAATCCGAGATCCAGATTATCGCCCCAAGGGCATACAGGATGACCATGGTCAGCAGACGATTCTTCTCCTTTTTCATAACGCCCTCCTATTTCTCCGTATCGAACAGAATGGTCACCGGGCCGTCGTTCTGGGAGAACACCTGCATATCCGCCCCGAACTCCCCGTGCTCCACAGGGAAGCCCCGCTCCCGGCAGCGGGCCATGAATTTCTCGTACAGGGGGATGGCGAGGTCCGGCCTGGCCGCGCCGGAGAAGCCGGGGCGGCGGCTGGAGGTGTCGGCGTAAAGGGTGAACTGGCTCACCACCAGAATGCCGCCCGCCACCTGCTCCAGATTCAGATTCATCTTTTCGTTCTCGTCCTCGAAGATCCGCAGATTGCAGATTTTGTCCGCCAGCTTCACGGCGGTTTCTTCGGTGTCGTTGGGGCCCACCCCCAGCAGGACCAGATAGCCCTGACCGATCTCTCCGTTGATTTTTCCCTCGATCTCCACCGACGCGGATTTCACCCGTGTCACAACTGCCCGCATTTCCGTATCCCTCCCTGTAAAAGCCCTCCGCAGGCGCGAAGAAATTTCCCCTGTTTTCCGGCGGCGTGTACGCCGGAAAAACACCTTGCGGGCCGCGCCCGGCCCGGACCTTCTCTCTCAAACGAAAGGGCGGAGCCTTTTCGTTTGACTTTAGCCGGCCGGCCTGTTGACCTTCATCACACCGGAAATCTGGTGAATCTTATTCATCACCTGGTTAAGCTGCCTGGAATCCGTAACGGAGATGGTCAGATGGAAGATGGCGAAGCCGTCGGCGGTGGTGTGGACGCTGAGGCTGTTGACGTTCACCTTGCAGGTGCTCATGGCCGTGGAGATGTCCACCAGCAGCCCCGTCCGGTCCTTGCACACCACCTCCAGTCCGGTGGTATAGGAATCCCGGATGTCGTCGCTCCAGCTGACCTTGATCCACCGGCCCTGATTGGCCTCCACGTGGTGGTCCGGCTGGGCGTTGGGACAGTCCCTGCGGTGGACGGACACGCCGTAGCCGCGGGTGATGAAGCCGATGATCTCATCGCCCGGCACCGGCGCGCAGCATTTGGAGAATTTTACCAGGCAGTTCGAGAGCCCCTCCACCACGATGCCCTTCTCGCTCTTGACCTTTCTGGGCAGATTGGATTTTGCCTCCTGAGCGGCTTTGGCCTCCTGGGCCGCCCGGGCCGCGGCCTCCTCCGCCGCCTTCGCCAGGGCGGCGGCCCGATTGATCTGCAGCAGCTCGTCCCTGACCCGGTTGACCGCCTTCAGGGCGGTCAGTCCGCCATAGCCGATGGCGGCGTACATCTCGTCCAGGGACTGGAAGCTCACCCGCCTGAGGATGCTTGGCAGCACGTCGGGCGCCGTGATCTGGGCCATGGTCAGCCCCACATGCTTCAGCTCGGATTCAAAGGAAGCGCGGCCCTGGGCGATATTCTCCTCCCGGCGCTCCCGCTTGAACCACTGGCGGATCTTGCTGCGGGCCTCGCTGCTCTTGGCGACGCTCATCCAGTCCCGGCTGGGCCCGTGGGCGGACTTGGACGTGTTGATCTCCACCACGTCGCCGTTATGAAGCTGGTAGTCATAGCCCACCATCCGTCCGTTGACCCTGGCCCCCACCATGGTGTTGCCGATGGCGGAGTGGATGGAGTAGGCGAAGTCGATGGGCGTGGATCCGGCGGGCAGGTTCACCACGTCCCCCCGGGGGGTGAAGACAAAGACCTCGTCGGAGAACATATCCACCTTCAGCGAGTGGATGAACTCCTCCGCGTCGGCGTCCTCCTGGTTCTCCAGCAGACGGCGGATCCACTCGTAGTCGGCCTCGCCGCCCTCCTTTTTGATGCCCTGCTTGTACTTCCAGTGGGCGGCCACGCCGTACTCGTTGATGGCGTGCATGTCGTAGGTGCGGATCTGCACCTCGAAGGGGATGCCCTCCTCCCCGATGACAGTGGTGTGAAGGGACTGGTACATATTGGGCTTGGGGGTGGCGATATAGTCCTTGAACCGGCCCAGAATGGGCTTGTAGATGTCGTGGATGATCCCCAGCACATTATAGCAGTCCGGCACCGTGTCCACCAGCACCCGGAAGGCGAACAGATCGTAGAGCTCCTCCATGGTCTTCTCCTGGAGGTACATCTTCCGGTAGATGCTGTAGGGGTGCTTTACCCGGCCATAGACGGTGGCATGGGGAATGCCCAGCTCCGCCATGCGGCTCATGATCTCCTCCTGGATGCGGCTCATGAACCGGTCATGCTGGCGGCTGGCCTCCTCCAGCTTCCGGCTGATCTCCTCATAGGCCACCGGGTCCAGATATTTCAGGCTGAGATCCTCCAGCTCCCACTTCATCTTCGCCAGGCCCAGCCGGTGGGCGATGGGGGCGTAGATCTCCATGGTCTCAAAGGCCTTTTTTTTCTGCTTGGCCGGGGTCTGATACTCCATGGTGCGCATATTGTGGAGCCGGTCGGCGATCTTGATGAGGATCACCCGGATGTCCCGGCTCATGGCGAAGAGCATCTTGCGCAGGTTCTCCATCTGCTCCTCTTCCATCGTGGAATATTTCACCCGCGTCAGCTTGGTCACGCCGTCCACAATGTCCGCCACCGTCACGCCGAAGATCCTGGCGATATCCTCATAGGTGCTGTCGGTGTCCTCAATGCAGTCGTGCAGCAGGGCGGCGATGATGGACTCGCTGTCCAGACGCATCTCCGCCACGATCTGAGCCACGTTGATGGGATGGGTGATATAGGGAGTGCCGTCCCGGCGCATCTGGGCGCCGTGGTGCTCCCTGGCGTATTCATAGGCGGCGCGGATCTGGTTCAGGTCTGCGGAGATATTGTACCCCCGAATGGTCTTTTCCAGATGCTCATACCGCTCTTCCACTGTGACCATAGGTCACTCAGCCTCCTTTTTGCATGGGGAATCGTCCTGCACGAACTCACCGGTAAATCACAGTTTATCCATGTCCTGTGCGGATTATATAAAATATGCTGCGTGTCAAAAAAGTGGCTGCGCCACTTTTTTGAGGAAGGGGACCGGGCCGAGTTCGGCCCGCAAAGTACTTTTTCGACGTACACGCCGCCGAAAAAGTGATCATAAGTTATTTTCGCCTTCGGCGAAAACTCCTCATATGGAATGGTCTTGATATACGCAAACCCGCACTTCTGAATCACTCTTGCCGATTGCGCATTTCCCTTAAAGCGTCTGCAATAATAAAGTCAGGTTTTTCAACTTCAAACAGATATTCTGCTTCTGGCATAAGTCCCCGGCCCCGGTAGTCCTTTGACAGGACATAGCCGATCTCTCTGCCATTGAGCAAAGCCAGCTCGGGATAGCGTTCCCCGTTATAATCTGCCAGCCCGCAGGAGCCAATGACCTTACCCTGATATTCCAGCGCGAAGGTCTTCTTATTCGACATAAACCTGTCCAGCCTTTTGCGGGATTCCTCGATACTTTTATGCGGCGGCCATCCCGCCATCATAACAGGTCCCGGTTTGCCGCTTCGTTTCAAAAAGAAACATCCTGCCCCAGCGCCCGGCGCAGGCGGCGCACATAGACGCTCTGCTCCAGGTCTGCCCGCTTTCCGGGCATGGGGCGCACTATCATCATATCCTCCCGGCAGGCCAAGGTGACAAGTCCCCGCTCGGCGAAGACCTCAACGCCCACCGCGGCCCGCAGGAAGGACTCCGCGCCGTCCAGCGCCCCCGCCAGCCGCCGCAGAGTGGGCAGCCGGGCCCCGGGCTCGTCCTCCAGCCGCTCAATGGCCCGCCACAGCGCAGCAAACTGCCGCCGCTCCGGCAGCAGGCGCAGCGCCTCCGCCGCCGACACGGGCTCCTCCCCCATCAGGCGCTCCACCAGCTCCAGGCACTCCCGCTCCCGGCGGCTGGGCCCCGCCGCGGGGCGCAGATCCACCAGCTGCAGCTGGACGCTGCTGACCCCCCGGAATTCATTCACCTGCAGGTGGAAGGCCGCATCCACCCGCATTCCCGCCGATACGCCGCAGTCCGCGGCGGTGGCGGAAAAGAAAATGGCGTCGAAATGCTGTTCCCCCTTCGCCAGGCGCAGCTTCAGATGCCTGTTCTGTCCCACGCTTTGCAGGCTCTCCACCCATGCCCCCATGATGGCAAACACGGGCCGGTCGTTGCCCGCGCCGTAGGGCTCCAGCCGGGAAAGGGCCTCCATTTCCTCCAGCGTTACCCACTCCGGATGGCGGATGATTACGTCCACCGCCAGGGAGGACACCGGCGGCTCTCCGTTGCAGTAGTCGCACACGCACTGGTTCATCCGGCGGCGGAAGGCGGGGATGTCCTCCTCCCGGATGTTGAACCCCGCCGCCAGCTCGTGCCCCCCGAAATCCACCAGCAGGTCCCGGCAGGACTCCAGCGCGGCAAACAGATTGAAGCCCCCATAACTGCGGCAGGAGCCCTTGCCCATGCCGTTTTGCAGGTGGATCATGAAGCTGGGGCAGGAATATTTTTCACTCAGGCGGCTGGCCACGATGCCCACCACCCCCTGATGCCAGACCTCGCTGGAGAGCACCAGGGCGCTGCGCTCTCCCTCCGGCAGGAAGGCGATCTGCTCCACCGCCTGCTCAAAAATGTCGTGCTCCACCGCCTGACGCTCCCGGTTCAGGCCGCACAGCTCCCCGGCCAGCAGCTCCGCCCGGACAGGGTCGTCCGTCAGCAGCAGGTCGGCGGCCAGCTCCGCCTCTCCCATCCGCCCGGCCGCGTTGATCCGGGGGGCCAGAACAAAGCCGATCTGGGTGGAGGATATCTCCCGGTCCACCATGCCAGAGGCCCGGAGCAGCGCCTTCAGCCCCAGAAAATCAGTGGAGCCGATGGCCTCCAGCCCCCGGCTGACGATGGTCCGGTTCTCCCCGGACATCTGCATCACGTCCGCCACCGTACCGACGGCGGCCAGGGTGCAGTACCGGGCGAACAGGGCCTTCTCCCGCTGCTGGTCCATGGCCAGCACCAGCTTCAGCGCCACGCCGACGCCTGCAAGATGCTTGAAGGGATAGGGACAGTCCGGCCGTCTGGGGTCCACCACCGCCGCCGCCTCCGGCAGACGTTCCTTGCACTCGTGGTGGTCGGTGATGACCAGATCCAGCCCGATCTCCCCGGCGAAGCGGGCCTCCTCCACGCCGGTGATGCCGCAGTCCACGGTGATGACCAGCGTCACGCCCCGCTCCCGCAGGCTCCGCAGGGCCTCCTTCCCCAGGCCGTAGCCGTCCTCGATCCGGCGGGGGATATACTTCAGGCAGTCCGCTCCCCGGGAACGGAGATAGTCCACCAGCAGCACCGTGGAGGTGATGCCGTCCACGTCGTAATCCCCGAAGACGGCCATTCGCTCCCCCTCCGCCAGCGCCTGGCGGATGCGGCGGACGGCCCGGTCCATGTCCTTCATCAGGAAGGGGGAGTGGCTCAGCTCCCGCTCCCGCTCCAACAGCAGGGCGGCCTCCTCCGGCGACGCCACGCCTCTGGCGGCCAGCAGCGCGGAGAGAAGGGCAGGGTATCCCGCGGCACACAGCGCCTCCGCCGCGGCCCCGTCATAGCCGCCGCCGGTCCATCTGATATATTTCACGGGAAATCCCCCCTCTCCTCCGCCGCTCTTCCCGCGGCCCCCGCAGGAACGCCGCAGGCTATTTTGATACAACAAAAGATATTATAGCAAAAAAAGGGGGAAAGGTAAAGATTCTTTTTTCATTTCTGTATTTCTGCATAGCCGCCTGCGCTGTATGGCGGCTATGCGTTCTTCTTTTCCGATTTTCCGGGGCCTCCGGCCCCGTGAACAGCCGATCCGTCTTCCGGCGGTCTGGTGCCCGAAGGACTTCGCCTGACGGCCTGTTACAGTCAAAGCAGCTGCCTGTAACAGGGAAGGAACCGCCTTTCCGCAGCGGTTCCTTCCCTGTTCGCCTGCGCCTTCCCCACGTTGAAAAAGCGCAGACCGGCAGACCTTTTCATGAAGCTCTTGCGAGGCAATATACAGAATTTTTGCGTGTCAAAAAGGGCATGGACCCCGTCACGCCTTCCTGCCCCGTCCGGAGGGCGGCGACCAGGCGCGCAGGTCCTTCAGTCCGTCGTACAATCGAACATAGCTGGCGTGGCGGCTGGCGGGAATTTCCCCCGCCTTCACCGCCTGAAGCACTGCGCAGCCCTTCTCCCTGGTGTGGCTGCACCCCACGAAGCGGCAGCGCTCCAGATAAGGCCGGAACTCCACAAAGCACTCCGCCAGACGCTCCTTCAGTTCCAGCTCCAGCTCCTGAGCGTCAAAGGAGCCAAAGCCCGGCGTGTCGATTACCTCCGCCCCGCAGTCCAGACGGTAGAGCTCCACGTGCCGGGTCGTATGCTTCCCCCGGCCCAGCTTCTCGCTGACCTGGTCCACCCGGAGAGAAAAATCCGGCTGGATGGCGTTGAGCAGGCTGCTCTTCCCCACCCCGGAATTTCCGGTGAAGACGGACAGCCTGCCCCGCAGCAGCTCCGTCAGCTCCGCCACGCCCTCCCCCGTCGCCGCGCTGGCGCACACTGCCGGGAAGCCCGCGCGGCGGTAAATTTCCGCCAGGGGCTCCCCCGCCGCCAGATCGCACTTGTTGACGCACACCGCCACGCCGCAGTCCTTCAGCGCCGCGATGGCGGCCACCCGGTCGATGAGGAAGGGGTCCGTCACCGGGACGGCCAGAGAGGCCACCACCACCAGCTGATCCACATTGGCCGCCGCCGGCCGCTCAAAGGCGTTCCGCCTGGGCTCAATGTCCCAGACCAGCCCTTCGCCGGCGCCGGTCTCCCGGACCTCCACCCAGTCTCCCACCAGGGGGCTGCGGCCCTCCTGGCGGAATTTCCCCCTGGCGCGGCAGGCCAGCAGCGTCTCCCCCGTATCCACATAGTAAAAGCCGCTGAGCGCCTTTTGTATCCTACCCCTGCTCACGGAAGGTAATCACCTCGTCCCGGTACAGAATGTCTCCCGCGTAAATCTGGAGCCTGTGGTCCCCCGCCGTGGCCTGCAGCGGCTGCTGGATGGTCCCGATGGTCCCCGGCACCCCGGCGTCAAACACGATCTCTCCGTCCAGGAACATCTGCACCAGTATGTCCGCGTCGCTGGCGGGCACGTCGAAGGTTACCAGATAGGGCAGCAGCTTTTCCCCGTCGCTGTAGGTGAAGGTGACCACCGTGCCCTCCGGCACGTCCGTTCCCGTATCCACGCTCTGAGTCAGAACGGTGCCCTCCGGCTCGGAGCTCTCCACGCTGGTGAACTCCGCCTCCAGATTCAGTCCGTCCATCAGCAGCTGCACGGCCTCCACCGTCTCGCCCACACAGGGGACCATGGTGGAATAGACGATCTTCGGCCCCTTGCTGACCACCAGGGTCACGGTGTCGCCCTCGCTGAGCATCACGCCGGCCTCCGGCTCCGTGCGGATGACGCACCCGGCCTCGATCTCATCGTGATACTCCTGCTCCTCCGCGGTCACCACATTCAGATTCAGCTCCGTGAGCCCCGCCGTCTGGATGATCCGCAGGCGGGCCGCCAGCGCCTCCGTCCCCACCACGTCCAGCATGGCCCCGGAGCGGGCGCCGTTGCTGATGGTGACGTTGATCTGCATCAACTCTTTCCCGGCGTTTTTCTTCTTCCGGTCCGCCTCGGGCGTCTGCCGGATGATCTGCCCCTCCGGGTACTCACTGCTGTACTCGTGTCCGTCCTCCACGATCTCAAAGATCCCCCTGATCTCCGCCATCGCCTCCGCTTCCTCCACGGTCCTGCCCACGATGTCCGGCACCACGTACTCCGGAATCTCCTGGGGCTGGAAGCTGTCCATGATGCCGGCATACAGCCTGGTGGCCCCGAAATAGCCCAGACCGCCGATGAGTACGATCAGCAGAAGGATCTTCCACCAGTTGCTTCCGGGCCGCTCGTCCTCGTACTCGTCGTCATCCCCAACGGGCGGCGTGTAATGCGTCTGTTTCGTTCTCGTCACCCCCGTATTGGGAAGATACTGGGTGGGCTCGTCCGCCCCCCTGGCGGTATCCCGGCGCAGCTCCTCCGCAGAATACTCGAAATTGATGCTGGGGTCCTTGCGGAAGGCCTCCAGGTCGGCGAGCATCCCGTCGGCGGTGGAATAGCGCAGGTTCCGGTCCGGCGCCATGGCCTTTGTGCAGATCTGCTCCAGCGCCTCCGGGATCTCCGGGTCGATCTCCCGTGGACTGAGGGGCACGGCGCTGAAATGCTGGATGGCCACGCTGACCGGATCCGAGCCCTCAAAGGGCAGGCGGCTGGTCAGCATCTCATAGAGCACCACGCCGGCGGAATAGATGT
>CAJULD010000054.1 GCA_910587505.1 uncultured Oscillospiraceae bacterium | reverse complement strand
TTTCCGCAGCAATCCTGACGGATTGCAAGGGAAATCGACGCAGTATGGCGGGAAAAAGACCGGCCGGACGGCGTGCTACGGTTGTGAATACAGGTTCTTAAACCTCGTCCAGATTCCAGTCAATGTCCTCCATCTTCCGGATGATCTCCTGCTGCCGCTCGTAGAACAGCAGCTCCTTATTCCGCTCGTAGTATTCTTTACACCCGTAGCGCCCAATGAACCGGGCGCAGTGGGGGTTGAGGGTCAGTTCCGTCACCATGATCAGCAGCTCCTGCCCGTCGGGGAAGACCTCGCCGCAGAAGCGGAACAGGTTGGACAGTTTCTTCCCGGCGTCCCCGGCAGATTTGCGCAGCCCTGCCATCCGCTGGTCGAAGTCCTTTTTCAGCAGGGCAAAGGCGGCTTTCCCGTCTTCTGGGCGTTCTTTCACCAGCATGGCCCGCTTTTCCTCTAAAACAGCGCAAACGCTCTCCAACGTCAATTGGTCCTCCCGGCTCATGGAGGCCGCCCGCCGCCCGGCGGCCAGGGCCGCCCGCCGGCTCTGGATCTGCTTCTCCAGCAGCCTGGACGCCTCCGCTCCCGGCCTGGCCAACTCCGTCCGCACCGCTCGCAACGCCTCTAACAGCTGCGTCTGGGCCGCCTCGACGGCACACACGGAGCGCAGGTGTTCTGTCACTCCGTCCAGCAGCAGGCCCAGCAAGGAAAGTCGCTCGTCGAATTTCGCCTTCCGGGCCCGGTCCTTGATGGGCTCGTCCGCTTTGCCGGAGAGGATTTTATCCACTTGGTAGTCGGAGCGGTACTTGTTGAACAGGTCGTAGTAGATGGCAAAGTCCTTGGCGATCTTCCGGTTTTGCAGGTACTGGCCCACCAGATTCTCGTCAATTTTCAGCCCGTGCTGCTCGTACAGCCGCATCATGTCCGACAGGTCGGACCAGCCCCGGGCGGTGACGAACCGCTTGCCGTCCACGGTGGTCTCCACCTGGTAGAAGTCCGACTTTTTGATCTCCAGATAGGTCATGACGGCGGGGTGAGTGGAGCGGCTGTAGGCGTACTCCTTCCAGGCGTCGAAGTCCGGCTCCACGTCCACCCGCTTGAGCCGGTCCCAGGTGACGATGTCGAACTCCCGGACCGAGTTGTTATACTCCGGCGGGTTGCCCGCCGTCACTACAATCCAGCCGTCGGGGACCTTGTGGCGGCCGAAAATCTTGTACTGCAAAAACTGGAGCATGGAGGGCGCCAGGGTCTCGGACACGCAGTTGATCTCGTCCAGAAACAAAATGCCCTCCTTGACCCCGGCATCCTCCATCAGGTCGTAGACGGAGGCAATGATCTCGCTCATGGTGTACTCGGACACGTCGTACTCCTTGCCGCCGTAAGTCTTGCGGACGATGAAGGGCAGGCCCAGGGCGCTCTGGCGGGTGTGGTGGGTCATGGAGTAGCTCACCAGCCCCACCCCCAGCTCCGCCGCAATCTGCTCCATGATGGCCGTCTTGCCGATGCCCGGAGGGCCCATCAGAAACACGGGCCGCTGCTGCTCGATGGGGATGACGTAGTTGCCGAAGGGGTCCTTGGTGAAATACGCCGTCATGGCGTTCTGGATCTGGGTCTTGGCTTGTTTGATGTTCATAGCGGCTTCCTTTTTTCAAAATCCTGATTGTATTTTGTGTGAAATTCTGATATCCTGCTTGTGCGGAACAGGAGATCGCCTCCGGCGCGGAGGGAGAAGACTTTCTGACCTTCGCCCGCCAGTTGAGGGAGTCTGTGCATGGAGCGGTAATAAGGTCAAAATCTATCCCTCCGCTTTTGGAAAACTATCTGATTTTTTATGTCGTATCCGGAGGCGCGGTGCAGATACGGCGCATCCTATACGGCCGCAGAGATTACCGCGCGCTGCTTTGAAGTAAATTTGAATGATCCCCCGCCCGCCGGAGCTGCCCGGCGGGCGGATGTTTGTTTTACAGCCCCTTCAGCTTAAATTCCTTCGTCGGGTCCACGGGCTTCAAATTCCTGCCCGCGTAGTCCAGCACCGCCGCCTTGGCCGCGACATTGTTCTGCTGGTCGCACTCCTCCAGCAGGGGATCTATATCCTTGCGGACCAGCATCTTCTCGGCTAACATGAGCTGTAAAAGCTCCTCGTGCCGGACAGCATCGGGATAGAGGCTTTTTTTATGGCCCTTTATGTACTCGAGATACTCCGCCTTGATCTCCTCATCCAGCTCCATGCCGTCCAGATACGCCCTGGCAAAGCCGGCGCACGCGCCGGGCTTGTTCTTCGGCGCAAACTCATCAATGGGGATATGGGGCGCGATGATTGCCGGGCAGCTTCCCTCAAATACGGACTTGTCGATCTCCTCGACGCTCTTTGGAATGGTCACGCTCTGAAGGTTTGCACAGTCCCGGAACGTGCCGCGGCCGATTTCCGTGATCCCCTCTGGAATGACCACGTTCTCTTTTCTCCCCTGATATTTAATCAGAAACTGATCGACAATAGCAAACTCCCCCAATTTTTTGAGCCATAGGGTGTCCTTGAAAAGCTTATGGGCGCTCCTTGCGACGCATCTGGGGATGGCGACATTGGTAATGTTGGGGGAATTATAGAATATGTCCTGATCCATTCCTGGCGCGTCCTCCCGGTCCTGAAACGTCACGCTGGTCAGGTTTTCACATTCGCAGAAAGCACTCTCTTCAATCGACTGGACGCTCTTTGGGATGGTTACGGCTTGAATGCTGCACTCCCCGAAGGCATAGAATCTGATTTTCCTCACACTCTCCGGGATGGTCACGCTGGCCAGGCCCTTGCAGCCGGTGAATGCCTGGTTGGCAATTTCCTTCACGCCCTCCGGGATCACCACATCCCCGCCGGGACCCTTGTATTCTGCCAGAACGCCCTTGGGGGAAATGTCAAAATCCGGATCGATGTTTATGAGAGTTTTCTTCCGGGGTGCCGCGGTCTTGCGCGTTTGCGCCGCTTTCTTCACGGGGGCCCCCGAATCCAGGTAACGGGCTTTGTATTCCATAATTTTCTCTTCTGCTTCACCACTGCGGTAAGCGACTGACGCCTTTTGTAACATCCACTCGATATCTGCCGGTTTCACCGCCCCTGTCTCAAAGAGAAAGCGGAGCGTGTCGTCGTCCCCAATGGCTGAATAAGACACAAGGTTCTTTTTCTGGCTCTTGATATACCGGAGATTCTCCGCTTCCATCTCTTCATCCATCTCCATATTCTCCAGATACGCTTTGATAAAACCATGAAACGCTTTCTCTTTGTCCCACTTTTCCAGCTTTGAAATGGGGAAATTAGGCATGGTCAAATCAGGACAGCAGGAAAACGCCGATTTGCCGATTTCGTTCACTCTCCCTGGAATGGTCAAATTTTTCAGACTCCCACAGTCGGCAAAGGCATATCTGCCGATCGTGCTTACGCTCTCGGGCGCCACAACCTTTTGCAGGTTCCTGCAGCCGCGAAAGGCAAAGCCGCCGATTTCCGTCACGCCCTTCGGGATGGTTACGCTTTTCAGGCTTTTGCAGTCGTAAAAAGCACGCTCTCCGATTGCCGTTACGCCCTCCGGGATGGTCACATCCCCGCCGGGGCCGTTGTATTTGGTTAGTACGCCCTTTTTTGTAATGACAAATTCCTGCTTGGTTTTCATGATAAATTCCTCCTGAAAAATATTTGAATTTGACAAAATCAAATTTCGTCCTTCTGCAACACCAGCTTGATGGCCCAGGGGGGCACATCGGGGTTATTGTACTCGTCCTCCACGAAGACAAAGGCGGCGTCGTAGTCCGGTTTTTTCTTCGGGAAGCTGCCGTATCCGTCGGTGAAGTAGATCAGGCCCTTCAGATTCTGGAACTCCTTCCCCCGCCGCAGCTCGTCCACACAGGCGAACACGGGCCGGAAGTCGGTGCCCCCCAGGCCCTTGATGGTCATGGTTTTTAGGTATGCGTCAAATTCCTCCTGGCTGGTGATCTTCACATCCTCCTGAATGTCCGCGTCGCACTGGATGATGTGGAGATTGATTTTGCTGAAAAAGCTCTCGGTTGATTTTAACATATTATAGGTCTTCTGGACAAACTTCTGCACCAGCTCCCCGGCCACGGAGCCGGAGGTGTCGATGGCGATCACAAATTCCCGGATGCGCTTGACCTCCCGGTATTCCAGCGGTTCGATGAGGGGCATATTTTGGTAGAGTCTCAGCCCGTAGGTGTAGTAGACGTAGTCGAATTCGTCCGGGTCCAGCCGCATGACCTCTCCCCGGACGGCGAACTTTTTCAAAAAGGCGGTGTAGTCGTACCTCTCCCGGTTGACGGCCAGCAGGTTCTGGGTCAGTGCTCCGGCCCGGTCGCCCTGGAGCTTGGAGAAGTTCTCCAGATCCATCTGCATTCGGGCGGAGATGTCCTTCCAGGTCTGCTCCATAGCGGCGGAGAGGCCGCTGCTTCTCTCGCCGGGAGGGTCGTTTTCGTCGCTGTTTCCGTCAGCAGAAGCCGTGCCCTTTGGGAGCTGATACCAGAGGGTGTGGTCGTCTCCCCAGAACAGCCTCCGCAGCTCCCCAGGATTCCGGGGCGGGTGGTCCTGGAAGTGGCGGTAGAGCTTTTCGGCGGTGAGGGGGTTGACCGTCTGACGGAGCCGGTTCAGCTCCGTCTGCTGCAGTTCCTGCCGCCTGGCGGCGGTGCTGGGGAGCAGCAGGCTGTTGATGACCTCCTCTACCGCGATGTCGCAGGACAGGTCCCACAGCGCCTGGTCCACCAGGGTGTGGATGTACATATGCCGGAAAACGCAGTGGAACACCAGATGGAGATAGTTTCGGACGCTGGCTTCCTTTTCTTCCTTGTAGCACAGCAGGACGTGCCGGGGGTCGTAGTACAGGTTCTGCCCGTCGGTGGCGAAGGGCTGGGATGCGGGGGTGAGGGCGAATTGGCTCAGGGCGGCGTCCAGGAAGCGCAGGTTGACCAAAAGGGTGTTCCGGGACAGCAAAAGTATCTCCCGGGCTAACGTTTCCGCTTGGGTCATGGCGGGTCCCCTCCTGTTGTGAATAAATTCTAAATATAGTGTACCACCTTGCAAAAAATTGTGCAACTATGCTGGCTGCATATGGTTTTTGCGTTTCGGATGTGGTATGATAGAAGAAATTCTTTCGGGATGGCGTTTCCCGGCTAAATACAACCTGTAAAGGAGACTGCGGTATGAGCGAAAATCAGGATTTTGTTATTAAGAACGGCGTTTTGCAGAGATACAAAGGTCCCGGCGGGGATGTCGCCATCCCGGAGGGCGTCACGAAAATCGGAAATAGTGCCTTCAGGCACTGCGCGAACCTGACCAGTGTGACTATCCCGGCGGGCGTCACGGAAATCGGGGAGAGGGCCTTCTCAGGCTGCGTGAACCTGACCAGCGTGACCTTCCCGGAGGGCGTCAAGATAATTGGGGAATATGCTTTCTTCGACTGCAAAAAGCTGGAGCCGCCCCGGGAGCTGCTCCGAGGAGAAAAAAAGCTTCCGGCCGGCCTGACGGAAACCATACAGGAGCGTTGGAGGGGGAAGCTTCAGCCGAAGGATTGGGCAGGGCTGTATCTGTTCCAGGAGGCAAAAGCCTGGACGGAGCTGTTCCGGAAGCATATGCCCGACGGTCAGGCGGAGGAGATCGTCCAGGCTATGGCGGAGCTGCTGGCCGGGAGCAAGAAGGTCAAATGCTTTGCCAAGGCGGCGGAATACGCGCAGAAACACCAGGGCAGAGTCAGAGTCAGGCCTGAGGTCCTCCGGTTCTTTATGGACGGCGCGAAGCCCGCAAAGGCCGCAGGGACCGCAAAAGCAGAGAAAGCGCAGAAAGCTGCGGAGAAAGAGGCCGGGTCTTTTGAAAACACGCCCATCGCCGGCCTCTGGAAGCTGTACCGCGAATCCGACCTGATGGCCAGCTACCGGAAGAAGGGCGGCAAGGAGTCGCCGCTGAAAAAGGTTCTCCTGAACCCCTCGCTCAAGCTGGACAAGCCCCAAAAGACGGCCCCGCCGTTCGTGGTGCTGTGCGCCGTGGTGCCGTACATGGACCAGTATTCCTATCACCAGGCCATCAGCGGCTACAAGCGCGGGGACTATTCCAACTACCAGACCATAGAGGCGGCGGACAAGGCCGCGGCGGCGCTGGATCCGGCCTCCTTCCAGGAATTTCTCACCAAAAATCTCCCGGTCTCCGTTTATGGCGGCCCCCACACCTCCTGGATGCTCCCCTGCTGCCGCTTCGGGGACGGCAAGACTGTGCAGGCGCTGATCTCCAAGCAGAGGGACTGGGCCTCCTGGGACCGCGCCGGCGCGTCTGGCCGTGACAGGATCATCACCCTCCGGGGCGCGCTGTTCCTCAGCGACACCCGGGAGGCCATGCTGGAGCTGGACAAAACCAAAAGCCGGGAAGGCGAAACACTCCTGACCAAGTACGCCCAACTGCGGGGCATCGGCACGGAAACCCTCTGGGATACGGTGCTTGCCGACTTCGGCCTGGACAAGGACGGCAAGAAGGTCTACGACCTGGAGGGCAATACGGTCACCGTCTCTCTGGCCCAGGACCTGACCCTGAGCATTTTTGACGGAAATGCCGGAAAAGCGGTCAAGTCTATCCCGAAGAAAGGAGCCGCCCCCCAAAAGTATGAAGCTGCCAAAGCCGATTTCGCCGAGATGAAGAAGAATGCCAAAAAGGTGGCCAAGGCCCGGTGCGACCGGCTGTTCCAGGACTTTCTGAGCGGCGCCGAATATCCGGCCGGGAAATGGCAGGCGTCCTACCTGGGAGAAAACCCGCTCCTGCGGCAGGTGGCCAGTCTGCTGGTCTGGAGCCAGGACGGCCAGACCTTTACCCTCCGGGACGGCGCGGCCATCGACAGCGGGGAGCAGTCCTATACCGTGGGCAACAAGCCAATCCAGGTCGCCCACCCCATGGAGATGGAGCCGGAGGACGTGCTGGCATGGCAGAAGTATTTTAACAACCACGGCATCAAGCAACCCTTTGCCCAGGTCTGGGAGCCGGTGGTCCGCGAGAGCGCCATCCGGCCTACTGCGTACCAGGATATTGAGCTTCCCCTCTACCAGTTCAAGGGCAAGGAGAAGCACGGAATCTCATTCAGCTACGATTATTCTCTCAGCATATTAAACATCTCTTTTGCCGGCTGTGATTTGGAACTGGATTGCAGCGCTCTTGATCTGCGCCACAATCTTGACCTGAACGGCCTTGTCAAAATGGGCGGGTTCACGTTCAAAAAATACACCCGTCAGGTGAACCACATCGTGGCTCTGCTGGACCAGTGGACCATCATCGGGCGGATCATGCGGGATGACGCCTCCATCGTGGCCCATCTGGACAGCGCCACCCTGGCCCAGGTGATGGAGTACCTGAACCTGGCCATCGACAACGGCAAGACCAACGTCACCGCGGAGCTGCTCAACTACAAGAACGGGCACTTCCCCGACTTCGACCCCCTGGCGGAGTTTACCCTGGACGATCTGTAACGTTTTGTTATCCAAAAAACAAGGGCGAAATGAGATTTAAAGCATAATAGCAATGATGTATAGTAGCGGCAATGGCTCGGTATATACCGACCCGTCTGCCTGTTGCTGGCTGCCGCCCCCAGGCCCCTGTAAGGACCGGCGTAAATGCGCCGGTCCTTTTAAGCCACCGCCGGCGTCTGCGCGTCGAGACAAACTCTACTCCACTACGCCCACCTGACGGCGGGCATCCGCTCCATTCCGTTGTCCCTCCTTCTCCCCACGCAACCCGCTTCGCTGGGCTTGCGCGGGGGCCCCATAATGCAGGGAGAGAAAAATCATTATCGCGCCTCCTGCTGGCGGTCACGATTTTTCCAGGCACAGAATATCGGAGATTTTACGAATTGCGAAGGAGGACCGCCAGAAATTTCGGAATTTCCGGGTGCAGTCCAGGGCAGTCGAGTTGAACACGACATGCGGGTGAATATGATGTTTGTCAATGTGAGCCGGCACCGGTCTCTTTGTTTACAGCTGCGCAGATCCGTGATTGCCGCATAAAGCGAGCGTTTCTGATCTGCAGGTGCTTGAACTGGGTTCTGTGTATATGGTACAATAGATACGACCATAACCGCCGTAATCTTCTCAAATTACCATTAAGGATTTGACATATGCTGATACGTATAAAATATCATTTGCAGCCGGAGAGGCCATTGTCCTATCGGAGTGCGTCCCTGTTTCAGGGAATGCTAATGCAGCGAATTGACCCACAATATGGAGAAGTTTTGCATCGGTCTGAGTTAAAGCCTTATAGCCAATATTTGGACTGCCAGAAAAATCACACTGTATGGGTATTGCAAACGCTCACAGATATTGCAGCGAGCCAGATGATCGATACACCGCTCCTTTCCGAGGGAGAAAGTATTCGTCTCGAACGCATTAACCTGTCGGCAAAGATTACAGATACAGGCCGTGAAACACTGACACAGGAAGAACTGCTGGAGCGAACCTTTTTCGCAGAATGTCCGAGGACCGTAAAGATCCAATTTATCACGCCTACTGCCTTCAAAGTGCAGGGGCACTATCAAAACTACCCGACACTCCAACATATTTTTGGCAGTTTGATTCAAAAATACAATGCGGCACACGCAACGACAGAGATTGCTGATGAAAACCTGTTGGGGGATTTGCAGCGGTTTACTTCTGTCACTGGGTACAACCTGCGAAATACAGCTTTTCCCGTAGAAGGTATCACAATTCCATCATTTATTGGAACGCTTCTATTAAAGATTTCCGGCCCGCAGCAGATGGTAAATCTGGTACATCTTCTGCTTTGCTTCGGCACCTATTCCGGCATAGGGATAAAAACCGCTATGGGAATGGGGGCGCTGCGAATAATTGAGAGAAAGGATGTGTCATATGGACGAAATGCAGTACCAGATCGTGATGGGCGGCCTGCTTCATGACATTGGTAAAGTAGTTTATCGTTCCGGGGATGGCCGCAGTCACCCGGAGAGCGGCTGTGAGTTTCTGCGGGATGCTGGCATTACAGACGAGGCTATCCTGCAGCAGGTTCGTTTTCATCATGCAAAAGAGCTGAGAAATGCGGCGCTCCCGCAAAACTCGCTGGCATACATCACATATATAGCGGACAATATTGCTTCAGCGGTTGACCGGCGCGAATCCGAAACACCTGGATACGGGTTTTCTCCAGAGGTGGCGCAGGACAGTATTTTTAACCGTCTCAATGGGAATGCAGGAAACTGTAAATATACTCCCAGGCTGTTGACAGAAGAAATTAATTATCCAACGGACAAGCCAGTTGCCTATGATAAACAATTCTATGTTCAGTGTCTTCATTCGGTCAGAGAAAATCTACGGGGTATCTGTTTGAACGATCAATACCTGCACTCTCTTTTGGAACTGCTGGAGGCGAATCTGACTTATGTTCCATCCTCCACCGCATTGAAAGAAACAGCGGATATTTCGCTTTTTGACCATTGCAAACTGACGGCGGCGATTGGGAACTGTATCTTGAGTTATCTCGTTGAACAGCATATTACAGATTACCGGGATGCTCTATTGAAATCCGAGAAATTATTCTATACACAAAAAGTATTTCTGCTGTATAGCATGGATCTCTCCGGCATCCAGGATTTTATTTACACGATTACCAGTGACGGCGCGTTAAGGGCTCTCCGGGCGCGGTCTTTTTACCTGGAGCTCCTGACGGAGCATCTGGTGGATACGATTCTGCACATGGTGGGGCTATCCCGTGCGAACTGTATCTATACCGGCGGGGGCCACGCCTATCTGCTGTTAGCGAATACCGAATCTGTGCGAGAACAAATTGAGCAGTTTGAAGCCGACACGAATGCGTGGCTGCTGCAAACATTCGGAATCGCGCTGTATCTGGCAGGCGGGTATGCCGCCTGCTCGGCGAACGACCTGAAGAATGAACCTGATGGCAGCTATCGGGAGATTTTCCGGCAGGTTTCCACCGGGATCTCCACACACAAGCTGCACCGCTATTCAGCCGCTCAGATTTCCGCGTTGGGGGCAGCTGCACAGCAAGCAGGACTGCGGGAATGTACGCTTTGCCATCGCACGGATCAGCTCACTGACGAAGGGAAATGTGTGATCTGCACAGGACTGGAGGCATTTTCAAGGGAGATTCAAAGTAAGCCGTTCTTTGCCGTCACACGGACATACACGCAGACAACGCATCTGCCCTTACCGGATGGAGCGTTCCTTTCCGCGGAAACAGAATCCGGGTTGCTTGCGCGTATGAAGCAGGATGCGGGCTACCTGCGGAGCTATGCGAAAAATGACTTCTACACCGGACAGCAAATTGCTTCAAAGCTGTGGGTCGGGGACTATCAGAATGGGGACAGTTTCCATGCGTTGGCCGGGGAGACAAACGGCATCCGGCGGCTTGCGGTCATGCGGGCTGATATTGATAATTTAGGACAGGCGTTTGTGCGGGGATTTGAGAGTACGCAATATGGGCAAAGGTATGTCACTTTGTCCCGAACGGCAGCATTTTCAAGAAGTCTGTCTCTGTTTTTTAAACGACATATCAACAGAATACTCAAGCAGGGCAGTTATTTTCTTAAGGACAGTGATAAAGAAGCGCGTGCGGCAACTATTGTCTACTCAGGCGGCGACGATGTATTCATTATTGGAGCTTGGGATGACATTATTGGCTTTGCCGTTGACCTGTATGACAACCTTTCCATGTTCAGCCAGGGGACGCTGACCATTTCGGCGGGGATTGGCATTTATCCGGAGAAATATCCGGTTGCCGCGATGGCACGGCAGACCGGACGGCTGGAGGAGTGCTCCAAGGCGTATCCCGGTAAAAACGCGGTTACCCTGTTTGATGAGGAAAATACATATGCCTGGCCGGACTTTATTGAGCGTGTTCTGGAGGAGAAATATGTTCTGATCCGCGATTTTTTCAATTTCTTCAAGCCAACGGATAACTACGGAAAATCCTTCCTTTACCGCTTGCTGGAACTGATGCGCGGACATGGCGAAAAAATGAATCTGGCGCGGTATGCCTATTTGCTTGCCCGGATGCAGCCGGATGAGAGGGCTTCTACAGAGCAAAAGACGCTGTATCAGGAGTTTTCCCGGAGAATGTACGAATGGATGCGGGACGATAAGCAGCGCCGGCAGGCAATCACGGCAATCTATATTTATGTGTATACGATGCGAGAGAGGCGATACGGATGAAAATTAACCAGCAGAATTATGTCGATGAGGCAGAAAGAGTCATAAAGAGTATGGCAAGGCCGGACAAGAATGGGAAGCTGACAATATCGTTGACGACCTCCAAACTCCGCAACCTGCTGGCTATGGCGGCGGGATTAAAGACTGACGCGCAGCATAGCCGGGGGAAGGAATTGAGTCCGGATATGCAGAGCCGTGTCCAATACCTGAAAATGCGTATTGCGTATGAAGCGGGCCGGGAACCAAAGGTCAGGGACTTTGTCGAACGTGCAGAGCTGCTTTCGTGTGTGTCGGAGATCGGGGCGGATCGTCAAAAGCTGTTGCTGTTCTGCGACTACATGGAGGCGCTGACGGCTTACCACAAGTATTACGGCGGCAGAGAGAACTGATGGGAGGGCAAGTCATGTACAGTAAATTGGAAATCACAGGGACACTGGAGATCCTGACAGGGATGCACATTGGCGGTTCCTCGGCTTTTGCTGCCATCGGGGCGGTGGATTCGCCTGTTATCCGCGACACGCTCAGTGACCGGCCCATGATCCCGGGCAGCAGTCTGAAGGGGAAGCTGCGTACGCTTCTCGCCCTGCGATACAATGAGAATCCGTTGGTACCGGCGGACGATGACGACCCGCGTATCCTGCGGTTGTTCGGCAGCGCAAAGAAGAACCGGGTCAAGCGCAGCCGCCTGCTGTTCCGGGACATGATTTTGCCGGATGCCAGTGTGGAGGAGCTGCGGGAGATCGGACTGCATACTGCCACAGAGGTCAAGTTTGAGAACGCGATCAACCGATTGACGGCAGTTGCCAATCCACGTCAGATCGAACGGGTGATTCGGGGATGCAGATTCAATGTGAATATCCTCTATGATGCGTCGAATGAAGAGGAAATGGCGGAGGACATTGCCCTGCTGGCGGAAGGGATGCGCCTGCTGGAGTATGACTACCTGGGCGGACACGGCTCCCGGGGCTATGGAAAGGTGAAATTCTCTGATTTGAAGCTGTGTGTGGCGGTGGGCGAGCTGCCGCCTGCGATCCTGACGGAGTGCCAGGCGCTGCTGGACGAGGTGTGAGATGCAGTTTGTCATTTATCGTTTCTGCTTCTCTGCGGGGGTGCATTTTGGGGCGGGCAGTCTCTGGGACGGTATGAATACACTGCCCGCGGATACTCTGTTCTCGGCTCTGTGCCATGAAGCTGCTGCCTGTGGAGGAGGGGAAGAGGTCGAGCAGCTTGCCGCCGCCGTGCGTGCGGATGTGCTCCGGCTGAGCGACCTGTTTCCCTTTATAGGCGAGGAGTTCTACCTGCCCAGGCCGCTCTGTCCGGTTTCCAGGGAACAGGAGGGGGACTCTGCTGTCAAAAAAAACTTCAAAAAGCTGGCATACATCCCGGCCTCTCAGTGGAGCGTCTATCTGCGGGGAAAACTGGATCCGGTCAGGGCCGCAGAGCAATTCCAGGGACTGGGCAGTTTCACAATGCGTACAATGGCTGCATCCCGCGCGCCGGAGAAGCTGGACAGCGGCGATATGCTGCCCTACCAGGTGGGGATCTATCAGTTCCGACCCGGAAATGGGTTGTATCTGATCGCCGGTTTTGCAGAGGATGGGGTGCAGCAGCAATTTGAGAAACTGCTGCACGGCCTGTCTTTCAGCGGTATTGGCGGAAAGCGCAGCGCGGGCCTGGGCCGGTTCAGTGTGGAGCAGGCATCCGTGCCGGAGGAGATGCTGCGGCGTATGCATGATCCCAAAGGTACTTGCATGGCACTGTCGGTCTGCATGGCGGAGCCGGATGAGCTGGATGATGTACTGAAAGGTGCGCAGTATCTGCTGCTCAAACGCTCCGGTTTCGTTGCCTCGCCGGACTATGCGCCGGAATTGCGGCGGAAACGGGATTTTTACTCATTCCGCGCCGGTTCCTGCTTTATAAGGCGGTTCAGCGGCAATCTGTTTGATGTGGGCGGGGGCGGCGCACACCCGGTGTATCGTTATGCCGCCGCGCTGTGGATGGAGATATGAAGATGCGGAATTATACATTGACCTTACGGACAGAGGCCCCGGTTTTTGTGGGCAGCGGAGAAAAGATAGGGAAAAAAGAATACCTCTTTCTACCCGCTCAAAGGCTGGTCTGCATACCGGATATGGTCAAAATGTTCTCTGACTTTGAGCGGCGGCATCTAACCGGTGCTTATGAAGAATATCTGCTCCGGGATGGGCGGGATTTTGCCGCATGGCTGCGGGAAAAGGGCGTCATCACGCCCGGACGGCTCCCGCCCTGGATCGCGTATTCGGTGGACAGCACTGACGCCGTGTTTGAGGATCGCGGGAAGAAGGAGATCCTGACCTTTGCCAAGGATGCCTGCGGCTGTCCCTATGTTCCGGGCAGCAGCGTGAAAGGGATGCTGCGCACTGTGCTGTTGAGTGCATTGATCCTTCATGATCGGAATAAACTGAGTGCCGAAGCGCAGGCAGTCCGGCAGGCAGATCTGCGTATGTCCCGGCCAAGGCTGCTTGCCCGGGAGACCGGCCGGCTGGAGCAGCGGTTCCTGCACACGCTAAACCGTCCGGATGTGCCTCCGGCCAATAAGGTCAACGACATGATGAGCGGGCTGCGGATCAGTGACAGCCAGCCGCTCTCCGCCGCCGACCTGACCCTCTGCCAGAAAATCGATGTCACCACTGAGGGGCAGCAAAAGAGACTGCCCATTTTACGGGAATGCCTTCGCCCCGGGGTGGAAATTTCTTTCAGCCTGACGCTGACAGAGAATTTTCCCTGTCCGGCAGAGCGGCTGCTGCGTGCGGCGGAGCGATGCAGGACAGTATATGAGCAGTGCTTTCGCGCAGCGTTTCCTGCTGGGGACATCAGAGGAGATGGAACGGTATATTTGGGCGGCGGCTGCGGCTATGCCACGAAGACCTTTGCCTACCCGCTGCTGGGGCGGGGCGGCGTGGAGACGGTCAGCAAGATCATTGACTCGACCCTGCCCTTTCGCGTGCGGGATCAGCACAGGCACCGTCTGGACAGGCAGAAAGGGGCATCGCCCCATATGCTGAAATGCACGCAGTATCAAAAGCGGCTTTACGAGATGGGGGCCTGTAGTGTTGCAATTGCGGAGGTACCGTGATAGAATCATTGCTGGGAGCGATTGGCCCCTGGGACTCATGCTGCGGCGCAAAAGAAGGGAAAACTGAGAAATGTCGTACAGAAAGAATCGGTATAGGTCGAAAGATTCGCATGAATTGGCAAATAGATGATTTTTTAATTGAGCGCAGGAATGAAATCCATATTACCCCGTAAGGGGACGGAAACTCTTTTGTCGTTGTCAATCTGTCAAGCCTTGCGCTGATTCATATTTCCCCGTAAGGGGACGGAAACGGTGTCGTTGTTGGCTTCTGCCATACGCTCACAATTGAGATTCGTATTTCCCCGTAAGGGGACGACAGTTTGTTTGCGTTACCATTGGTGTTCACATTACAGAAAAACAAATCATTTCTCCGTAAGGGGACGAATTTCAGACTACTCAGAGGGGGTCTTGGCGGATGTGTAAATATATCCTGTTTTCTCCCATCGGTGGAACGGATCCCATTGCCAACGAGAGAGACGGCTCCATGCTCCATATCTGCCGGAAGTACAAACCGGACTGTGTGATGCTCTATCTCTCCAAGGAAATGGTGGAGCGCCATCACCGGGACGACCGCTACTGTGACAGCCTCCGCCGTCTGGCTGCGCATGAAGGTTTTTCTCCGGAAATTCTGGTGGAGGAACGGCCGGAGCTGTCGGAAGTCCAGGTCTACGACTTCTTCTTTCAAGAGTTCCGACCGCTGCTGTTCTCGCTGCACAGCCGGTTTCCGGAACACCGGCTGATCCTGAATATTGCTTCGGGGACACCGGCCATGAAAAGCGCGCTGTATCTGCTGGCGGCGTTTCTGCCTTTCCCGGTGCTCCCGGTCCAGACCGCCACGCCAGTCAAGGCGCAGAATCCCCGGCTGGAGCCCCATATGGAGTACGATGTGGATCTATACTGGGAGTGCGATCTGGACAACGAGGATCACATCGACCGCTGCCGGGAGGGGCAGTACGAGAATCTGAACGCTCAGCTGCAAAAGGGAAATATTTCCGCCCATCTGCGTGCCTACGACTATGCGGCGGCCCTGGCGGTGGCCGAGCCGATCCGCGCTCTGCTGAGCCCCGGGGCGATGGCCCTGCTGGAGGCGGCCAGGGCCCGGGTGGAGCTTAACTGGCGATCCATCAAGCCGGAGGTCAAGGGGGAACTGGGCCTGCTGGGCAGCAGCCAGAGGCGCATTGAGCTGGCGGAATATCTGCTCTGGCTGCAAATGAAGCAGCGGCGGGGCGACTTGGCGGACTTCCTGCGGGGACTGACGCCGGGGCTGTTCGAGCTGCTCAGGCTGGCCGCGGAGGAGAAGGCGGGGTATCCGCTGTCCTCCTGTTGTGACAGCAGGGGGCGCTTTTGCCGCAGCTGGCTGGCAAAGGATGTGCAGGGACAGGAAATGCTGGCATTGTTGGAGCCGCCGGGGCGGAGCCTGGATGGGACATTCCTGATATCCGGCCATTACGCCACGATCCTTGAGAAAAAGTGTTCCGCGTATACCTGGGCAGCGCCGCTTCTCCAGCTGCGGGAAATTGAGGAAAAAGTGCGTAACACGGCAGCTCACACCATCACTCGTGTAGATGAAAGATGGCTGAAGGACAGGGGCGTTGTTTCCAGTCAGGAGATCGTAAAATTGTTAAAAACCGCCGTCCAGGCGTTGAACCAGGACAGCGGTGGAAATGTATCGGCAAGACTGACGGTGGACTGGGGCGCTTATGATGTGATGAACCGGAAGATTGAGGCCGCGTTATAACAGGACAGGATGAGCTGTGGCCGGATAATATAAAGGATCACGCCAATCCAATCACACTGAGCGCGCATATTGCGGGTAACACAGGTCCACCCATATCGGCCCGGACGGAGATTATTGAGGAAGAATATCCGGTGCTGAAAATATCCGTGCCAAAGTCCTGCGGCGGTATTGCCGCGACACGATCCGGGAAGATGCTGCGCAGGCGAATGAACAGCGATAATACGCCGGAAAATGTTCCCATGTATCCCACAGAGACCGCAACACGATTGTCTGACTTACGCCTTTTGGATTACTCGTCAATGATAGTGATTGACGGTTCGCTTACGGATATTGATCCGTTGGAGATCGAACGGCTCCGAACGATTGTTTTGTCCTATGATGGCGGCAAGGCGCTTTTGGAGCTGTCGGACGGCGAACTGCTGAAGGCCCCTGGATTTACCAGGGAGCAGAATGGCGTAGTATATCCTACAGTGGCGGGACTCTTGATGACAGGCAGAGTGCTGAGTCTTAAAAGATTTGTGCCAGATAATGGGACGTGTTCGCGCTGCGGTTACAGAGGATGGGCTTACGATTGCAAACCCTGGCGGATTGATTGAGGGGGTTACGGTTCGGAACCTGCTGACTGCGGAACCCCATGGCAGGAATCAACTTCTGGCTGATGCGCTGAAACGGGTGGGCCTGGCAGAGAAAACAGGGCGGAGAATTGATCGGATATTTGAGGGGTCCTTGATTTGTGGCAGGGGATTCCCGGATTACTCCCATACCACCTCTATGGCGGTGTCGCTCTTTATTCCCCGAAGCAAGCCGGATGCCCGGTTGGCGAAGCAGGGATTATATTTCGAGGGCAGATGTCGTAAATTTACTCCACGTCAAAGAGTCTAAGGCGTAGGGCCTGTTAAAAGCGCTGGTGGATCAAGGAGCATTAGCACCAGTCCATAAAGGACGATACGCTAAATATAGGCTTATACGCTGAGAAATGTGAGGTCCTAACACAATTTAACACAAATAAAACTTGCGTTAAGCTGCGTTAGATTGTGTTAAAAGAGGGAAACAAGTTTCTTCCAATGAGGGCAGCTGTTGGTGAGAAAACCATACAAAGTCTCAAACCGTACCGTCGCTTTCTCATTCAGGTCCATCTTCCGGCTGCTCACATACGCCCTGACGATGCTGTAGCCCCCGTCAAACCCCATCTCCCGCAGCTTCTTCAGAATCCGAAGCGCCGAATACGGCGCTTCCTCCAGACACTTATCCACGATCTGCCTGTTGCTTCGGATATCCATCCACTGTGCTCCTTTCATTTTCTGACTCCCTTTCAGGGCTCTTTTGTGCCCTGTTGGGAGTCTGTCTTTTTTTCTGCTCCTCCGCCACAAAATTACATTTTATCACTGGCGATGGCAGTATGAGTCGGTGCAGAAAAGAGACAGCTGCCTTGCTGGTGAGCTGTCCCTGGAGGAATTGACCGATTGGCGGGAGGGGAGTACGCCGAACAGAAAAAAGAAATTATAGCAAAGCAATTTTACAGAAAACCTCTAATCAAGTAAAATGGTAAAGTCCATAACTTGATGGGAGGTTTTCATTATGCAGAATCACATTTTGACAGATAGCCA
>CAJULD010000053.1 GCA_910587505.1 uncultured Oscillospiraceae bacterium | reverse complement strand
GCCGCCGGTGGTGCCGTTCCCATCGTCAGACTTGGCGTTGGCCAGCTCGGCGAAGGCGTCCTCGGTCTTGGCGCCGCTGTCCCACTCAGCCTGGATCGCGTCCATCTTCTCCTTGGCGGCGGCCCAGGCCTCGTCGGTGGGGGCCACCACGTTGCCGCTCTCATCGGTGGTGGTCTCCGCACGGGCCAGGATATGGCGCACGTCCCGGGTGGGTGCGTCCTCCAGGTAGCGGTCATGGAAGGAGATGACGTAGAAGGCGCTGTCCGTTTCCACCAGCTCGCAGGCGCCCTTATCCAGCTTGAGCAGCTGCTCCTGGTAGGCGGAGCTCACCCTGCCGGAGCCCACCACTTTGCTGTGGTCGAAGGAGGTGGTGGCGCTCAGCTCGTACTTCTCGATCTGGGAGGCAAAGGAGCTGCCGCTCTTGACGGCCTCCAGGGCCTCCTGGGCCTTCTCCTTGGCCTCGGCCTTGGCGTCGTCCTTCAGCTTCTCCACCTCGTCCTCGGGCAGCTCGTTGCCATCCTTGTCCTTGGTCTCCACGGAGGCGGGGGTGAAGGTGAGGCAGGAGTACTCAAAGGTGTCGAAGCTGGCGGCGTTTTCCTTCCCGTCGCTGTCCTTCCCCTCGTAGTAGGCCGTCAGATCGGCCTCGGTGTAGCCGTCGGACAGCTCAAGCGTCTTTTCGTTCTTGATCAGACTGGCCATCAGGGCGCGGGTGAGCTCCTGCTCGAAGACGCCGGCGCTCATATAGGGGCCGTAGAGCGCGCGCAGGTAGGCGGCGTAGCTGTACCCGCTGGCGGTGGCGGAGGACTTGGCGTTTTGAATGGCGGCGGCGAGGCTGTCCTTGACCTCATCCTCGGTGTGGCCCAGCTTCACCGCTTCCGCCGCCAGGGCGTAGTTCTCCTGGGCGCTGGTCAGGGCGGTTTCCATGAAGTAATCCCGGTAGGTCACGCCCTCGGAGGCGTTGTAAAACTGCTCGCTGTCGCGCTTGGTGGTGTCAAAGCCGATCATGGAGCTGTAGGGGACGAGGGAGTTGCGGACCGAGTGGTAGTAGTAGCTCAGCTGGGCGGTGGTGAGGGTCTCGCCGCCCACGGTGGCGGCGGAGGCCCGGCCCTGGAAAAAGCCGGAGCGCCAGATCAGCAGGGCGGCCACCAGCACCGCCACAACGGCGGCGACGGCGGAATAGATGATGGTGCTGCGTCTGCGGGCGGCCTGCTCCTGCTGGGCCTTGAGGGCTTTCTCGGAGGGGCCGGCGCTCTGGCGCTGCTTTTTCTCTCTGGATGCGCTCATGGTATATCAATCCTCTCAGTATAATCGTGTAGTGCCGGCGGGGCCGCGGCGCGGGATGGCCGCGCGCCTGCGAAAACAAGGCCCCGCAGAACGTCGCCTGATATTATAGCATGGGGAAACAGCCGTTGCAAGGCCCAATTCGCCCGCCACGGAAAATTTACAAATTAAAAAGGCGGAGGGGCCGGAGCCCCTCCGCCTGGTCTGGGCAGACCCCCGCCGTGGCCGTGCCGCCCCATTAAAAACCTGCACAAGAATGCAGGTGGGTCGCCTCCGCGCGGCTTTACCGCTTCCAACGTCCAGACTCCCCCGAGGGGGGCCGGGAGGCCTGCGAACCACCGCGCGAGCGGGGCGTCCCGTTTTAGAAATGTGGGTTTTAACAGGGCAAGGTCACGTAGTTAGAACCCGGCAGGGGGAAATAAATGCGTCCAAGCAGACGGCCGCACGGGAGCTTGGAGCGGAGTGAGGATGAAAAACCAGGATTTGCGGAGCAAATCTGTTTTTTATCCGAATCGCAGCGAAAGCGAGCGTGCGCCTGGCCGGCCGCGAGGCGTAGGTGCGACGCGTCCGAGCCGCCGTGGTCAGCCGTCACTCCTCTTCGTCCTCGAACAGCTCCTCCATGAACTGCTCGTACACCGCGTCCAGCTCCGCCTGATCGTCGATGTCGGCCAGCAGCTGCTCGCCGTCCTGCTCCACGACTTTCAGAAGGATCAGCCCGAAGTCCTCGTCGTCCTCGTCCATGTCGGCGGGGACAAAGGCCATGTACTGCCGGCCGTTATACTCCAGGGTGCCCAGATGCTCCAGTTCAAATTCATTGCCCTCGTCGTCGGTGACCGACACAAAATCCGGGCCGTACTCGTCGCTCATGGCGGAGACCCTCCTTCTCGGCGGCCGGTTTGCCTCCGGCCCGCCTGCTGTGACCCTATTGTAACGGCTGGCGGCGGAAATTGCAAGAGGGAACATGAAATTTCCACGAAAGCAAATGACTGGAACCGCTGAAACCTGTCGTTTTGCCGAGGGTGGACAAACCGCCCCCGCCGTGGTATAATACACCAATACCCAGCCGTCCAGTTGAGAGAGAGGGACCCGGACCGCCCCGGAGCCGGGGCGGGTTGAATACATCGGAGGGATCTCAATATGCCAGACACCAACCAAAACCACAGCCCGGAGCGCCAGGGGGCTCAGCCCGGCGCCCGTCAGGAGCCGAAAGCCCGGCGCAAGCGCCGCCGCCGGCCCATCTGGCTGACGGTTATCGTCCGCTTTTTCCAGCTGGTGGGCACCCTGCTGCTCATCGGCGTCATCACCGGCTGCTTCATGGCCTGCTTCGCCGCTGTCTACGTGAAAACGGCGGTCATGCCAAAAACCCATCTGGATCTGTCCTCTTACACGATGAACGAGAACTCGGTCATTTACTACCAGGATAAGGACACCGGGGAGCTGGTGGAGCTCCAGACCCTGACGGGCAAGGAAAACGTGGAGCTGGTAGAGTACAAGGACATCCCGGAGGACCTGATCAAAGCCTTCATCGCCGTGGAGGACAAACGCTTTCCCACCCACCACGGCGTGGACTGGAGACGCACCGCGTCGGGCCTGCTGCGGATGTTCACCGGCGGGAATATCCAGGGCGGCTCCACCATCACCCAGCAGCTCATCAAGAACGTTACCCAATACGACGACGTTACGGTAACCCGGAAGATTCTGGAAATCTTCACCGCCCTGGAGCTGGAGGATGACTACGACAAAAAAGACATCCTCACCCTGTATATGAACCGGATCTGGATGGGCAACGGCTGCCGGGGCGTCCAGGCCGCATCCAAGCTCTACTTTGGCAAGGACGTGTCGGAGCTGAGCCTGGCAGAGTGCGCCAGTTTGGCGGGCATCACCAACAACCCGTCCCTCTACGCCCCTTACGGGACGGTGGAGGTGGTGCGCTACCAGTGCCAGAACCCCAAGTGCAAGGACTACTCGCTGACCAAGGACGACGTGTGCGCCACCTGTGGTGCGGAGAACTCCTTTGACAGCGGCTCGGTGTGGACCAACCGGGAGTTCAACAAGGCCCGCCAGGAGACCATCCTGAGGCTGATGGCCAGGGACGATATCTCGGAGAACGGGGCCTATATCACCGAGGCGGAGCGGGACGCGGCCATCGCCGAGCCCCTGGTGTTCCGCCGGGATGCCCAGGCCGGCCAGGACGACCCGGAGAGCGAGGAGGAGAAGAAGCCGGCCTCCGTTTTCTCCTGGTATGTGGAGGCGGCCATCAAGGAGGCCACCAAGGCGCTGATGGATGAGACCACCCTGAGCGAGGATATGTGCCGCCAGCGGGTGTTCAGCGGCGGGCTGAAGATCATCACGGCCTACGACCCGGACGCCCAGGCGGCGGTGGACGCGGTGTACAACGACCGCTCCAATCTGAACCAGGTGTCCTCCAAGACGGGCAAGCGGGCCATGTCCAGCATCACCATCGTGGACAACCAGACGGGCCACGTGGTGGCCATGGGCAGCACGGATGAGAAGACGGTGAACCGGGGCACCAACTGGCCGGTGGACAGCGTGCGCCAGCCCGGTTCGTCCATCAAGCCGCTGTCGGTGTACTCCCCGGCGCTGGAGATGGGGCTGATCTCCCCGGCCACCGTGGTGGATGACAACCCCCAGCTGCTCAACGGAAAGGCGTGGCCCACCAACTCCCCCAAGGGCTACCGGGGGCTGACCACTGTGCTGGACGGCGTGACCCGTTCGGTGAACACCGTGGCCCTGCGGGTGCTGGAGATGGTCACCCCCCAGGCGTCTTATGACTTCATGCTCAACCGGTACGGATTTACCTCCCTGGAGCCCTATCTGGAGACCAGCACCGGGAACGTGCTCTCGGACATCGACCGCAGCCCGCTGTCCATGGGCGGCCTGACCCACGGTGTGTCCACCTTTGAGATGGCGGCGGCCTACGCCACCTTCCCCCGGGGGGGCGTCTTTTCCAAGGGCACCACGGTGCTGGAGATCCGGGATGCCAGCGACCGGGTGATCCTGGACAACCGGCCCGATCCCCAGTACGTCATCAAGGCCACCACCGCCTATTATATCAACTCCATCCTCACCAACGTCATCAATTCCAGCGACGGCACCGGCAAGGCCGCCCGCCTGTCCGGCATGACGGCGGCGGGCAAGACGGGCACCACCAACAACCGCTTTGACCTGTGGTTCTGCGGCTACACCCCCTATTACACCGCCGCGGTGTGGACGGGCTACCCCTCCAGCGAGCGGATTGACCGGGGGGACGGCAACAACCCGTCGGTGATCCTGTGGCAGAAGGTGATGAGCCGGCTCCACGAGGGGAAGGAGAACCGGGAGTTCGCCGTGCCCGAGACCCTGAACACCTACCAGATCTGCCGGGACTGCGGCAAGCGGGCGCTGGAGGAGTGCCAGCTGGACATCCGGGGCAGCCGGGTGCAGACCTTCCGCCTGTTTGCCGCCGATGCCCCCGCCGGGTTCTGTGAGTGCCACAAGCCGGTGCGGGTGTGCGTGGACAGCCCTATCCTGGACGCCAACGGCGCGCCCACCGGCCGCTACCACAGGGCCGGGGAGTTCTGCCCCGAGGAGAGCGTCAAGACCATCTATATGGTGGACTTCCAGCGGGAGCTGGCCACGCCCGACGTGGTGGTGAAGGATGCCGACGCGCTGCTCAGCTGGTATGATGCGCTGCCCAATCCGGACTGCGACGTGCACACCGGGCTGGTGGAGCCCACGCCTCCGGTGGTGACGGACGACCCATGGGCGTCTGAGCAGCCCACATGGCCCCCGGAGGTGACGGACAACCCCTTCCTCCCGCCGGTGGTGGAGCCCACGCCCACGCCCACGCCGGAGCCCACCGTCCCAATACTCCCTCCGGAGCCCACTATTGACCCCGTCCTCCCCCCTGACGATCCCTATATCCCGGCGGGGGACCAGGGGAACAACGGGTGGTAGAAGAGTTCTGGAGAACCCTGCGAGACCGCCCGGCGGAGACCCGCCGGGCGGTCGTTTTTGTGCCGGTTCCTTCATTGTGCCAAAGAATTGGCCGGCCCGGGGGGCAGGTTTGGTGAAAAAGCAGGGAGGTTGACGATTGCCAAGGGGCCAAAGTCGTGATATATTCTAAAGAAGTTCAAAATATTCGGGTTTTTGCCCCGGCAGCGGGCTGAACGCGGGCAAGCTATATGGGGAATGGGGCGTCCCCGGGAAGGAATGAGTGTGCGATGGTAAACGTGGCGATTCTGGGCTTTGGCACAGTGGGCTCCGGCGTGGCCGAGGTGCTCACCGGCCACGAGAGCAGCATTGAACGCAAGGCGGACGGGCTGATCCGGCTGAAGTATATCCTGGATGTGCGGGACTTTCCGGACAGCCCTTTCGCGGGCCGGTTTGTGAAGGACTTTTCTGTGATTGAAAACGACCCCGAGGTGGACATCGTGGTGGAGACCATCGGCGGGGCGTCCATTGCCCTGGACTTCACCCGGCGGGCGCTGGAGGCGGGCAAGAGCGTGGTCACCTCCAACAAGGAGCTGGTGGCCACCTGCGGGTACGAGCTGACCCAGCTGGCGAAGGAGAAGGGCGTGTGCTACCTCTTTGAGGCCAGCGTGGGCGGCGGCATCCCCATCATCCGGCCCCTGTCCCAGTGCCTGGCGGCCAACGAAATTCTGGAGATCTACGGGATTCTGAACGGCACCACCAATTATATCCTCACCCGGATGATCCGGGCGGGGCTGAGCTTTGAGGCGGCGCTGGCCGAGGCTCAGGAGAAGGGGTACGCCGAGCGGGACCCCTCCGCCGACGTGGAGGGCCATGACGCCTGCCGCAAGATCTGCATCCTGGCGGACATCGCTTTCGGGCGGCACATCAGCCCGGAGCAGGTGCCCACCCAGGGCATCGCCGGGGTGACCCTGGCGGACGTGGACTACGCCGAGAGCGCGGGCAAAAAGATCAAGCTGCTGGGCCGGGCCATCCGGGGAGAGGACGGCCGGGTGTGCGCCTATGTGGCCCCCCATCTGGTGGACCAGTCCAACCCGCTGGCCGGGGTGGAGGATGTGTTCAACGCCATCTCTGTCCGCGGCGACGCCATTGGGGACGTGATGTTCTACGGCCGGGGGGCGGGCAAGCTGCCCACCGCCTCCGCCGTGGTGGCGGACGTCATCGACGTGGCCCGCAACATGGGGCACCGGAAGGCCCTGAGCTGGGAGCCGGGGGGCGAGGACGCCGCCTGCGGGACGCAGGCGCTGGAGAGCCGGTGGTACGTCCGGGCGGCGGCCCCCGCCGAGGCGCTGCGCAGGGCGCTGCCGGGGTGCAAGCTGCTGGCCCGGCGGGAGAGCGGCGGGACGGAGTCCGCCTGCCTCACCGAGGGGACACTCACCCAGGGCGCGCTGGAGGAGAGGCTGTCGGGGCTGGAGGTGCGCTGCGCCCTGCGGACGCTGGATTAGAAGCGCGGCAAATATTTGGTCAGTCCATCTTTCGCCTGCCGGCATAAAATGGGGCGTCAGGGATAGGCCCATATTTTCCAATCGCATGGAAGGATGAACAAGCTATGGCATTGATCGTACAAAAATTCGGCGGGTCCTCCGTGGCGGACGCGGACAAGATCCGCAACGTGGCCCGCATCATCACCGATACTTATCAAAAGGGGAACGACGTGGTGGCGGTGCTGTCCGCTCAGGGGGACACCACCGACGACCTCCTTGAGAAGGCGGCGGAGATCAACCCCTCCGCCTCCAAGCGGGAGCTGGATATGCTGCTGTCCACCGGGGAGCAGATCTCCTGCGCCCTGTGCGCCATGGCCATTGAGGCCATGGGCTTCCCCGTGGTGTCCCTCACGGGCTGGCAGGCGGGCTTCCGCACAAACTCCGGCTATGGCAACGCCCGCATCAAGCGGGTGCAGAGGGAGCGCATCCAGACAGAGCTGGACAGGCGGCGCATCGTCATCGTCACCGGCTTTCAGGGGCTCAACAAGTACGACGATATCACCACCCTGGGCCGGGGCGGCTCGGACACGTCTGCGGTGGCCATCGCCGCGGCGCTGGACGCCGACCTGTGCCAGATTTTTACCGACGTGGACGGCGTGTACACCGCGGACCCCCGCCTGGTGCCCACCGCCCGCAAGCTGGACGAGATCACCTATGACGAGATGCTGGAGCTGGCCACGCTGGGGGCGCAGGTGCTCCACAACCGCTCGGTGGAAATGGCCAAGCGGTACGGTGTGAACCTGGAGGTGCTCTCCAGCTTCGAGCGCAAGCCGGGTACGAAAGTTAAGGAGGTCGTCAAGACTATGGAAAAATCCCACATCAGCGGCGTTGCCAAGGACAAAAACGTGGCCCGTCTGGCCCTGGTAGGCCTGGAGGACACCCCGGGCATCGCCTTCAAAATCTTCTCGCTGCTGGCGAAAAACAACGTGAATGTGGACATCATCCTCCAGTCCATCGGCCGCAGCGAGACCAAGGACATCAGCTTCACCGTGGCCAAGGGGGATATGGAGCTGGCCCGCCAGCTGCTGGAGGACAACCGGGACAGTATCCGGTTCGATCACATCGACGTGTCCGACAACATCGCAAAGGTGTCCATTGTGGGCGCGGGCATGATTAACAACCCCGGCGTGGCCGCCGCCATGTTCGAGGCGCTGTTCAACGCGGGCATCAATATCAACATGATCTCCACCAGCGAGATCAAGGTGTCCGTGCTGGTGCACATCAGCGACGCCGACCGGGCGGTTCAGGTGATCCACGACCGCTTCTACGACGAGTTCAATGGCGCGCAGTAAACGCAAAACAGACCGGGCCTTTCGGCCCGGTCTGGCTTTTTTGAAGGGGCGGCCCGCCGCTCAATGGGAGCCGTTGCGCTCCTTGAGCTGAGCGGCGAAGATATTCTGGGTGATCCGGTCCTGGTCCGACTCGGTCAGCTCCAGGAAACGGCAGCCGTATTGGGGGGGGCAGCCGTCCTTTTCAATGATGCGCAGCACCTGGCAGTACATGACGGAGGTATCCCGGTCCTCCAGCAGCCTGACCTTCAGCAGAAACTTGTCGCCCTCCCGGAGGGGATGCTCCGTGGTGATGCACGCCCCGCCCACGCTGATGTTGAGCATCCGGCAGGGCTTGTCTCCCGCGCCAAAGCCGCCGAAGATGGTTATGCTGGCCTCAATATCCGTGTCCAGACGGAAAAAAGCGCGGTCGTTGCCGGTGCGGATCACCTTCAGCTCACTGACCTGCCACACGTGCTTGGGCTTGGGGGAGATGGTCCCCTCCATATAGACGGCCCTGCGCCTGCGGTCATTATAGCCCCGGATACACACCGGGACAGGCTCGGCGGCATCCAGCGGAAGGGCGGATTCGGAGAACTGGTACAGCTCCGCCACACCGTCCGAGGGGTTTACCAGCCGGGCGGTGAAGAGCAGGCGGCCGTCCCGGGTGGTGACCTCCACCCGCATCCCGGAATAGATTTCGGGTTCCTCCTCCACCGGAGCCGCCGGAACTGGTTCGCCGCCGTTTTTTTTTCGAAACACGTCAAAAATTCCCACGATATGTCACCCTTTGCTGTTTTTATCGTTCCAGCCAGTGCTTCGCCCTGCCGTCCGACCAGACCACTTGATTCCGGCCGAACCGCTTGGCGTCGTACAGCATGGCGTCCGCAATCCGCAGGTAGGTGTCGTAGGAGGTGCCGATCTGGGGCACCACCGTGACGCCGCCGATGCTGACGGTGACCCACGGGGAGACGGACGGGTTGTGGGGGATATGGAGGTTTTCCACCGCGCGCCGGATGGTTTTGAGGTGGGCAAAAGCCTTTTCCGCCTCGTCGCCCATGAGAAAGGCCACGAACTCCTCCCCGCCGTAGCGGGCGAAGAAGTCGGTGGGGCGCCGCAGGAGGGAGGAGGCCGCCTGGGCTACGCCGGCGATGACCTTGTCCCCGGCGGGATGGCCGAAGGTGTCGTTATACACCTTGAACTTGTCGATGTCAAACATACAGATGGAGAAGGGGACCTTGAGCCGGACGGCCTCCTGCCACTTGATCCGGCTGTAGTGGTCGTGCCGGCGCCGGTTGGCCACGCCGGTGAGCTGGTCGGTCATGGACTGGAATTCCACCTGCTTGCGGTACTGGTACAGCTTGATGTGGGTGTGGACCCTGGCCTTGACGATCAGCGGGTGAAAGGGTTTGACAATGTAATCCACCGCGCCCAGGGTAAGCCCCCGCTGCTCGTGCTCAATGTCGCCCAGGCTGGTGATGAGGATCACCGGGAGGTGCTGGGTGATCAGCTCCTCCTGGAGCATTTTGAGCAGCATGAAGCCGTCGATATCCGGCATGACCACGTCCAGGAGAATCAGGGAGAAATCCCCACTGCTGGCAACGGCCAGACCCTCCCGCGCTGTATGTACCATTGTGACATCGTATTCGTCGCCCAGGATATTTTTCAGCTGCGTGGCCTGTACGGGGCTGTCGTCAACGATCAGTACTTTTTCCTTTTCCATTTCCATGTCTGTACTCCTTGCGCGGACTGTGCCTCCCTTGTCTGGCCGGGACGTTCCGCGCTCCCCATTTTTATTTGCGGAAGATATTATATGCGATTGGGAGGAGAAATGCAAGTGGGATTTGCCGTCCCGCGCAGGGGGCGGACGGGGCAAATTCTCCCCGGTTGAAACTTGCCAAAAAAGGCTGGGTGTGGTAAAATAAAACGCTATATCAAATTTTGCGTCCTGTGCGGCGATTGAGGTGGTCATGTGTATTTAAAAGCGCTGGAAATACTACTCAACACCTCAAAACCATTGAACCCCAAACATTTTGAGACCTTTTAGAGTATCAATAGAAGTGGAATTATACCACTTTTATACCATTTGGCTGAGAGCATGACATAGTTCCCGTTAGGGGATGCGCCGTCTGGCGCATACATATCTTGTACGCTTATAAGAATACCGCTCGCCCGATATTGTTATAAACGCACAACAATTCGCTGATTTTTGAGGAGGCTACCATGACACAGAAGTATGTAGAGGCTATCAATGCGGGGCAAATTATGTCTGTAGACTGGCGCTCCATCGAAGAAATGCTTGGAGAAGACGCCGAACGTACCCACACCTGCTCCATCCATGCAAACGACGGCGCTTTCCCGCCCAAGGGAGAGATGCACACCGACCAGCTCACAGAGGAGCAGATTGCTGAGGTTCTCCAGCAGACCAATGTCAGATTTATGGCCGAGACCCACAAAAACGGGATTCCCTATCTTCCCATAGAGACCAGGTTCTTTTCTTCCATAAAACCCGTGTCCGGCCCGTGGATTGAAAACCCCAACTACAAAGCGTAAAAAGAAGGAGAGCTACCTGCAATCGCAAGTAACTCTCCTATTTTTTTAGGCATTGCCAAAATCGTGCTTCTCCAGCCTGTCGCTGTACACCCGCTCAATGTTCTGGATTGCCAGCACCGCCCGGTTGTTCTCATACTCCGGGTGCTCTCTACAGTAACGCTCATAGAAGTCAATCTCCGAAAGAGCCTCAATAAAGTCCTCCTGTGTGTGGGGGATGTTATCCTGTAAGAGCTCCCGGTTGAAGCGCAGGATTTGAACCCGGTGCGCATCCGCATTGCGCTCATCGTCAATGCGGATATGCTCATCCAGACGCCCCTGCACCTCGTTCAGCTTGGTCATCACATCGCCATTTAGCGCCTTTCCAATCGCTTTCGCAATCTTAGACCAAGGATTGACCTTGATTGGGGCAATCTGAATCAGGGTCATCAGAATAAACAGGGCGCCGCCGCCACTTGCAACAATCTCCTGAATGCTCATGGCTTACTCACCCGCCTCTCCGGTTTCCGCAGGTGCATTGACCTTCTTGCTCATCTTGCACAGGTCATCAATGAGCTTACTGATGCGCTCCATGTCGATGTCGTAGTTGACCGTCTCGGAAGATGCCTTGACCATGGCGAGAACCCACTCCTTACGGTCGGCACCGTTGTCGAACTTCTTTTCAGCGGTTTCCATGTACTTCATGACCATATCCAGAACCTTGCCCCAGTTCTTCTCCTTTACGGCCTTCTGGACATACTCCACCAGCTTGATAGCCAGAGGAATGGCAGTTGCCAGACCGGCGAGGACAGATACAACGAGCTGCAGCCACTCCATATTCATAGTTACTCCTCCTCTCAGATTGCGGGGCTCTCCTCAACCCCGGCTTCGGTTTGTGAAAATCCTGCCGCCTTCGCAGCAGCGAACTTGATTCCTTCACCCTCGGCACTCGTGTTCTCATGCTCACTCTTATGTACGATGCTGTTCAGCACAATACCGATTGCTGTGCCTACTGGGGTAAACACCACAGTGAAACACGCCAGAGCGCCCATATACTGAAACTCAATACTTTTCCAGGCGAGAATGAATCCGCCCGCAAGACCTGCTGCCAAAAACAGCATCAGATACAGGGCAAGCCGGTTGGTGAACCCAATGCTCTGGCGTTTCTTCCTGCGCCGCCTGGGTTTCTTCCGGCCCCGCTCAATCTTGATGGTCATGGATTAAACCATCCCCATCTTCTTCGCAAAACGATACAGCACGGTGACGAACTGTTCGCGGGTGAGAATGTCCGCCCACATATAGTTGGGCTCGCCGTCAATTACTTCCCCATTGCCCGCAATCAGGCCGGTGGAAGTCGCCCAGGCACGAGCCTCTTCGCTGTACTTGCTACTGTCGTTGTCCTGGAGCTCCTTACGCATCTCACCCCAGAGTTCCTTGAAACGTACCACATCCATGTCGTCATCCTCCTCCTTATTGTTGTTCGCCCCCGCCAACAGGGCGGAAACATCATCACGAACGGTCTGCATACTCTTCCCGTACTTTGGAAGCCAGTGGAGTACGTCGCCGTGATTGGAGCCAAGCCCAAGCTGGTAGCTGTCTTGGTGGCACAGGATGACAGGAACCTTCACGCCGTTATATGTAACCGTGCCCTGCGGGTCAAGGTTGTAGAGTCTGCACAGATATGCAGTCAGCTCGACGCCCTCACGATACACCTTCTCAAAGTAAGCGGGGTCATTCAGTTTGTCTTCGCAGATTTCAAATTGAATCCAGCCGTTATTGCAAGAGCCTTTCTTACCAGACCCACAGCCCCACGCCTTCTTATCCCAATCACCGACTTGAACGGACACCACTTCACCACTGGCGAGCTTCTTAGCCCTCCAACATCGAAATAAGCAGCCCGTTGATAATACGCTGCTGTTCGGCAACGGCTGTGCCGCCATCAAACTTGGTCACCAGAACAGTGTCGGCACCGTTAACTTCATCGTGCCCCATCAAGTCATAGGCCACGCTGTTGACCGCCACACCAGTGGCGTCATCCATAGTGGCTGGTGTATAGCTTCCGCTTGAACCAACCTTAATGTAGCTTACTGTGTCAACGACGCCAATCTCTGCGCCAGTAGTTACGCTTACGATTCGATACATTTATGTGCCCTCCTTTGCACCTACTAATTCTGCGATATGCCGGAGCACATCAATATCTGCGTTGAAAAAGTCATGGTTCCAAAGCCAGTGGTCTTCATGGTCTGCCCTCTTGTACGGTTGGCAGGCGGGGTCTTCCCACACCTTGTCCCACCGTGACTGATGTTGCTTATCATGCTTTGCGAGCCTGCCCTGGATTGCCTGCGTCAGCTTGCCACGAAGCATTCCGTTGCCATCATCATTCCTTGCAAAGAACTGATGGGCATTTTCGCTGCAATCAAAACAGAGAGCGCTTCCGTTGTAACAGATAACGCCATCTTTGTTTTCAACCTCTGTCATAGCTGGGAGATTGACTTCTCCGCAAAGTGCTTTGCCCTTGAATCGCTTATGCACAATGTATTTCATTGTTTACCCCTCTCATTCTAAAATTCTCAATCTTCTCTGGTGAAAACCCGAAGATTGCATAAAAAAGCCTGCGTAACCGCAGGACACGTTTGTGGTCGTTGTAGCCTTCCCAGTAGGCCAATATGCCGTTTACAGAAGTCCACAAGTCCTCATATGACATTTCGCCCTCTGCGACCTTCTTACGGAAGGCTTTTATTTTACGCCTTGCTATTTTAATACCCTTCCGATTACCGCTCACAACAACTCTACCTGTCTCTGTCAGAAGGTATTTTGCTTTGCAGTAGCGAAATGGTTTGGTCAGAGGAACAATGCGTGACTTGGATTTGCTGATGGTCAGCTTCAGGCTTTCGGCCTTTGCGATGATAAGACGCATGATTTCTTTCGGGTCTCTATCTGGCGGCACGATAACATAGTAATCGTCCATATAGTGACCGGCGCACTTCAAAGACAGTTGGCACTTGATGTAGTTGTCCAGCGCAGACGGGAATGCAATCATCTCGGCTTGGCTTGTCTCTACGCCCAGCGGCAAGCCTTTCCCACCGTGTACTGTATTGATTACGTCATCACCGAGCTTACGAACGCTTCTGTTCAAAATCAGCTTGTCGTGTCTTTTGAAAATCTCCTCATGCGAAACGGAAGGAAAGAACTGCTTGAAATCAATGAGAATGATGTGACCTTCTCTGCCCCACCTTCTGAAATGCCAACGCAAGTCCTCTCTAAGTTCTCTTTTTGAAAACTCAAAGCCTTTCCCTGGCAGGCTTGCTCCGTTGTTATAAATCATGCTTGGCAAGTATAGAGGAATAAGAACCTTCTGCGTGTAGACCTTATGTACTTGCCTGTCCTGAATGCGTGGTGCGTCGATTGGCCGTGTCTTGCCACGTTCTGAAATTGTAAAATGAACATACGCCGCTGGTGTCCATGTGTCTTCCAGAATCATGCGCCTGCGTCGGGCCGTACCTGAAAATAGATGTGTTTCAAACCTTTGTGCGCTGTTCTTCCACCGAACTCCATTGCAACATTTCTTTCCGGCTCGGTACAAATCGTGGAAGTTAAAGACATCTTTCAGCTCTCCAACCTCTACACAGCGCTGTACACGGTTTGCTTCACGTTTGGCTTTTCGCCGTTGGTATCTTCCTGCTCTTCTACTCATAGAAATGTTATTCGCTCTTCGTACAGATGTCTTGTAGGGTGCCGTCTAATCTGCTTAGCTCACTACACATGAAACGAAGTAAGGCACATCCCTCGCCATGCACGCACGATTTCTCGGCGGCGTTCGTGCAGGAGCATCAAAGAGCAGTTTTGGATTTTCATCACGGGAAGTATCTCTCCTTTCGTAAAGGTCATAGTTCACTCGTTTTCAGAGCTACTGCGGTTGACCCAAAACCCTTTCGGGCTTACGAAATCCGGGGCGAGCCCATTGGAATTACTGGCATTGTTGTTGTTCGCGTTGCCGTTGGTGTTCACATTGCAGAAGTTGTTGGCGTTGTTGTAATTAGGAGACCGCTCCCACCAATTCGCAGTAGAACACACGGGAGAAAAAATCCCAACCGACAGGTTTTACAGAGATACACCCACAGAAATCAAAACTTACCTCCCCTTATCACTCTTCAAAACGCTGGTCAGCAGGCCGTTCTCTGTATCAATCAGTTCACCGAGGTCTTGTGCCATACGTTCCAGCTTTTTCTTTGCATCAGATGACGACACAGAGTTTCCGCTCCCGGTTGTGAAGCATCCTGATGGATTTGTCATCATCAACTCATAACAATGGGCGAGGTGTACATCGAGCGCCATAAGAGCCGCTCTTGATTCAAGCAAATGCTGCTTGCGAAGTTCCTTTCTCGTCCCGGAGTAAAAATGCCCAATCCGCACAATCTGCCGGAGGCTCATGTTAGGTTCCGGGACGGAACTACAACAGCCCGCCCGGATGCTGTTGAGTGCAACGGGAACTGCACCGAGTGCGCAATTACAGACGGTGGATGCTGGACTCTTGGCTCTGGCGAACAGGTTGTGTTTAACGAACACTAAGAGAGGAGTAGACGGATTATGAACATTTCAGAGTTCCGCGATTTTTTACTGCATGAGGGCTATGTTGAATGCCGTCTGCCAAAACAACGTAACGAGCTCATGTTTATCATAACAAGTAAAGAGTCCTCCCGAGATTACTATTTCCTTTACGAGCTGGTTGACGGTTCGTTTAAGAAACTCGGGAGGGCTCGTTCTCCCAAAGAGTTGGAAGAAAAATATGACGTTGACAAAAGAATAGGGGTGGTGCGATGAACGACTTCGACTACGAGAACTACCAGAAGAAACGCCTCGCTCATCAGGCTTCTCACCGCAAATGCGGAAGTAAAAGTAGACGCTGCCCCATGTCAACTGATTATATGACACAGAAACAATGGAAAGAAAGGAATGGAAAAGTCGTGTCCTTGAATTTTGACAAGCCCACAACGTGGGAAAACTTCAAAGAGCTCTCCAAGGGCGTCCAGGAGGAGTATTTACGGCATCTGGCAGAGACCTACAATGCCAACGCCACTAATTTGGCAGAGATGTTCGGCATGAGCGTAGCTACCGTCCGCCGTCATATCCAATCAGCGGACTTGGATATCAAGTTCCGCGTTGGCCACTCCATGAATGCCGAGCAAAGGGACGCATGGGAACGGTTCTTACATAGTGCTCAGGAGTACATCGCGGTTAGCGATATGAGAGAGAAGGACAAGGCTGCCGAACCTGCGCCAGCGTCGATGAAGATGAGTGAGTTCTCCCTCTGCTTCATTGGCCCCATCAACGTAGAGATGGTGGCGAACTCCCTGAGACATATTCTTGGCGATGAGGCCAACGGAGAGGTCAGAGTTGTGTGCAGCTTAACGGAACGCTGTTGAAAAGCGGGATACCGTATGGTACAATGACGAACAGAAGGAGTGATTCAATGGACATGGATTTTGATTATGGGTTCATGTCGGACGACGAGGTCAAGCAGATGTTTGAGGCCATCCTGGACGGGGTTCAGGAGGAAATCGCCGCCGATGAGGATGAAACCACCATTCTTGACCCGCTGAAACTGGCACAAATTAAGTTTGTGTACTCAGTTTTGAAATATCTCACCAGAGGCACCGATGCAGAGGTGTCATATAAGCTGTACCAGCCGTTTAAGTCGATGGGCAGTGTATCTGTCGAGGCAAAGGTGCTGGAGTTCTATGACCCGGAGTGGTTCGCAAGAGCTGCCGAGTTTGCCAGTAATACAGAGGTGTATCCGCTGGCAAAAAACCGGGTTCGCCTTACGTTTACGTTCCACGGCCTGACAAAGCCGATTGAATAAGGAGGGTCGTATGGAGTATTCTGGATGCAAGCCGTTCGTTGACGAGGTCATCGAGGAATCCACCAAAGAATTTGGAGCCGCATATGCTCTGCAACCCAAGGTACGGGACAGACTTTATGCGGCGTGTGAACTGGTGGACGAAATCGTTCCTGAGCTGGACTGTGATACCGTTGATGTCAGTGTCAACACATCCAATAAGCAGTTCACCATCATGGTTATCTGCGATGATATGGTGCTGGAACACGGAAGAACGCACAAGTTCTTCCAGCTCATCAAGATGGTCAACTCATTCGCATTTTCCAAGTGTGGAAAAGAATCTCTGAGAATCGAGTTGAATATCGACGGATTATGGGAGAAGACAAGTGGATAATAAGAGACGCAGCCGCCTTCGGGAGGCGATTGGTATGCTGTCAAACGTGACGACCACAGTGGAGTCCGTTTGCGACAAGGAGCAGGACTGTATGGACAACTGCCCCGAGAATCTGCAGGGCTCCGAGCGGTTTGAGCGCATGGAGGATGCAGTAGACAATCTGAACGATGCGCTGGAAAAGCTGGAAGAGGCGAAGGAGCACATCGAAGCAGCTATAAGGTGAGGGATATCTGATGTTCGAGCTATTTATCGTACTGTTCGGCGGAGGTTACTATGGTAATAAGCTGTTAAACGAGCACATTGACCATAAGGAAGCCGACAATCGCAGAATAGAGGTCAAGACCCGCAGAGACCAGTGGTGCTCCATGGTCACAGACCGGGCTCTTGAGGAAGAACTCCGGCTGTTCATCAGCCGTCCAGAGAACCAGGACGCCGTTCTTGAACAGGTATCCGAGGTCTATGACAAAATTCTGGACGGCAGACGCATTGACGAGCTCTACCCCAGATGGATGTGGTGCAAAAAAAAGAAGGATTGGAGCCACGGGTTCCATGAAAAGGTGCAGGAAACTGTCTGCAAGCTCGATTCTACAAACGCTCTGCGTATCATGATGGCAAAACAAGGTAAGTTCCCATCTCTTGATGCAATAACTGGGTCGGCAAGACAATTCAGCCCTAATACAAAGTTAGAGGCTCAAGTCCTCATGTGGTGCGCAGACGAGTTAAAGCGTCACGGGGTGAAAGAAGAATTCTACGTTCCAAATGTGCTTATTGGGTTTGGACAAGGCGGAGAGTATATGGGGTGGATTATTTAAGAGAATCAGGGCGTTTGCACGCCCTGATATTTTCAGTCCTCAAACAGGTAGTCAGGCAGTTCAATCCGGCGGCCGAGAAGCACCTTCCCGCAGACCGATACGGAGCGGTCGCTGTCTGCGGCCACATACACATTAGAGTTTCTCAAGTCTGGGTTGGCTGAGACCAGAATGAGGTTTCGCTGGCTGTCCAGATAATACTGTTTACAGTACATAGCACCGTCAACACAGAAGATGCCGACATCCCCAATGGATAGCTCGG
>CAJULD010000052.1 GCA_910587505.1 uncultured Oscillospiraceae bacterium | reverse complement strand
TGACCGGGGAGTACGGGAAGATCGGCGGCAACCTCAATCAGATTGCCCGCTATCTCAACGAGTTCGGAGCGCCGTACAACGCCCTCGCCGCCCAGCAGGGCGGTCAGACCGCCGCCCCCGCCCAGCAGCAGGAGGATCAGCTTCATGACGCCTCCGCCTCCGGTACCGGCGCTCCGCGCGCCGGAGCTCTGGTCTTTGCGCTCCGCGCATCCGCCGGCGTCGTCTGACGGGCCGGTACCCAGTCCCGCGCCGTGCTTCTCTACCAGCCGGAACCGGTTACATTTTTCTCCCGGCTTCTGGGGCGCTTATTTTCCATAGATGGTCGCTCCTTTTCAAATGTATCTGCTTTGACGGCATGATTTTGCGGGGTTATTTTGTCAGACTATGGGGCGGATGGCAACCGTATATGGGGCGGGAACGGTAAAAATTTCAATAAACTCTTGACTTGGGGTCCGCTTCAGGATATATGATAGAGAGGGAATTCCCGGAAACGAACAGAAAGGAACAGATACCATGGAACGAATTTTGAAAAATTTCGGGTTTGGCTGCATGCGCCTGCCCATGCGGGAGGGAGAGGTGGATACTGCGGAAATGTGCCGCATGGTGGACGCATTTCTGGAAAACGGCTTCAACTACTTCGACACCGCCCACGGCTACGTGGAGGGCAGGAGCGAGACCGCCCTGCGGGAATGCCTGACCAGCCGCTATCCCAGGGACCGGTATATCCTGACCGACAAGCTGTCCGGAGGGTATTTCCAGAAGGAGGAGGACATCCGGCCCCTGTTTGAGAGCCAGCTGGCCGCCTGCGGCGTGGACTACTTCGACTTCTACCTGATGCACGCGCAGAGCGCGGAGGTATTCGCCAGGTACAGGAAGTGCCGGGCCTATGAGACCGCCCTGGCGCTGAAGGCGGAGGGGAAGATCCGCCATCTGGGCATCTCCTTCCACGACAAGGCGGCGGTCCTGGAGCAGATCCTTACCGAATATCCCCAGGTGGAGGCGGTGCAGATCCAGCTCAATTACCTGGACTGGGACGACCCGGCGGTGGAGAGCCGGAAGTGCTGGGAGGTCTGCCGGAAGCACGGCAAGCCCGTCATCGTCATGGAGCCCTGCAGGGGCGGCAACCTGGTAAATCTGACGGAGGACGCGGGGGAGGTTCTGGACAACGCCGGTCTCCCCCCTGCTGAGTGCGCCATCCGCTTTGCCGCCGGACACGAGGGCGTTCTGATGGTCCTCTCCGGCATGAGCAATCTGGAGCAGATGGAGGACAATATCCGGTTCATGAAGGATTTCCATCCTCTGACTGAACGGGAAATGGCGGTCTTGGACCGGGTGCGGGAAATTATCCGCGGAAAGAATCTCATTCCCTGTACCGCCTGCCGCTACTGCACCGATGGGTGTCCCCGGAAAATCTCCATCCCCGACCTCTTCGCCTGCCTCAATGCGAAAAAGATTTTCCGGAACTGGAATGCGGACTACTATTACAACAACGTACATACCGTCCGCAACGGGAAAGCCTCCGACTGCGTCAGGTGCGGTCAGTGCGAGGAGATTTGCCCCCAGCGCCTGCCCATCCGGGAGCTGCTGGAGCAGGTGGCGGAGGAGTTTGAGAAAAGGTAGGCAGGGTTCGCTTCCCCAAAACGCTCAAATTTCATATTTTGCGGAACACGGCTGTTTTTTGCTGAAACAGCCTTCAGCCTGTCGAAAAAGTCTGCCTACTGGCAGACTTTTTCATGCAAAGATGATAAAATAGGGAGTAAGCGGAAGTCAACGCGGATCGGGAGGCTCATGGAAAAAAGCCTTTGGATGATGAAGATAAACCACCCAAAGCTGGAGGGAAGAAACAGGACAACACCTCAAAAACCTTGTGGCCTGTCTGGTTATGAAGCCAGACAGGCCATTTTTCGACAGGCTGAGCGGCCGCGGTGCAACCTCCCGCGGCCGCTTTATGCAGGTTATTTAAAATATTTTGCCGCGCTGCAAAACAGCCCCATGTCGTAATTTCCGGGCACGTTCCGGTAGAGGGCGGGGCCGATTCGCTCGCTGTGGCCCATCTTGCCCAGTACCCTGCCGTCCGGGGAGGTGACGCCCTCGATGGCCCACAGGGCCCCGTTGGGATTGAAGGCGGCGTCCATAGAGGGCGCGCCCTCCAAGTCCACGTACTGGGTGGCGATCTGACCGTTGTCCGCCAGCTGGCGCAAGACGCTTTCCGGCGCGATGAACCGGCCCTCGCCGTGGGAGATGGGCACGCTGTAGATCTCGCCGGGGGCGGCCTCCATCAGCCAGGGGGAGAGACTGCTGCATACCCGGGTGCGCACGATGGAGGACTGGTGCCGCCCGATGGTGTTATAAGTCAGGGTGGGACAATTTTCATCTGTGTCCCGGATCTCCCCGAAGGGGATCAGCCCCAGCTTCACCAGGGCCTGGAAGCCGTTGCAGATGCCCAGCATCAGGCCGTCCCGGTTCCGGAGCAGATCGTGGATAGCGTCCGTCAGCCTGGGATTGCGCAGGAAGGAGACGATGAATTTCGCCGACCCGTCCGGCTCGTCCCCTCCGGAGAACCCGCCGGGGAGGAAGACGATCTGCGCGCTGCGGATGGCGTCCTCCAGTCCCAGCGCGGACCGGGCCAGCGCGTCCGGGGTCAGGTTGCGGATGACCACCGTCTCGGCGGTCATGCCCGCCCGGAGGCAGGCCCGGACGCTGTCGTACTCGCAGTTGGTGCCGGGGAACACGGGGACCACCACCCGGGGCCGGGCGATGCCGTGAGGCATGACGGCGGGGGCCTTCCCGCTCCAGGTGACGGGCTTCACCGGCTGGCTGCCGCCGGCCCGGGTGGGGTACACGTCCTCCAGAACGCCCTCGTTGAGGGACAACAGCTCGTCGATTTCCGCCGAATCATTACCAATAGTAATAGACGGTTCCGCCGTGGTGACGCCCAGCTTCATCACACCGGGCAGGGTCACATCCTCTGTCAGTTCTGCCACAATGGCTCCCCAGAAATGCAGATTCCAATTCTCCCCCAACTCCGCAGACGCTTGGAAGCCCACATTGTTGCCGAAAGACATCTTCATGACCGCTTCCATCACGCCGTTTTCCACCGCCCAGGCGGCTTTGACCTTCCCGGTCTGATGGAGGGCGTAGAGGGCCTCCCAGGCGGCCGTCTGACTCTCCGCCGTTATATCCGCAGGCGCAAAGAGGTACACCGGATGCCCCGTTTCCTTGAACTCCGGGGTGATGACCTCGCCCGCCCTGATGGGCGCGATAGCGAAGGAGATCACAGTGGGCGGCACGTCCAGGTCCATAAAGGACCCGCTCATGGAGTCCTTGCCGCCGATGGCGGCGCAGCCGTAGTCCAGCTGAGCGCTCAGCGCCCCCAGCAGGGCGGAGAAGGGCTTGCCCCAGCGCTCCGGGTCCGTGCGCAGCTTCTCAAAAAATTCCTGTAAAGTCAGGTACGCCTTTTTGTAGTCCGCGCCCGCCGCCGCCAGCTTGGCGAGAGAGACCGTCACAGCAGCGTAAGCACCCTCATAGGGGTTGGCGCGGAGCAGTTCCGGGTCGCAGCCCCAGGCCATGACGCTGGCCTGGTCCGTTTCCGCGCAGGGGTCCACGGGCAGCAGGGCGGTCATGGACTGGGCGGGGGTCCGCTGGGTTTTCCCGCCGAAGGGCATGGTGACGCTGCCCGCACCGATGGTGGAGTCGAACCGCTCCACCAGCCCCCGCCGGGAGGCGTAACGCAGATCGGAGGCCAGCTCCCGCAGGCCGGAGGGCCGCTCGACCCCTTTGCCCACAAACTGGGGTACGGACACAGCAGCGTGCTTCACCGCGCCGTTGGTGTCCAGGAAGTCCCGGCTCAAATCCGCGATGGTCTCCCCCCGCCATTTCATCACCATCCGGGGGCTTTCCGTGACCACGGCAACCCGGTAGGCCTCCAGATTCTCGGTCCCGGCCAGGGCGATGAACTGCGCCTCGTCCTCGGGGGCGACGACCACCGCCATCCGCTCCTGGCTCTCGGAGATGGCCAGCTCGGTGCCGTCCAGACCGTCGTACTTCTTGCGCACCGCGTCCAGGTCGATCTCCAGCCCGTCGGCCAGCTCGCCGATGGCAACCGACACGCCCCCTGCGCCGAAGTCGTTGCAGCGCTTAATCATTTTGGTCACGGCAGGGTTCCGGAACAGCCTTTGCAGCTTCCGCTCCTCGGGGGCGTTGCCTTTCTGAACCTCGCTGGCCATGGTGGTCAGGGAGGTCATATTGTGACTTTTGGAGGACCCGGTGGCCCCGCCGATGCCGTCCCGACCCGTACGGCCTCCCAGCAAGATCACCACGTCTCCGGGGGCGGGACGCTCCCGGCGGACGTTGGCGGCGGGAACCGCCGCCACCACCGCGCCGCACTCCAGATGCTTGGCGATGTAGCCCGGATGGTACAGCTCCGCCACATGGCCGGTGGCAAGGCCGATCTGGTTGCCGTAGGAGGAGTACCCCGCCGCCGCCGTTGTGGCCAGCTTCCGCTGGGGCAGCTTGCCGGGGAGGGTGTCCTCAAAGCCGGCACGGGGGTCGCCGCAGCCGGTGACCCGCATGGCCTGATGGACATAGGCCCGGCCCGACAGGGGGTCCCGGATGCACCCGCCGATGCAGGTGGCCGCGCCGCCGAAGGGCTCGATCTCCGTGGGGTGGTTGTGGGTCTCGTTCTTGAACATGAGGAGCCAGTCCTGCTCCGTGGTCCCGGCTTCCGTGGTGATTTTGGCGGGGACGTGGATGGAGCAGGCGTTGATCTCCTCGCTCTCGTCCAGCTCGGGGAGCAGGCCCCGCTTTTTCAGCACCTTCGTGCCGATGGTGGCGATGTCCATGAGGGTCTGAGGCCGCTTCGCCGCCTTCTCCTCGCCGTAGACCTCCACCCGGGCGGCCAGGTAGCGCTCATAGGCCGCCTTCACGCTGGTATCATATTTCCCGTCCGGGGCTTCGATCCGGATATCCTCCAGATGGGTGGAGAAGGTGGTGTGGCGGCAGTGGTCGGACCAGTAGGTGTCCACCACCCGCACCTCGGTAATGGTGGGGTCCCGATGCTCGGTGTCCCGGAAACAGGCCTGCAAAAATTTCAGGTCGTCCAGGTCCATGGCCAGCCCCAGCCTGTCCAGCAGGGCGGCGAGGCCGTCTTCGTCCAGCCCGGTGAAGCCCGCCAGCGTCTCCACCACAGCAGGCGCGTCATGGGTGCGGACCAGCGTTTCCGGCTTGTCCATGGACGCCTCCCGGCTCTCCACGGGGTTGATGAGGTAGTCCCTGATCTTCTCCAGATCCTCCTCAGTCAGCCGGCCCTCCAGCAGGTACACCCTGGCGTGGCGGACCAGGGGCCGCTCCACCCCGGCCATGAGCTGAATGCACTGGGCGCAGGAGTCGGCGCGCTGGTCGAACTGGCCCGGCAGGGCCTCCACCGCCAGCAGGCTGTGGTATGTGCGGGGCTCGGGGAAGGTCTCGTCCCAGACGACATCCGCCTGGGGTTCGGAGAATACGATATGCCTGGCCTTCCTGTAGACGGCGGGGTCCACGCCCTCTGTGTCGTAGCGGTTCAAAATGCGCACGCCCTCCAGACGCTCGATGCCCAGGAAGCCCCGCAGGTCCCCCAGCAGGTTCCCCGCCTCCGGGCTGAGGCCGGGCCGCTTTTCCACAAAAATCCGATAGACCATTACTTCTTTTCCTCCAGCGCCTCCAGCGCCCGCCGGCCGATGTCCCGGCGGCAGAAGGCGTTATCAAAGTGAATCCGGTCCGCCAGGGCGTAGGCTCTGTCAATGGCGGCGGGCAGCGTTTCGGCCACGGCCGCCGCGCCCAGCACCCGGCCTCCGTTCGTCAGCAGTTTTCCGTCCTTTTCCACCGCTCCGGCAATATAAATATGCTCGTCCGCCGCCGTCTCCGGCAGAGCGATGGGAAAGCCCTTCTCATACTTCCGGGGATATCCCGCGGAGGCCAGGACCACGCAGCAGGCGGACTTCCCGCTGAATTTCACTTCCGTATCCGCCAGTCTGCCCTCGCGTACCGCCAGCATGACCTCCAGCAGGCTGCTCTCCAGCAGGGGCAGCACCACCTGGGTTTCCGGATCGCCGAAGCGGCAGTTGTACTCGATGACCCTGGGCCCGTTGGGGGTCAGCATCAATCCAAAGTACAGGCAGCCCCTGAAGGGCCGCCCCTCCGCCTTCATGGCGCGGATGGTGGGCAGGAAAATTTTCTCCATGCAGACCGCCGCGATTTCCTCCGTATAGAAGGGATTGGGCGCAACCGTGCCCATGCCGCCGGTATTGAGCCCCTGATCGTTGTCCAGCGCCCGCTTGTGGTCCATGGAGGACGCCATGGGGACCACTGTCTCCCCGTCGGTGAAGGACAGGACGGACACCTCCGGCCCGGTGAGAAACTCCTCAATCACCACCGTGGACCCGCTGTCGCCGAACATGCGGTCCCCCATCATGGAGCGCACCGCCTCCCGGGCGGCCTCCCGGGTCTCGCAGATGAGCACGCCCTTGCCCAGGGCCAGCCCGTCGGCCTTCACCACCACGGGCAGAGGGCAGGCATCCACACAGGCCAGGGCCTCGTCCATATCGGTAAACGTCTCATAGGCGGCGGTGGGAATGCCGTATTTCTTCATCAGGTCCTTGGAGAAGGCCTTGCTGCCCTCGATAACGGCGGCATCCTTCCCCGGACCGAAGCAGGGAAAGCCCTCCGCCTCCAGCGCGTCCACCATCCCCAGCACCAGGGGATCGTCGGGGGCCACCACCACGAAATCAACGGCATAGCGTCTCGCCGCGGCCACCGCGGCGGGGATATCCGTGGCGCTGCTGCCCAGACAGACCGCGTCGGCGGCAATGCCGCCGTTGCCGGGCAGGGCGTAGATTTCTTCCGCCCGTTTATCCTCTTTCAGCTTTTTGATGATTGCGTGTTCGCGGCCTCCGCCGCCAACCACAAGAATTTTCATTTCAGCAACCTCTTTCTTCGCCGCCGCCCGGCGGCGGCCTCCGCTTTCCATCTCACTGTGGATTCGCCCCGCCGGGCGGGGATCTGTTTACTTTTCACCGAGGGAAAGGTACCCCGGGAGAAAGGGGTCCGGGGCCGGAGGCCCCGGACCGGTAAAAGAAGAATCAGTGGTGAAACAGCCGCATTCCCGTAAACGCCATGACCATGTCGTAATCATTGCACTTGGCAATGACCAGATCGTCCCGGATGGAACCGCCGGGCTCGGCGATGTACCGCACGCCGGAGCGCCGGGCCCGCTCGATATTATCCGCAAAGGGGAAGAACGCGTCGCTGCCCAGGGCCACGCCCTTTCGGGCGTCCAGCCATGCACGGGTCTCCTGCGCCGTCAGAGCGGCGGGCTGAGAAATAAAATATTTCTGCCAGTTCCCCCCGGCGCAGACGTCCTCCTCGTTGCCGTTGATATAGCTGTCAATAACGTTGTCCCGCTCCGGCCGGCCCAGGGTGGGCAGGAAGGGCAGGCCCAGCACCTTCGGATGCTGGCGCAGGTGCCAGGTGTCCGCCTTGGTTCCGGCAAGCCGGGTGCAGTGGATCCGGCTCTGCTGGCCCGCGCCCACGCCGATGGCCTGTCCGTCCACGGCATAGCACACGGAATTGGACTGCGTGTACTTCAGGGTGATGAGGGCCACCAGCAGGTCCCGCCGGGCCTCCTCCGGCAGGCTGGTGTTGGCCGTCACAATGTTCTCCAGCAGATGGGGCCCGATTTTGAACCCGTTGCGGCCCTGCTGGAAGGTGACGCCGAACACGTCCTTGGTCTCCTCCGGCGCGGGAACGTAACCGGGGTCGATCCGGACGATGTTGTAATTGCCCTTCCGCTTGGTTTTCAGGATCTCCAGGGCTTCGTCCGTATAGCCGGGGGCAATCACGCCGTCGGAGACCTCCCGCTGAATCAGCCGGGCGGTGACGGCGTCGCACACGTCGCTGAGGGCCGCCCAGTCGCCGAAGGAGCACAGGCGGTCCGTACCCCGTGCCCGGGCATAGGCGCAGGCCAGGGGGCTGCCGTCCAGCTCCGGCACGTCGTCCACAAAGCAGGCCTGTTTGAGCGCTTTGCTCAGGGGCAGGCCTACGGCGGCGGAGGTGGGGGAGACGTGCTTGAAGGAGGTGGCGGCGGGCAGGCCCGTGGCCTCCTTCAGCTCCTTCACCAGCTGCCAGGCGTTCAGCGCGTCCAGAAAATTGATGTAGCCGGGCCTGCCGTTCAGGACCTCCAGGGGGAGGTCGCCGCTGTCTTTCATGAAGATGCGGGAGGGCTTCTGGTTGGGGTTACAGCCGTATTTCAGTTCTAACTCGTTCATGGTGGTACTCCTTTGGCCTTCGGCCTATACGTTCAATTCTGCCTGAAGGGATTCGTCCGGGTATTTTGCCAGCAGCGGGGCAACCTCGTCCCGCAGGAATTCGACAACCTGACCGGGGGCCCGGCCCACGTACTTCTCCGGGGCCATCTGCTTCTCGATCTCCTCGCGGGTCAGGGGGAAGAGGGGGTCGGCCACAATGCGGTCGATGAGATCGTTGGCCCCGCCCTCCAGCTTTACTTTGCGGGCGGCGGCGTGGGAGTGCTCCCGCAGGGCCTCGTGGAGCTCCTGCCGGTTGCCCCCCCGCTTGACGGCCTCCATCATGATATTTTCCGTAGCCATGAAGGGCAGCTTTTCCATCACCCGCCGGCGGACCACCCGGTCATAGACCACCAGCCCTGCGGTGACGTTAATGTAAATCTCCAGAATGGCGTCCACCGCCAGAAAAGCTTCCGCCACGGCGATGCGCCTGTTGGCGCTGTCGTCCAGCGTCCGCTCAAACCACTGGGTGGCGGCGGTCATGGCGGGGTTCACCCCGTCCTGGATGACGTACCGGGCCAGGGAGCAGATACGCTCGGAGCGCATGGGGTTGCGCTTGTAGGGCATGGCGGAGGACCCGATCTGATTCTTCTCAAAGGGCTCCTCCATCTCCTCGAAGGACTGCAAAATCCGCAGGTCATTGGCGAACTTGCAGGCGGACTGGGCCACGCCGGAGAGGGCGGAGAGCACGTAGGCGTCCGTCTTCCGGGAGCAGGTCTGGCCGGATACGGCCACGCACTTCTCAAAGCCCATCTGTTCCGCCACCAGGCGTTCCAGCTCCTTGACCTTCTCCCCGTCCCCCTCGAACAGCTCCATGAAGCTGGCCTGGGTGCCGGTGGTGCCCTTGGCCCCGCGGAGCCGGAGCTGGTCTACCTGAAATTCCAGATTCTCCATGTCCATGACCAGCTCGTTCATCCACAGGGTGGCCCGCTTGCCAACGGTGGTCAGCTGGGCGGGCTGGAGGTGGGTGTAGGCCAGACAGGGCAGGTCCCTGTATTTTTCTGCAAAGGCGGAGAGATTGCGCAGCACCTGGGCGCATTTGCGCAGCACCAGCCGGGACGCGTCCCGGAGGATCAGGATGTCCGTGTTGTCCCCCACGTAGCAGCTGGTGGCCCCCAGATGGATAATGGCCTCCGCATCCGGACACTGCTGGCCGTAGGCGTAGACGTGGCTCATGACGTCGTGGCGGACCAGCTTTTCCCTGGCCTCGGCCACGTCGTAGTTGATGTCCCCGGCGTGGGCCTCCAGCTGGTCGATCTGCTCCTGGGTGATGTTCAGGCCCAGCTTCTGTTCCGCCCTGGCCAGGGCGATCCACAGCCGCCGCCAGGTGCGGAATTTGTTGTTGTCGGAGAAAAGATACTGCATCTCCCGGCTGGCATACCGGGTTGACAGCGGCGAGGTGTAGCCGTCGCGGTTTCGTTCCATGGCGCGCCTCCTTCAGCAGTGCCTGTTGTAAATGGTGGTGTGGAGGTTTCCGTGCTCCAGATCGATGTATTCCACAAAGAGAGAAACCCTGTTGTCCTCATTGAGGCTCTCCCACAGCTCCTTCGCCAGCGTGGAAGCGTCCGGCGCGTCAACGGCAACCGGAATGGGCTCCCCGGTAAAGGAGGGCAGCGGGTTCCCGTCCCCCTGATAGGTGCTGATAAAATGCCCGGTTCCGGCCACAGGGGCCTCATATTCGAAGAAATACCGGCAGCAGCAGCTCTCGTCGCCGTCCAGACTCTTGAGGATCGACAGGGCATACCTGCCCTCCGGCGTTACCACGCCGGAAATGCGGGGGGTCCAGTTGGGGCCGTCGGGCTCGAAGGTCCGGCTGTGGAGGCCGTGGCGGTAGCAGTGGCCCTCGGCCATGTGCTGGCGGATGGTGTCGGTCTGGTCGCCGTTGGTGACGATGGTGGTACCGTCTTCCAGCCGCCGGACGGGGTGATAGATAATAAGGGAGGGGTCCGTCATTTTGCTCTCGTCAAAGGCCTTTGTACGGATGCCGTCCTCCGTCTCCTCAAAAATCCGGTTGCGGCTGTTCCCGCTGCGGCCCATGATGAAATAGGCGATGACGGCGCTCCTGCCGTCGGCGCTGCGGCCCAGCATGATGCCCCGGCCGGGATAGCTGTTTCCGCGCAGCAGCGCGCAGAGATCCTGTTTCATATGTTTGACTCCTTTTCGCGTATGATTTGTGCGGAAACCAGTTCCGCCGCCTGGGGCAGCAGAACCCATTCGGCCTGCTCCATCACTCTGCGCTGTAAGATCTCCGGGGTGTCGCCGGGCAGGACGTCAACCGCCTTTTGCAGGATGATCTTCCCCCCGTCAACCACCTCGCTGGCGTAGTGGACGGTGGCGCCGGTGACCTTCACGCCGTAGTCCAGCGCCGCCTGATGGACCCGCAGGCCATAGAAGCCCTTCCCGCAGAAGGAGGGGATCAGGGCGGGGTGGATGTTGATGACGGGCCCGTGGAACTTCCGGATAAAGCCGCCGGAGAAGATCCCCAGGAACCCCGCCAAAATGACCATATCGATGTTATGTTCCGCAAGCGCGGAGAGAACCTTTTCCTCAAACTCCGGCTCCCGGCGGGGTATGACCATACACGCGATTCCTGCGGCGTTGGCCCGGTCGATGGCCTTCACGCCGGCCTTATCGGCAATCACCAGGGCAATCTGTCCGCTTTTCAGCTCCCCCCGTCCCCGGGCGTCGATGAGCGCCTGCAAATTGGTGCCGCCGCCGGAGGCGATCACGGCGATCCGGGCGGTCAGCACAGGACCACCTTCTCCGCTCCGGAGACGATCTCGCCCATGATATAGGCGTTCTCGCCCTGCTCCTTCAGAATGGACAGGGCCCTGTCAGCCTGCTCCTTGGGGACGGTAACGCTCATGCCCACGCCCATGTTGAAGGTGTTGAACATATCCCGCTCCGGGATGCGGCCGGTCTTTGCAACGAGGTCAAAAACGGGAGGAACCCGCAGGGCGGCCTTCTCGATCTTCGCTCCCAGTCCGTCGGGAAGGGAGCGGGGGATATTCTCATAGAAACCGCCGCCGGTAATATGAGAAATGCCGTGGACCTCCGCCTGCTCCAGCAGGGCCAGCACCGGCCTGACATAGATCCGGGTGGGGGTCAGCAGCGCCTCCCCCAGCCCCCTGCCGTCCAGGGCGGCGACGGGAGCGTGCAAATCGGCGTTTTCCACGTCAAACACCCGGCGGATCAGGGAAAATCCGTTGGAATGGACCCCGGTGGAGGGCAGGGCGATGACCACGTCGCCCGCGGCCGTCCTGTTTCTGTCGATGACCTTCTCCCGGTCCACCACGCCCACGGTGAACCCGGCCAGATCGTAGTCGTCTCCGGCCATGACGCCGGGGTGCTCGGCGGTTTCGCCGCCCACCAGGGCGCACCCGGCCTGGACGCAGCCCTCGGCCACGCCGGAGACAATGGCGGCGATCTTCTCCGGCACGTTCTTTCCGCAGGCGATATAGTCCAGGAAGAACAGGGGCTTCGCCCCGCAGCAGATGACGTCGTTGACGCACATGGCCACGCAGTCGATCCCGATGGTGTCGTGGCGGTCCAGAAGCTGGGCAATCCTTATTTTTGTGCCGACGCCGTCGGTGCCGGAGACCAGGCAGGGGGCCTTCATTCCGGCGGTATCCAGCTGGAACAGTCCCCCGAAGCCGCCAATGTTCTCCGCCATACCGGCGGTCATGGTACGGGCTACATGGGCTTTCATCAGCTCCACCGCCTGGTAGCCGGCGGTGATGTCTACGCCGGCCGCGGCGTAGGAGGCGGAATAGCTTTCGTTCATGGCTTCTCCTTATTTCTGCCGCGGGGTGCGCGGCAAAGGGTAATTTCTCCGTTTACGGAAATCCCGGGCTTCCGCGCCCGGCAGGGGCAGAGAAAAGCGGCGGCGGATCACTCTTTCCCTGTCCAACAGTACGTGCAGATTTTCTCCCGGTCGATCCCGATGGCCTCCAGCAGGCCGTCAAGGGACTGATACCCCAGAGAGCTGAAGCCCATATCCTCACAGATGGTTTTCAGAAGGCACCGGCCCCGCTCCGTGGAGCCGTCGGCATATTCCTCCAGATGCTCCTGCCCCTCGTCCCCCTCCAGCTTCTGGATGGTGGCCCGCGACAGCAGCTCCATGGCGGAATTGCTCCGGGAGAAGTTCAGATACCTGCACCCGTACATAATGGGCGGGCAGGCGGAGCGCATATGAACCTCCTCTGCGCCGCAGCCGTACAGGAACTCGATGGTCTCCCGCAGCTGGGTGCCCCGGACAATGGAATCATCCACGAACAGGAGCTTCTTGCCCTCGATCAGCTCCGGGACGGGGATCTGCTTCATCTTCGCCACCTGGTTGCGGACATTCTGGTTGGCGGGCATGAAGGACCGGGGCCAGGTGGGCGTATATTTCACAAAGGGCCGGGCGAAGGCGTTGCCGCTGCGGTTGGCAAAGCCGATGGCGTGGGGCAGGCCGGAGTCCGGCACGCCCGCCACGTAATCCACCCCGGGCAGCCCGCCTCTGGCGATCTCGTCTCTGGCCATGATCTCCCCGTTGCGGTAGCGCATGACCTCCACGTTGACCCCCTCGTAGTTGGAGTTGGGGTAGCCGTAATAGGTCCACAAAAACGCGCAGATCCGCATTTTGTCCCCGGCGGGGGACAGCGTCTTCCAGCCGTTTTCCGTTACCTCGACAATCTCCTGGGGGCCCAGCTCGTAGGCGTCGTCATAACCCAGCTTGTGGTAGGCGAAGGACTCGAAGGATATGCAGCACCCATCCCCGTTTTTCCCGATCAGCACCGGCAGGCGGCCCAGCCTGTCCCGCGCGGCGATGATCCCGTTCTCCGTCAGGATCAGGATGGTGGCGGAGCCGTCGATGACCTCCTGGGCATAGCGGATGCCCTCCGTCAGCGTCTCCTTCTGATTAATCAGTGCGGCGGTAAGCTCGGTGGCGTTCACCGCGCCGGAACTCATGGCCATAAACTGGCTGCCCTGCCGGGTCAGATAGGTATCCACCAGTTCACTGGCGTTGTTAATGATGCCCACGGTGGTAATAGCGTACAGTCCCAGATGAGAGCGCACCAGCAGGGGCTGGGGGTCCGTGTCGCTGATGCAGCCGATGCCGCTGGTTCCGTGAAAATTTGAGATGTCCTTCTCGAACTTGGTCCGGAAGGGGGTGTTCTCAATGTTGTGGATTTGCCGCTGGAAGCCGTCCTTCCTGTCGTAAACGACCATGCCGCCCCGGCGGGTCCCCAGATGGGAGTGGTAGTCTACGCCGAAAAAGATGTCGAGCACGCAGTCTCTCTTTGAAATCGCTCCAAAAAATCCGCCCAATCTTTGCTCCTTTCCTGCGTTAGGCCAGCAGTGGGTTTATCGTCGTGCCCTCTTACGCCCCGAACACCCGGCGCATCATTTCCTCATAGGCCTCCTCCACGTTGCCCAGGTCCCGGCGGAAGCGGTCCTTGTCCAGCTTCTCGTTGGTTCTGGCATCCCAGAAGCGGCAGGTGTCGGGGGAAATCTCGTCCGCCAGAACGATGGTCCCGTCGGTCAGGCGGCCGAACTCCAGCTTGAAGTCGATGAGCCGCACGCCGCACTCGGCGAAAAAGGCCTTCAGCACCCCGTTGACCTTCAGAGCCATGGCGCGGATGGTGTCGATCTCCTCCCTTGTGGCCAGCTTCAGAGCCAGGGCGTGGGAGGTGTTCAGCAGGGGGTCGTGGAGATCGTCGTTCTTATAGGAGAACTCAAAGGTGGGCTCGTCAAAAACAATGCCCTCCTCCACGCCGTAGCGCCTGGCAAAGCTCCCGGCGGAGACGTTGCGGATAATGACCTCCAGGGGGACAATTTGAACCTTCTTCACCACGGTCTCCCGGTCGCTGAGCTCCTCCACAAAGTGGGTGGGAATCCCGGCGGCGGAGAGCTTCCCCATCAGGAAATTGCTCATGCGGTTGTTCACCGCGCCCTTACCCCGGATGGTGCCCTTCTTCGTGCCGTCAAAGGCGGTGGCATCGTCCTTGTAGGAGACGATGACCAGATTGGGATCCCCGGTGGCAAAGACCTTCTTTGCTTTTCCTTCGTAGAGCTGGGCAGTTTTTTCCATCGTAAATATCCTCCGTTTTGAATTGTTTCTGTTTTCCCGGGGGCTGCGCGTTCCCGGTTCCCGCGCCTGCTTCCGCTCCCGTGGGCCGCCTGCGGCGCTTCCCGGCGGCAATGCGGAGCGGCCCGCAGGGCCGCAGATTATGCGTTGAATTCCGCCTCCGCCTCGGCGTTGGCTTTCAGCGCCTTCGCCGCTCCGGCGGCCCGGTGTTCGTCAAGCTTTGCCGCCAGAGACGGATCCGCAACGGCTAAAATCTGCACGGCAAGCAAAGCGGCGTTGACGGCTCCGTCAATGGCAACAGTGGCGACCGGAATCCCGGAAGGCATTTGTACCGTGGACAGGAGGGCGTCAACGCCGTCCAGCGCATTGGATTTCAGGGGAATGCCGATGACCGGCAGCGTGGTGTTGGCCGCAATGGCCCCCGCCAGATGGGCCGCCATTCCGGCGGCGGCGATGATCGCGCCGAAGCCGCCGGCCCTGGCGGCGCGGGCGAACTCCCCCGCCTCGGCAGGAGTGCGGTGAGCGGAATACACATGAACCTCGCAGGGAACGCCGAATTCCTTCAGCGTCCCGGCGGCTTTGCGCACCACGGGCAGATCGCTGGCGCTGCCCATAATGATGCCTACCTTCTTCATTGGCTGTTCCTCCAGAATAAAAATATGGACAGTCCCTTCCCTGCGGAAAACGGACTGCCCAGACGGACGGCGAAACGCTCTTACCTGTTCCCCTGTGGTATCCCACCATCCCGTCAGTCGCAGGCAGACTCTTTGATTAGAAATCAACTCTAGGCTAACATTTTTCAGAAAAAAGCGCAAGAGATAATAATGCAGAATTATCCCCTCTTTTCCGTCCCGCCACTATGAAACTTCCATAAATCGCAGGGATTTTCCCGGTTCCTCTTGACTTCTTTCCGAATCTGTGCCATAGTTTTTACTGATAAACTGCGATTATGGGAGGGAGGCGCCGGCGTTGAGGAGAAACAGATACAGACGCGGCGGCTTTTCTCATCAGAGCAGTCTGATCAATCGTTCCGTTCTGTAGTGTTTCCCGGCTTCACGGACCGCTTTGCCGTCCGTGATGGGCCGGGCTTTTCTTTTTCATTGCGGAGGTCTGTATGAACAAACCCCTGTCCGAAATGACGCTGGAGGAGCTCTGGGAGCTGTTCCCTGTCGTTCTCTCCGGGCATAAAGACTGCTGGGCGGACTGGTATGAGGAGGAGAAGCTGTCCATCGAGGCCCTTCTGCCGGACCGGAACATCAGGATCAGCCACATTGGAAGTACTGCGCTTCCCCGCATATGGGCCAAGCCGATTATCGACATTCTCATAGAGCTCCCTCCCGGCGCCTCCATGGCAGATGCAAAGGAGCGGCTGGTAAACAGCGGCTGCATTTGCATGCGCGCGGCGGAAACCAGAATCTCCCTCAATAAGGGTTACACCAGCCAGGGCTTTGCGGAGCGTGTATTCCACATCCACCTGCGCTATGCCGGCGATCACGACGAATTGTATTTTCGGGATTATATGGCCGGCCACCCCGCCCTTGCCAGGGAGTACGAACGGCTGAAGCTCTCCCTCTGGAAAAGATACGGGCATGACCGGGACGCCTACACAGACGCGAAAGGCGCGTTTGTCAGGAAATACACGGACCTTGCGAAAGCGGAATATGGCGGCAGATACTGACCGGCGGAGTATAAAAATGCAATCCGACGGCTTTACGGAGGAATACCGGGGCATGGGCCCTGCATCGGAAACCATGGGGAACGATCATTTTCCTGAACGGGTGCTCAAGCGCGGGCAAAACCACATTGGCGCGCCATTTGCAGTCAAAGCTTACCGAAGTATACTGCCGCATCGCAGCGGATGATGGTATGAATATGGCGGACCGCAAAAAATGCGCAGTGGTCGGCGTTTGACAGATGATATCAGATTTATGGCGATACAAAGGAGGAGCGAGGATGATCCGAAAATATGACGGCAAGATTGTGCTTCCCGACGGCAGCGAGTATCCTGGCTGCCGCTTCGGGGCCAGAGAGGACCGGGTGTGCGAGCTGGTGTTCAATACCTCCATGGTGGGCTATCAGGAGATCGTCTCCGACCCGTCCTACACCGGGCAGCTGGTGGTGATGACCTATCCCATTATCGGCAACTACGGCGTTACCGACGAGGACTACGAGACGAAGATTCCCACCATCGGCGGTCTGGTGGTCCGGGAGTACAACGACATCCCCAGCAATTTCCGCTATACCAAAACGCTGTCGGAAATTCTGGAGGACTACAGCATCCCGGCCATCGAGGGCGTAGATACCCGGAAGCTGACCCGTGCCATCCGGGACGAGGGCAGCTGCAAGGCCCTGCTCACCGGTCTGGACGTCCCTGTGGAGGAGGCCCTGGAGCGGCTGGCCGCCACGGAGCTCCGCCACGATCAGGTGCCCCGGGTCAGCTGCAAAAAGCGCTGGTACGCCCGTACCTCCAACCACCACTATACCGTGGTGGCCGTGGACTGCGGCATCAAGCTGAATATCGTCCGCTCCCTCAACGCCAGAGGGTGCAACGTCACCGTGGTGCCCTTCGACACCCCCGCGCAGGTCATCGAGGACATGGAGCCCGACGGGGTGTTCCTCTCCAACGGCCCCGGCGACCCGGAGGACGTGGGGCCGGTAATCGCTCTGGTGCGGCAGCTGCGGGGCAAGGTTCCCATCTTCGGCATCTGCCTGGGCCACCAGATGATTGCCCTGGCTTACGGCGGCAGAACCTACAAGCTGAAATTCGGCCACCGGGGGGGCAACCACCCGGTGAAGGATCTTGCCACCGGCAAGCTGGAAATCACCAGTCAGAATCACTCCTTTGCCGTGGACGCGGCCTCGCTGGCGGGCACGGGACTGGAGGTCACCCATATCAATTTGCTGGACAACACCGTGGAGGGCCTGCGCTGCCCGGCGGACCGGGTGTTCTCCGTCCAGTACCACCCGGAGAGCGCCCCGGGCCCCCAGGACAGCGGGTATCTCTTCGACCGGTTCATTGCCTTGATGGAGGAGGGGAAGCGCCATGCCTAAGAGAACGGATTTGAAGAAAATTCTGGTCATCGGCTCCGGCCCCATCGTCATCGGGCAGGCCGCCGAGTTCGACTACGCCGGCACCCAGGCCTGTCTGGCCCTCCGGGAGGAGGGATACGAGGTCATTCTGGCCAACTCCAACCCCGCTACCATCATGACCGACACCACCGTTGCAGACAAGGTCTACATGGAGCCCCTGACGGTGGAGTATCTGGCGAAGATTCTGCGCTTCGAGCGGCCCGACGCCATCGTCCCCGGCATCGGGGGCCAGACGGGACTGAATCTGGCCATGGAGCTCCAGCGGCAGGGCATTCTGGACGAGTGCGGCGTGGAGCTGCTGGGCACCAGCTATGAGAGCATTCAGAAGGCCGAGGACCGGGAAATGTTCAAGGAGCTGTGCCTGGAGCTTGGCGAGCCGGTGGTCCCCTCCGAGATCGCCAATGACCTGGAGGAGGCCGTCCGCGCCGCGGAGGAGATCGGCTACCCGGTGATCCTGCGCCCCGCCTTCACTCTGGGGGGCACCGGCGGCGGCTTTGCGGTCAACGTGGACGAGCTGCGGGAGATGATGAAGCACGCTCTGGAGCTGTCCCCCGTCCACCAGGTGCTCATTGAGAAGAGCATCAAGGGCTATAAAGAGATCGAGTACGAGGTCATGCGGGACGCCAACGACACCGCCATCACCGTCTGCAACATGGAGAACATCGACC
>CAJULD010000051.1 GCA_910587505.1 uncultured Oscillospiraceae bacterium | reverse complement strand
TTTGTGCGCTGTGCTGATTATTCTAATTTACTGCAATTTATTCTTGACTTCTGGCATCTTCACGAAATTGTGATATGATAAATTCATCAACTGGAAACGTTATCGGTAACGTCTCCGGAAATTATGTTCTACATAGAACGGGAGGAAACAAAATGAAGAAAAAGGTTATGGCTCTTGTACTGGCCGCCGTGATGTCGCTGGCTCTGCTGGCCGGCTGCGGCGGAAAAAGCGGCTCCAAAGGTTCCGTCTACTGGCTGAACTTCAAGCCCGAATCCGACGAGGTGCTCCAGAATGTTGCCAAAATGTACACCGAGGAGACCGGTGTAGAGGTCAAGGTGGTCACCGCCGCCTCCGGCACCTACGGCCAGACCATGAACTCCGAGATGGACAAATCCGCGCCCCCCACGATCTTCGTCATGACCAACCAGGCCGACATTGACACCTGGCAGGATTACTGCCTGGATCTCAAGGACGCCGCCATCACCAGGGAGCTGAACACCGACGCTTACGAGCTCTTCGGCTCCGACGGCAAGCTGGCCGCCATCGGCTACTGCTACGAGTGCTACGGCATCATCGTCAACCCCGACCTGCTGGAGAAAGCCGGTCACAGCGTGGATGAGATCAGGGACTTCGCCAGCCTCAAGGCCGTTGTCGAGGATATCCACGCCCGCGCCGGTGAGCTGGGCTTCGACGCCTTCACCTCCTCCGACATGGACGGTTCCTCCAACTGGCGCTTCACCGGACACCTGGTCAACGCCGCCTACTTCTATGAGTCCCGCGACGACGGCGGCTGGCCCGAGTGCCCCTCCAGCATCAAGGGGACCTACATGGACAACTACAAGGACCTCTATGATCTGTGCATCAACAACAGCACCGTCGCTCCCACCGAGCTGGCCAACGGCGGCCACGATGCCCAGAACGAGTTCAACACCGGCAAGGCCGCTTTCTATGTGAACGGCTCCTGGGAGTATGAGGCCATCAAGGGCGCCGTCCCCAACGCCACCATGATCCCCTACTACTGCGGCGTGGCCGGCGAGGAGAAGGCCGGTCTCAACTGCGGCACCGGCAGCTACTGGGCCATCAACGCCAAGGCCTCCGAGGCCGATCAGCAGGCCACCATGGACTTCATGGTCTGGTGCGTCACCGATCCCGAGGCTTCCCGGATGCTGGTTGACACCTTCGGCGTCATGCCCTATAAGAAGTCCGCCGAGTCCACCAACGGCTTCCTGGCCGCCGCCAACGAGTACACCAACAACGGCTGCTACAACATGGAGTGGGTCACCAACTATCAGCCCAACGTGGATGAGTATCGCGCCGGCGTCGTCTCCGCCATGAACCAGTACAACGCCGATCAGTCCGACGCCAACTGGGAGCTGGTCCGTACCGCCTATGTGGAGGGCTGGGCCATTCAGTACAAGGCCGTCAACGGCTGATTCGAAAAGTCCATTCAGCGCCAACCATATGTAAAGCGGGGCGGGCCTGATCGCCCGTCCCGCATTTTATGAGAGAAAGGAAGCTGAACCCGCCATGAAGAAAAAACTCGCCAAAGGCAACAGTCTTCAGGCCACCACCCGCCGCTGGGCGCTGCTGTTTCTGGGGCCTGTGGTAGCCGCTTTCACCATCGGTTTTATCTGGCCCTTTGTGCAGGGCATCTACCTGTCCTTATGTCAATTCAAGCTGGTCTCCGACGCCAGGTTCATCGGCTTTGATAATTACATCAAGGCATTTCAGGACGCCTCCTTTACCCATGCCTTCTGGTATTCGGCGCTCTTTGCCATCACCAGCCTGATCCTGATCAACGTGCTGGCCTTCGCCGTGGCGTATGTGCTGACCCAGGGAATCAGGGGCAGCAACATCTTCCGCACGGTGTTCTTTATGCCCAACCTCATCGGCGGTATTGTGCTGGGCTATATCTGGTCCATGATCTTCGACGGCATCCTCAGCCAGTTCGACACATCGATCCTGCTGGAATCCAAATACGGCTTCTGGGGCCTGATTATCCTGATGTGCTGGCAGCAGATCGGCTATATGATGATTATCTATATCGCCGGACTCCAGGCCATCCCCGGCGACATGCTGGAGGCGGCCCGCATCGACGGCGCCACCCCCTGGCAGACCCTGTGGAAGGTCACCATTCCCAGCGTGATGCCCTCCATCACCATCTGCGTGTTCCTGTCCCTGACCAACGGCTTCAAGCTCTTCGACCAGAACCTGGCCCTGACCGCCGGGCAGCCCTTCATCATCCAGCCCGACGGCACCACCATCAAGACCACGGAAATGCTGGCGCTGAACATCTACAACACGTTCTACACCGCCAATTCGTCGTCTCAGGGCGTGGCGCAGGCCAAGGCGGTCATTTTCTTTGTTCTGGTGGCCGGTCTGGGTCTGCTGCAGCTGAGCTATACCCGTAAGAAGGAGGTACAACAGTAATGAAAAACAATACGCTTGCCGCTGAGCGCCGGAATAAAACGATCCTGTCCGTAGTGCTGGGGATTATCAGCGTAATCTACGTGCTGCCCGTGTTTACGGTGCTGCTCAACTCCTTCAAGCTCAACACCTTTGTCAAGACCAACACATTCGCCCTGCCCACCGGCGAGATGTGGGCGGGCTTCTCCAACTTCATCAAGGGCATGACCTTCGGCAACTACCCGTTCTACAAGAGCGTGCTCTACAGCGTGATAATCACGGTGCTGTCCACGGCGCTGATTCTCATCTGCACCTCCATGGCCGCCTGGTACATCACCCGCGTGAACTCTGCTTTCTGCAAGACGCTGTACTTCCTGTGCGTGTTCTCCATGGTGGTCCCCTTCCAGATGGTAATGTTCACCCTGTCCAAGACGGCGGACACCCTGAAGCTGAACACCCCCTGGACCATTCCCGTTGTGTACCTGGGATTCGGTGCGGGACTGGCCATCTTCATGTTCGCCGGCTTCGTGAAATCCATCCCCCTGGAAATTGAGGAAGCGGCGGCCATCGACGGCTGCGGCCCGGTGCGGACCTTCTTCTCCGTGGTGCTGCCCATGCTGAAGCCCACCATGATCTCCGTGGGCATCCTGGAGATCATGTGGGTGTGGAACGACTACCTGCTGCCGGTGCTGGTGCTGGACATCAACGAGTACCGTACCATCACCATCCACGTGCAGTACCTCAAGGGCAGCTACGGCACCGTGGATCTGGGCGCCACCATGGCCCTGATCCTGCTGAGCATCGTCCCGGTCATTGTCTTCTACCTCACCTGCCAGAAGCACATCATCAAGGGTGTGGCCGCCGGCGCGGTGAAGGGCTGATACTTTTTCCTGTAAGCGCTTGCTTTTTGCTGAAGAACCTGCTATCATGGGCGGAAAAGGAGGCGACACCATGACGATCAGAGATATTGCCCGGCTGTCCGGCTGTGGCGTGGCCACCGTGTCCCGTGTACTCAACAACCACCCCGATGTCAGCGAGGAAACACGGCGCAAGGTGATGGAAGTGGTGGTTGCCAACGGCTTCCAGCCCAACAACAATGCCAAGCACCTCAAGCAGCAGACCAGCGCCAGCATCGCCGTCATTGTCAAGGGCACCCAGAACATGCTGTTCGCCGACCTGGTGGAGCGCATTCAGGCTCTGCTGCGGGAGGTCGGACGGGATGCGACGGTCTACTACCTGGACGAGGATGCCGACGAGGTGGCTTACGCCGTCCAGCTGTGCCGGGAGCGCAAGCCGGCGGGCATTCTGTTCCTGGGCGGGGACCGGCAGCAGTTCCGCCAGGAGTTTCAGGAGATTACCATCCCCTGCGTGCTGCTGACCAACATTGCGGGGGATCTGGGGTTTGAAAACCTCTCCTCCATTACCACCGACGACCGGGAGGCGTCACGGCAGGCCGTGCGCTTCCTGGCCGGGCGGGGCCACCGGCATATCGGACTGCTGGGGGGCAACTGGTCCTGCGCCCAGATCGGGTACAGCCGGTTTCTGGGCTGCCTGGAGGCCTGCCGGGAGCTGGGCCTCCCCTTTGACGGAGAGCGGCAGTGCGAGCCCTGCCGCTACTCCCTGGCGGAAGGCTACACCGCCGCCCGGCGGCTGCTGGGGCGGTGCCCGGAGCTGACGGCGATCTTCGCGGTCAGCGACGTGATGGCCATGGGAGCCATCCGGGCCCTGCGGGATCTGGGAAAGCGGGTGCCGGAGGACATGTCGGTGATGGGATATGACGGCGTCGCCATTTCCGACTATCTGGTTCCCCGGCTGACCACCGTGCGGCAGAATACCCAGCATCTGGCGGAGCGGGGCGTGGACGTGCTGCTGCGCAACATCGAGCGGGGCTGCCATCCGCTTCACGAGGTGGTGCCCTTCCAGCTGATTACGGGCGAGAGCGTGGCGTCGCCGGCCTGAGACGGCATCCGGTACGTATTCCTTTTCCTGAAACCGCCGGCTGCCGTCGCCCCCTGCGCGGGCACGGAAAAAGAATCAAAAAGAACTTTCAGGACGGTTAATACCGGAGGAACGGGCACAAACTGCGATTGATTGACAGAGAGAATATGCTTTCCGATGTTTCCCTCTGTCATTGATGGTATGACAAAAGGAGTTTTTTCGACGATGGATCTGAAAGAGCGTTTGGAACAAACCACCAGGGAACGTTTCGGCCTTGCGCCGGACCGGTGCGATGATCGGCAGCTGTACGAGGCCCTGCTGATCGTGACCCGCCGGGCCGCGGAGGAGCGTCCCGCTCCGGCGGGAGAACGGAAGCTCTACTATTTTTCCGCGGAATTCCTCATGGGAAAGCTGCTGGACAACAATCTGCTGGCTCTGGGCCTTCGGGACCAGGCGCAGGAGCTGCTGGCCTCGTGGGGCCGGGACCTCAACGCAGTGGAGGAGCAGGAGCCGGAGCCCTCTCTGGGCAACGGCGGACTGGGCCGTCTGGCGGCCTGCTTCCTGGATTCCATCGCGGCGCTGGGCCTTCCCGGAGACGGCGTGGGTCTCTGCTACCACTACGGCCTGTTCCGTCAGAAGTTCGTGGACAACAGGCAGGCGGAGTTCCCCGACCCGTGGATCGGTGAGGAGAGCTGGCTGATTCCCACGGAGACGGTCTTCCCGGTTTCCTGCGGCGGCTTTGACCTGAAGGCGAAGCTGTGGGACGTGGCCATTCCCGGTGCCCACAGCGGCGTCGCCAACCGGCTGCATCTCTTCGACGTGGAGGAGCCCGCTCCTCCGCCGGAGCAGGGCATCGTCTTTGACAAGACCGACATCGTCCACCATCTGACCAGCTTTCTGTATCCCGACGACGGGGACGAGGCGGGCCGTCTGCTGCGGGTATACCAGCAGTATTTCATGGTATCCGCCGGGGCGCAGCTGATTCTCCAGGAGCTGAAGGAGCGGGGCTACAGTCCGGCGGAGCTGGCGGATCATACGGTCATCCAGATCAACGACACCCACCCCTCCATGGTGATTCCGGAGCTGATCCGGCTGCTCACCGCCCAGGGCCTGACCATGGACGAGGCCATCGAACAGGTCAGCCGCACCTGCGCCTACACCAACCACACCATTCTGGCGGAAGCGCTGGAGAAGTGGCCCATGGCCTTTATTGAAAAGGTAGCCCCCCAGCTGGTTCCCATCATCCGGGAGCTGGACCGCCGGGCACGGGAGGTCTGTCCCGATCCCGCGCTGGCCATTCTGGATGAAAAGGGTCTGGTCCACATGGCCCATATGGACATCCATTACGGCTTTTCCGTCAACGGCGTGGCCGCTCTGCACACCGAGATCCTGAAAAAGTCGGAGCTGAAGGGCTTTTATGGCCTCTACCCCGACCGGTTCAACAACAAGACCAACGGCGTCACCCTGCGCCGGTGGCTGGAGGCCTGCAACCCGGCGCTCACCCGCCTGATCGACGAATGCATCGGCGGCGGCTGGCGGCAGGACCCCGGCAGGCTGGTGGGCCTGATGGACTTCATGGACAACGACCGGGTGCTGTCGCATCTGCTGACGGTGAAGCAAAGCGCCAGGGAGCGCTTCTGCAGGACCCTCCGGGAGGCGCAGGGGATCGAACTGGACCCCAATTCCATTTTTGACGTGCAGATCAAGCGCCTTCATGAGTACAAGCGGCAGCAGATGAACGCCCTGTACGTCATCCAGAAGTATCTGGAGATCAGGGAGGGCCGCCTGCCGGAGCACTCCGTCACGGTCCTCTTCGGGGCCAAGGCCGCCCCGGCCTACGTCATGGCCAGGCATATTATCCACCTGATCCTCTGCCTGCAAAGGCTGATTGAAAACGACCCGGTGGTACGCCCCTGGCTGCGGGTGGTGATGCTGGAAAACTACAACGTCACCTGGGCGGAGCAGCTGATTCCCGCCGCGGACATCTCCGAGCAGATTTCCCTGGCCTCCAAGGAGGCCAGCGGCACCGGCAACATGAAGCTGATGGCCAACGGCGCGGTGACGCTGGGCACCCTGGACGGGGCCAACGTGGAGATCGCGGAGCTGGTAGGGCCGGGCAATATTTACACCTTCGGCGCACACAGCGACCGGGTCCTCCGTCTCTACGACGACCGGGGCGGAGCGCGCTACCGCTCTCTGGACTACTACCATACGCCCAGGGTGGAGCGTCTGGTGGACTTCCTGCTGTCCCCGGAGCTGCTGGAGCTGGGCGACGCCAGGGCGCTGGCAGAGCTGTGGCGGGACATGAAGGGCAAGGACTGGTTCATGGCCCTGCTGGACGTGGAGGAGTATATCTCCGTAAAGGATCTGGCCGTCCGTCAGTACGGCGACCGGAAATCCTGGGCCCGGAAGATGCTGGTCAACATCGCCAAGTCCGGGTATTTCTCCTCCGACCGTACCATCCGGCAATACAATCAGGATATCTGGCATCTGTGAAATGAAAGGGACCGGGCTCACGCCCGGTCCCTCTTCTTTGCCATTACCAGTAACCTGTATTCGCAACCGCTGAACGCCGCCTGGGCGGACCTTTTCCCGTCCGTCCGGCATCCCCGGTTATGAATACGGGTTCTCAATACTTTTTCCAGGAAAAGCCCCTATTCCATCGCGCCCCGCAGCTTTTCGACGGCCCGTTTCTCCAGCCGGGAGACCTGGACCTGACTGACGCCGAGAATCCGGGCGCACTGCTGCTGGGTCAGTCCCTTGTAAAAGCGGAGCAGAATGGTCTTCCGCTCCTGCTCCGGCAGGGAATCGATGGCGGCGCGCAGGGCGATCCGCTCCAGCAGGTCCCCCTCCGTGACCGGGGAGGCCAGCGTGGACTCCAGGGTCAGCCCATCGGCGTTTTCCTGCTGGAGGCTGTCCGGCGGCGCGGCGGCCAGCTCCGCCACCGCGATCTCCTCCGGGGACAGCCCCGTGGCCTCGCTGAGCTCCGAGAGGGCCGGTTCCCGCCCCAGGGCTGTCCGCAGCTGTTCCCGGGCGTTGTACACGCTGATGCTCTGCTCCCGGAGGCTTCGCCCCACTTTGATGAGGCCGTTGTCCCGGAGATAGCGGCGGATCTCGCCGGCAATCTTGGGGACGGCGTAGGTGGAGAACTGGGTGCCGTATTCCGTGTCGAAGCCCCGCACCGCCTTAAGAAAGCCCAGACATCCCAACTGATACAGGTCGTCCGGCTCCACGCCCTTGCCGAAATACCGCCGGACCACCGCCCAGATCAGGCCGCTGTTTTCCTCCAGAACCTTTGCCGCAGCGGCCTCGTCTCCCTGCCGGGCAAGGGCCAGGAGATCCAGCGTCTCCGCCGTCATGGAGCCGGCCGCCGGGGCTGGATGCGCCGGCGCATGGTGACCCGGGTCCCCTTGCCCTCCTGAGACCGGACGGTCAACCGGTCCATAAAGCTCTCCATGATTGTGAAGCCCATGCCGCTGCGCTCCTCGCCGCCGGTGGTATAGAGGGGCTGACGGGCCCTGTCCACGTCGGGGATCCCCCGGCCCCAGTCCCGCACGGAGATCTCCAGCACGTTGCCCTCCAGAATCCGGGCCTTCAGGACGATTTTCCCCAGCCTGTCCGGATAGGCGTGGACGATAGCGTTGGTCACTGCCTCGCTGACAGCGGTCCGGATGTCGCCCAGCTCCTCCAGGGTGGGGTCCAGCTGGGCGGCAAAGCAGGCCGCCGCGCCTCTGGCAAAGCCCTCGTTGGCGCTGCGGCTGAGGAATTCCATGGTTATGTAATTGGCGCTTTTCGTTTTCATGTCACACCTCCTCTATATCAGATCCACATACCGGCCCAGTCCCGCCGTCTCCAGCACACGGGACGCCTGCCGGGGGATGTTCACTACCACCAGCGTTCCTGACAGCGCCTCCATCCGCCGCTTGGCCCGCAGCACCACCGCGATGCCGGAGCTGTCCATAAAGGTCAGCCCGCCCAGATCCAGCAGGGTTTTGGCGGGCAGGTTCTGCTCCATGCAGCGGTCGATGGACTCCATCAGGCCTCTGGCGGCGTGATGGTCCAGCTCGCCGGTAAGGGTGATCGTCAGCTGCCGGTTCTCCGTTTTATACCGCATTTCCATGGCTTGTCTCCTTCGCGCATAAAAAATGACTGCAAGCAGGGTCTGTTGCTTGCAGTCATTATAAGATGTCATACCGGATGATTTCTGTCGAAAGAAAGGGGGACCGGGAAAAAATTCCTGAACGGCTGACTCCGTCCGAACCGGCAGGACATTTCACGGGAAGCTCCCGCGGGGCATCATGCAATATTTCTGACGTTCTTTCTGATCCTTTTTCTTTCCGAAAAAAGGACGGATATCTGCCCTGCTATTTCTGTTCGTTCAGATACAGCTCCACCCGGCTCTGAATGGCCCTGGCGGCGTCCTCCGCCGAGCGGTCCCCGGCAAAGCAGGCTCCGGCCTGCTCCCGGGCGATGGCCCAGATGCTCTCGTCACGGCTCGCCAGGCTGTCCGCCGCCTCGTACAGGGCCATGACCTGGTCGTAGTCCTCCTGGCTGGCGGGCTTGAGCATAATTGCCTGACCGCCTGCGAAGACGTACGCGGTCCCCTCCATCATGGGCTCGCCGTCCGGCCCCGTGATCGTGTTGCCGGTTTCGTCCGTCAGGTAGCTGAACACCATGCTCTCCTCTGCCTTCCGCTCGAAGGCGGCGCGGTTGACGGGGAAGTCCATGCCGGGGCTGATCTCCTCTTCATCAGGCAGCAGCGTCTGGCGCAGGAAGCTCCACGCCGCGTCCCTGTCCACGCAGGAGGCGGACATGGCCAGCCCGCCGTCGGTGCTGAAGCGCACGCCGCTTCCCCCCTCGCCGGGATACCCCGCGAAGGTCACCCCGCCGCCGAACAGGGCGCGGTAGAGCTGGATGGACTGCAGGTCGCTGAGGTACACCGGCAGCAGCAGCTGTTCGCCGCCGGCGACACGGGTATAGGCGTCCGTCCCCTCCTCGACAGCCGGAGCCTGGGCCGGGAAGGAGGCGCAGAATTCCAGGATCGCCCGGAACTCCGGGGAGTCGAAGCGGGCCCTGCCCGTCTCCCAGTCCACAAACTGGTCCAGGCTGTCCCCGAACATGGCCTCAAAAACGGACTCCCGCGTCTCCCCGGGGTCCAGTACGCAGCATCCGGCGGGCATCTTCGCCAGGGCGGCCTGCAGCTCCTCCAGGCTCCAGCCCGTCCTGTCCCCCACGGCGGCCGGCGCGCCCGCCGCCGTCTCTATGGCGAACCGGGGGAAGATCTGATAGAGCTTTCCGTTCATCTCCGCGGCTTTCAAAGGCCGCTCCATCACGCCCTCCCGTCCCAGCTCCGGGTCGGAGTCGATGAAGGGCCACAGGTCCTCCAGCAGGCCCCGGAAGGCATACTGCCGCAGAGGAATTTCATCGGACAGATCCAGCAGGTCCGGCATGTTCCCCCCCAGGATCTCGGTGTTGAGCCTGCTGAGCCCCGCCGAGGCGTCGCCGGAGGTGTTGTACTCGGAGTAGTCCCGGACCTCGATGCGGTACCGGCTGCTGGAGCGGTTGAATTCCAGGATCCGGGCTCTCGTCTCGCTGCGCAGGCCCATGGTGGCCAGGGTCAGGACCGTCCGCCCCGCCAGATCCTCCGCCCCGGCGGGGGCCAGGCGGGCCAGGGAGTAGGACGCCGGCCATGCGCGTCCGTCCCGCAGCGCCGCCGTCCCCTGACCGTCCGGCAGGAGGAGCAGGGCCTCCACCTGACTCCTGTCCACTCCCGCGCCGCTCCAGCTGAGAAGCTTTTCCGGCGCGGCGTTCTCCGCGGACCAGCCGTAGAGGCTGTCGCCGCTGCTGTAGAAGAAGTCGTACCGCCCGTTTCCGTCGTAGATCCGGTCCGCGCTGCCGGTCAGGGGGCGGGCCGCGCCCAGGGACCGGCTCTCCGGGTCGACGGGGTGGACGGTGCGGCTGCTCCCGTCTCCGGTTACCGCGCCCACGCCGCCGGTCAGGGGAACCAGCCGCTCCACCGTCTCCTGCCCCTTACAGGTGAAGAGGACGGACAGACCGGCGTCCAGCACGGTTACCGAGGCGCCGGAGGCGGCGTACAGCCGGTCCTCCCGGTCCATCCGGGTGTCGGTGACGGCGTCCACGCCCAGCTTCTCCGCCAGCTCCGTTATGTCCACCCGGTTCAGCTCCTGGGCTCCGGAGGCGTCCAGCTTCCGCCAGACCTGGCTCGCCCAGCCGATGTCGCCGCCTGCAACCATGAGTCCGCTTCCCAGATCGTCCGGAGTCATGTCCTCCATGCCGCCGGAGACGCGCTCCAGCACCCACAGGGAGCCGTCCTCGCAGGGGACGATGGCGGCCACGGAGGCCCCTTCTCCCGGCGTGTAGCCCTCCAGCTTCACAGGCTCTCCGCCGGCCGCGTCCATCCGGTACAGCGCGGCGCTGCCGGCGCCGGAGGAGAAGATGAAGCTGCCGTCGTCCGAGACGGAGGAGGTGGTGGTGAAGCTGCCGGATGAAATCTCCCCGCCGTCCTCTTCGGGAGGTTTCTCTTCCAGGCCCGCCAGGTACAGATTTCCGCCGCCTGCGGCGGAGGCGGTAAGCTCCGTCAGGGGCAGGTCCAGCGCGGAGAGCTCCGAGGTATAGGCCGCCGCCGCAGGGACTTCGGCGGGACCGGCGCTCTGTTTTTCTCCGCAGGCGGCCAGCAGCAGGCACAGGGCCAGCAGCGCCGCCAGGATGGCGCATCTTTGTTTTTTCATAAAATTATCCTCCTTGCCGCCGGCTTCCGCCGGCCGGGTATGGCAAGGAGGATAACAGGTAAATCTTACATTGCAGGGGGGAAACTTCTTACAAATTCTTACAAAAGAGCCGGAAGCGGTCATCGGGTTTCCCGGTGTTCCGGAAAGGTCAGTACGCTTTTATAAATTCCGTCCTCCAGGAAGACCTCCAGCGTTCCGCCGGACCGCTCCATCAGTTCCCGCATGGTGGGCACGCCCAGTCCGTGGCTGTCCGCCCGGTCCGGCGCGGGGAGAGCGTGGTTCTCGATCCGCAGGACGACGCTCTCCCTGCCGTCCTCCGCGCGCATACGGATGGGGAAGGCCGGGTCGGCGTATTTCCGCAGGTTGGAGAACAGGTTGTCAAATACCCGCACCGCGTCCTCCGTCCGGAGGTACAGCGCGAACGTCCGGCGGAATTCCGGCAGCTCCACGTCGAAGCCCTCCCGGCGGAGGTCGCCGCCCTGCTCCGTCAGAAGCTGCCCCAGCAGGGCCGCGCCGTCCACCGTCTCGGGCGGCCGCTCCAGACCGGAGGCGGGGGCGGCCACCCGGGCGCTGGCGAAGAGCTGGTCCGTAAGGGCCTTGAGCTGGGCGGCCTTCTCGGAGGCCAGCCGGAGGAATTCGTCCCGCTCCGCCTCACTCCGGTATTTTCCATAGGTCAGGATGTCCAGATAGGCCGTCAGCTTGGTCAGGGGCGTCCGGATGTCGTGGGACAGGGAGGTGATGAGGCGGCTGTTGGCCCCCACGGCCTCCCGTTCGCCCTCCAGCCGTGCCAGGACGGAGCGGCGCAGCCGCTCGATGTCCTCCCCCAGGCCGCTGATTTCGTCCCGGCCCTTCACGCATATGACGTGGTCCAGGTCCCCGGCCATCAGCGTCCCGGTTTCCCGTGACAGGGCTCCCAGCCGCCGCAGCACCCGGACGATGTACGGCACCACCACGGCACAGAAGCCCGCCAGGGCCAGCAGCAGCCCCGCAATCCGGCACAGGCCCTCATACCGCAGGGCGGCGGGCGCCGCGGAGAGGTACAGTATGCCGTCGGCGCACTGCACCGGATACATCTGCGTCACAAAGGTAAAGTCCCACTGGTCGGACTGCGCGCCGCAGTCCGACCAGGTGAAGCCGAAGCGGACGTTCCCGTCCACCTCTGCGGAGGCCAGAGGGGCGGAGGAAACCGTGCCTACCACCGTGGTATAGAAGCCGGAGGCAACGTCCGACGGGCTCTCCTCCTGGTGCTCCATAGCCTGCCGGATGGTCAGGCTGTTCTCCGTCACGTAATCCTGATAGGCCTGCACGTCGGTTTCGGTCCGCTTCTCCCAGAAGGGCGCGAACCGCTCGCTGTAAAAGAGCCAGGGGGCCGCCACGGAATCCACCAGATAAAAGGTCGCGAAGGCCAGAACCAGGCCCAGCACCGACACCCCCACCAGCTTGGTCCCCAGCCGGGAAAAACGGCGTTTCTTATCCAACCCGATACCCCTTTCCCCATACGGTTTTGATGTACTCCGGATGCCGGGGGTCGTCCTCCACCTTCTCCCGCAGGCGGCGGATATGGACCATGACGGTGTTGGCGGAGGAGGGGAAATAGGTTTCCTGCCACACGCTCTCGTAGAGGTTTTCCATGGAGAAGATCTTCCCCCGGTTCTGCACCAGCAGGCGCAGGATGCGCCACTCTGTGTCCGTCAGGTCCAGCTCCCGGTCATTGCGCCAGACCATGTTGCCGGTGAGGCTGACCCGCAGGCCGCACCATTCCGCCTCCTCCTGGACCGCCTCCGGCTTGCCGCGGTAGACCTGGTACCGCCGCAGCAGCCCTTTCACCCGTGCCAGCAGCTCCGGGTAGGAGAAGGGCTTGACCAGATAGTCGTCCCCGCCGCTGGAGTAGCCCATGGTCAGATCCGACTCCTGGCTCCTGGCGGTGAGGAACAGCACCGGCACGTTCCAGCTCTCCCGCAGCCGCAGGCACACGTGATAGCCGGAGATCCCCTCCATCATCACATCCAGGATCACCAGATCCACCTCCCCCGGATGCTCCGCGAGATACCGCAGCGCCTCCTCGCCTCCGGCGGCCTCCGCCACCTCGAAGCGCTCTCCCGTCAGGAGAATACGCAGCACGTCCCGGATCTCCCGGTCGTCGTCCACAATCAGTATTTTATCGCTCATACCGCCCCCGCGTTTCGCACTTTCATCAGCCTGCAAAAATCCGGAGCGGATTGCTCCGCCCCGGACCGCATTGCTGTTCAGCGTCCGTGATACAGGCATCAAACAGATTTTCCGTTTCTTTCAGGACGCCGGTTCTGTACGGATTCTCCGGTCCTTTGCATCCGGTGATGGATCGTCGGGTTCTGAACGCTGACGATTTCCCTTTTCCCAGGCATACTTCCGGCCCGCTTTCACTGAATGCCTGTATCATATCACAGCTGAAGTTATTTTACAACAGATTTTTCACACTGCCGTCTCCAGATACTGCGCCGGGTCCAGATACGTCTCCCCGTCCCGCAGCTCAAAGTGCAGGACCGCGCCGGTGGCTCTGCCGGACGCGCCCGCTTCGGCAATCTTCCCGCCCATGGAAACGCTGTCGCCCGCAGACACGGTCACGCTGCCGCAGTGTCCGTAAAGAGTGGAATAACCGCCCTCGTGGCTGAGCACAACATAATTGCCCAGGGCCCCGTCAAAGCCGGTCTCGCTGACCGTACCGTCGGCAAAGGCCGTCACGTCCGCGCCCTTCGCCACTGCGAAGTCAACGCCGTAGTGGAAGGTCTTCCCGTTGAGGCTGCGGTCGAAAGCGGCGGACAGCTTCCCCTGCACCGGGGCGCTGTGGTCGAAGCCCAGCTCCCGCTTCTCCTGGTCGATGTCCTTCATCGGGGCGGGTTCGGCGGCCAGACCGGCCAGCTTCCCATCCCGGTCATACTCCGTGTAAACCGTCAGGCCGTCCTCCGCACAGGGGTCCTCATAGCTGAACGAGCCGCCGTCCGGCTTCAGGTCCGCGAAGACCCGGACGGGCTGTCCGTTCCAGACCAGCGCGCCCATGCCGCTCTCCCGGGGCCGGTAGACCAGGCCGTACTCCTCGTACTGCGCGAAGATCTCCTCAAAGGACCTTCCGCCCCTGCCGCCGTTCCCCTCGGCGTAAACCGCCTGGGCGCCGGCAGCGGGCTCCGCGCCGTTCTGGTCCTGGACGGGACCGTCGTCTCCGGCACAGGCTGCCTGGGGCCCGGAAAACGTGGCGGCGTCTATGAGCGCCTGGTCGAAGCCCTTGTCGCCCTCTGCCGCCACGCCGATGAGATCGCCCATGGTGTCGTAGGAGCCGTCCGGGTTGTAGATGACGGAGCGCAGGGTGTGGACGTCCACCGTGCCGTCCGGGTTGGTGTAGACGTACTGCACGGAATAGCAGCCATCCCCCACCGGCGCGCCGTCCACGAAGTTACGGATCAGCTGGCCGTTGCAGGTCATCAGATTGGCATTGCCGCCGATGCCGAAGGCCTTCAGTTCCTCCAGCAGGGCCGCCTCGTCCACGGACTTGGGCGCAGTGAGGATGCCCTTGCCCTCTTCAAAGGTGGACGCGATCACCATGTCCAGCGGGCCGTCGGACCCCAGGGCCACGTCCTCTATCTCATTGCCGTTTTTGTCAATGATGGTCCTGGAGTGCAGCGCGCCGTTTTTGATGTCCTCCAGGATGCTTTCGTACAGGGCGATGGTTTCGTCCACCTTCTTCTGGTCCCAGATGAACCAGCCGTCTGCACTGGTGTAAGCCCGCTCGCCGATGACGCTTTGCAGGGCCTCCTTCTCCTCCTCCAGCCACGCCTTGTACTCCTCGTAGGTCCACCATTCCACCTGCCAGTCGTCGCCCCAGCTGCCGTACTGAGCCTGGTAGCGCTCCTCACTGATCCAGGTCCTGCCGCCGTCCACGGAGTAGAGCTTCTCGCCGTCGTCCCCTCCCTTGGACATGATGGCCACGCCGTCGTCCTCCACCATTCCCAGGTGGTCATAGACATAACCGGTCTCCGGCGGGTTCTTATGGGGATCCTCCTCCGGCGCGGCGGAGGCGAAGACCGTGGTGGTAATCGCCATCACCACCAGCACCGCCACCAGAGCGGTCACTGAAATATGCTTACGTTTCATAATTGCTTTGATCCTTTCCTCCAGGGCGTTCTGACTGAAATGGCTGCCGGAGGGACTCCAGCTCCCCCGCCGCTCCTCCAGGCCCAGCAGGGCCATGGCGTAGCCCGCCCGGTCCGCGCCGGAGCGCACCACCGCCTCGTCGCAGCTGAGCTCCATATCCCGGTTTGCCAGGACGTACATTCCCCAGACAAGGGGATTGAACCAGTGGAGGCACAGCGCGGCGGCCAGCAGGCCCTTCCGCACCGCGTCAAAACGCCGGATGTGTTCGTATTCATGGGACAGGACACAGGACAGGGTGTCCCGGTCCGTTATCCCACGGGGCAGCAGGATCACGGGATACAGCACGCCGCAGGTCAGGGGCGCGGCGATCCGGTCGCTGATCCGGGCCTGCACCGGACGGCGGAGAGGGCGCTCCCGGAGCCACTCCAGGACAAACCCGTCCCGGCAGGGCAGCGCGGCGGCGTAGACCCGCCGGCTGCGCAGATGGCTCCACAGCAGCCAGAACGCCAGGGCCGCCACCCCCGCCAGCCACAGCGCCGTCAGCAGCAGGCCCCAGTCCATCGCCGGGAGCGCGGAAGCGCTCTCCGCAACAACCGTGTCCTCCGCCATTGCGTAGAGACAGGTCTGCCGGACCACGCCGGCGTCCGCATAGACGGCGGTCCCGGGCGCGGGACCGGAAACCATCGCCGGTTCGGGCATTCTCTCCGGCGCAGGCAGCCACCGGAGGATGCTCACCGGCGAGGCCAGCTCCACCGGGACCAGCAGCCGGACCAGCACCAGATCCCACAGCAGGCAGAAGGCCCGCCGTGGCGTCCGGTCCTGGAACCACAGCCGCAGGATCACCACCGCCAGGATCATCACCGCGGCGGACAGGCCCGTCCGTCCCACCGCTTCCAGCGCCGCCCTCATTTCAGCTCCTCCACCAGCCGCCGCAGCCGGGCGATCTCCTCCCCGGACAGCGTCTTCCCGTCCAGCAGCGACGCCACCAGCCGGTCGGAGGACCCGCCGTACATCCGGTCGATGAGCCCCCGTGTTTCCTGGCGCTGGACCTCCTGCCGGGAGACCAGGGCGCGGCAGCGGAAGCCGGGCTCCGTCCGCTCCACCAGTCCCTTCTCCACGCACTTTTTCAGCACCGTGTAGGTGGTGGTCTTGCTCCAGCCCACCTGCCGGGCGGCCTCCGCCGCCACGTCCCTGGCGGGCGCCTCTCCGCTGTCCCACAACAGCTCCAGTATCTTCAGCTCGCTGTCATAAATCCTGTACTCCATGTCCGTTGCTCCTTTCTTGCATTCTATCGCGATAGAACAATGATATTCTACTGCAATAGAACGGATTTGTCAAGGGGGATTTTCCACGGAAATCCATTTCCCCTGCCGCCTCCGGGCAGCAAACTCCTGCGCAGCCGTTTTTTGATGCACAAAGATAACGGGAGCCTGAATGGCTCCCGTTCAGCCTGTCGAAAAATGGCCTGTCTGGTTATGAAGCCAGACAGGCCATTTTTCGACAGGCTGAAGCGGAAGGACAAGGCCCATCGAGCCTTGTCCTTCCGCTTTATTTTGAGAGGGATAATCACAAAATCGCTCCACCGCCCCAAACCTGGGCCTGCGTGATTGCCAGAACGGTTTCCGTAGGAATACCGGCAATCTCGCTCCCGAAAATTTCCGCCCGTCAGCATAGCGGCAAGCTGGGACTTCGCCGCAGCGGACGCAGCCAGCTTGGAAGCCTGGATGTGGCGCTCAATCTGCTTTTCCACCGCTAGCTTCATAAACTCGGCGTGGCGGGCCATACGCAAATCCCACCAGCTTTCTTCATCGTCAGAACCACTCTTAGAGTAGGTGATCTCTCCGCCTGCGCTGGAAGAACAGGCGTTACAGATATTTCCGTCCTCTCCGATGGCAACGGCCTGGGACATCCCCGCCGTGCTTCCAGGGATAATGGCTTCGTTCCGTGCCACATCAAAGGCAAACCAGGTGTCGATCTTCGCAAAAATCTCCTGGGCGTAGGCCGGGTCTTGCTCCATACGCTCCTGCACCTTGGGGTGGATGACCACAGCCTTGCTCCCAGGCGGGACGTTGCCCAGGGCGTGAATCTCCTTCGGAGCGGTAAGTCTGCCGTCAATGGAGCCATAGAAGGGATTTGTCAGCGCCAGTGATAAAATGTAAGAAAACACCGAGGAAAAAATGTAGGATTGTAGCGGAGAGGAGGAAAAAAGACAGACTCCCAATCAGGGCGAGAAAGAGTCCGGAAAGGGAGTCAGGAAATGAAAGGAGCACAGTGGATGGATATCCGAAGCGACAGACAAAAAGGGCTGAGCTATGTGGAGCTGGGACGGAAGTACCACATGGACCCGCGGACGGCAAAGCGGTACGCGGAGTCGCCGCAGAAGCCGGAGTACACATTAAGCGAACCCAAGCCTACAAAAATGGACCCGTACAAACAGCTCGTGGACGAGTGGCTGGAGGAGGCGCCGTATTCGGCGCTGCGAATACTGGAGAAACTGCGGGAAATGGGATTTGACGGGGGCTACAGCATCGTCAAGGCGTATGTGAGCAGCCGGAAGATGGACTTGAATGAGAAAGCGACGGTACGGTTTGAGACAATGCCTGGAAAACAGGGACAGATGGACTGGGGGTTCTTCGAGGATCACCTGGTGTACGAGGACGGGAAGTGGAAGAAGCTGTACTGCTTTCTCATGATACTGGGATATTCGCGGATGCGGTACATCGAGTTTGTAACGGATATGAGCACAAATACACTGATTCGGTGTCATCAGAACGCATTCCGGTACTTTGGTGGCTACCCGGAGGAAATCCTGTACGACAACATGAAGCAGGTGGTCATCAAGCGGCTGCTGAAACAGGAGGACTCTACTCTGAACCGGCAGTTTGAGGACTTTGCGGGATTTTACGGGTTCAAACCCATCCTGTGCCGCCCCTACCGTGGCCAGACGAAAGGAAAAGTGGAGCGGACGGTGCAGTTTGTGCGGGACAACTTCATGGTGGGGATCAAGTACAACAGCCTGGCAGATTTGAATGGACAAGCCCTGGCCTGGTGCAACAAGGTCAATGGCAAAGTCCATGCCACCACCAACGAGA
>CAJULD010000050.1:17168-18318 GCA_910587505.1 uncultured Oscillospiraceae bacterium | reverse complement strand
GTACTAAACAGATGCACTTAAAATTATCTGCAAATCTTATTATACGAGGAGGTATGCTGTATGATGAAAGCAAGTGAGTTCGTCGCCAAGGCGGTCGATATTGCCAAGAACTACAAGACCCTGTATGTCATGGGCTGCTTCGGCGCACCCATGACCGCCGCCAACAAGAAGCGGTACACGCAGAACCATGAGTACAACCGGCGAGCCGCCCGGACTGCCATGATTAACGCCGCCAGCGCAGAAACCTTCGGGTTTGACTGCGTGAACCTTATCAAAGGAATTTTGTGGGGCTGGTGCGGCGACGCTTCCCGGCAGTACGGCGGCAGCGGGTACGCCATTAACGGTGTGCCTGACATTGGGGCCGACAGCATGATTACCAAGTGTCCCGACGCTTCTGCGAGCGGATGGGACAAGGTTGACCCCGGCGAGGCGGTCTGGTGCAAAGGTCATATCGGCATTTACATCGGCGACGGCCTTGCCGTGGAGTGTACGCCCTCTTGGGCGAACAAGGTGCAGATCACGGCGGTCGGCAACATCGGGGCCAAGAGCGGCTACAAGACCCGGAAGTGGACGAAACACGGGCATTTGCCCTATGTGGAATACGACACGGCTGCGGCTCCTGTGAAGCCCTCTGCTCCCGCCACGCCTACCCCGGCTCCCGCCGCTCCGAAGCAGATCAAAGCCAGTGGTGCGGCGAAGTCCTTCGACCGCTCTCTGGCTGGCACTTACACCGTGACCGCCAGCAGCTTGAATGTCCGGGACAAGGCCGGGGCCACCGACCAGATCAAGATTCTCACCGCTCTCCCCAGCGGGGCAAAGGTGCAGAACTACGGCTACTACACGCTGGTCGGCAAGGTGAAGTGGCTCTATGTCCAGTTTACCCGCAACGGCGTGACTTATACCGGCTTCTGCTCCGAGAAGTATTTGCGAAAGTGAGGCGGTCTGTGTGAGAGGGAAGCGTGAGGCCGAAACACCGAAGCCGAAGCTGAAACGGCGCACTCTGTTCACGATATTCGCCATGTTCAACCTGTTTTGGTACACGGTGGTCGTCCTGATCGCCAACTTCCACGATCACACGGTCGCCCCGGAACTGACGGTCGCTTGGTTTTCCGCATGGACGGTCGAGCTGGCTATCCTGTTCGGTATCAAA
>CAJULD010000050.1:9103-17158 GCA_910587505.1 uncultured Oscillospiraceae bacterium | reverse complement strand
CAAAATCAAGAGCAAGAACGACTCGGAGGGATAGGGCATGAATGTTGACGATGTGATCTCCTACTATGTCGGCAGAGTCGTCCGGGACAAGCAAGCCATTGAGCGGTTGCCGGGAGAGGGGCATGAGCGGGAGCTTGAACGAGATCAGATCGTTCTTGCCGGTCTGCGGTGTGCCAAGGCCAACGGCTTTTGCGGCGAAGACCTGTTCTGATAGACCATTGGCTCGGTCGAACCTTTTTGCATGGAGAGTCGAACCCAAAAGGGCATAAAAAGGGACACTCCCTACCGATTACGGTAAGGAGTGTCTTTTTGTTTGAACGCATATCGCTCCCAAGAAGATAATTGGTTCGGATATGCGCTCAATGGTGGAGGTGAGGGGAGTCGAACCCCTGTCCGAAAACAATTTCACGGGATTTTCTCCGGGCGCAGACGGTCATTCCGGGTGGCTGGATCCACCCTGTTCCCCTTCCCGATGGCTGGCCGTCACCCCATCCGGTCAGGTAAGAGTCATGATGCATGGCACGGTCAACTCTTTCCGTACTCACGTGCACCGCTAAACGACGCCCTTCTTAAGCCGCGGTACTCTTAAGTCGGACGGCTGCGCCTAATCAGGCGGCAGCAAGAACAGTATTGTTGTTGTTCTTTAATTTATAAAGTTGCCCATGATTAAGGTGGCTGGGCGCCACCGCCCGCTGATCCCGCTTCCTCATCCCCGTCGAAACCGGTACACCCCCGAATATCCGGACTGAGCATACCACAGTCCGGGCAGAAATGCAAATTAAGTTTTCGTAACAGGCGACTGCTTTTTCTCCGGCTCCGGAAATTCCCCGCCCAATGTGTCCACCCGAACAGACGCCATTACCTGGGGCTTTTTCGGCTTATCGTTCATCATCGACCGGGGCGTTCTGGAAATCTCCACCGCTGCCTCCGCATTTTCCGTAATTTTGCCGAAAGCCGCGTACTGTCCATCCAGATGGGGGGCCGCATCCACCATGATGAAAAACTGGCTTCCCGCGCTGTCCGGATCCATCGACCGGGCCATAGACAAAACGCCCAGCGTATGCCTGACGTCATTTTTCTCAAAGCCATTGCCGGAAAACTCCCCGCGGATGGCGTAACCGGGACCACCCATTCCGCTGCCCTCCGGGCAGCCGCCCTGAATCATAAAGCCAGGAATCACCCGATGGAAAATCAGTCCGTCATAATAGCCGCTGTTGGCCAGCGCAATGAAATTGCTTACCGTGTTGGGCGCTTTCTCCGGATACAGCTCTCCCTTCATTATCTGGCCGCTTTCCATAGTAATCGTCACAATTGGATTACTCATTGTACTTATCTCCTTACATTTTACCGATTGTAGGACTTCATAGCCCGATCCATATCCCGCCTGGCGTCCCGTTTTGCCATGGCGTCCCGCTTGTCATAGTTTTTCTTCCCTTTGCACAGACCTACTTCCACCTTTACCCGGGCGTTTTTAAAATAAATGCTAAGCGGCACCAGTGCGTACCCATCCTGCTGGACCAGAGCCTGGAGCCGTTTGATTTCCCGCCTGTGCATCAGAAGGCGGCGGGGGCGCACCGGGTCCCGGTTGAAGATGTTTCCGTGCTCATAGGGGCTGACATGCATGCCGTGGAGATAGATTTCTCCATTTTTGGCGATACAGTAGGAGTCCTTCAGGTTCAGAGTCCCCGCCCGGATGGATTTGACTTCCGTGCCGAACAACTCGATTCCCGCCTCATACCGGTCCTCCACAAAATAATCATGGTGAGCCTTTCGGTTCTGCGCGGCAATTTTGACACCGGTTTTGCCAGCCATGGGTCATCTCCCTCCTCCCGGACAAGTAACAGCTATAATATAGCACATTTTCCCATACTTCGCAAGTAATTTCTTGTCGCACGCAGGGCAACAGGATTTAAAGTTCAGCAAAAAGAATATCCTGGAAACGTTCAGGGTCGAGAATGGCGGTAAAGCGTTCAGGCTGAGGGGAGACATATTTTTTCTGGCTCTGGAAGAGTCTTCCCCAAAATGATGTCCAGTGCCTACTGGAGTTGATTTTCAATGGACCAGTGCTTGCGTACCGTGGAAGAGAAGCGGTCAATATCTGTCAAAGAAGTAATAAATAATCGCACATCTGTGCTGGTTGTGCCATTTCTGGTCACAGTTGAACACACCGGGCCAACCGCCTCTGCTCCAAACCATTCACTGCAACCCGGCAGCCCGGACAGATCGGTCAGCAGACGGTATTCCCTCTTTGCAATTCTACCATGATCCGTATCTCTAGTGACAAGGCAGGGCAGTTCTTTGCCGAACTCCTGGAAACAGAGGGAAGCATCTTCCAGCAAAGCCGGTTGATTCCCTTTCAATCCAATCACATAGTCCGCCATTCAAATACGCGTCGAAACGTGTCGCTGTCCGGTATCCCGTGCGGCAACTCCAGGAATTTTCGCAGCCATCCCTCTCTCAGCTCCCCTTTGACAAAATACGGCGCAGGGTAGTATAATGGAGTGGCCGAACCCGACCGGGCGAGGCAGGAAGGGCGCTGTTTACATACGGCGGTCAGCGACTCCCCCGGAAAGGGGGTGAGGCTGATGTGGAGAAAAAAATCGTTCAACTGCTGCGAATCCTCGTGATTGCGGCGGCGGTGATGGCTTTGCTTACCACAAAAGCGTGCTGACTGCCCGGCTGGTACCCAGGCAGTCAGCAAATCTTTGTTGACATGTAGGGGCTGACCGTCTTGTAACAGCGCCCTTCTGTTATCATTATACCGATCCGCCCCTGTTTTGTCAAGTTGGCAGGACGGGGATTTCTTATTTAAAAAGCAGGAGGCAGGATATGGAACATATGGACAGAATCAGGGCGGCCATTGCCGCGGTAACGGGGGCTCTGACGGCCCTGTGGGGCTGTATGGCTCTGGACTACCTGCCGGGCTCTATGGCCGCCTTGCGGCGCTTCACGGCGTACACGCCGCGGGAAAAACGATTTCACTTTATTTCGCGCCTGCGGGCGCGAAACTCCTGCGGAGGGCTTTTTGACAAGCTGAGCCAGCGCTTGAAAGACGCTGGCTTCGCTTTTTATGTATTTTGCTTTTTCTCCAGCTTCCAGCGGGCGTCCTTGATGGTGAGGGTCCGCTGTTTTTTCTTGCCGCTGGCCATCCGCTCCCTGACGGCGCGGCCGGTTGGCGTGGCTGCCAGGCCGCCCAGGGCGGTCTCCCGCAGCTCCATGGGCAGGCGGCGTCCCACCTCGCCCATGGCGTCGATGACCTCGTCCACGGGGATGCGGCTCTCAATTCCCGCCAGGGCCATGTCGGCGGCGGCCACCGCGTTCACCGCGCCAATAACGTTCCGCTTGATGCACGGCACCTCCACCAGTCCCGCCACCGGGTCGCAGACCAGCCCCAGCAGATTCTTCAGCGCCATGGCCACCGCGTGGCACAGCTGCTCCGACGTGCCGCCCCGCAGGCACACCAGGGCCCCCGCCGCCATGGCGGAAGCGCTGCCGATCTCCGCCTGACAGCCGCCCGCCGCCCCGGAAATGCAGGCCCGGTAGGCAATCACCGCGCCCACGCCGCTGGCGGTAAACATGGCCTCCAGCATCTTCTCCTCCGGCAGGTTCTCCCGCCAGTACAGGGGGATCAGCACCGCCGGCAGCACTCCGCAGGCTCCCGCCGTGGGCGCAGCCACCACCCGGCGCATGCAGGCGTTGCTCTCCCCCATGGCCAGCGCCTCGGCGATGACCTGGGCCATGAGCTCCCCGCCGACAGGATTCCCGGCGGAATAGTCGTGCATCAGCTTTCCCTGGCCGCCGGCCATGCCGCTGAGGCTGCGCCGGTCGCCGGTATAGACCTCGCTGGCTTCCTTCATGGTGTGCCAGTTCCTGGCCATTTTCTCCAGAGATTCCCCCCGGGAGACGCCCCGGTTCTCCATGTCCGTTTCCAGAATGATCTCCCAGAACCGCTTGCCTTCCCGCCGGGCGGCGGTGACGATTTCCTGCATGGAATCCAGATTCATGGTCAATCCTCCTCCTTTATATAATGGATCACCTGGAGGATACCGGGCTGCTTCTCGATGAGCTCCGCGATATAGCCGGGCACCGGGTCGTCCGTCTCGATAATCATCATCACGTTGCCGCCCTTGGCGCTGCGGTGCATGCTCATGTTGGCCACGTTTACCCGCGCCAGGGACAGCGCCGTGGATACGTCGGACAGATTGCCCTGATTGTCCATATTCTGAATAATCAGGGTGTGATAGTCCCCGGAAAAGCTGACGGCCACTCCATCCAGCTTATCCACCATGATGCGCCCGCCGCCGATGGAGCTGGCCTGCATCTTCATCCGCCTTCCGGACTCGCCGGCAATCACCATTTTCACGCTGTTGGGATGGGCGTCCCGCAGCTCGATCTCTTCAAAGGTAAATTTCAGCTTATGCCTGGCGGCGATTTCAAAGCTGTTGGGGATGTCCAGATCGTCGGTGGCCATTCCCAGCAGTCCGGCGATCAGAGCCTTGTCCGTGCCGTGGCCCACGCCGGTCTCGGCAAAGGAGCCGTGGAGATACACCTCCGCCTTCACCGGCTTTTCTCCCAGCAGCGTCCGGGCCATACGGCCGATGCGCACCGCTCCCGCGGTGTGGGAACTGGACGGTCCCACCATAATGGGTCCCATGATGTCAAAGATGTCGATCATGCGCTGCTCCCCTCCTTTTTTCCTCCTCCGGTCAGAGCGTCAGCTTCTTGCAGCAGGCCACGGCCATCGCGCCCGCCCCGATATGGCAGGCTACGCTCAGGCTCAGCCGGTCCATATGAATCTCATAGCCGGGAAACCGGGATTCGATTTCGCCCTTCCACTCCTGAGCGGCCTCGTCGGAGCAGGTGTAGGCGGCGCAGATGTGGACCGGCTTTCCGGCGAAGCGCTCGCTGACATCCTTTTCCATGGCGTCCAGCATGATCTTCCTGGCGGATTTCCAGCCTCTGGCCCTGGCGAAGGCATCCAGCTTCTCTCCCTGGATCTGGAGCACCGGCTTGATGTTCAGCACCGCGCCGATGGCTGCCCCGGCGGCGGTAACCCGTCCGCCCTTTTTCAGGTACTTCAGGGTGTCCACCGTAATATAAATGCTGGCCTCCAGCCGGTCACGCATCAACGCGTCATGGATAGATTTGCCGTCCATACCGGCCCGGGCCATTTCCAGCGCGTCCAGGACGGACTGCCGCTGGGTGATGGAGATGCGCTGGTTGTCCACCACGAATACCCGGTCTCTGTAATCGCCCGCCAGCATCAGCGCCGTTTCGCAGGAGGCGGACAGGCCGCTGGACATGGGAATATACACCACCTGGTCATAGCTCTCCAGCAGCTCGTTCCACAGATCGGTCACATCCCCCGGCGCGGGCTGGGAGGTGGAGATGTCCGCATCCTCCGCCAGACGGCGGTAGAACTGCTCCTGAGTCAGGGTGATGTCCTCAAAGAAGAGCTCCTCGTTGATATAGAAGGGCATGGGCAGCACCCGGATGCCCAGCTCTCTTCCGGCCGCCTGGGTGATGCCGCTGTTGCTGTCGGTTACAATCGCTACGTTTGCCATATGAATTTAACTCTCCTTTGCCTTCTGACGGCAGTTTGCATTCATTCTTTTTCCTGTAAAAAAGAATCAAAAAGAACTCTCCCGCTTTTCCTTCAGGAAAAAGCGGCAACGATTGCGCAGCGCCCTCCTCAGGAGGTCATGCGCAAATTTGATTCTGACCGGCCCCCCGATGGGGCCCCGTTTTCAAACCGGTTCCAGCGCGCTGTGGAGCCGGTCGGTGACAGCTCCCTGAAACAGGGGCGTGGAGTGGCCGTGGAGGGTTTCCAGTCCCCCGGCGGCCATGCGGGGGTCGATCTGCCCGCTCATGAAGAGGTCCATATCCAGAATGAACTTGATCTCTGCGTCCTGGGCGGCGTTGGGCGCATTGGTCTTGACCATGCCGGGCCCGGCGTGGATCTTGGCCCGGCAGGTGCTGTCCAGGTTCAGCTCCACGTCCACGGAGCACTTCCGGGCGGCGGATTCCTCCACGTCCTCCTCGGCCAGCACCCCCAGATACGGGGCGGTAATCAGATCCCTCCAGATCTCGCCCTCCAGCGCCAGATTCCGGCGGGAGAAGATGTTCACATACCTCAGCCCGATCCGCTCGAAGAAGGCGGGCTTGTAGATCCGGATGAAATGGACCAGGGGCAGGTCAAACTGCTTCCCGAAGCTCTCCCAGCCGGGGTAGGCCACGGTGGACAGGGCGATAAAGCTGTTTGTCAGATTCAGCTTCCAGTGGCCGTCAGCGGAGATAAAAATGTGGTTGACCACCGGTTTGGGCATCTCCGGCTTGACGCCGGGGGCGGCAGGCCGGGGGGCGGGCTGCTCCTCCGTGGCGGCGTAGCGGGGAAACATGCCCCGCACGGCGTCCTGAAAGTCCACCGGCTCTCTGGCTCCGATGGACAGTATGGCCGGGAAGCGGAGCTGACAGATTACCTCGGCCAGCTGCGCCTTGTTGTAGTGGACGCGGGGATTCTCGGAATACAGCATGGAGCGGACCTCCTTACAAGCGTTTTCCCTATTGTATCCTGTATGAGGGAAAAAGTCAAACAAAAAACTGCCGCTCCGCCGCTCAGGACGGCCGTCTCCGGTAAAGTTCCGCGTTTTTGCATTTCTTCCGGCTGCGCGTCATCCTGTTTTGGAGCCGCCTGGCCGGCTTTTTCCTTATGGGAAGGGCAGGCTCCCTCTTGACAAACCTATCGGCGCATGATATATTAGATGCATCGAGCAACGATATATTGCTTTGGCCGGAGGTGTGAAGCATGAACGGGAGGAAACAGAAATACGCCCTGCTGGGCGGACTGCTGGGGGCGGTCTATCTGGCGGCCAACAATCTGCTGCCCGGCGTGCCGGATTTTCTGATGGGGGTCGTTCTGGGACTGGGGATCGTGTTCTTCATTCTGGCGCTGCTGCCGGAGAAGACCGCGCGGAGAGGCCGGAAATGGAAGCGCCGTGGAGAATAGGAATCAGCCTCTGACGGAGGCGCTGTTTTATATCCTTCTGGCTGTCAGAAGGCCTGTTCATGGCTACGGCATCATCCAGGAGGTGACGGAGATGACCGGGGGACGGGTAAATCTGGGACCCGGGACCCTGTACGGGGCTATCAACTCCCTGCTGGAGCGGGGGTGGATCGTCCTTTACAGCGCGGACCCGGGGTCCCGGAAGAAGAAAGAGTACGTCATCACCGGCGCGGGCCGGGCGGCCTTCACCGCCGAGCTGGAGCGGCTGCGGGAGCTGGTGGAAAACGGAACGAAAATGGAGGGCGGGGAATGATCCGTTGGAAATTCACCTTTGACAAGGATGAAGAGCAGGATTGGCTCAACGAATACGCCCAACAGGGCTGGGCCATGGCCGGTTTTTTCGTTGGGGTGGTCACCTTCGTCCCTTGCCTGCCGGGGGAATTCATCTATCAGATCGATCTCCTGCCGGGGAAAGGGCTCCGGGCCGACGACTATGAGGGTTACGTAATCTTCATGAATGATCTGGGCGTGGAGATCGTCCAGCGGTGGGGGAGATGGGTGTACCTCCGCAAGCGGGCGGAGGAGGGGCCTTTTGAAGTCTATACCGATACGGAATCGAAACTGGACCTGTACCGCCGGATCCGGGCCCTGTTCCTGTGGGGGCTGCTGATCGAGTTCTGCTGCTCCTTCAGTGGTCTGAACGTACTGATTCAGTTCCCGGGGGATATATTCGCCCGGTGCCTCGTGGGAATCTATATTGTCGTGGTCGCCCTGTTCCTGCGGGCCGTCCTGCAATGCACCCGAAAAATCCGGGAACTGGAGAAGGAAAGGGAATAGGAGGACGACGATGGAACGGTCAGGGTTTTGGATCGCCTCCGGCTGCCTGCTGCTCTCCGCCGCGCTGCTGCCGGGGGAGGCTGGCGTGATTCCTCACGGGCTGAAGCTGTTTCTCCTGGTGCTGGCCTGCGCGCTGGAGCTGCGGGGGGGGGGGGGGGGGGTCGGCTGGGGGTTTGGAAACTTTATGGAAGGAATGGCCGGATTCGGGACGGCAG
>CAJULD010000050.1:0-9093 GCA_910587505.1 uncultured Oscillospiraceae bacterium | reverse complement strand
GTGGGGGGGGGGGGGGGGGGGGGGGGGGGGGGGGGGGGGGGGGGGGGTTCGGAGGATACCGGAAAAAAAGGAGACGTAGCAGAATGAAGCTGAAACGGATATGGGCGGTCTGTCTGATCGTGCTGGGGGCTGTGGCAATCCTGCCGGGGCTTTGCCGGCTGCTGTGGGCCGGGGCGCCGGACGCGGTGGTGCGGACGCTGGGGATCGTGACGCTGCTAACACTGCCGGTGCTTGCGTTCGTCACGGTCCGGTTGGCCTCCCAAAGGAAATAGAGCAGCGGGCCGCCGTTCCCACTTCGGAACGGCGGCCCGCTGTTTTTACAGCATCCGCGTTTCCACTTCGATCTGCCCGAGCATCACCATCGTCTGCTCCTTTGTGCCCAGCCAGTCGCTGAAGGCGGTGGCACACCCGGCGGCCACGCCCATTTGCAGGGCCCTGCCGAAGTCGCCGGTCTGCCGCAGGCCCGTAAGGAAGCCGGCGATCAGGGAGTCTCCGGCTCCCACCGTGTTGGTTGCCCGGCCGCCGCAGGCGCCCGCAAAATACAGCTCCCGGCTCTCCGTCAGCAGGAAAGCCCCGCCGCCGCCCATGCTGACCAGTACGTTTCTGGCTCCCTCCAGCTGCAGGCGGTGGGCCAGCTCCACGCCCTCGGCGTACTCCAGGTCCTCCACGCCGAAGAGCGCGCCCAGCTCCGTCAGGTTGGGCTTGATGAGGAAGGGGTGGCACTCCAGGCACTGCCACAGGGCCTCGCCGCTGCAATCGAGCACCGTCATGCACCCGCTTTCCTCCAGCTGCCGGAGAATGGAGCCGTACAGGGCGATATTCTGGGCCCAGCCGGAGATGACCACGGTGTCGTCCCGCTTCACATCCGAGAGCAGCTCCAGCAGGCGCACCAAGTCCCCCGCCCCCAGATCCGGCCCCCGGCCGTTGACGGCGGTCTCCACCTGGCCCCGGATCTTTACGTTGATGCGGCTTTGTCCGCCGGCGCCGCTTTCCAGCAGGGTATGGGGACAGCCCAGATCATCCAGCAGATCCCGGATGGTCTGGCCGATGCGGCCCGCGGCAAAGCCCAGAGCGCGGGTCTCCTCCCCCAGCCGCTGAAGGGACAGGGAGACGTTGATCCCCTTGCCGCCAGGATAGATGGCCTCGCTGCTGGTCCGGTTGATCTGGCCGGGAATCAGCTCCGCGTCCACTACATAATCCAGGGAGGGATTGGCGGTGATGGTGTAGATCATGGTACGCACCTCTCTCTAATAAAGGTGCCTTCGATTGAGAAGGGGAAATATGGTTTTCCCTCCCGGAAAACTCCGAAGGAACCTGCCGGCAGGCATAAACAGGGACTGGCAGGGCCGCAGGATGCAGGCGGGCTGCCGCCCGCCGGATCCGGGAACAAAGTCCGGCTCCTGTTCTGGCCGTGGGCGGGCGCGTTTCCCCCTGCTAATCGAAGGTAGGGTCAGCATATCATGGTTGCGCCGGTTTTTCAAGCGGTTTTGGAAAAATTTGTCCCGGCAATGCCGCAATTCCGCCGGAAATTCCCAGAATTTACTTCTTGCCTCCGGCGGTGCTCATCCGCTATACTGTCGGAGAAAGCTTTTTTGCAGAAAGGAGTCAACATGACGGGAAAAAATATTGCGGCCCTGCTGCTGGCCGCCTGTCTGCTGGCCGCTCCGGCCCGGGCGGCAGATGAAGTGACTGTGACGGTGGGCGGGGAAACGGTGCCCGCCTTTGCCGAGAACGGCGCCACCTATGTGCAGCTGGTGCCGCTGCTGGAGGCCATGGGCGGCTGGGAGACCGTGTGGGATCACGCCGGGCGGGTGGCCTCCGCGGAGACGGACCTGTTCACCCTGGACGTCCCCATTCAGCGGAGCTATGTGCTGGCGGACGGCTGGCTTTTTGGCACCGGAAGGAAGGCAGTGCTGCGGGAGGGCCGTACATACGTGCCGCTGCGCAGCGTGGCAAATCTGCTGGGCGCGGAGGTGGAGTTCGTGGACTGGGACACCCCCATCGCCGTGCGCTCAACAGAAGCGGCGGCCTGGACGGAAGAGGATTTCTACTGGCTTTGCCGGATCATCAGCGCTGAAAGCCGGGGCGAGAGCCTGACGGGCCAGATCGCCGTGGGAAATGTGATTCTCAACCGGACGGCCTCCAGCGAGTTCCCCGACACGGTGAAGGAGGTGGTCTTCGACCGGAAGAACGGCGTGCAGTTCGAGCCCGTGTCCAACCAGACCATCTATGACGAGCCCACGGAGCAGAGCGTGCTGGCGGCGCGGCTGGCGCTGGCCGGAGTGGATGCGGCGGGAGAAAGCCTGTACTTTTTTAACCCGGATCTCTCCCAGGGGACGTGGGTGCGGGCCAACCGGCCCTATTACGCCACCATTGGCTGTCACCGGTTTTACCGGTGATTCTGACTGAGGACTGTCTTCCGCGAAGCTGCCGCCCTTTTTTGTGTGCGCCGGTACTTGCCAATGCCGAGAAAATCTGCTATACTGTACCCATTCCTCAATTTGTAAAAAAGGAGACCGACAGCATGACCTATACATATACGCCCAGCGGCGTGTGCTCCTCCCGGATCGATCTGGAGCTGGAGGACGGCGTCATCCGTTCCGTAAGCTTTACCGGCGGCTGCAACGGCAACCTGAAGGGCATTTGCAGCCTGGTGAAGGATATGCCCGCGCAGGAGGCGATCGCAAAGCTCCAGGGCATCCAGTGCGGCTGGAAGCCCACCAGCTGTCCCGATCAGCTCTCCAGGGCCCTGACGGAGGCGCTGGAAAGCGGAAAGTGAATCTGCCGGACAGGCGCGCCTCCGGGGAGCTCAGAGCCCCGGAGGCGTTTCCGTTTGCCCCGGCGGGCGCGGGAAAAGGCATTCTGACACACAGAATAATTCTCATCCCGGTTCCTGTTGTCATTTTCTGACAAATGTGCTATAATGAAAGCATAGAAAATTAAGGAGGGCGAACCCATGAAGCTGTATTTTTTCGGTGCTGACCAGTGTGTAACCGGCAGCTGTCACTGTCTGGAAATCAACGGGAAGCGTATTCTGATCGACTGCGGTTTGCAGCAGGGGCGGGATGAGATCGACAACCATGAGCTGCCCTTTGCTCCCAACACCATTGACTACGTTCTTGTGACCCACGCCCATATCGACCACTCCGGCCGGATTCCCATGCTGGTCAAGCAGGGCTTTACCGGCCAGATCTGGACCACCCGCCTGACCGCCCGGCTGCTGGAGATTATGCTGGTGGACAGCGCCTATATCCAGATGTCCGACGCGGAGTATGACAACCGGCGCAACCAGCGTGCGGGCCGTCCCTTTGTGGAGCCCATCTACACCGTGGAGGACGCCATGCGCACCATGGCCTATGTCCATACCTGCGAGTACGATCAGGAGATCGGCATCTGCGAGGGCGTCACCGCCACCTTTACCGACGCGGGGCATCTGCTGGGGTCCGCCTCCATTACCATGGAGCTCCACGAGGGAGACGTGCGCCGAACCATTGTGTTCTCCGGCGACATCGGCAACATCAATCAGCCCATTATCCGGGATCCCGTTCTCCTCAGGCGGGCGGACTATGTGGTGATGGAGTCCACCTACGGCGACCGGAACCATCAGGAGGTGTGGAGCTATACCTCCGAGCTGGCAAAGGTGATCGACCGCACCCTGGGCCGGGGCGGCAACGTTATCATCCCCGCCTTTGCCGTGGGGCGCACTCAGGAAATTCTGTACTTCCTGCGCCGGATCAAGCAGGAGCATCTGGTCCGTTCAGTGAATGATTTCCCGGTGTACATCGACTCCCCCCTGGCCAGCAAGGCCACCACCATTTTCTGCGGCGACCTGCGGGGCTACCTGGACGACGAGGCGCTCTCGCTGGTAAAAGACGGCGTGGACATGTTCTCCTTCCCCGGCCTGCGGCTGACGGAATCGCTGGAGGAATCCAAGATGCTGAACGCCGACCGCACGCCCAAGGTGATTATTTCCGCCTCCGGCATGTGCGACGCGGGCCGCGTCCGGCACCATCTGAAGTACAACCTGTGGCGGAAGGAGTGCACCGTGGTCTTCGTGGGCTATCAGGGCGAGGGAACCCTGGGCCGGACTCTGCTCAACGGGGCGGAGACGGTGAAGCTCTTTGGCGAGGAGGTGGCCGTGCTGGCGGAGATCGAGAATTTCAAGGGCCTGTCCAGCCACGCCGACCGGGATCACCTGATCGAGTGGGCCAAATCCTTCACCAGCCCCACCCATTTCTTTGTGGTCCACGGAGACCGGGAGGTGGCTCCCTACTTTGCCGATTCGCTGGTCCGTATGGGCTATCGGGCCCATGCGCCCCAGTACACGGAGGTGTACGACCTGGCGGCGGACCGGGTGCTGGAGCTGGGCTATCTGCCCGAGCGGAAGACGGTTACCCCGGCCGGGAAGGTGTCCGGACCCTATCAGCGCCTGATGTCCACCGGCAAGCTGCTCCAGGAGGTCATCCTGCGCAGCAAGGGCCGCGCCAACCGGGACCTGGGCCACTTCGCCGATCAGCTCAAGGCGCTCATCGAGAAGTGGGAGGCTTAATTCCAACGGAATGGCTGCGCCATTCCGTTGGAAAGGGGTTTCGCTGCGCTCTGCGCCTCCTTCGTCGACGCTCGCTCCGCGCAGAGTGTTTTTTCCGAGGTACACGCCCCCGGAAAAAACGATTGAATTTTATTTCGCGCCTGCGGGCGCGAAACTCCTGCGGAGAGCTTTTTGAATGCTCCGCTTTGAATCGTATGAAGGGGGAGGGAGAGATGGAGGTATTGATGATTGCTGATCTGATTGTGATTGGAATCTGCGTGCTTCTGGGATTTCTGTTCCGCTCGGGCAAGGGGGCTTTTTTGATTGCCGGCTATAATACGATGTCCCCGGCTGAAAAGGCCCAATATGACGAAAAGAAACTTTGCAGGCTGATGGGGAAGTTCATGTTTGTACTTGCGCTTTTGTGGACCCTCATTATGATTGGTCATGCCCTTGACAATGCGATCCTGCATACGGCCGCGCTGGTCCTGTTTTTCGCGGTGACTTTAGCGGGCGCGCTCTTCTTAGACAAGAGAGCGAAAAAGTAAGACATCCGAAACATATCTCAGGAGGTCTCCGTATGGCGGAGCTTGCAAAAAATCAACTCCATACCGTCGCCATCACCGGCTACACCGCCGAGGGGCCGGGTGTGGCCCGGGTGGATGGACGGGTGGTCTTTGTCCACGGCGGCGTCCGGGGCGAGACGTGCGTGATCCGGATTCTGAAGGTGCTGAAAAACGTGGCTTTCGGCCGGGTGGAGGAGGTTCTGACGGCCTCCCCCGCCCGGCGGGAGCCGGACTGCCCCCACTACCCCGCCTGCGGCGGCTGCGACTTCCGGCACGTCTCCTACGAGGAAGAGCTGGAGGCCAAGCGGCAGCGGGTGGAGGACGCCCTGCGCCGGGTGGGCGGGGCGGAGGTGTCCGTGGAGGAGATCCTGGCCGCGCCCGCCGTGGACGGCTACCGCAACAAGGCGCAGTTCCCGGTCAGCCCGGAGGGGCTGGCCGGGTTCTACCGTGCCCGCAGCCACCAGGTGGTCCCCGCACTGGACTGCCGCCTCCAGGCGCCTCAGGCGGGGGTCGTCGCCGGGGCGGTGGAGGCGTATCTGCGGGAATTTGACGTCAGCGCCTATGACGAGCGGACCCGCCGGGGGCTGCTGCGGCACATCTGCGTCCGCACCAGCCGGGAGGGGCAGGCCCTGGTTTGTCTGGTGGTCAACGGGGAGAGCCTGCCCCATGAGGAGGATCTGGTCCGCCGCATCCGGTCGGCCTGTCCGGACACGGCAGGGGTTGTGCTGAATGTCAATACGCAGGATACCAATGTGGTCCTGGGGGAGACATACCGGGCGCTCTGGGGAGAGGACACGCTGACGGATACCCTGTGCGGCCTGACCTTCCGGCTGTCCGTACCTTCCTTTTATCAGGTGAACCGGGTCCAGGCGGAGCGGCTGTACGGGAAGGCGGCGGAATTCGCCGGGCTGACCGGCCGGGAGACCGTGCTGGACCTCTACTGCGGCGCGGGAACCATTACGCTGGCGCTGGCCGGCCTGGCAGGGCGCGTCATCGGCGCGGAGATCGTGCCGGAGGCTGTGGAAAACGCGCGGGAAAACGCGCGGATCAACGGTATTGGGAACGCGGAGTTTATGCTGGGCGACGCAGGAGCCGTGGCAAAAAAGCTGGCGGAGGAGCGCCTCCGTCCGGACGTAGTGGTGGTAGACCCGCCCCGGAAGGGACTGGAGGAAGCGGTGATCGAGGCAATCGCCGCCATGTCGCCGGAGCGGGTGGTGTATGTGTCCTGCGATCCGGGGACGCTGGCGCGGGATGTGAAGCGGTTTGCCGGCCGGGGATACCGGACGGCGCGCGCCTCGACGGTGGACATGTTCCCAGGGACGCGGCATGTGGAGACGGTTGTGTTGCTGCAAAGAGGAAAACTGTAGAAGTCCTGTGTTTCCAGCACTTTGCCCGTCATGTGGCGTTCTACGCCGGGGGCGGCAGACTCCAGCGCATTGAGGACCATATCACGGTTTCAGCCGTCATTGATAGGGAGTGTGGGAACACAAAAACCGAATAGAGCAGGGACAGGCAAACGCCGCAGATTTTTTCTACATCTGCGGCGTTTTTTCATGTCCGGACACCGAAAGGAGCGGGGGACTGAGATGACAGAAAGCGCCAATCCGGAGAGAAAGGGAGTGCTGCAGGCTGCTACAGATCCTTCCCCAGCGCCTCCTCCAGCTTTCTCAGCGCACGCTTTTCGATGCGGGATACATAGCGGCCCGGGTATTGTAAACGATGCGTTGTGTGATTTTGTGCCGGTTTTAGTCGGTTTCCGTCTGTTTAAATCGGAATTTAATGATAATTTGTTTATCGGCTGTCAGCTCCACCCGGTCGATGAGGCTGACCAGCAGCTCCCGGTTGGTGGACGCGGTTTCCAGGAACCGCTCCGTCAATTTTTTTGCCAGGTCCGCCTGTTCGGCGGGGGAGTAGTCCGGGCGGTCCAGCTGGCTGAGCCGCTGTTCCAGGGCGGCGCGGTCGGCCTTGACCTTGCCATAGATGCGCTGGAAGTCGGCCTCGTCCAGGATGCCGCTGAGCTTATCCATGTAGACTTTGTCCAGGTGGGCCGCCAGGCTGTCGATCTTGGCCTTCAGGGCGTTGCTCTCTTTCTCGTTGTCTGCCTCGGCCAGGGCCCTGGCCACCGCCCTCCGGGCCTGGGGCAGGAGCCGGTCTGCTTGCAAGTAAGTCCCGCAGACCTCCCGCACCTTTTCCACCACCGCCTGGTTGACCGTCTCTTCCTTGATGGTGTGGCTGGTACAGACCCCCGCCTTGGTAAATCGCTGATAGGTTCGGCAGACGAAAAACAAACGGTCGCCGCCAGCGGCGGTTTTGCGGTTGATGACTGCCAGCGGATAGCCGCACTCGTAGCAGAAGATCAAACCTTTCAGCAGAAAATCATAGGTTCGGCTGCGGGTGTGCCTGCGGCTGTTGACCAGCGCCTGCACCTTGTCGAAGGTCTCCCGGTCAATGATGGGCTCGTGGGTGCCCTCCACCACCACCCAGTCCCGGCGGTCCTGTTTGATGCACTTCCTGGATTTGTAGTTGATTTTCCGTGTGCGCCCCTGCACCATGCTACCGATGTAGGTCTCATTTTGCAGCATGTCGGAGATGCGTTCGCTGCTCCACAGGCCGGTGTAGGGACCAGGGTTTGGTACAGGTAAGCCAGCGTAGGCGGCGGGAGTGGGGATGCCCTCGGCGTTGAGTTGGGTGGCAATCTGTCGGCAGCTCACACCCTCCAATGCCATACCGAAAATCCGCCGAACCATGGGAGCCGCGTCCTCGTCGATGACAATCCTGTTCTTCTCTGCGGGGTGCATCTTGTAGCCGTAGACCGGCTTGCCGCCGATGAACAGGCCCTTGCGCTGCTTGTCGTGCTTGACGCTGGAGATTTTCTTGGAGATGTCCTTGGCGTACATGTCATTCATGATAGCGCGGAAGGGGGTGATGTCGTTGGCGGTAGAGTCCACCCCGGTGTCGATGCCGTCCAGCAGGGAGATGTAGCGGACCCGGTGCTCCGGGAAGTAACGCTCCATGTAGTGGCCGGTTAAGATATAATCGCGGCCCAGACGGCTCAGGTCTTTGGTGATGACCATGTTGACCTTCCTGGCCTCGATGTCGGCGATCATGCGCTGAAAGTTCGGCCGGTCGAAGCTGGTTCCGCTCCAGCCGTCATCCACATATGTGTCGAAAACGGTCAGACGGTGCTGCCGGACAAACTCGTTGAGCAAAGATTGCTGGTTGTTGACGCTCTCGGACGGCCCCTCGCTCTCATCCTCCTTTGACAGTCTGATGTATAATCCCACATGGTAGTCCATGGGGTTGCTTATCTCCAAATACATGTCATGCCTCCCGAGATAAGCGGCCATTCATCATCTGTATTATACAATATGACACGAGAGACTGGCAATGTTGTGAAGCTCCTTATTGAGAAAAAGTTCCAGGGAATTCAGGATGATTTGCTGGACTTCCAGCGCATCTTTTGTACAGAGGGTGGTTACAATCAACTCTTGCGGCTTCAAGAAAACACCTCCTGATCTGAGATGTTAAACTATATTCACTGTATGCAAAAAATAGCATTGGCGGTACATATACAGATATTTTTGTAAGGAGACGCAGTATTCGCAAAAAAGCGTCGGATCGACCATGTGCTGAGCGATCGCGCAGGGCGGGAATTGTCCGTCCCATTCGTAAGCAGTATAAATCCAAGTCATGACGGATGTGCGTTCTTCCTCGTCCGGATTTTTCACAATTGTTTGGAGAAAAGTGTCCCGACACCGGTTAGAAATGTTTTCCTGCGATGCAAGCTGTATGAGCGACAACGCTCCAGCCTGAGCATTTTGATCAACGGCATCTGCATTTCAGCCACCACGTTTCACATCTGTAAAAAATCCAGAAAAAATTATTTTTTATTATTCTGATGCAATAAAATTGCTTTTCAGGCATAACTATGATATGATATTTCAAAAGGTGGTGAAGTTGGTGCAAAAGTTCACTTTGAAAAAACGTGACCTCTATCTG
>CAJULD010000049.1 GCA_910587505.1 uncultured Oscillospiraceae bacterium | reverse complement strand
CGGGGCGGACGGTGTCGGCGGTGGAGTAGGTGGCGCCGCCCAGCAGGGCGTCGGCCCTGCCCATCTTTACCAGCATGGTGCCGAAGTAGTTGCCCTTTTTCAGGGCGGCGCGGCAGTCCTCCTCGCTCATCTTACCCTTGCGGAGCTCCACCATCCTGGCAACCATCTCGTCCATGCCCTCAAAGGTTGCGGGATCCAGGATCTCCGCGCCGGACACGTCGAAGCCGTTCTTCTCCGCGGCGGCTTTCACTTCGTCCACGCTGCCCACCAGAATCACGTTCATCAGATCCTCCCGGATGAGGCGGGCGGCGGCCTCCTGGATGCGGGCGTCGGGACCCTCGGTGAAGACGATGGTGCGGCGGTTGGCCTTCAAATTGTTCAAAAGAGCGGTAAACATGGCTTGTTTCCTCCGTATGTAATTTTCATTGCGGGACAAAACCCGCACAGATATGGTCATTATACACCAACCGCCCCCGGGACTCAATGGCAAATATGCAAATTGGCAAAAAAGTTGCAAACGGGGACCGGGGGTGATATACTGCTTACATACATTTATTTCAGAAGGGGGCTTCCCCATGAAAAAATTTTTCCTGCCGGCGCTGACGCTCCTGATCCTCACCGCCTGCTCCGGCAGCCACCGCTTCCTCTCCGGCGAGGTCTCCGACGTCCGGACGGAGGACGGGGAGATCGTCTCCTTCGTTCTCACCGACGAGGAAGGGAAGCGCACCGGCGTGCTGGTCCCGGAGGACGCCCATTTCACCTCCCGGGTGGACCTGGACGCGGAGGCGGAGAAGGAGCTGCTCCTCTCCGGCCGGCCCGGGACCTCCGTCCGCGTGGAGTACAACGGCAAAAAGACCTCCCTGACCACGGAGGGCGGCGAGAAGCTCCCGGCCTGCACCGCCTGGTTCGTGGCGGTGAACGGCTACCTGGAGCCAGACGCCGCCGCGCTCCGGGACGGCACGCCGCTGGACCTGTTTCACTGGACCAGCGGGGTCTCCTACCGCCTGAAGGACGGGACGGACCTGCTCTATGTGCGGGACTCCGTCGGACCGGAGAACAGCGTCGTGGCCGGGCAGGAGAGCTATGATGACCTCAGTGAGACCGCCCGGCAGAAGGTCGCCGCCTGTTTCCGGGACCGGGGCCTGCTGTACGATGTGGCGGAGGAGCTGGAGAAATCCTACGCCCATTATCAGACCCGCAGCCCGAATAAGCCCACCCCCTGCGTGGGGCAGGACATTTCCCCCGCAGCCTCCAATGACCGGGTCATGTACTTTCTCACCACAGTGGATACCCCCATCCACGGGGACGGCTCCGCCAACATGGAGCAGATGCGTATCTCCGACGCATTCGACCGGGAGACCGGGGAGCGCATCGACGGCTGGGACCTCTTCGCCTGCTCTCCGGAGGAGGCAAAACGCGCCCTGCTGGACCTGGCCCGGATCACGGAGCAGCCCCTGCGCTCTGAGATGGAGGCCGCCCTCCGTCCGGAATGTATCGTCTTCTTCCCCAGCGGCATAGAAGGCTGGTTCCCCAAAGGCTCTCTGCCCAGCCAGGACGCCTCCTTTGGCTTCGGCCTGGATTATGACGACGGTCTCAGGGCCATTCTCCAGCCCTGGGCCGTGCCCCTGGCGGAACCTCAGACAGCCGCTCAATAATATTCTGCCAGGAAAACCTGTCAAAGACTCTTGACAGGTTTTCCTGGCAGCGCGATACCCTGTGATGCAAAGTAAACCTGGCAGGGAACTCCGGGATTTCGAGCCGGTATGGAAGTCTTTCCGGGGCAAACAGCGGAGAATGTATTATATCTGGATGGCAGCGGCTGTGGCTGGCATGGTGGCTTTGGGGTTTGGCGCAGGCTACGACCTGGCCTATGTACTGCGGGTACATCTGCTTACAGGGACAGGCATTGCGGCATTTATCTGGCTGTGTGTGCTGCTTACCAGCCGGGCCAGCACGATGAAGAATGCACGGAAACAGTTTGAGAAAGCCCTTTTGACTCTTTCGCCTTCCGATCAGGAGGCTTTCGCCCGGCAGGACTTTGGGAGGACAGATTTTCTCAACACGATTGAGGACAGTTTCCCCGCCCGACTGCTGGCAGGGCCGGATTTCTGGCTCTATTTTCGGGGTGTCTGCCACATCTGCCGGGTGTCGGATATAGAAGCACTCGGGGTGCGGGAGGAGAAAACCCGACTTTCCTACAAGGTTGGAAACACCCGTGTGCGCCAGAAGGTCGGCACCGGAATCTCCCTGACCGTTGACTATCGGGAGGATACCGGTTCAGCCAGGGAACGGTCTGACCAGTTGTATCTGACCGGTTGGGAACAGTTTCAGACGGCAAAAGCGTTGATTGACCGGCATTGCCCAAAGGCTAAAACCCTGTGGCGAAAAAACGGAAAGGAGTTTGACGAAACATGAATACGAAACAAACACGTTCTCTGCTCTGCCTGATATTGGCGGCGCTCATGTTGTCCTTGTCCGCCTGCGGTAAAGATGACGGCGGGAACAGCAGGGGTGGCGACAAAGATGAGGTTCTGCTGCCCATCAGTATAAACGGCAAAGAGATCAGAGTGGGAGAGACCACTGTCCAGACTCTGCTGGATGAGGGGCTGGATGTGTCCTGGGTGGACGGGGACTATAATCGGATTACCGTAGATCCTGCCACCCAACTGGAACCGAATTCCTACTATACTGGCGGCAGTATCAAAGTGACAGATAATATGCATTTTGCGATTTCTTTTGCGACGGATGAGGAGGAAGTTTCTCTGGGTCAGGCGGTAATTGCCCGACTGGAACTGAGCATGGCTGCTGAAGATGATAAAAGCGTTCTGGAGACAATTTCCTTTGACGGAGTGCCGGTCACTGAGTTGACCCGGGAAAAGGCTGCGGAGAAATATCCCGACTGGACAGGAAATGAGGTTATGTGGCTGCACTATGGATTGGAGTATAAGTACGACCTGAACTTCGATATTTCCACAGGGTATCTCAACAGGTTTGCTGTGGAGCGAACCTGCGATGTGGATTGGAATGGTTAAAAAGCAGATCTCCAACGGGAGAACGATACTGCCTGTTCCATCCAACCCAGGGGGCAAGCGTGACAACGCCGCTGAAAGAGGGCGGAACACACCTGGATAGAACGGCAGACAATATGCGTCACCCAGCCAACGGAAACCAACGGTGACGGCAGAACTGCCGTCACCGAATCTATTTATCCCCCAACGCTCCGCAGAGAAGAAGCCACCGACCAACAGCCCGCTGCCTTGTCTTGTGGGGCTGGCCTGCTATAATTCCATGCAGAAGCGCAGGAAAAAGACGGCGTAGCCATAACTATGCCGTCCCAACAGACAGAATTTTTTTACAGGTTAACCGGATGGCCGACACTCCTTTACGGAGTGCCGGCCATCTGCGTACGGTTGATTTAATCAGAGCTTCCCTGGCTTTACTTAATGACCAGAACGGTGGACGTCTCATTGATATGTCCCAAAAACGCCTCTCCGTTGGTGGAGAAGCCAATGCTGGGATACCGGCCAAAGAGCGCGCAGTAGGGCTCCACCTGGTTTTCGTTCAGAATCTCCAGCGTCCGGTACAGGCAGTTGAAGTTGATTACGCCGGCGGGCTGGCCGGGGATGGCCTCGTCCAGCGCCTTCCGGGTGTCGTCCACAATGTTGCCGATCTTCAGGACGTTGATCTCCGTGCCCTCCGGCAGGCCGCAGTGCAGCGTGATGCCGCCGTCCTGGATCTGATTAAAGGTGCGCACAAAGATCTCCTCCCCGGCCACGACGCCCAGGGGATTGCACACGAAGTAGTTCTGAATCTCATCCTGCCCGATGCCCAGCACCTCCGCGTACACCTCGCCGCAGGGACGGTGATCGAATTCATAGAGGATGCGGTTGCGCAGATCGGACTTTGTCACCGTCAGCTTGCGCTCTGAGAAAATATGGGCGCTCTGGGTCTTCAGCACGCCGTAGCCATTGACTGTCTTCAGGATCGCCAGCACCGCTGCGCCGGTGTAGCTCCGGCCGTTGGCGTAGACCAGAGACTGGCCGCCTTCTGCCGCGGAGGAGGAGCCGCCCACAAACAGCAGGTCGGTGGCCATGCCCAGACGGTCCATGAAGACCTCCTCGGCCTTCGCGCTGGACTCAAACAGGACGACGCCCACGTAGCGGTCGTAATCGGCGAGGACCGCGTCCACGCCGCCAAAGTGCCCGTGCATCCCGTTGAGGACACTCCGGAGCTCCGGCTCGGCGCCGATGTTCTCCACGACCTGCACGCACACGTCCTCCACACTGCCGGCGTCCATCGCCATGATGCTGACGGAGCCGCTGGTATAGGCGGCGTCGCAGTATTCGCTGTGGGAGGAGGAGCCGATGATCTCACTGTCGGGGAAAGCCTCCTTCAGCGCGGCCTCGGGGCCTGCATAATCGCTGGAGGCAAAAAACAGGATCAGCTTCGGCTGAAAATCCGCCAGGGCTTCCCGTGCCTGCCGGGCCACGTCCCGGCTGTCCGTTCCTTTGATGGAAAGTGTTTTAATTGCCAATGTTTATCCCGCCTTTACATTAAATTTGTAAGTACATTAGACGACGACGCCAAATTCCCTGGCGATTTCCCGAACCTTCTGCATGACCGCCGGGTCATCGGGAGACACGGCGGTATACTTATCCACGGCGATTCCCTTCAGGTACATCTTTGTCCGGACGGAGTTCGCAATGACGGCGTTTCCCCTGGCCTTCTGCGCGATGACCTGCTCGATCATGGTATGGATTCGTCCTGCCAATCAATTCACCCTCTCTCGCAAAAATAAGATTTCTGCACGGCAAAAACCTTTTCCTTATTCTACCATACGCCTCCCCCGTTGGCAATCCCTTTTTGCGGGCGGAGCGCGCCGGGAAGCGCGCCGTTTATTCCCCGTCGAACAGAACCTCCAGCCCCGGATTGACCCTGTCCGCGTCGATCAGCGTCTGGATCAGCGCCCTGCCATAGTCTCCCAGCCAGGAGAGGAGGGTATTTCCGTGCCGGATCACGATCCGGGTGGGACCCTCCCGCTCGGTCAGCAGGTCGTAGAGTCCGTCCAGATTTCTGCCGTAATACTCCGGCAGCTCCAGCTGCCCGGCCAGATGGTCGTGGGCCTCCCGGCGATTGAGCATCTTTTCCCCGTCCAAAACCACGATTTCCATCTCTGCCATGGGCTATTCCTCCCCGTACAGAAGCGTAAAGGTCTCATAGTGGTCCCCGGTGTAATAGATTCGCCCGTCGTCGGAATATACCAGCCGTTTGGCCCCCCGGCTGCTTTCCCCGATGGTGTCAATGTCGCACTCGTAGTAGGTACCGTCCGGCAGTACGCCCTCCCGGTTGCCGAACCTGTCCCCGCCAATGGCGCAGCCGGGGGCGAATTTCTCCACGGACCCGCCGGTCCACCCCAGGTCACGGGCTTCGCTCTTGGTAATGTAGTTCTCCGGCAGATAGCCGAAGGTGTACAGATACAGGGATACGTCCTCTGCGCTGTTGTATGTCCCGTCCTCGTCCAGGTCCGGCAGTCCGTCCTCATAGGGCAGGTCCTCCCCGCCGGAGGCGGTGCCGGGGTCCTCGACGGACGGCGGATCCACGGGCGGCGCTTCCGCCGGTTCCTCCGGGGCCTCGTTGTCACCGGTGGCGATCGTGTTGTCCCCGATGTAAATCTCCGTGGGTCCGTCCCCGCCGCCGACGATCCCCACACCCCCGCCGCAGCCCGGCAGGGCCAGCAGCAGCGCCAGCGCCGCGGCCAGCGCGCCGCTCTGACATAACCATTTCTTCATATCCTTCTCCTCGCTTTCAGATTTCTTGCCGGGATTAATCATTTGCGATTGCAAACCGCGCTGCAATCTATTATAATTAGGGGTACCACAGGAAAGGGAGTTGATACTATGCCCCTCTTTGGCGCTTTAGAAGCCGGCGGCACAAAAATGGTCTGTGCCGTTGGCGATGAACAGGGAAATATCCTGGAACGGATCAGTCTGCCCACCCGCACACCGGAAGAAACCGTGCCCGATATGCTGGATTTCTACCGTGGTAAAAATCTGGCCGCCATGGGTATCGGCTGTTTTGGGCCGGTGGACCTGGACCGCTCCTCCCCCACATATGGTTCCATTCTGGCAACGCCCAAGCTCAGCTGGCGGAATTACCCCATCGTCCAACGCTTTGAGGAGGCCCTGGGCCTTCCTGTTGGCTTTGATACGGACGTTAACGCCGCCGCGCTGGGCGAAGCGGTCTGGGGCTGCACCCAGGCAGTGGAAAACAGCATCTACATCACCGTAGGTACCGGCGTAGGCGTGGGCGTCATCATCGGCGGCAAGCCCTACCACGGCATGTCTCACCCGGAGGCCGGCCATATCTTCATCGACCGCCACCCGGACGATCCCATGGAACAGGGCATCTGCCCCTACCACCCCAACTGCTTGGAGGGACTGGCCAGCGGTCCGTCCATCGAGCGCCGCTGGGGGAAGAAGGCCCAGGAGCTCTCCGACCGCCCGGAGGTCTGGGCCCTGGAGGCCTTCTACGTCGCGCAGGCCGTCTGCAACTATATGCTGACGCTGGCCCCGGAGCGCATTATTCTGGGGGGCGGCGTGATGCATCAGGAGCAGATGCTCCCCCTGGTCCGGGAGGAGGTCCGCCGCCAGCTGGGCGGTTATCTCCAGGGCAGAGCTATAGACGATCTGGAGAGCTATATTGTTCCCATCAGCCTGCACGACAACCAGGGCGTCATGGGGGCCGTCAAGCTGGCCATGAACGCGCTGCCCGCCTGATCACCGCCGCCTTCTTAAAGCTTTTTCTTTCAGGAAAACCTGTGACACCCTTCTCTCAGAAGAGCCGCGCCGGAAGCTTCCGGCGCGGCTCTTTTCTATTCGCTCTCCGGCGGGGACAGGCTGTATTGCATTCCGTTCCCTTCAAACAGCTGCGTCAGGGTTATTCCGGCGTCCGTGGGATAAATGATCCCGTTTTCGCAGCGGATGGACTGAATCCCCTCCGCCGCCAGTTCCTCCAGCGCCCCTGGCGGAAGCTGCCCGGCAATATAGACCGGGGCCGCCTCCAGCAGGATCTCCCCGCAGCCCCTGTTTCCGGCGTAGCACACCAGATTGTGGACCGCGCTTTTGCACAGGCCGTCCGCGACGTCCAGGTAGAGCGTCCGGATCTCTCCGTTTTCCATCTCATAAAACCGCCCCAGGTCCTGATCGTTCAGGGGGTAGTCCCGGAAGCTTACAATGCTGACCGGGCCCCGGCAGTTCATTACCGCCGCCGGATACACCCTCTGCCCCTGCCGGTCAAAGAGCTGCACGGAATACTCCGTTCCGCTGCCATCCAGATTCCGGGTGAAGCCGTCGCAGCTGTTCAGCGTTCCCCTGGTGTACCCCAGAGCGGTCAATTCCTCCGCAATATAGTCGGCGATAAAGGCGTTGGCGGTCCAGGAGAACTGAACGAGGGTTTCCAGCTCTTCCCGCTCTGCGAACGCCAGATATTCCGCCGACACCGCCAGGCGCACCCGGTTCCCGCCCAGCAGCTCGATCTGAATCGCCTCCGGGTCGTTGGCAAAGGCCGCGATTTCGCCATATTCTCTGGCCACTTCCCCGTTCAGCCGGGGATCAAAGGCCGCGGCCTGGCTGTCGTCAGTGCAGAAGAACAGATCGTCGTACCGTTCATAGACCGGGCCCAGATATAACAGCCGGCTGCCGCTGCGCTCCACGGTCTCCAACGCCCGGTACAGCGCCGGGTCCACCTCCACCGCCTCGTTGGGACGGCGGTTCACGGTCCGCAGGTTGCCCACGCCCTCAAATTCCTCTTTGCTGTGGAAGATTTCATAGGCGGAGCGGCACAGCCGGGTATAGCCGGCGGTAACCGCTTTCCGCTCCGAAATGGTGGACGCTTCATAGAGGAAGGTGAAATCCCCTGCGCAGCTCACGCCGGCGCTGGCGCTGACCTCAATGGTAGTCCATCCCGTCTCCGGCGTCACCAGCTGCCACACTGCGTAGGCCAGCATCGCCCCGCCGAATACCAGCATCGCCGCCGCCGCGGCCAACCGCCGTCCGACGTGCTCTTCATTGAGCGCAATGCGCTCTACCGGCGGGGGATGGGGCCTGTCCCGCTTGTCTCTGGCGGTGCGTTTCAAGCTAGGCCACCACTCGCCACAGCAGCAGCAGGAACACCGCCAATATGATGCCCAGCATCACAAATCCGGCGATGGCCCCCTTTCTGCACATCCTGTAATTGCGGGTGTGCCGGAACTTCCTGAACAGCACCGCAGCAATCAGTCCCAGAATGGGTAGGAAGAAGGAGATGACCATATACCAGATGCTGCCGGTATCGTGGGTGGGATGGATGAGGAACTCCTCCTCCGCCGCCTCGTCCGCTTCGACGGTCCGGGCGTGGACCTCCTCCGGGGCGTTGGGGTCCCGGATGGTAATGGGCTTGACGGGTACGCCCCGCTCCCGGATGGCCCTGTATTCCTCGATTTCCTTCCTGTTTCCGTAGATATAGTGATCGTGTCCGATGCACACAAACTCCGGCTTGTCCACCGAATAGTCATGAATGGAGGGATCGTAGGTGTAAAGCACCTTGTTCTTCTCCAGCTGGGGATCGGGGATGGGGATGGCGGAAATCAGGGAGTGGGTGTAGGGATGGAGGGGGAAGTCAAACAGCTCCTCCGCCTCCGCTACCTCCACGATCCGGCCCTTGTAAATAACGCCGATCCGGTCGGAAATGAAGCGGACCACGCTGAGGTCATGAGCGATGAAGAGATAGGTGAGGTTCTTCTCCTCCTGGAACTTCTTCATCAGGTTGAGCACCTGGGCGCGGATGGACACGTCCAGAGCGGAAATGGGCTCATCCGCCACCACCAGCTCCGGCTCCATGACCATGGCACGGGCAATGCCGATACGCTGGCGCTGGCCGCCGGAAAACTCATGGGGATAGCGGGTCAGGTGCTCCGGCAGCAGGCCCACTTCGGCCACCATCTCCTCCACCTTCCGCACGCGGTCGGCCTCGTTCTCAAACAGGTGGAAGTTGTACAGGCCCTCGGAGATGATATAGTCCACGGTGGCCCGCTCGTTCAGGGACGCGGCGGGATCCTGGAACACCATCTGAATATTCCGGATAACCTCCCGGTCCAGGGCGTGGGGGATCCTGCCGGAAATGCGCACGCCCTTATAGTCGATCTCGCCGCCGGCCAGAGGATTGACGCGGATGACGGCCCGGCCTACGGTCGTCTTGCCGGAACCGGACTCTCCCACCAGGGAGAAGGTCTCCCCCCTGTAGATGTCGAAGGAGGCGTCCTGGACGGCACGGACCGCGTCCTCCCCCTTGCCGAAGGTGATGTCCACGTTTTTCAGGGACAGCAGGATCTCCTTGCCGTTTTCGGCAATGGGTCCGTGCTCCGGCAGGCGGCCGCTGCGGACCGCGTTCTCTTGTTTCAAAGTAGCCACGTTTTTCTCCCTCCCCCTAAATATTGAATGCGCGGATCAGCTTCTCGTGGATGTCCTGAATGCCTTCCGGCTTCTCGATCCTGGGGGCGTTGGGGTCCAGCAGCCAGGTCTTGGCATAGTGGGTGTCCGTGACCTTGAACATGGGGGGCTCCAGCAGGGTGTCGATCTTCAGGCAGTACGGATTCCGGGGCGCAAAGGAGTCGCCCACGATCTGGTTATAGAGGGAGGGCGGCGTGCCGGTGATGGAATAGAGTTTGGTGTTCTTCTGCGCCAGCTGGGGCAGAGAGGAGAGCAGCGCCCAGGTATAGGGGTGGCGGGGATCGTAGAAGACCTCCTCCGCGGTGCCCAGCTCCACCACCTGTCCGGCGTACAGCACGGCCACCCGGTCCGCCACGTTGGCCACCACGCCCAGGTCGTGGGTGATGAAGACGATGGTATAGTTGAATTCCTTCTGAAGATCCTTGATGAGCTGCAGAATCTGGGCCTGGATGGTCACGTCCAGCGCCGTGGTGGGCTCGTCGCAGATGAGGATTTTGGGCTGGCAGGACAGGGCGATGGCGATGACGATCCTCTGGCGCATACCGCCGGAGTACTGGAAGGGATAGTCGTCAAACCGGGCCTCCGCCCTGGGGATGCCCACCTTCCGCATCAGCTCCAGGGCGCGCCGCCGGGCCTCCGCCTCGGAGCAGTCCTGGTGCTTGAGGATGATAGAGGTGATCTGCCTGCCGATGGTAATGATGGGGTTAAGGCTGGTCATGGGATCCTGGAACACGGTGGCAATCCTCCGGCCCCGGATCTGGGTCCAGTCCCTGGCGTACTGGACCTTGGCCAGATTCAGGATGCAGGTGCCGTGGAGGGCCTCCGCCGTCTCGTCCAGGTAGCGCACCCGGAAGGCGACGCTGTCAAAGATGGTATTGCGCTGGTTCTCGTCGTCCAGGTCCACTCCCAGCTGCATGGCCTTTTTCAGGGCCTTCTCCAGTTTGTGGATCATCTGCACCCGCTGATGGTAGCCGTACCGGCCCACGGAGAGATAGATCTCCCTGGCCAGAATTTCGTTGCGCTTTTTGGCCGCAGGAGAGATCTCTCCCCTGATTTCCCGATCATACTGAGCCTGGAGAGCGGCGGAGCGCTCCTGATAGCTCTTCTGGAAGGCGGTGTCGCCGGCGGCGGCAGCCTTCCGGTCATGGGCCAGCTTCTCCTCTTTCTGCTTCAGAGCCCTGATCTTTTCATCGTAGTCGCTGATGATCCGGTCGGTCTCCCGGATCCTGTCCTTTTCCCTGCTGCGGTCAAAGGTCTGCCTGAGGTTGAAGGCGTCGGTGCGCCTGGCCACCAGGTCCCTGTACTCCGCCTCCACCGCGGCCTTCTCCTCGTCGGAGAGGCTGGTCTTCTCCCGCTTCTCGCTCTCCAGCGCCAGAATCTTCTGATACGTGGCCGCGCCCAGCTCCAGCCGGGCGGCCTCGTCCAGCATGACGCGGGAGCGCTCGATGAGCCGCTTCGCGCCGTCGGTCAGACGCACGTGGGTATCCGCCAGCTCCTCGTCGTTGAAGATGATGCTTCCCTCGCTGACAAAGCCGTTGGAATCCAGCATGCCCGCGAAGGTTTTGGTGAACACGCTCTTGCCGGAGCCGGACTCGCCCACGATGGCGATGGACTCATTCTCGTAGATATCCAGGGAGATGCCCCGGATGGCGGTCAGGATCCGGCCGCGGACCCGGAATTTGACATGCAGGTCCCTGATGGACAGCAATACCTTTTTCTCTTCTGCCATGGCTCTCCCCCCTTACATATGCGTCCGCGGATCGGACGCGTCGCCCAGATTCTGGCCCGTCACGTACAGCACCACGGAGATCACCGCCGAAATGGCCACCGGGCTCCAGAACTCGAAGCCCCAGCCCGGCGTCACCATGGCGCTCTCCGCCGAGTAGATCAGACGGCCCAGACTCATGTCCGGAAGGCCGATGCCGATATAGGCCAGGAACACTTCGTAGGAGATATAGGAGGGGATCTCCACCGCCAGCAGGGTGACGATGATGCTGGTCATGAAGGGCAGGATGTTCTTCATGGCGATTTTAATTGTGCTGGTGCCCAGGCACTTGGAGGCCAGGTTGTACTCCCGGTCCCGGATGATGATGACCTGGGTCCGGATCGTGTACGCGATACCCAGCCAGCCCGTCACCGTCAGGGCGAACACCATGCTCCAGAAGCTGGGGCTGAAGATCAGCACCAGCACGGAGATCAGCAGGATCAGGGGAATATTGCCTACCACATTGAAAACCACCATCATCACCGTGTCCACCTTCTTGGAGAAGCCCCAGATGGCCCCCAGGATCACGCCGATGGTCATATTGATGGCTCCGCAGATGAAGGCCAGGGAGACCGAGATCCGCGCGCCGTTCCAGATGGCGTCAAAGGTGGAGTTGCCCGCGTTGCCGGTGCCCAGGATCCATTTGATGGAAAAGCCGAATTTCTCAATGGCGGCGGCCGGCATCAGATGCTTGGCGTCCTCGTTGAGCAGCTGGCCGAACCGGTCATACTCCGTAAACATGGGGTACAGATAGGAAAACAGGATGACGAACGCCAGGAGAGCCAGGATGACGATGTTCAGTTTCTTTCGGAAAAACACCTTGAACACGCTCTGCCAGTAGGAATACCGGGGCGCGGTGATCTTTTCGGACTCCAGGTCGCTGTGCTCCTGCCTGGAAAACAGCTCCGCCGTGGTCATGCCCAACTTACTGTAATCATATTCCATAGCTTCTCACCTGTCCTTTGTCGTGAACGAGATCCGGGGATCCACCGCAGCCATGAGAACGTCGCCCAGAATGGTGGACGTCACGGTCAGCATCGCGTAGAACATGGCTACGCCTACGATCACGCCGTTGTCGTACTTGTTGATGGCCTCGGTCAGCAGGTTGCCGGTACCGGGGACCACGTACACGCGCTCGGTGATCACCGCGCCCACCAGCGCGGCCAGCACAGAGCCGGGAATGCCGTGGACCAGAGGAATGGCGGCGTTTTTCAGAATGTGGCCCCGGAAGATCTCGCCCTCCGTCAGGCCGTTGGACCGGGCGAACTTCACGTAGTCGGAGTTCATCTGGTCGATCATATACCGGCGCAGCCATTTCATCAGGTTGGCCACCTGGGGCAGCGCCAGGGAGACGATGGGCAGTACGTAAATCAGCTTGCTGGGGGATTCCACGTCAAAAGTGACCGGCATGCCCAGCGAGCCGCCGATGGCCTTGAACATGAAGATATAGGCCAGAGAGGGCACAGCCGAGATGAATACGATATACGCCGTGCCCAGCTTGTCAACGAACCTGTCCTTCTTCTGGGCCATGAGGATGCCCAGGGGAACGCCCATGAGATAGGCCAGGCAGGTGGCGATGATGCCGATGACGAAGGAGTAGCCGATCTTGGACAGGCCGCCCTTCATGGTGTCCACCACGGTGTAGTCGTCGGTGAACCGGTTCTCATAGATCAGGCTGCTGGTCCGGGAGCCCGCCAGATAGGTGGCGGAGTGGAGGTCATCGGCGCTCTCCTCCTGCAATCCCGTGGGGAAGGTGGTGGGATGCATGACGTAGGACCCCTGGGCCCGGGTCATGGTATAGAACACGTCCAGTCCGGTATTCACGGAATAAGACGTTCCCAGCCTGATGGTAGCCATGTTCTGATGGATATATGGGAACGTGGAGTCGCAGTAGAGCAGGTACTTGTGCTTCGTCCCGTTGCCGATGATGGCGGGCGAAAACTTTCCCTCATAAAGAGGATCATGGAGCGTAAAGGTCAGGCCCCGGTCCTCGATATCCTCCTCCACGTAGTGTACGCTGTCGATTTCCAGCAGCCCGGTGAAATACTCCACCACCCGCTGGGCCAGGGGGCGGTTGCGCACCGCGAACAGCTGCTGCTGTCCGCCGTTTTTGTACTTGCCCCGTTTGTTGACGTCTGCATCCAGACGCCGGACCGTATAGCCCTGCGCCTGGTATTCCTCGGTAAATTTCCGGACCATTTCCTCCGTCTCCGGGGAATCGTCCTCCGCAGTTTTGCCAATGACAGCGGCGGCGGCACGGGTATCCTCGTCGATTTCCCCGTCCTTCACCTGCTTCTGCAAATAATCCGTATAGAGTACGAAGTCCACATAGCCGTACTCCTTCCACCTGGTGTTGCGGTAAATCTCCCGCTGGTTGGAGGCGGTCTTGTTATAGACGGCATCCTGGGCAAAAACCCGGATCGGGTCCAGCAGGGAGTAGATCATCACCATGACGATGACCACCACCGCGATGATCGAGCCGATGCCGAATAAGATTCGCTTAAGCAAATATTTGAGCATACTGGTTCCCCCATCTCTCTAATAAGCGCCGCGGGAGAATGGAATATTCCATTCTCCCGCAAGCACAGTTATAGATTCTACTTGCCGGTACCGGCGTCAACGGGCATTAATACAGGCCGATGCACTTGGCCATGTAGCCAGCGCCGTCGGGCAGCATGGTGTCCAGATAGGTGGAGGGATCGCCGTAGTCGGGGCCCCAACCGGACAGATCGTAGATGTCGTAGTTGGACTGAGTGCCCACGTCCATGTTGTAGCCGGCATCCGACCAGTCATCGGAGCTGCCGCCCACCAGATTGACAATGATCCTGTTCTCGGTGGTGGCTTCCACGGACTGCTTGAAGGCCTGGGCCTTGTTGGTGTAGTTCTCGTCGGTCGAGTTATAGGGCAGATCGACGTAGATGGGGTTCTCGGCGCTGATGTCGCAGTTGGAGGCAGCCAGCTCCTCGATGGCCTTGTCCAGATACTCCACGGCGGCGGTGGGGTTGTACCAGCCGTCGAAGCCGTCGCTGCTGCCGGTGGCCTCGTCCCAGACCTTGATGGGGATGCCGTCGGCGTCGATCTGAGCCTGCATCACGGCGCCGTAGGCAGTGCCGGCGGCAAAGGTGGTGGGCGTACCGTTGATGTCAACGGTTACTTCCTCCAGGAGGTACATGAAGTTGCCGGGGGTGTAGGAGTTACGCAGGGAAACCAGCTTCAGCTCCTCGCCCACGGTCTGGGCGTTGTTGGTGGCGTGATCCAGCGCCAGGCACAGGGCCAGACGGAAGTTGTGGTTGTTGAGAGCCACGTGGGTCCGGGCGGCCTGCTCCTCGGTCTGGGGAGAGACCATCTTGGTGTTGTCGTTGTCGTTGGCAAAGGCAGCACGGTTGAGGTTGATGAAGCCCACGAAGCTGGTGGCTTCGGTGTCAGAAATGGTGTTGTAGCCATCGTACAGGCCGTCAGCCTTGGCAGCCTCGATGACGGCGGCGTTCAGAACGACGTTGGTGAGGGTCTCGGCCTTGAAGTCCTGATAGGCCTTGGTGGCGTCGGTGCCGTCGTTGTAACGCCAGTTGACGGTCTTGGTCTGGAGATTCTCAGCGTTCCACCAGGCGGGGTTGGCCTGGAAGACGATCATGCTCTTCTCGGTGTGGCTGGTGACCAGATAGGGACCGCAGTAAGCAATGTTGTTGGTATCCTTGCCGTAGGTGTAGTCGGCGGCGGAGGAATCGAAGTCCGCGCCGAACTTGCCGCCGTGGGACTCATAATAGGTGCGGCACAGGGGGGAAGCCACGGTGGAATAGGTCAGGTAGGTATCAAAGTAAGTGCAGGGGGTGGACAGGGTGTACACCAGGGTGTACTGATCCACGGCCTTCACGCCCACCTGGGAGAAGTCGGTGGTCACGCCGTCGGCGTAGTCCTGCGCACCCTGGACCAGGTTCAGAGTCAGCGCGGCGGCCTTGTTGACGTCCACCATGTGCTGATAGCCGGCCACCCAGTCGTCCGCCTGAACGGGGGCGATCTCACGGCCCTGGGAATCCACCCAGTTCACACCCTGACGGATGTGGAAGGTCCACTCGGTAAAGTCTTCGTTGTACTCCCAGCTCTCGGCCAGAGCGGGCTTCAGGTCGTTCTCGCAGTTGTACTCCAGCAGGTTGTCGCAGGTCTGGCAGATGGCGCGGGAGTCGTTCTGCTTCTGGGTGCCCAGACCGTCCCAGGTGGCGGGATCGGCGGTGTAGGCGTAGTCATAGGTGTCGCTGATGGTATAGTTGTGCTCAGCCAGCCACTTCTGCACCTCGTCGTGGTAGGTGCCGGTGCCGCGCAGCTCGGTCCACAGGGACTTCATGGCCTCCCAGTCCTCCACGGTCACCATCTCGTTGGTGACGATGATGTCATGGAAACGGTCGAGATCGTTGCCCCACATGATGGTGGAAGCGCTCCGGGGAGCCGTCCTGCGCAGCACGTAGTTGCCGCCGCGGGTGGTCAGGGGGATCATGACGCCGGCGCCCAGCATCTTGGCCTCGGCAATGGCCATCAGGGCATAACGCTCGGAGAGGTTGGTGGCGTCAAAGGCCTTCATGTAGGTCTCATAGAACTCGCCCAGAGCGGCGTCGTAGACCTCGTCCTCTTCGTAGGTGTAGGGGACGAGCTCGCCGTCGGCAGCGGGCTCATCGGGGGTGGTGGTGTCGTCGGGGGTCGTGGTGTCAGCGGGGGGCGTGTCCGGGGTCTGATCGGCGGGGGTATTATTGTTACCGCCGCAGGCGACCAGGCTCAGGAGCATGGCAAGCGCCAGCACCAGGCACAGGATCTTCTTTTTCATGGTATGCCTCCTATCAAATATATCTCCAGCCGCACGGACCTTCCGTCCGGTTGAATACAGGGGAAAACAGGGGGGAATGGCAGCAGCTGTGCTGCTGCCCGCTTTAAAGTATTTAAAGCGCTAAATTGCCGTTCACCGGGAAAGCGCGGTCGGGGGGGATGCTGCAAACTTCGCCGGCCGGTAGTGGGACATTTTCCCGGAAAATATTATACTGAAAAAAGCAGAGTTTGTCAATAATGCCCTGTTCCGAAAATGCATCCAAAATTGTCAAAACTTTCATGCGTCGAAGAGCGGTTCTCTATCAATCAGCACAAAAACGCGGGAAAAGCCGATTTTCTCCGGCGGTTTTCCCCCGCGCTCTCCCTGCCGCGCCGCGGCAATCTGCAAGTGTTTCCTTTTGACTTTCAAATTCAGGCGCAGCGCAGGCCCTGCTTCCGGCGGATGCGCTGCGGGCCTCTGCATGGGCTTTGATTGCCTCCCTGCAGCTCTTCGGCATCCTGATTCTTACTTCGTCCGGTTTCTCCAGGTGTCTTACTGACGCTTTCTTCTGCAGTCTGTCAGAATCTGCGGTACAATGAACACACGGGACGCAGAAGCATAAAGGCAGGACGCGGAGAGGACCACATACCGCAAAAACTCCTGCTTTTCCAGCAGAAACCGCCATATCCAAAACGGATATGGCGGCTTCTGCTGGAGCAGGGTACGGGAATCGAACCCGCCTCCTCGGCTTGGGAAGCCGATGTACTACCGATGTACTAACCCTGCACATTTCAGCGCTGGGCCTATTATAGCAGACTTCCCGCCCAAATGCAAGGCGAAATTTGCCGGATTTGTCATTTGTTTCTTTTTCCGGTCATACGATTAAGGCAGGAGTCCCGGCGAGAGCCGGGAAACGCTGAAAAAGGAAGGGATAGGATATGAAAAGGACCGTTTCCGGCCTGCTGGCCGCCGCGCTGCTGCTGCTCCTGGCCGTCCCGGCGCAGGCGGAATCGCTGGCGGTTGACGCGGGGGCCTGCCTGCTGATGGAGAAGACCACCGGACAGGTGCTCTATGCGGTGAACGAGCACGAGCGCCTGGAGCCCGCCAGCGTTACCAAAATTATGACGGTGCTGCTGGTGATGGAGGCCATCGACTCCGGCACGCTGCGCTATGAGGACATGGTCACCGCCTCGGCGTACGCCTGCTCCATGGGGGGCAGCCAGATCTGGCTGAAGGAAAACGAGCAGATGCCGGTGGAGGAAATGCTCAAGGCCGTCTGCGTGGCCTCGGCCAACGATTGCAGCGTGGCGCTGGCGGAGCACGTGGCGGGCAGCGCCGACGCCTTTGTGGAAAAAATGAACCAGCGGGCCGCGGAGCTGGGAATGGAGGACACAACCTTCCTCAATCCCACCGGCCTGCCCGCCCAGGGACACGTCACCAGCGCCTATGATATCGCCCTGATGAGCCGGGAGCTGATCCTGCATCACCCGGACGTCCGCCGCTTCACCACCATATGGATGGACACCCTCCGGGACGGGGCCTTCGGACTGAGCAACACCAACAAGCTCATCCGCTTTTATCAGGGCGCTACCGGCCTGAAAACCGGCAGCACGGACAGCGCCCTGTACTGCCTGTCCGCCACGGCGGAGCGGGACGGTATGGAGCTGATCGCCGTCGTTCTGAAATCCCCCACCTCCACCCAGCGCTTTGAGGGCGCCAAGACCCTGCTCAATTACGGCTTTGCCGCCTATGCCCTGGCGCAGGCCCAGCCGCCGGAGCCGCTCTCCCCCATTCCCGTGACGCTGGGCGACGCCCCCTGCGTCAACGTCCGGCTGGAGGGCGACGCCGCCATCCTTGCGGCCAGGGAGAAGGTAAAGTCCATGGAGGTGGCGGTGGAGCTGGAGGAGGAGCTGGCCGCGCCGGTGGCGGCGGGGGAACAGGTGGGGCGGATGACCGTCACCTCCGGCGGCGAGGTCCTGGCGGAGCTCCCGCTGGTAGCGGAGCAGTCGGTGGAACGGCTGAGCTACTGGCAGATTCTGGAGCGGTGCCTCCGGACGGCGTTTCTGGGCGGGTAAGTCCGCGCTGTTTTCTGATAAGATAAGGGGGACCGGGCGAACGCCCGGTCCCCTCTGTCTGTCAAAAAAGCCCTCCGCAGGAGTTTCGCGCCCGCAGGCGCGAAATAAAGTGAAATCGTTTTTCCCGCGGCGTGTACGTCGTGAAGCGCCGCAAGGCGGCGCTTTTAGCGCTAAGCCGGCCTTTGGGCCGGCCCACGGGGAAAAACACTTTGCGCGAAGCGAGCGTCGTGGATTCTACACAGCCACATCGAGTGGCTGTGTAGAATTGAATCGTGCGTGGCCGCTCGATGCGGCCATCGCACGATCTACCGAGGCGCAGAGCGAAGCGAATCTCTTCTCAAAAAAGTGGCGTAGCCACTTTTTTGACAAGCAGAGGGGACCGGGCGAATGCCCGGTCCCCTCTGCTTGTCGAAAAACGGCCTGTCTGGCTTCATAACCAGACAGGCCACAAAGT
>CAJULD010000048.1 GCA_910587505.1 uncultured Oscillospiraceae bacterium | reverse complement strand
CTTCTCAAATTTTCCTTGCATCACCTACTTGACTTTATACCATTAGACTTTCTCATTGGGAACACACAGAAACAGAGAGATGGGGGATGGCGGCTGCCATCCCCCATCGTTTGGTCGAGATGAAATTCAGGGCCTGCTTGCTGCGCCCTTTTTCTTTCAGGAAAAAGCGTTTACTCGGTCTGGAACCGGTCGTCGGCGGCGCTGCCCAGAGCGGTCATGACCTCGTCAATATACTTGGTGATGTTGTTCTTGGCATCCTCAAAGTCGTACTTCATGACGTTGTTGGGATCGAGGCCGAAGTCCGCGGCCTGAGAGGGCTGCTGGGCGTTATCGATGACCAGGAACTGATAGGAACCGTAATCGTCGGCCAGCTCCACGCATTCGGGAGACAGGGCGTACTCAATCCACAGCCTGGCGGCGTTGGGATGGGCCGCGCCCTTGAAAATGGCGGTGGCGCCCACCTCAAAGGAGGTGCCGGAGGAGGGGATTACCAGCTCGATGTTCTCATAGCCGTTGTCCACGATCTGAGTGATGCCGTCATGGAGGAAGCCGATGCCGATGACACACTCGCCGGTGCCCACGTTCTTGGAGGGACCGGAACCGGACTTGGTGTAAACCTCAATGTTCTTGTCCAGATCCACCAGATACTGGATGCCCTCGTCGTGGCCGTACTTCTGGATCATGGTGTTGATGACCAGCTTGGCGGTACCGGCGGTGTTATAGTTGGACAGCCAGATGAGGCCCTGGTACCTGGGGTCCAGCAGGTCCTGCCAGTCCTGAGGCGCTTCCAGATTCATCCGGGCCAGCTCATCCCTGTTGACCATGAAGCCCAGGATGCCCTTGTAGATGCCGTACCAGTTGCCGTCGGCATCCCGGTACTGGGCGTCCAGCAGGTGGGAGGCGTTCTCGGCGGCGTAGGGCTCCAGCAGGCCCTCGGCGGCCACGACGTTGTAGGGATCGGTGGTGCCGCCGAACCAGACGTCGGCGGAGGGATTGCCGTTCTCTTCCTCAATCTTGGCCTGCACCTCGCCGGTGGACAGGCGCTGATAGGTGGTGGTGATGCCATAGAGCTCCTGGAAGTGCTCACAGGCGGCGGCCAGGTACTCCTCCTCGCAGGAGCCGTAGACTACCAGCTCGCCCTCGGCCCTGGCGGCCTCGATGAGCGCGTCCATACCGTCTGCGGGAGCAGGCTCCTGGTTGTCGTCCGCGGGAGCGGGCGCAGGTGTGGGCTGCTGAGGCGGATCGCCCGCGGGCTGCTTGCCGTCATTGCCGCCGCAGGCCGCAAGAGACAGGGCCATCAGCATCACAAGCAGCAGAGACAGAAACTTCTTCATGCTAAAAATCCTCCAATCTGATTTTCCGGGCGGCGAATTGGTGATATTGACCAATTCCATTTGCCACCAGGATATGGTTATTGTAAATCTATGGCAATCAAATGTCAACGCATGGTAAAAAAGATTCCCATATAGCACTAAATTTATCAGTTTTACCCTGCACTGACCGGTACGCCGGCCTGGTTAAGGGCGCGGCGCAGGCGCTGGATATCCCCGTCAAAGACCGCGCCGGGCATGCCCGCACAGTAAGCGCCCTCGATATTGATGCTGAGATCGTCCACAAAGAAGCATTCCTCCGGTTTCAGTGAGAACGTCCGGAACAGAGCCTCGTAGATCTCCGGCTGGGGTTTGAGCAGCCGGATCTGTGCGGAAATGATCTTGCCGTCAAAATACCGGCTGCCGGGGATGCGGTCGAAATACTCCTCCTGCCGCAGCGTGGCGTTGGAGAGAAGATAGATGCCATAGCCCATGGATTTCAGCTCCGCCAGCAGGGGCTCCATGCCCCTGACCGGCCGCAGGTCAATGTTCCACCAGCCGTTGACGACCTGCTCCACCGCCTCATGCAGGCATTCCGGCAGCCGCGCGCACATGGCGGCGACGGCATCCTCATAGCTGATGGCGTCCCGGTCCAGCTGTATCCACTCCAGGGAGTGGAACACTTCCCGGAGCAGCAGGTCCCTGTCCGCTTCCCGCAGAGGCAGGCAGCCCAGAATGTGCCGGGGCGAATAGTGAATGAGCACCTCGCCCATATCGAAGACGATGTTTTTAATCATGACGTATCTCCTCGTGTTATCAAAAATGTTGGGCTCCGCCCCTGTGCCCCGCCGCCATAACAAAATGGGCAAAAACTTTCAGGAAAGCGCAGGAGAGTTTTTCCTGAATTTCCGCTGGATGCGCTCCCGGCGCTTCCTTCTCCGGTCCCGGATCTCCAGCCGCTCGCCAAGGTCCCGCGCGCCCACGCCGTAGACCAGGTAGAGAATGATTCCGGAAACGATCATGATGAATACGGTGGAGGCGCACCGCCGGCCGGAGGCGTTGACGTTATAGCCGTACAGTCCCTCCTCGGCGCACATGGACTGGATGACCATGGCGTAGCTGGTGCCATAGGAGCTGGCGAAGGTGGCGGACATGTCGTACTCGGTGAACAGGGCGTTGAAGTTCAGGGCGAACACCGCCAGCACCGAGGGAAGGATAATGGGCAGCTTCACCTTCAGGAAGGTGGCAAGGCTGCTGGCCCCCAGATTTCTTGCCGCGTCCTCCAGTTCCTCGTCGATGGCGTAGAACGCCGCCTTGATCATCCGAAGGGAGAAGGGCAGCTTCACCACCGTATAGGCGATGATAATCAGCAGCCGCACGTGCTCTCCGTAATACAGGTTGTTCCCGCCCACGTACCACACGTCCTCGCTGTTGAAATACACCCGGTAGGAGTAGCAGATCAGAATGGTGGGCAGCAGCCAGGGAAAGAGCAGGCTGTACTCCAGCACCGTGCCGGACTTCCTGTTCCGGTTTTTGAATATGTAGTTGCAGGCCACCACCACGATGACGCAGGCCAGGGCCGCGGCAACGGCGGAGAGTATGAAGCTGAGCTTGATGCCGCCCAGGGTGGCCTCGTTGGCGAAGAGGCCGGAAATGGAGCCTTTCCGCGTCTTGTAGGTGCCCCGGCTGGTGAGATACTGATAGTCCTCCGAGCCGAAGAAGTTGAGCAGGGTCCACTGCGTCACGTCCAGCTTCTTCATCCGGATGGCTCCGTAGGTCTGGAAGGAGAAAATGATAATCATCACCACGGGGATCATGTAGATGATGAACAGGACATAGGCGTAGATATGGGCCAGGACGTTGGAGACAGGGTTGTTGATCTTCTGCTTTTGCAGCCTGGCCCTGGTCTTGGACACCGAGAGGTAGTGGCCCTTCCGCTCATAGGAGGACAGGATGGTCAGCAGTACGATGGTGAACAGGGCCAGGATGATGCTCAGCAGGGCCGCCCTGGCCTGGGGGAAGGCCTCGTCCGCCGTGGACGAGCCCGCCAGCCGGACGATCTCCGGGTTGATGGAGTCATAGCCCAGCAGAGTGGGGGCCGACATGGCGCACAGGCCCGTGATGAAGGTCATCACCGTCAGGGAGAACATGGTGGGGATCAGGGTGGGGAATACCACCTTCCAGAGCACCTTGAAGGGCCTGGCTCCCATGTTCCGGGCGGCCTCCACCGTGTTGTAGTCGATGCCCCGGATGGCGTTGCGGAGAAACAGCATATGGTTGCTGGTACAGGCGAAGGTCATGGTGAACAGTACCGCGTTGAACCCGGAGAACCAGTTGGGATTCATACCGGGGAAGGCGTTCACCAGCAGGGTGGTCAGGATGCCGTTGCTGTCATAGAGGAACAGATAGCCGGTAACCAGGGCCACGCCGGAGTAAATCAGGGTGGTCATGTACCCCAGGCGAAGGATCTTCGCGCCCCTGATGTCAAAATACTCCGTCAGCAGCACAGTGGACACCCCCACCACGTTGACGGTAATGACCAGGCACACCGCCAGCTTCAGGGAATTCCACACGTAGGACCCCATGTTCCCGGCAAAGAAGAACCGGATCACCGCCAGGGGGTCCCGCTCTCCGGCGGCGTTGGTGGTGTTGAAAATGCTGGCCAGGGTGTTCAGACAGGGCAACAGCATGAAGCCCAGGAACAGATACGCAAAAAACGCGATCCCGAACACCTTCAGCAGCAGCTTCGGCCCGAACCGCTGCTCACGAAGCCTGGTCATACGCGTACCTCCTTATTTTTCTGAAACAGATAGCAGGCCCATATCTTCATATCGGACGGCATCTCCCGGACCAGGGTAAAGTCTTTCCCCATGGCGGCGGTGAGCTCCTCCTCGTTGTGGGCGATAAAATTCCGGTCGTAGGTCTCGCCGTCGATCTCGCTGACGCTGCGCTCCTCCATCCGACCTGTGCCGTACCGGACGGAGGCCAGCAGATACCCGCCGGGCTTCAGAACCTCCGATATTCTCCGGAAGGCCAGTGGCAGGTCCGCCGTCTCCACATGGACCAGCCCCGCGATGCAGATGACGCCGTCCACCGGTCCCACCTGGGGACAGCTCTCCAACAGATCTCCCTGGAAAAAGGGGACCTCCGGGTTCCTCTCCCTGGCGATGGCAAGGCTCTCGCCGCTGAAATCCAGTCCCACCGGCCGGAATCCCCGGCGGCGGAGACGAAAGCTCTCGTATCCCGCCCCGCAGCACAGGTCCAGCACCCGCCCCCCGGCGGGCAGCAGCGCGCAGAATTCGTCCATGCACTTCGGCTCCGCCTCGTCCAGGTAGCCATTCTCCGCCCAGCGGGCGGCGGTTTTGTCATAAAATTCCTTACAGCCTAACACCGGAGGACCCCCTTTACTCCGCTGCTCCGGCGGGATAGGCCATCACGTCCCTGGGGTCCATGACCACCTTCACCTTCTGGCCGGGCTCGTAAATGTTCACGCCGTCGTTTTTCTCAATGACCTTGATGGTCTGGCTGCCCAGACCGATGTAATACTTGATGTAAAGGCCGTAATACTCCCGGCTGTCCACGGTCCCCTCCAGCGCAGCCTGGCCGGCCTGGGGCTCCACGTTGACGTGGATGCGCTCGAGACGGATATAGTTGTGCATGGCGGGGTCAAGTTTGCCGCCGGTCCGGTTCAGCGCCTCCACCACAGGGCCGGAGAGACGGTTGATGTCGCCGATGAAGTTGCACACGAACTCGGTGGCGGAGTGGTTGTAGATCTCGTTGGGGGTGCCGGTCTGCTCGATGACGCCTTTATTGAACACCGCGATCCGGTCAGAGAGGGTCAGGGCCTCCTCCTGGTCGTGGGTGACGTAGATGGTGGTAATGCCGAAGTCCTTCTGCATTTTTTTCAGCTCGTTGCGCAGCTGGACCCGGAGCTTGGCGTCCAGATTGCTCAGCGGCTCGTCCATGCAGATGATGGCGGGGCCGGTGACCAGAGCCCGGGCGATGGCCACCCGCTGCTGCTGCCCGCCGGAGAGCTGGCTGACGGCCTTGGCCAGCTGCTCGTCGGAAAGATCCACCTTCCTGGCGATCTCCCGGACCTTCTGATCGATCTCCTTCTTTTTCAGCTTCTTGAGCTTCAGGCCAAAGGCGATGTTGTCATACACCGTCATGGTGGGAAACAGGGCGTAGGACTGAAAGACGATACCGATGTTCCGCTCCTCGATGGGCACATGGGTAATATCCCTGTCCTTCACCACCACGGACCCGGACACCGGCTCGATAAATCCGGTGAGGGTGCGCAGGGTGGTGGTCTTCCCGCAGCCGGAGGGGCCCAGGAAGGTAAAGAACTCCCCCTCCTTCACGTGGACGTTGATGCTGTGCAGGGCGGTGAAATCCCCGAATTTGACAACAATGTCGTTGAGTCTGATCATAAGCGGCAGCTCCCTCTCTTTAAAATTGATTCTACCCGGTAAATCTGTGGCGAGCCGGGGGACCGGCTCGCCACAGGTGGATGCGGGAAAATGGATTTTACTCGGCGGACTGGGTCAGGGTGCTCCAATCCAGATTGTCCCAATCGGGCTCGGCGGCGGCGCCGCTGGCGTCGGCCCAATAGAAGCCCAGGTTGGTCATGATGTTGGTCCACTCGCTGGAGTGGGCGGCCACGTACTCGGCGTAGGTGGTGTCGCCGTCCACCTTGCTCAGAGCGAAGTTCTTGAGGGTGTAGATTTCGGGCACGCCGGAGGGATAGAGAATGTCGGCAGCGGCGGTGTTGCAGGGATAGGAGTCAAACTCCTCGCCCCAGGCGGCCTGCACGTCGGCGGAGCCGAACCACTCGGCAAAGGCCTTGACGGCGGCGGTCTCTTCCTCACTGCGGCCGGCCCTGTCCAGGATACCGATGTACTCGGCGATGTAGTAGGTGCCGTCCTTGATGTCCACCAGAGCCCAGTTCTCCGGCTCCAGAGCACCCCGCAGAGGATTCTCGGAGCTCTCGGCGGCGGCATCGATCTTGCCGTACAGGGAGGAGGAGTAGAAGGTGGAGACCTGGACGTCGCCCTTGTTCAGGGGATCGAAGCCGTACTTGTAGTCTTCGCCGCCGCTCTTGCCCTGCTCGCAGTACTTCCACAGGGTCTTCCAGCCGTCCACGGAGATGCCGCCGGCGGGGGAGGAGGGATCGACGAAGGCGTAGAGCATGGCGGAGTTGATGTTGGCGTTGGTGGTGCCGCCCACCTTGTTCTGGCGATACCAGCTGTAGCCGCAGTCCACGATGTCGGCCCAGTGGTCAAAATGCAGCTCCTGACCGTTGGTGCCCAGCTCATCGTTGCGGTAGAGCATCAGCACGTTCTGGATAACCAGACCGTAGGCCTTGCCGGGATAGACGTACTCGCCCACATCGCCGGCCCAGGTGGGGGTCCAGTCCATGATCTTCAGGTTCTCATAGGTGCCGTCCACCAGCTGGCTCCAGCGGGTCTCGTTCAGGCCGAAGATCAGGTCGCCGTCCTTGTTCTCGTTGGCGGCCTGGATGGCGGCGGTATCTCCGGAGATGACGGAGTTGTCGTCAATGGAGATGGTGAAGCCGGCGTCCCTGGCCTCGTTGATGAGCCAGGTGGTACGCTCGGTAGAGTTGGAGTTGGAGTAGATGCGGATGGTATAGCCGGAGTAATCCGCGTCGTCGGCGGGCGCGGGATCGGGGGTAGAGGGCGCGGGCTCGCTGGAGCCGGGCTGACTGGCGTCGGGAGCGGGGGCGTCGTCCTTCTTCCCGCAGGCCGCCAGAGCCAGGGTCATAACCAGAGCCAGCAGCAGTGCAAGTGCTTTCTTCATGGTTTTGTCTCCTTTTCATCTCAATTTAAAATTGCCGGGGAAATCTTCCACAATCCCATTATAAAGCGTTTTCCTGTCCAACGGAACGGGACAAAACTGCGATTCCTTGGTTGATTCTGTCAGAAAAGCAGAGGGATGACAAAGAGAGGAGGCGGTATTTGTGGAATATGTACAGCCGCCGGCATTATGCCTTCCACCCGACCGCCAGCTGCTCCTCCTCCAGCATCCGGTCATAGCGCTGCCGGGCCAGCAGCGCGGCGCAGGTCCGGATTTCCTCCTGCGTGGAGGTATACATTTTCCACAGACAGCGGGGCGTGGCTTTTTCCTCCGGGACGCAGGCGGCCTGACCGGCGGCCCGGACGAAGGTGTAGACCCGCGTGCGGGGGAGGGGATTGCCTCCGGCGGTGGCAAAGACGGGGCCGCTCTCCGGACCTTCCCGCCGGATATAATCCAGAAGCTCCTGCCGCAGGAGCTCCGGCAGCCGCAGCAGCCGCTGCTGGCGGCTGTTGTGATACGCCAGATGGACCGTGCCCCGCCGCACCGCCTCCACCGTCAGCTGCGGCAGCTCCTGTACCCGCATTCCCGCGCCCCCCAGAACCTTGACCAGCAGGTATGACCGCTCGTTTCCCAGCATTTTTGCGGCGGACAGCATCCGGAGGTATTCTGCCCGGCTCAGCTCCGGCTGAGGCGCCGCCGCCGGCCGGTGAAATTCCTCCAGCTGCCATTCCCGATGGCCCAGATACTGCGCCAGTCCGTTCCAGACGGAAATGCGGACGTCCACCGTCACGGGGGACAGCTCCTGGCTGTCCAGCCAGGCCTTCCAGTCCGGAGCGGTTTCCGCGCCGATGCGCTTGTCTTCCGGCAGCCAGTCGTACAGCAGGCGCAGTACGTGGCGGTAGCTTTTCAGGGAAGCTTCCCCCCTGCCCTTTTCCCTCAGACAGGACAGAAAGAGTCCGATTTTCTCCGGCGTCAGTTGTTCGGTCATGGCGATTCTCCTCCCCCCGGGTTTACCACGGAATAATCATTCCGTGGTAAATCTGCTTTTATGTTTCTGTGCCGATACTTTTTGCATCTACATATTAACACAGAACGCCCGTAATGGCAAGGCTCTGACCTGTGGAAAACACTTCTTCCGCCCCCTTACAGGCAGTCTCTCTTTAGCGGGCCGGCAGGCAGAGTCCCTCAAGCGCCGGTCCGCCAGAAGAAAAACCGGTGCTTTCCGGGGTATTGCAGCTCTTCTTCTCCGCCAGGTGCTCGCGATGCAGGAGGTCCGGGACCGGAGGCCCCCGGGTTTACCACGGAATGATTATTCCGTGGTTACAGCAGAAGATGCAGTCGTTCCAGCTGCCGGCGGTGCACATAACCGGACTCCATGGTATAAATCCTGGTGGTATTGACGCTGGAATGGCCCAGAATATCGGCCAGACGGACGATGTCCTTCTCCAGACTGTAATAGCTCCGGGCAAAGAGATGGCGGAGATTGTGGGGAAAAACCTTGCCCGGATGGACCCCGGCGGCTGCGCACAGGGTCTTCATGTCGGACCAGATGTTGCTGCGGTCCAGGGGCTTCCCGGAGCGGGTGACGAACACAGGTCCGCCGGTCAGTCCCTGCGTTCCGGCATACTTCAGCAGCACTTTCTGCAGCTTGAGAGGGAGGAAGACGGTGCGGACCTTCCCCTTGTTGCGGACCTCGGCGCGGCCCAGCCGGACCGCCTCTACCGTGAAAAAGCGGAGCTCGCCGACCCGGATGCCCGTAGAGCATATGGTCTCCATGACAAGGAGCAGACGTTCGCTGCCCCGGTTTCTTGCCGCGGCCAGCAGCCTGCGGTATTCGCTTTGAGTCAGCTCCCTGGTCTCGTCGCGGAAAATCTGCCGCTGAAGCTTTACGGGCCGCAGACGGCAGCCGTACAGGTGCAGAAAGCCGAACAGCCGGTTCAGCGCGGCGGCGGCTCCGTTGACGCCGGCAGGCGTGCGGACCTCCTCCAGCGTCTGCCTGTACGCGCAGGCCAGCTCCTGACTGACTGCCCGGCCGTCCAGCCAGGTCAGAAAGCGCAGCGCTTCCCGGCGGTATTTTTCAATAGTGGCGGCGGATTTCTCCTCTTCCGCCAGATGAGCGGTAAAGCGTGTAACGTCTTCTCTGGTAATATACACAGTAAGCCCCCTTTTGTGTGATCTCCTTTAGTTTCACACAAAAGAGGGCTTTTTTTGTATGCGAATCAAAAATTTTACTGACAGCTCTCCAGCTCCTCCAGCCACAGCCGGACCGCGGCGTCGCTGGGCATCCGCCAGTCTCCGCGGGGACTGAGGGCTACCGATCCCACCTTGGGCCCGTCGGGCAGGCAGGAGCGTTTGAACTGCTGGAAAAAGAAGCGGCGATAGAAGCACTTCAGCCATTTCAGGATCACGTCCCGGCTGTAGGCGCGGTGGAAGGCGCACTCCGCCAGCCGGAGGATCTTCCGGGGCCTGAAGCCCCAGCGGATGACGTAATACAGGAAAAAGTCGTGGAGCTCATAAGGGCCCACCAGATCCTCCGTCCGGTGGGTGATCTGCCCCTGGACTGCCGGGAGCAGCTCGGGAGAGACGGGGGTGTCCAGAATATCCTCCAGCACATGGGTCAGCTCCTCGTCCTTTTTCAGGTTGTCCCGCGCCACATAGTCCACCAGATGGCGGACCAGCGTCTTGGGAATGGAGGCGTTGACGCCGTACATGCTCATGTGGTCGCCGTTGTAGGTGGCCCAGCCCAGAGCCAGTTCGCTGAGATCCCCGGTGCCGATTACCAGGCCGCCCAGCTCGTTGGCCACGTCCATAAGCACCTGGGTCCGCTCCCGCGCCTGGGCGTTTTCATAGGTCACATCGTGGATGTCCGGGTTGTGGCCGATGTCCCGGAAGTGGCTGCGGACGGTGTCGCCGATGGGGATGGTCCGCAGGGTGGCTCCCATGTGCTCTGCCAGCAGGACGGCGTTGTTTCTGGTCCGGTCCGTGGTGCCGAAGCAGGGCATGGTGATGGCCACGATGTCGCCGGCGCTCCGGTGGAGCATCCCCATGGCCAGAGCGGTAATCAGCAGGGCCAGCGTACTGTCCAGCCCGCCGGAGAGGCCCACCACGGCGGCGCGGGCCCCGGTGTGCTCCAGCCGCTTTTTGAGCCCCAGCGCGGCGATGGTCAATATCTCCTCGCAGCGGCCCACCCGGTCGGCGGCGTTCTCCGGAATGAAGGGCGTGGGGGAAACGTACCGGCGGATCCTGGTGTCGAGGAGGGTGAACTCCGCCTCGCTGCGGTACAGGCCCGCCGCGTTCACGGCGGGGAAAGGGGTCAGCCGCCGCCGCTCGCCGGTCAGCCGCTGCACGTCGATGTCCGCGATGGTCAGCCCGGTGGAAAAGCGGCTTTCCGCCAGCATGGCCCCGTTTTCCGCGATCATGTTGTGGCCGGCGAATACCAGATCGGTGGTGGATTCCCCCTCCCCGGCGTCGGCGTAAACACAGGCGCAGCAGAGCCGTCCCGATTGCCCCACCACCAGCTGGCGGCGGTAGGCGGCCTTGCCCACCACCTCGTTGGAGGCGGAGAGGTTCAAAATCACGGTAGCTCCTGCCTCCGCCAGACGGCGGGAGGGCGGGTCGCTGGCCCACAGGTCCTCGCAAATCTCCACGCCAACCGTCAGCCCGGGGATATCCGGACAGTCGATGAGGCATTGGCCAACGCCGCCGCAGCTGCCAGAGGCCAGCGCTTCATCCTGGGGCCGCAGCCCGTCACCGCAGTCCGCGCCGCTCTGGAACCAGCGCGTTTCATTAAATTCGCCGTAGTTGGGCAGGCAGGTCTTGGGCACCACCGCCAGGACCCGGCCTTTCTGGATCACCACGGCGCAGTTGAAGAGCTTTCCTCCCGCCCGGACGGGCATCCCCAGGGCGGTAAGGATTTCCAGGTGGCGGGTAGCCTCCAGAATGGTCCGCAGGCCCTCCGCCGCGCCGCGGAGCAGCGTGTCCTGTAAAAACAGATCTCCGCAGGTGTAGCCCGTCAGGCAAAGCTCCGGCAGGGCCAGAATCCTGACGCCCTGCTGGTCCGCCTCCCGCATCATGGTAAAGATCTGTTCCGCGTTGAACCGGCAGTCCGCCACCCTGATCTTCGGCGTACCGGCGGCGACGCAGATGAAGCCGTCTCGCATAAGCAGAAACCTCCCTGTTCAATCCTGTTGCCGTTATTGTACCCCCAAAAAGAGAAAAATGCAACAGCCCGCTTTCCGATTGCTGCGGAAAACCGGCTGTGGGCTGCGTGATTCCCCTGATGAGGTTCTTATTGTGGAAGGCAGGCTGTCAATTCTTCCGCTGTGTCCTTCATGCCCCGCCGGAACCAGACCTCAATCCAGCCATACAAAAAGAACCCGACATAAGAAGATGAATAAGCGGCGACCATTTCCTGATCTGGATTGAAACCGCACAAGTCCAAAATAATGTCTTTGAAAAGATAAACCAATCCTCTTTTGTTCAGCAGGCTGTAAAAATCCCGGTTTGCCTCAAAGTGAGAAAACACAATCCGCACGATTTCTCTCACGGGGAGGTCAGGTGCCTCCTTGCATTGAACCGCCCAATCCTGAAATAAGCGCTCAACGTATGCCTTGATAATATCTTCTTTGTCCGAATAATTGCGGTAGAAAGATGTCCGTCCCACCCCGGCCATGCCGCACAGCTCGCTGATGGAAATTTCCGCAATGGGCTTTTCCTCCAGCAGGGCCAGCATGGAACCGGTAAGGTGCTCCACCACATAAGCATTGCGGCTCTTGTTGCTGAACGGTGAAACATTTTTCGCCTTTTGTTCCATTTATACTGCCTCCGTTGACATTCTTGATTTTCGCTGTTACACTTACAATGCTGTTACGATTGTATCAAATCATAGCATATAAAATGAAACCTGTCAAGGAAGGACAAAGTGAGGCTTTGAAGTATTATGAAGCTGGTATTGAAAATCCTGAAGGCCGTGGGGATCATCCTTCTGATTCTGATTGCATTGCTTGCGGCTCTTTTGATTTGTCTCTCCATGAAGCCTTTCGTTCCGGGCAACTACACAAAAACCGTGGACACAGGCGGAGCAATCGAGTCCAAATACTTATCCATGGGCGCGTATGAGGTGAAGTACACCGAAGCGGAGGCCCCTGGGGATTGGAAAAAGTTTGAGGCGTTCTACCCTGCCGGCCTGGAAACGGGAGAGGACTCCTGGCCTGTGGTGGTGTTCGCCAACGGCACCGGAGTGGCCGCCTCCAAATATAAGGCGCTGTTTAAGCACCTGGCCTCCTGGGGTTTTATCGTACTGGGCAACGAGGACCCCAGCACCTGCACCGGAGCCTCCGCCGAGGCCACCCTGGTCTGGCTGCTGGAGCAGAACAGCGACCCGGACAGTGTATTTTATCAGAAGGTGGACACGGAACACATTGGCATATCCGGCCACTCCCAGGGCGGCGTGGCGGTGTTCAACGCAGTCAGTGAACAGCCCCACGGCGGGCTGTATACCTGCGCCGTCAGTTTGTCCCCCACCGGGTGGGCGCTGGCGATGGCTATCGGGCTGAACTACGACCCCGGCAAAATGACCGCCCCGACTTTGATACTGGCCGCCGCTGAAAACGATGTAATCACCCCGGACGGAGTGAAGAGCCTTTCCGAGGTGATACCCGCCGGCGCCATCAGGGCCCTGCGCCCCGGCATGGACCACGGGAAAATGCTGTATTCTGCGGACGGCTATGTGACTGCCTGGTTTATGTGGCATTTGCAGGACGACCAGGATGCAGCCAGAGCGTTTGTCGGGGATGGTGCAGAGATTTTGACCAATCCGCTTTACCAGGATCAGCAGACAGCCATAAAATGATTGGAGTAGTCAGCAGACCAAAACAGATTGTTCGGAGGACGAACAGAAAACGGTGTAAGTTTGTCAAACAAATTGGCCTGGGAAGTCAAGGGGAGAAAGCCGTTGGAGCGGTGCTTTTAGCACTGAGCCGGCCCACGGGGGAAAACACTTTACGCAAAGCGAGCGTCGTGGATTCTACACAGCCACATCGAGTGGCTGTGTAGAATTGAATCGTGCGTGGCCGCTCGATGCGGCCATCGCACGATCTACCTTTTTTGACACACAGAAGCGCAATGGTAAGCGCCGTCATTATCCGGATTACCATAATTCCATGCGAAAGCACAGGAAAAAGACGGCGCAACCGAAGCAGCGCCGCCTGAACAGATAACCTGTTTTGCGGCCCCCCGAAGGGGCAACTTCCTCACGGGAGTTGCCCCTTCGGGGGGGATTTATTTTCGCTGCAATAAACCGGGTTTGATTCTCCTGACAGCGCCTGCCCGCGGACCGTACCGGCAGGCATTACCGCCGCGGCGGACTCCCGGGGTACTTCGGGCAGTGCGTCCCCGGAAGGGGGGCGGCATCAACCCTTCGGCCGTCTTCTCGGCCGGCGGCGGTTGTAGCCGCCGGATTTATTCTCCTGACCAGGCTGCTGGCGGGCGGCGCGGTCGGCGGCCGCCTTTTTCTCGGCGGTAGTGTCGGTGGCGGTACGGACGGGGAGCTTTTCCGCCTTCTCGCCCCTGGGCGCGCGCTCCGGCTTGTCCGGGCGGGGCTGCTGCCTGGCCGCCTGGGGAGCGGGCTTGTCCGGACGGGGCTTTCCGCCCTTGAAGCGGTTCCGGCGGCGTCCGGAGCGGCGCTCTTCCTCCTCCTCCGGCTGACCGGCGGACAGCACAGAGGGAACGGCGATGGGACCGCGGCCCGCTCCGGGCCGGCGTTCAAAGCGGAAGCCGCCCTCTTCCTCCTCCCTGGCGGTCAGCCGGGCGGGCCGCTCCCTGGGAACCTCGATGCCGTCCCGGCTGCCCTTGCCGTTGCGCAGGACGCGGATCTCGGCGGCCTTATAGCGCCTGGGCGTCTCCGGAGCGCTGTCCAGACGGACCTGGACCTGCTCCTGAAGGAGGTCCACGCCGCTGACGTTGCCCGGCCCGTCGGGAGTGTCCACGAAGCTGTCGTTCCTGGGCATCCGGCCGGCGGCGTCCTCATAGGCGGCCTGCTCGTATTTCAGGCAGCACATCAGCCGCCCGCAGGTGCCGGAAATCTTGGTGGGATTCAGGCTGAGACTCTGAGTCTTGGCCATTTTGATGGAAACAGGAATGAACTCGTCCAGAAACTGGCTGCAACACAGGGGCCTGCCGCAGATGCCCAGCCCTCCCAGCATTTTCGCCTCGTCCCGGACGCCGATCTGCCTGAGCTCGATCCGGGCGCGGAAAACGGAAGCCAGGTCCTTGACCAGCTCCCGGAAGTCCACCCGGCCGTCGGCAGTGAAGAAAAAGATGATCTTGTTGCCCTCAAAGCTGCATTCCACGTTGACCAGCTTCATCTCCAGCCCATGGGCGGCGATTTTTTTCTCGCAGATGCCGAAGGCTTCCTTTTCCCGCTTCCGGTTATAGGCGGCGGAGCGGTGGTCGTTCTCCGTGGCGATGCGCACCACGGGGCGCAGAGGCTGGACGACGGACTGGTCGGGGACCTGGTGGTTTCCCTCCACGCAGCGGGCGTATTCCATCCCCTGGGCGGTCTCCACCACCACATAGGCATTCGGCTCCACCGAAAGCCCGTGGGGGTCAAAGTAGTAGTCCTTGTTTCCGCCCCGGAAACGGACGCTGATTACTTCTGCCATAGCTTTTAATTCCTCTTTTCTCTGCGGCCTCCGGCCGCAAACGGTAGTTGTTTCCGGTTGCTGCCCCAGGGGCTTCGCGCCCCGGCAGACAGTCCGCCGATACCTTACAGTGCTTGCAGATCAACGCAAACTTTTCAATCGCCGTTGTGTTTTACCCTTTTCCATTTCGCGGACAGGGCTTTTCATGTACCGACTGCTTCCTCTGGTTCCGTCCGCGTTTCGTGATGCCGCTTCCGTACCTCTGATAAACGCTGTCCAGCCGATGCGGGAGGTCCACGCCGCCCCGAAGAGGCGGCAGGGAAAATTCATCTCCCCAGCTCCACCGCCAGAGCTCCCAGCAGATGCCCCGTGCCAATATTGTAGCCGCACTGCCGGGTAAACCGGCCCAGGCTTTCCGCGGCGGCGGAGAGCCTGTATTTTCCCATTTTTTCCGCCATTCTGACCGCCGGGCCGTCCCCCTGTCCGGTGCATGCGGCGGCCAGGGCGGCGACCGTCAGGTCCCGCGCGCCGGAGAGCAGGGATCTGAGCTCCTCCCGGGAGATCCGGCTGCTTTCCAGCTGAGCGCAGCAGGCGGCCAGCTCGCCCGCCTGGCCGGAGCAGATGGCCTCGCACAGCTGCCGGGCCCGCTCGTCCGCCTCCTGCCTGTCCGGGGGGGGCGACAGCTTCCACTCCATGGTCCGGCTGCGGATGGTGGGCAGCAGCGAGGCGCTGTTGGCGGCGCAGAAGAGGAAGGCCGCGTGGGGCGGGCCGTCCTCCACCACCTTCAGCAGTACGTTCTGGGCCTTGCCGTCCAGCAGGGCGCAGTCTGGAAAAATATACACCTTCCGCCGTCCCTCGTTGGGCAGGACGCTGGCGCCGGACACCACGCCCCGCAGCACCTCCACCGATACGTTCCTGTGGTCCGGGTCCGTCACGGTAACGACGTCCGGATGGATGTCCCGCATGATTTTCCGGCAGTCGGGACACGCCCCGCAGGGCCGGTCTTCCCCCCGGCACTGAAAGGCCGCCGCCAGAAAGCGGGCAGCCGCGGTCAGATCTCCCTGTCCGCTGAGGACGGCGGCGTGGCCCAGCGTGCCCCGCCGCGCCGCCTCCCGGATCTGCCGGGTCAGATGAGGTTCGCCGGGGATTGCCGGACGGGTCTGCGCAGCCATGGAAGCCGCCTCCCTTCTGTGCCGTTCCGCAGAAACAGGCGGAACAGATGCAAAATCAAATCTATTTTATCACAACCGCCGGGAGAAAATCAACAGGAACCGGAAAAAAGAATATAGAAAACGTTGCCGGTAATAAAAATCATGAAATTTTCCCGAAAAATTGGCAGAAACCTCTTGCAAAGCGCCGGTATCCCTTCTATAATAAAGGACGCAATCCGCAAACTGAGAACCTGTATTCACAACCGTTGAACGCCGTCCGGCCGGCCTTTTTCCCGCCATTCTGCGTCCCTCGGTTATGAATACAGATTCTGAGATGGAAAAATTCAATTTCATACAGGAGGATGTTTACCCGTGAGCAAAAAGTTTGTCTATCTTTTTTCCGAAGGCAATGGACACATGCGTGAGCTGCTGGGCGGCAAGGGAGCCAATCTGGCCGAGATGACCAATCTGGGCATGCCCGTGCCCCGTGGCTTCACCATCACCACCGAGGCGTGCACCCAGTATTACCAGGACGGCCGCTCCATCAACGCCGAGATCCAGGACGAGATTATGGAGTATATGGCCCAGCTGGAGGATATGACCGGCAAGAAGTTCGGCGACCTGAACAATCCGCTGCTGGTTTCCGTCCGTTCCGGCGCGCGGGCCTCTATGCCCGGTATGATGGATACCATTCTGAACCTGGGCCTTAACGACGAGGTGGTGGAGGCTTTCGCCAGGAAGACCCGCAACCCCCGCTTCGCGTATGACTCCTACCGCCGGTTTATCCAGATGTACTCCGACGTGGTCATGGAGGTCAGCAAAAAGCACTTTGAGGAGCTCATCGACGAGATGAAGGCCAGGCGGAACGTGAAGCTGGATACCGAGCTGACCGCCAAGGATCTCCGGGAGCTGGCCGAGCAGTTCAAGGACGAGTATCGGGAGAAGATTGGCGAGGACTTCCCCCAGGATGCCCGCGAGCAGCTCATGGGCGCGGTCCGCGCCGTCTTCCGCAGCTGGGATAACCCCCGTGCCATCTACTACCGCCGTATGAACGACATTCCCTCCTCCTGGGGTACCGCCGTCAACGTGCAGGAGATGGTCTTCGGCAATATGGGCGACACCTCCGGTACCGGCGTGGCCTTTACCCGCAACCCCGCCACCGGTGAGAAGAAGCTGTTCGGTGAATTCCTGATGAACGCCCAGGGCGAGGACGTGGTGGCCGGCGTGCGCACGCCCCAGACCATCGACCAGCTGGCGGAAGTCATGCCGGAGGCCTATCAGCAGTTTGTGGATATTTCCAGCAAGCTGGAGTACCACTACCGCGACATGCAGGACATGGAGTTCACCATTGAGAACAAGAAGCTGTTCATGCTTCAGACCCGCAACGGCAAGCGCACCGCCGCCGCCGCCCTGAAGATCGCCTGCGACCTGGTGGATGAGGGCATGATCAGCGAGGAAGAAGCCGTCGGCATGATCGATCCGAAGAGCCTGGATTCTCTGCTGCATCCCACCTTCCCCAAGGAGGAGCTGGACCGGGTGACTCCCATTGGACAGGGCCTGGCCGCCTCCCCCGGCGCTGCCGCCGGTCAGATCGTCTTCACCGCCGACGACGTGGTGGAGTGGGTGGACAAGGGCCACAAGGTGATCCTGGTCCGTCTGGAGACCAGCCCCGAGGATATCGAGGGCATGCACTTTGCCCGCGGCATCCTGACCGTCCGCGGCGGCATGACCAGCCACGCGGCCGTGGTGGCGAGGGGCATGGGCACCTGCTGCGTCTCCGGCTGCGGCGACATCGTAATGGACGAGGCCAACAAGAAGTTCACTCTGGGCGGCAAGGAGTACAAGGAGGGTGACTGGATCAGCCTGGACGGTTCCACCGGCAACATTTACGGCGAGCGCCTCCACACCGCCGAGGCCAGGATTTCCGGCGAGTTTGAGCGCATTATGAATTGGGCGGACAAGTTCCGGGATCTCCAGGTCCGCACCAACGCCGACACCCCCAAGGACGCCCGTCAGGCAAAGAATTTCGGCGCGGAAGGCGTGGGATTGTGCCGCACCGAGCATATGTTCTTTGACCCCGAGCGCATCGCCGCCATCCGGGAGATGATCGTCTCCGACACCGTGGAGCAGCGGGAGAAGGCCCTGGCCAAGCTGGAGCCCATGCAGCAGAAGGACTTTGAGGAGATCTACGAAGCCATGATGGGCAAGCCTGTCACCATCCGCCTCCTCGACCCGCCCCTCCACGAGTTCCTTCCCACCGAGGACGCGGACATCAAGGCACTGGCCAAGGAGATGAAGCTCACCGAGGAGCACCTGCGCGCCACCATCGACAACCTCCACGAGTTCAACCCCATGATGGGCCACCGCGGCTGCCGTCTGGACATCACCTATCCGGAAATCGCCAAGATGCAGACCGCCGCCATTATCAAGGCCGCTCTGGCGGTCCGCAGCCGCCGTCCGGCGTGGCGGATTACCCCGGAGATTATGGTTCCGCTGGTGGGCGAGGCCCGCGAGCTGGCCTACGTCAAGAAGACCATCGATAAGGTGGCCAGGCGCCTGATTGAAGAGGCCGGCAGCGACATGACCTACAAGGTGGGCACCATGATCGAGATTCCCCGCGCGGCCCTCACCGCCGACGACATCGCCAGGGAGGCGGAGTTCTTCTCCTTCGGCACCAACGATCTGACTCAGATGACCTTCGGCTTCAGCCGCGACGACGCGGGCAAGTTCCTGGCCAGCTACTATGACCGGAAGATCTACGAGTCCG
>CAJULD010000047.1 GCA_910587505.1 uncultured Oscillospiraceae bacterium | reverse complement strand
CTATCATGATTTGGTTACTTTGACCAGCTTACCGTATTTTTCAAACAAGGCCTAGTGTCGGAGAGAAAATCGCCATGCTGCGAAAGGAGCGAAATATCACGCAGACACAGCTGGCAGAGTACCTCTTTCTGACTCCTCAGACAATTTCCCGATGGGAAGTGGGAAACGGGATGCCGGAAATCACCCTGCTGCCCAAGATCGCCGCCTTTTTCAGCGTAAGTATTGATGAGCTGTTCGGGGTGACCTCCCTGGAACGTGCGGAGGACCTGGTGTGCAAATACTCGGTGCTGCGGGACGAGCGCTCCTTTCAGGAGGCTATGGAGTGCGTCAATTCCCAGCTTCAGACCATCGACGCCCTTCTGAAAAACGGCGCGGAGGATGCCGGACTGGCGGCGGAGCGGGACCAGCTGGAAGCCGAGAAGATGCACTTGCGGATTCAGCAGGGCCGGGAGGCCTTTCAGCAGGCCCTGAACATTACGAACATCTTCACAGAGAAGACGGAGGGGAACCCGGAGCATCCATGGTATCTGCCCATGCGCCTGCAAAGAAACCAGCTGCGCGCCGCCCTGGGCATGGGGCGTGAAGCCCTGGCGGAGTGCAGGAAGGGGTTTGCAGAAGCCGAGGATGCATGTACGCTGCAAATTTATCTCACCCTGCTGTCCGATCTGCAGAGGTATGAAGAAATTCTGTCCATACAGGAAAGCCCGGCCACCGGAATTATCTTTCCTGTTTCGGAGAAAAATCTGAGTATATGGCAGCTGCTGATCCATGCCGCCGTTGAAACAGACGAGTCAGATTTCATAAAGCGGCATATGCCTTCCGTTCTGGAGACCTGTACAGAAAGAGACGAGTATGAATTCCTTATGATCCTGCTTCCCTTCTATCAGAAAGGGCGGCAGGAGGAAAAGCTGGCGCCGGCCAAAAAGCGCCTGCTCTCCCTGCTGCCGGAGATGGGCCTCAACCAGTATTTCGAGGAGGCCGCGCAAAAGCGGATTGAGTCGTTTTGAGCATACTCTTCTGACAGCGAAAAGAGCGTATCCGGTTCTTCCCACCGGATACGCTCTTTTTGTACGGTTTCCCCATTAAAAACGCAGTGTCGTTGCCGTGCGGAAATCCTGTTTTTGATTCTTCTGAAAAAGACGGCCGGGAGCTTTCAGGAAGTGGTTGCGGGGAACCGATGGAGCCTGCCCAAAAGTGTTCTTTCTGATGCTTTTTCAGGAAAACGGATATCACAGAATAATGCAGATGAGCCCGCCGCTGCCCTCGTTGACAATTCTTTGCAGCGTCTCCTGGAACTTCAGTCTCGCATCCATGGGCATCCGGTAGAGCTTTGCCTGCAAATCCTCGTTCACCAGCTCGTGGAAGCTGCGTCCGAAGATGTTGCTCTCCCAGATCTGGGCGGGGTCGCCGGAGAACTTCTCCATGAGGTAATTGACCATATCCTCGCTCTGTTTCTCGTTGCCCACGATGGGGGACACCGTGGATTCGATATCCACCTTGAACATATGGATGGACGGAGCGCTGGCCTTCAGCTTTACGCCGTAGCGTCCCCCCTGCCGCATGATCTCCGGCTCCTCCAGCAGCAGCTCCTCCATGGTGGGCATGACGATGCCATAGCCCGTCTCATAGACGTTGCTGAGCGCGTCGGACACCTTGTCAAACCTTGCCTTCACCCCCGCCAGCTCTGTGAGCAGCTCCATCAGGTCCCCGTCGTCGGACACGGTAAAGCCGGACTGGGTGGACAGCGTCTCATAGAACAGGGACCGGGGCAGCTGAAGCTCCGCCGAGGCCACGCCTTTGCCAAGGTCGATGGACATCACCCGGCTGAGGGAGATATTCTCCTGCTCCCCCATCTCCCTGACCACCGGCTCCACGTCCCGGATGTGGGCCATTTTGCTTCCGCCCTCCCGGACCACGCCGTACACCGCCGACTGGATCGGATGCCCCACCGGCAGCGCGTCCACCCACGGGGGCAGGAAGAACCGCAGCTCCCGGACGGGAAACTCATAGAGAATGGATTTGATAATGTAGGTGATGGACTCTTCCGTCAGCTCCAGACAGTTTACCGGGAGGCACTGTACGCCGAAGCGGCCGGCGATATCCCGGCTGACGCCAACGGCCCGGCTGCCCCGGGGGTCCGTGGAGTTGAGGAGAACCACAAAGGGCTTTCCCAGCTCCTGAAGCTCGGTGATAACCCGCTCCTCCGCCTCCAGATAGTCCTCCCGGGGAATGTCGGTAATGGAGCCGTCGGTGGTGATGACCACGCCCACGGTGGAGTGCTCCTGAATCACCTTCCGGGTGCCAATTTCGGCGGCCTCCGCCATGGGAATCTCGTGGTCCATCCAAGGAGTCATCACCATCCGGGGCGCGCCATCTTCAAACTGCCCCATGGCCCCCTTGACCATGTATCCCACGCTGTCGATCAGCCGCACCGAAAAGCTGGCACCGCCCTCCAGGGTGATGTCAACGGCCTCCTCCGGGACAAACTTGGGCTCCGCCGTCATGATGGTCCGGCCGCTGCCGGACTGAGGCAGCTCGTCGATGGCCCGCTCCCGCCGGTAGACGTTTTCAATGTTCGGAATGACGCAGGTTTCCATAAAGCGCTTGATGAAGGTGGACTTCCCCGTCCTTACCGGCCCCAGCACCCCCACAAACAGGGACCCGCCGGTCCGTGTGGCAATGTCCTGATAGAGATCCGAATTCGTCATAGTTACCTCCCATGCGCCTGGGCGCATTTTTGTAAAACCTCCATGCATGGGAGGTTTTCGTTCTGCTGTTGTAACTGTATGACAGCCTGACCGGAAATATGACGCCCCGTCCGCCGGATTGCATCCAATGAGCGGGGCGCGGCATATAAAAGCAGCGGGCGGAGCCGGAGGATTGCGGTAGAACGGAGAACGCACGATTGCGGCCGGTACTCATGCATTTCTGCCAGCAGCATGCTGTTCAGGTACGAATCGCCGTCGAATGTTCCATTTGATACCCTCTCATGGCAGTCCTCCCTCCGGACTTTGCCGGAGGGAGGACCTGTACAACATCAGCTGAAGAAAAATCCCGTGGTCATGTCCAGATAATTTTCCCCGCTGTACGCCGGATACCGCTCCCGGACCGCGGTTTTGAAGGACTCCCCGTCAGCGCAGGAGGCGGCGATGGCTTTCAGCTCCTCCAGATAGCGGATCTTGACCTCAGCGTCTTTCAGATTCTCCGGGGTGTAGTGGGAGGTGAGAATCAGGTCGTAGCCGGCCCTGATGTAGCCTTGCAGCTGGGCGATCATGGCGTCGGCGTGGCCGGCCCCGGCTACAATGGAGTGACAGTCGTGGCCCAGCATGTGCGTATAGACCGCGTTGATTTCGGGAATCTCCACGTCAAAAGCCTCCGCCGTCTGGTGAATGACGAACCGGATGCCGCCGATGACTGTCTCCCCCTCGGAAAGGATGTGGGTGACAGGGTGAATGGAGCTGTCGAAGTCGCTGCCAAAGGCGGCGGAGAACTGGTCGATCAGGGCTTTGCCGCCGCCGCTGCGGGCATACTCTGCGGCGTTGGCGGTGGCGTATTTGGGGGCGTCCGGCAGGAAAGAGGCGCCTGCGCCGTGATAGGCTACCAGCACGCCGGCCACGTCCCGCCCCGCCAGATATCCGTTCAGCGCGGCCACGCTACCGGTGAAGCAGGGGGATTCGATGGCTACGAACTTCCCCGCCTTCTCTACCAGAAACACCTCGTCCGCCAGCGGATCGCCGGTCTGATAAGCGTGGAGTTTCACGCCGCCGAAATCATAGATGTGCATTTCGCCCTGGGCCAGCCGGACGATGGTAAAGTCTTTCCTGTTCATGATGTGTACCTCCATGGATGCGTTTGTTTGCGGCGGGGTGTTCCCCGCCCCTGCATCTGCATCATACAACGGCAAAAACCATTTGAAAAGTACGCACAATATTGTGGCATAGCCACCTGATGGTAACAATTGGACAGTTACCGGGAGGAAACGGTTGTGAGATTTCAAGGAGTTCCGGCTCTTCCCGGAGAGAAAAAATTTTTTTGCAACTTGACCTCCGTATGGGAGATACGGTAAAATGTAACTGTACGGCATTCTGGAAACTGATGGACAGGAGGATATGACGGTGGAAGCGAAAATTTTGCCCGCCTGCCCGGTGGAAACAACGCTGACCCTGATCGGCGACAAGTGGAAGGTACTGATTATCCGTGATTTGCTGCCGGGGACGAAGCGGTTTGGGGAATTGAAGAAATCCATCGGCAGTGTGAGCCAGAAGGTACTGACCTCCCAGCTTCGGCAGATGGAGGAGAGCGGCCTGCTGACAAGGACGGTCTATCCGGAGGTGCCGCCGCGGGTTGAGTACACATTGACGGAGCTGGGCCGGAGCCTGAGTCCGGTTTTAGATGCTTTGTGCAGGTGGGGGGAAGAATATAAAGCGAAAATGCCGCATGAACAGCAAAACAGTAGAGGCTGATACCAGCCTCTACTGTTTTGCTGTTCATCGTGATACTCTTTTTTCTCATGGATCGTCGCCCGGCACAGGCGCAATCACATCGGAAATATCACAGTTCAGCGTTTCGCAAATCCTGATAAGGGCGGGCATGGAGATATGCTTCCCCTTTGCCCGTACCGGTCCCTATTGCGCCAGAAACACCGCGTCCTGATCCTTGACAAAGTTCTCCACGCTGTAGCAGACAAAGATCTGATCCATCCCGTTCTCCTCCGCATACGTTGCCACGGAGGTCCGGTAGTAGCGCAGGTCCAGCAGGTGGATCTCCGAGAACTGACCGCTCAGGAAGGGCGCCAGGCTGTCCGAATAGCTGTCCCGGACCACCAGCAGCTTTTGCGAGGTGACCGCCTCCGGATTGCGGACAATATACAGCGGCGCGTTGCCGCCCAGGAAGGAGGCGTATTTGTCCTTCTCCTCCAGGAAGCTGTCCACATACAGGCCGTGGGTGGACTCGCCGTCCTCCACGGTCACCGTATCCCCGGAGACGTACCGCTCGATGACGTCCGGCTCCAGCCAGTGAATGCCGGAGGTGGAGTAGAGCGTTCCGTTGAAGTCGCGGGACACCGTCTGAGCCTCCCCCAGCGGCGCGGGGGTCTCCCCCATGGCCTCCAGCAGGGCGCAGTAGCCATAGTAAGCGCCCCGGCTGGTCCAGTGGTGGTCCGTGCGGTAGAACACCGGTTCGCCGGCATGGTCCGCCAAAGCGCCCCCGGCGTCAACCCATACCGCCTCCGGAAGCGCTGCCTTCACCCGCTCCAGCCAGGCCGCCTGGTCGAAGTTCTCCGAGCCGGATGGCAGCCTGTCCTTCCAGATCTCCGCCGCCGTGGGAATCAGCCCCACATAGACGGGAATTTCCGTCTTCTCCGTCAGCCGCCGCAGATAGTCCACGTTCTGCTCCGCCCGCCCGGCGTCCTCGATCTTGTGGATCAGCGTGTCGCCGCACAGGTACACCCCGTGAAACTCCCGCTTCCCCAGCAGATATTCCCAACGGTTTTTCAGCCCCATCCAGCCGTCCCGCAGGGGGAACTGATCCTCCAGATATTTTTCCAGCCCGGCGGTATAGCTTCCGTCCGCCAGCGCCGTCCAGGAAAAGGCCGGCCGCCGGGCCAGCGTCCGGTTCTCCACCGGAGAAAATTCCCGGTCCGGCAGGAGAATGTGCAAAATCCCGAATCCCGCCAGAAAGGCGCAGAACACCACCGCCGTAACGCGCTGGGATATTTTTTCGCTCACAGATTCTCTCCCCTTTTATATAAAAATACTGGTCCCGGCAGGGCTTCGCCCTGGCCCCGCCGCCCTCTGAAAAAAGCAGTCCCAAACTTTCAGGAAATTTTCCTGCGAGGCAAAATATATCCTTCCCCAAAGTTCCTCTTGCCACTTTTTCGTTCAGGAAAAAGAATTTCTCAGAACCGGAAATACAGGAACGGATTATACCCCGCGTCCACCAGCGACGCCGTGCACAGGACCAGCGACGCCAGAGTCAGCAGCGGCGTCAGGACGGAGCGCGTTCTCTCCCCCAGACTCTCCCACAAATTTTTCATCCATGGCGTGGAGGCGACGGTCAGAATCACCAGCGTGGGCAGATACGTCCGCAGCCGGTAGCCATCCACCGCGCTGAACAGGCCGCTCCCGCCGAAGAGGGACGTCATATAGCCCCCCAGCCGCCCCAGATCCTCCACGGCAAACAGCGCCCAGCCGATGAGAACAATGAACATGGCGTAGACGTGCCGGAGGGCTCCCGGCAGCTTCTCCAGCCATTTCCCCAGAAACAGGCGCTCCGAGAGCATCCACACACCGTAATAGAGCCCCCACAGCAGGAAATTCCATCCTGCGCCGTGCCAGATGCCGGTCAGCAGCCAGACGGTCAGAATATTCCGAATCCATTTCCACTTCGGCACCCGGTTGCCGCCCAGGGGGAAATAGACGTATTCCCGGAACCAGGTGGTCAGGGAGATGTGCCAGCGCTTCCAGAACTCCACCACGGATTTTGAGATATAGGGATAGTTGAAGTTCTCCAGGAAATCAAAGCCCAGCATCCGCCCAAGGCCGATGGCCATATCGCTGTAGCCGGAAAAGTCAAAATAGATCTGGAAGGCGTAGGCCGCCAGTCCCAGCCACGCGCCCACCGCCGTCAGGCTCTCCGACGCCAGGGACTGGTCCCACAGCTGCCCGATGGCGTTGGCCAGCAGTACCTTTTTCGCCGCGCCCACCAGAAAGCGCCGGATACCGGAGACGAACTTCTCCAGATCCTCCCGCCGGTTCTCCAGCTGGTCCGCCACGGACTTGTAGCGGACGATGGGGCCGGCAATCAGCTGGGGAAACAGGGTCACATACGCGCCGAAGGTGACGGGGTTTTTCTGCACCGGCGCATCCCGGCGGTAGACGTCGATGGTGTAGCTCATGGTCTGGAAGGTGTAAAAGCTGATGCCGATGGGCAGCGGCAGGCCCGGCACCGGTAAATGCAGCCCCGTCAGGGCGTTCACATTTCCGGCGATGAAGTCCCAGTATTTGAAAAAGATCAGAATCGCCAGATTGAAGAACACCGACGACACCACCGCCCGCCGGGCCTTCCGGTCGTCTGACCGCCACCGCTCCACCAGCATCCCGTGGACATAATCCACCACGATGGACAAAAGCATGATGAGAATGTACACCGGCTCTCCCCAGCCGTAGAAAAACAGGCTGACCAGCAGCAAAACCAGGTTCCGCAGCTTCAGGGGCGAGAGCTTGTACACGGCCAGCACCGTCGTCAGATAAAAAAACAGAAAGGGCAAACTGGAAAAGATCATGTCTCCTTCTCTCCTGTCAAAAGGGGCATACACGTGAAGCCACATGTATGCCCCCGGGTGCATTTTTATGCGAACAGGGCGTTAAACGCCTCTACCGCCCGGTCCTGGTCCCCCTGGACGACAATGAGGGCCGCCACGTTTCCTTTGACGGCGACAAAGGCGCTCTCCCAGGCAAGGGCAGTTTCAGGGTAGAAGGCCCCGCCGCCCACCTGGCTGTCCACCCGGCTTTGCAGAATGGCCCCCGCCGCCTCGGCATCCTGCTCGCTCGCCAGCTCCAGCAGAACAAACTCACAGGCGACCGAGGTGATGGCCGCCGTCTGCACCACGGCCTGCCTGGCCCCGTCCACACAGGCGCTCAGTCCGGGGAAAAAGCTCTCAATCGCCTCCCGGCTCCCATCCTCGGTCAGATCCATCATGGCGGGTTGGTTGTCCGCCCCCAGAGACGCCATAAAGTCCTCGTAATACTTTTTCAGGTCGGGGGCTTCCGTGCTCTGCCCACCGTTTCCGCCTCCGCCGCAGACGGACAGCGTCAGCAAGAGGGTCAGGCTCAAAAACAGAGTAGTCAGTCTTTTCATGTGTACCTCCAAGGTGTTTTTCATTCGTCCGCTAACCGGACCACCCATTAGACGGACGTCTATGGTAATTGTTCCCCGGATTTCAAAAAAATTTCTACTGCAATCTGGCAATCTCTGCCATCAGCTCGTCTACCAGCTTCTCCTGGGGGACCTTCCGCAGAATCTCTCCCCGGCGGAAGAGCAGGCCCTCCCCCTTTCCTCCGGCAATCCCCACGTCGGCGGCGGCGGCCTCGCCGGGTCCGTTTACCACGCAGCCCATAACCGCCACAGTGATCGGTTTCGTACAGTCCGCCAGACGGCGCTCCACCTCCTCTGCCATGGGGATCAGGTCGATATTGGTCCTGCCGCAGGTGGGACAGGCGATGACATTGGGCCCCTCCTGCCGCAGCCCGGCGGCCAGAAGGATTTTTTTCGCCGCATAAACCTCCTCCACCGGGTCCGCCGTCAGAGTAACCCGCAGGGTATCCCCGATCCCCAGGCACAGCAGGCCGCCAATACCCATGGCGGATTTAATCATCCCCATGGAGGGCGTGCCCGCCTCGGTAACGCCAAGATGCAGAGGGTAAGCACATCTCTCGCTCAGCAGCCGGCAGGCCCTTACGGTCACCGGGACGGAGGAACACTTTACGGAGATGCAGATATCGGTAAAATCAAACTTCTCCAGCAGGGCCGCGTGGCCCAGGGCGCTCTCCGCCAGCGCCTCCGCCGTGACGGCGCCGTACTTTTTCAGCAGCTCCTTTTCCAGCGAGCCCCCGTTGACCCCGATGCGGATGGGGATCTTTCTCTCCCGGCAGGCGTCCGCCACCGCCTTCACCCGGTCCTCTCCGCCGATGTTGCCGGGGTTGATGCGGATTTTATCGATTCCCTGCCCTGCGCACTCCAGGGCCAGCTTATAGTCAAAATGAATGTCCGCCACCAGGGGGATATGAATCCGGCTCCGGATTGCACCGACGGCCTTTGCCGCCGCCATGTCCGGCACGGCCACACGGACGATCTCGCACCCCGCCTCCTCCAGGCGGAGAATCTGTTCCACGGTGGCCGGGACGTTATCGGTTTTGGTATTGCACATGGACTGAATGGAAACGGGCGCGCCCCCTCCCAGGGGGACGGCCCCGATCATCATCCGCTTTGTCACAGCGCGCCTCCTCAATGTATCAGCTTCATCACGTCGTTGAAGGTAACAAACAGCATCAGTCCCATCAGCAGGGCCAGAAACACCATGTTGACGGCGGCCTCATATTTCATGGGAATCTTTTTGTGGAACGCCTTTTCCCCGATGGTGGACACCACCAGGAACATAATGTGTCCCCCGTCCAGGGCGGGAATGGGCAGCAGGTTCATCACCGCCAGATTGACCGCGATCATGGCACCGAAATAGGCGATGTTCGCCAGGGCGTCGGCGATGCTGGCGCTCTGGGCTCCTACCTCATTGATGGTGGACACGATGCCCACCGGCCCGCTCAGGTCGCCGACCCCCGCGCCGCCGGTAACCAGCATTTTCAGGCTGAACCAGACCGTCCGGACAAAGTCGATGGAGTTGTACCAGGTATATTGCAGTCTGGTCCCCAGCGTGGCCTCCTTCACCACGGCGGAGCGGTAAAACCCATAGCCCTCGTAAGGATTCCCCTCGCTGTCGCTGAAGGTCCCCACCGCCAGATTTCGGAATTCCACCTTTTCCCCGTCCCGCAGGACCACCAGATCGACAGGCTCCCGCCGTGCCAGCATAAGGAGCAGGTCGATATCGTTGGCCAGATATACCCGGGAACCGTTGATGGAATAGAACTCGTCCCCTTCCAGCAGCGCCGCGCCGTTGACCTCCTCAAATTCCGGAGCGCACCCGGCGGCCACAGGGACCAGGAAGCCCGCCGCCTGGAAGTTGAGGATCAAAACGATCAGCACCCCCACCAGGAAGTTCATGATCGCGCCGGCGGCAAACACCAGAATCTTTTTCCAGAACCCCTGGTTATGGAGGCTGTGGGGATCGTCGGATTCCTCCTCCTCTCCCTCCATGGCGCAGAAGCCGCCGATGGGCAGGGCCCGGACGGAGAACATGGTCCCCTTTTTCCCTTCCTTCTTCCAAAGGAGGGGCCCCATGCCGATGGCAAATTCGTGGACGGTGACGCCGCACAGCCGCGCGGCGATAAAATGGCCCCACTCGTGGGCGGCGATCAGAACGCCGAAGAGCAGAATCGCAAGGATGATATACATAAAACGAAGTGCCTTTCCGGAAGGTAATCATACTTTTTCTTAAAAGAAAAAGTATCAAAAAGAACTTTTTTCGCAAAACTGCGTTTTGCTTTGGAGGAACGCCACGGACTGGCGCAGCCCCTCCACGGTCTTGGTCTCCAGGACAATGCGGCAGCGATGGGCGCCAGCCAGAGCCAGGTATCTGTCTACGTCCACCTCGCCGGTTCCCAGGGGCAAATGGTTCTTTTTCCCCTGGGCATCATGCAAATGGAAGTGCGCCAGACGGTTCCGCCGCTTCAGGATATGCGGTTCGTCTGCGCCGCCAATGGCGTGGTTATGTCCGATGTCAAAGGTCAGGGCGAAAGCCGGGCTTTCCAGCAGCAGGTCCAGTGCCTCCAGCTGAAAGTCCGCGAATCCGCCGCTGTTTTCGATACAGATTTTGACATCCGCTCCCCTCACTGCCTCCTGGCACCGGTCCCGGAAGATCCGCATATCCGACAGATACCGCTCCCGGTATGCATCGAACAGAAACACCTTTCGCTCCGGCAATGTAAAGTATACGCCCCGGGACAGGTGCATATTCAAAACCGGCATGTCCAGCGACCGCGCCAGGGCGGCGGCGTCCTCCGCAGTCTGCCGGTACGCCCGGGCAATCCGCGGGTTGAAATCGCAGGGATTCAGATTTTCGTCCAGATGGAGGGTAAAATAGACGCCATACCGCTCCCTGATCCTCCGAAACGTCTCCAGGTCGATCCGGTCCGTCTGATACCGGGGCAGGTTCATATTCAGCTCCACAAATTGCAGTCCCAGCTCCCGGCACAGCTTCGCACAGTCTTCCAACGACCGCAGTTCGATCAGGGTGGGCATTCCAAAATCCATTACTGAACCGCCTTTGTGACGCATTCTCTGGCCTGCCGGTCCGCCTCCAGAATGTCCTCCATGGCAGGGCGGCTGACATTGGGAATTTTATCCAGGGCTTCCGCCACCAGTTCCGGAATTTGTCCAAGAGAAATTCTCTCCCGCCGGAACAGCTCCACCGCCGCCTCGTTGGCCCCGTTGAGCACCGCGCAGCTGGCGCCGCCGGTTCTGGCGCAGTCCATGGCCATTCGCAGGCAGGGAAACGCCTCCAGATCCGGCGGGGCAAAGGTCAGCGGGGGACATTGCAGCAGATCCAGCGGCGGAAGCGCCGACTGCTTCCGGTCCGGGCAGGTCAGCGCGTACCGGATGGGCAGGCGCATATCCGGGGTCCCCATCTGCGCGAGGACCGCTCCGTCCCGGAACTCCACCATGGAGTGAATGATGCTCTGACGGTGGATCACCACCTCCACCTGCTCTGGCGTCACCCGGAACAGCCGCATGGCCTCGATGAACTCCAGGCCCTTGTTCATCAGGGTGGCGCAGTCGATGGTGATCTTCTCTCCCATGGACCAGTTGGGGTGGCGGAGGGCGTCGGCCTTGGTCTTTTTACTGATCTCCTCCCGGCGCAGGCCGAAGAAGGGCCCGCCGGAGCAGGTCAGGATCAGCCTTTTGATCTCCCCCCGGTCCCGGGACCCCTGCAGGCACTGGAAGATGGCGGAGTGCTCACTGTCCACGGGGATGATCTCCGCCCCGTACCGCCTGGCGGCCTCCATCACCAGCTCCCCGGCGCAGACCAGGGTTTCCTTGTTGGCGAAGGCCACCCGTTTGCCCGCCTCGATGGCAGCCATGGTGGGCCACAGCGCCGCCATGCCCACCACGGCGGTGACCACCGCCTCGCTCTCCGGCAGGGACGCCACCCGGCGCAGGCCCTCCAGGCCGTAGGCCACCTCGACGTCCAGCCCCGCCAGCCGCTTCGCCAGCTCCAGGGCAGGCTCCAGCTCGCTCACCGCCACCAGCCGGGGGCGAAATTCACGGGCCTGCTCCTCCAGCAGACCGATGCTGTTTCTTGCCGTCAGCGCGGCCACCCGGATGCCCTGCTCCCGGCAGACGTCCAGCGTCTGCCGGCCGATGGAACCGGTGGACCCCAGAAGAGAGATCGTCTGTACCATATAGCCTCCTTACCGGTCAAAGTTTCTTAAAGAGCCGCGCGCTCCAGAACTCCATGCCCAGCTCGTCGATATAGAAATGGAGAATTGACCGGAAGTTTTTTGTGGCCGTGCCCAGCGTGAGAAACTCCGCCTCCGGCCGGACGGCATCCTCCGCGTACCGGAACAGCGCGGAGCCCACGCCCTGGGAGCGGTACGCGGGCTTCACGTAGAGCTCCTCCACCTCGAAGCAGGCGGTCCCCTCCGGCATGACGGAGCTTGTGGTTTTCGCTTTTTCCAGCTTGCCGAAGAGGTAGCCGATGATCTCTCCCTTTTCCTCCGCAAGAAAAACGCGGTTTCCCTCCAGGTCCTCGATCCCGTTCCGCCGGTAACCGTGGGAGCTTCCCTCCGCCTCCCAGTCCACAGACAGATCCATCAGCGCTTCCGCGATCCGCTCGTCCAGCATGGACTCCCTGAAATTCATTTCCTTCCGCGCCTCCTTCAGGTTACATTCAAAAACTGCATCAGTGCCGCCAGAGTGGGGACCACAAACAGCACGCTGTCAAACCGGTCCAGCACCCCGCCGTGGGCCAGGAAGATCTTTCCGTAGTCCTTCACGCCGAACTCCCGCTTGATAAGGGAAAAGCTCAGATCTCCGATCTGGGCCACCACGCCGCAGAACAGGGACAGCAGCGCCATAGGCTCGTAGCTGATCGTCCCGCCGAACCAGCGGTTCATCACCCAGGCAAAGAGCAGCCCGCAGAGCACGTTGCCGGCCAGTCCGCCAACGGCGCCCTCCACCGTCTTCTTAGGACTGACCCTGGGGGCCAGCTTATGCCTGCCGATGGTAAGGCCGGTGAAATACGCGAAGGTATCGCAGGCAAAACTGAGGATAAACGGAAGCAGCAGATATCCCCGGCTGACGCCGGAGGCATATATGCGTAAAAAGGCGGCAAAGGCATATCCAATGGCGATGCCGCCAAAGAGTACCGCTGAAATCTGGTCAAAGCGCACCGCTCCGCCCCTGCACACCGCGTAGGCGAACACCGCCAGCGTAGACAGAAGAAACCACCAGCTCACATAATCCGGGCAGCTGTAGCAGCACCCCACTGTCAGGCAGGGGATGAACACGGCCGCCACAGAGAGAAAGCGGTCCGCCTCCTTGCTGACGCAGCGGTACATTTCCCCGCCGCCAATACCCGCCAGCAGCGCCAGCGCCCCCAGCAGCAGCAGAGGACGCCCCCACAGCACAATATACAGCAGGACGGGCACGCCCACCGCCGCCACTAAAATTCTTGATCTCATGTCGAACCCTCCTGCAGCCCGCCGTACCGGCGGGAACGGTGCTGGTAGGCCGCGATGGCCCGGTAGAGCTCCTCCCTGGAGAAGTCGGGCCACAGCACATCGGTGAAATAAAACTCGCTGTAGGCGCACTGCCACAGCAGAAAATTGCTCTGCCGCAGCTCCCCGCCGGGGCGGATGAGCAGGTCCGGGTCCGGAATTCCGGCGGAGTAGAGGTAACCGGAGAGCATTTCCTCTGTCAAGTCTTCTGGGTTGACAGAGCCTGATTGACAGTCTTTTGCAAAACCAGCGGCTGCGTGGACCAGCTCCGGACGGCCGCCGTAGTTGATGCAGATGCTGCACAGGCACCCGGTCAGGCGCTCTGAGATAGCGTTGCACTCCGCCACCAGCCCCTTCAGCTCCGCGGTCAAGGGCGTCAGGTCCCCCATGAAGCGCAGCCGCACGTTGTCACGCTCCATGGTATCGATGGCCTCCAGCAGATATTTCTTCAGCAGCACCATAATGGTGTCCACCTCGTCTTCAGGCCGCTTCCAGTTCTCGGTGGAGAAGGCGTAGACAGTCAGATATTCGATGCCGATGTCCCGGCAACAGGTGGCGATGGTGCGGAAGGTCTCCGCCCCCACCTTATGCCCGGCGGTACGGGGCAGTCCCCGCCGCTTGGCCCAGCGGCCGTTGCCATCCAGTATAATCGCGATATGGCGGGGCAGACGGCTGAAATCCACCTGCCCCGCCGTATCCTCGCCTTTTTTCCAAAAAGCCAGCTTCATGCCTTCCAATCAGAGCCGGGCGGATCAGACCGCCAGCAGCTCCTTCTCCTTCTTTGCCAGCAGCTCATCGATCTCCCTGCACATATCATCGGTAAGCTTCTGGATGTCCTTCTCGGCGATTTTCATATCGTCTTCGGTGATTTCGCTGGCCTTCTTTTGGGCCTTGAAGTCCTCCACCGCATCCCGGCGAATGTTGCGAATGGCCACCTTGCCGCCCTCGGCGTATTTGGCGATCTGCCTGACCAGATCCTTACGGCGCTCCTCAGTCAGCTGGGGGAAGGCCAAGCGGATGATCTTCCCGTCGTTCTGGGGGTTGATGCCCAGGTCGGACTCCTGAATAGCCTTGCAGATCAGCTTCACCGCCCCCGCGTCCCAGGGCTGGATGGTCAAAGTCCGGGGATCCGGGGAGCCGATGGAGGCAATCTGATGAATGGGGGTGGGAGTACCGTAGTAATCAACCATGATCCGGTCCAGCACGGCTGCGTTGGCCCGGCCCGCCCGAACGGCGGCAAAATCCGCCGCCACGGAGGCAATGGATTTGCGCATGCGCTCCTCGTAAGACTTCAGTTCGCTTTTCATTTTGTTGTATCCTCCTTCACAATCGTTCCTATCTTCTCGCCTTTCAGCGCGCGGATAATGTTATAGGGGTCCTTCAGGGCAAAAAGCAGCACGGGGATGTGATTATCCATGGCCAGACTGGACGCGGTGGAATCCATGACGGCCAGATGCCGGGCCAGAACCTCGTCATAGGTGATCGCATCGTACTTTACGGCGGCGGGATCGCGGACAGGGTCGGCGCTGTATACGCCGTCCACATTCTTGGCAAGCAGGATGACATCCGCGCCGATCTCCGCGGCCCGGAGCACCGCGGCCGTGTCGGTGGAAAAGAAGGGGTTGCCGGTGCCGCAGCCGAAGATGACCACCCTTCCCTGCTCCAGATGATGGATGGCACGGCCACGGACATAGGGTTCCGCCACGGCCCGCATCTCCAGCGCGGTCTGAACTCTGGCGGCCACGCCCTTCTGTTCCAGTACGTCGGCCACAGCCAGACAGTTCATGGCGGTACCCAGCATCCCCATGTGATCGGCCCGCGTGCGCTCCATGCGGCCGCCGCCGTCCTTGGCTCCCCGCCAGAAATTGCCCGCGCCGATGACCACGCCCACCTGAACGCCCATCGCCACGGCCTCTTTAATGACGTCGCCCACCTGACTGATTACTTCAAAGTCCAGTCCGAAGTGCTTCTCCCCTGCCAGCGCTTCGCCGCTGATCTTCAGCAGGACTCTCCTGTATTTCGGTTCCTCCATAGGCGCTTCCCTCCACTTTCTTCCCGGTTGGAAATTTATCGGTTTCACGCTGCCCTCTATTTTAATATATTTTGAGGCGTTTGAAAAGTAGTAATTGTAAATTTTTTGTAGAAGCAGACATTCTTTTCTTTTTGGGCAAAGGGGGCCGTTCCATATGTTCGCTGATTTTCAACTCTCCTGCCGGCAAACTGTACCAGAGATCCGAACAAAGCAGCCGACGCGCCGTAGAGCCGCCTGTCCGGCAGGCGGCTCTTTAAAATTAAACAAAACTTTACCTTTGTTCAATTCTCTCTCTGGCTTCCTCCTCCCATCTGGCCCAGTCGGCGCGGACCTCTTCCATGGCCTCCGGGGGAAAATGAAAGATAAAGTCCTCTTCCGTATACTCTTCCCCTGCCATGCCGGAAAAAACGGTATCCGGACAGTCAATGCCCACCCTGCGGCCTGTCGCCGAGGCAAACTCCCGAAACGCCCCGCCGTGGGCGGTAATCAGATTGCCGTCCTCCACCAGATAAGTCCGCACGACCCCCTCTCGCGGCACCACCGGAAAGGCGTCCAGAAATTCCTCAAACAAACCGTGAGTAAAGCGCCTGCCCTCCAGCAGCCCCGCCTTCCCCAGCAGCAGAGGCGACGAGGATATGGCGGCGATGACAATACTTTCATCCCCGCAAAACTGTCTCAGAAACCGGATATTCCGTTCATCCAGCATTACCGGCAGCGGCTCCCAGATGCCAGGCAGGATCAGGCAGTCGAAGTCCTCCCGGCAAAAATCCTCAAAGGACTTGTCCGGCAGAACGGTAAACCCGTCCTCGCTCTTCACCGCCTCCCGTCCGGCGGAGAAGGTGACGATCTCCTTATCATAGAATTTGAACAGCTCCGTGGTGCAGCTGATTTCCTGCATGGAAAACAGCGGGTATAGCATGACTGCGGCTTTTTTCATAAGACTTCCTCCTCTTTTTACTTTGCCGTAACAATATGATTCCTTTTGAACAGGGCGGTATCCGATCCGTATTGAATGGCAAGGCTTTCCTCATTGGCAAGAAAGCCCTCGTAGAGCTCCCTGGGAATTTTTTGCGGCGAGATGCGTTCACAGATTGGAATATTCAGGGTGTGCTTACACTTCTTGCACTGATAAATCAGCCAGACGTCCAGCCTGTTCCCGTTAGCGTTAACACGGAAACGGCGGGTATTGATAAAAACCGCTTTTCGCCCGCAGCGGGCGCATCTGTGGATAACCTCATATTCTTTTTTGTTTGAATAGCGCATCGTATCTCCTGTTTTTCCTTCCGATACGGCGGCTATTACCTCTATTTACTTACTTATTTGCAATAGCCGCGCTATGCAAACCGATCTGGTCTGAGCAAAACCGGATTCCTCCTTTCTCTCAGCGTGGATTCCTCAATTAACCTCTTCCATCAACTCCTCCCGCTCCACGGGGACCAGCCCTCTTTCCGTGAACCGGTACAGCGTATGGCACACCTGCGTCAGAAACTTCCGGTCATGGGATACGCTGATAATGGTCCCCTGATACTCCGCCAGCGCCTCCCGCACCCTGGGCCCGGAGACAGGCGAAAAATTTCGCGTCGGCTCGTCCAGAATCAGCACGTTCACCCCATCCAGCATCATTCTGGTCAGCAGCAGCTTGGCCTTCTGCCCGCCGGAGAGTTCCCGGATGGCGTGGACCATCTCCTGACGGGTAAAGCGGATGCTGCCCAGATAGGTCCGGGCCCTGGTCAGGGACGCGGTATCCCCCTCCGGAGCCAGGTACTCTACCAGCGTAAGGTCCAGAGGCAGGGTATCGGCATAATCCTGAGACATGTAGGCGGCGTGGAGGTCCCGGCGCTTCAGCAGCTCCCCCGCAACGCGACGCAGCAGCGTGGTCTTCCCCGCCCCGTTGGGACCCAGAATCCCCACCTTTTCTCCGCCGGAAACGTGGAGCCGGAGATTCTCCGCCAGCAGCTTCTCCCCCGCCCGCAGCTCCGGCAGGTCCAGATGCAGCACCGTCTTTCCCGGCGGAAGGGCCGTGTCCTCCGGAAACCGGAGAAACGCGGCCTCCTCCACCTCCGGCAGCCGGGTCATATTCTCCGCCTCCCGCTCAAACCGCCGGCCCATGGACAACACCGTGTGCATTTTCTTTTTCAGCAGGCGTCCCCCGCTGGGGTTCTGACGGGAGATTGCGTTCTGGGCGTGTTCCACACTCTGCTGGACACGGCGGTATTTTTCCATTTTCCTGTCGTACTCCGCCTTCTCCTTTCTCGCCTGCCGGGTCTGATCGGCCAGAGCGTCCGATCTTCTCCGGGTATAGGTCCGGTAGTCCAGCCGGTGGGCGGTGCAGCGGGGCGGCTTTCCCTCCCGGGGGTGCTCGATATGGAGGACCACCGTCGCCGTGTTCTCGATCAGCGTCTCATCGTGGGAGATATAGAGCGCCGTCCCCGGATAGGCGCGCAGCCATGCCTCCAGCCATTGCAGCGTCTCCAGATCCACGTCGCTGGACGGCTCGTCCAGCAGCAGCGCCGCCGGCCGGCCAAACAGAAGCCGTCCCAGCTGGAGCTTGATCCGCTCTCCACCGGAGAGACTGGACACCGGACGGTCGCTGTAGAACTCCTCCGCCGGAAAGCGGAGCTGCCTGGCGATCTCCGCCAGATCCCTGGGGGTCACGTCGAAGAAAAACGGAGACGCGGCGCAGAAATCGTAAACGCTCCCCCTCTTTTCTTCTTCGGTCAGATCCTGTGCCAGATAGCCCACAGGCCCCGGCTTTCCGGCAACCTCCCCGCTCCACTCGCAGTAGGAGGCAATCAGAGATGGATCGTAAATCCATTTCAGCAGGGTGGATTTTCCGTTGCCCTCCTCCCCGATGATGACCGCTTTGTCCCCGTCCCCCAGGGTGAAGGAAAAATGATCCACCAGCACGCGCAGGTCCTTCCGGTGGGTCAGCGTCAGATCTTTTACTTGCAGCATAAACGGCATCTCCCCTTTTATGACATACTATTGGGCTCCGCCCAAACCCGCTGGGGCTTTGTCCAGCGGGCCGCCCGTGGCGGCCCAAAGCTTTTAAGAAATTTTACTGTGAAATAGAATATGGAATTCCCAAAGTTCTTTTCGCTCCTTTTTTCAGGAAAAAGGAATCTCTTTGGACGCAAAAAAGCGCTTCCGGTTGAGCCGGAAGCGCTTGAAAATGCAGCAGGGCGCGCCGAAGCAAGACGCTCCGGCCGGACGGCATTTTACCGCCCCCATGACCTGGCATCCTCTGACTTCCGGCAACATGGACCAGACCCCGCGCAGCGCACGGTGTCCTTTAAACGCATCCAGTCACACGAAAATCAAATCAGCCGATCATTTTTTCACCCTTTCCCATTATTAAACTGGTTTCAGTATACCACGATTCCCGGAAATGTCCAGTTACAGTTTTGTTACAACGTGGGAGGAGCTCCCGCCGGAAAAACCGGCGGGAGCTCCTGGTGTTCTTGCAGCGCGTTTTACCGGATCTCCAGCCGCCTGCTGGCGGGCTCGCGCTGTACCTGCCTGGGCAGCGTCAGCTTCAGCACGCCGTCCTCATAGGTGGCGGAGATATCCTCTCCCCGTATGCCGGAAATGTCAAAGCTGCGGGAGAAGGATCCGTAAGACCGCTCACAGCGGATGTAACCGTCGTTTTCCTGCTCCCTGACGGCGCTGCGCTCCGCGCTGATAGACAGCCGGTCCCCGTCGATGTCGATGTGGATATCCTCCTTCTTCATGCCGGGCAGGTCAGCCTCCAGCAGATAGGCGTCCCCGATATCCCTGATATCGGTCCGGAAGGCGGTCAGACCGTTGCCGGAGAACATGCTGCGCTCCAGCTCCTCCAGATCCCGGAAGGGGCGGTACAGATCTACACCGCGGGAAAAAGGCATCATTTCAAACATGGTTCAAATCCTCCTGTTTTTTTGTTGATGAACACAGTATGCTCTTCAAGTATGAACAAATCCAGTAAATAATATGTCCGGTCTGTGAATTTTAGCACTCTCGTATCGAGAGTGCTAAAATTCACAGACCGGACAATCTCGGCGTTTTTTACCGGTTCTCGTTCCAGTAGATTTTCACCTTGTTCTGAATGTTCCGGATCGTATCCTCCATGCTGCGGTCCCCGGACAGGTAGGGACCGCAGGCCTCGTACACAATATCGTACAGATCCGTGTCATACAGGTCGATTTTTTCTACGTGGTTGATGAAGTCTATAAACCGGCCTGCCTCATCCGCTGTGATTGAGACAACCTTGATTCCGGACAGTTTGCTCGGTTCATAGATAAAATCATGCGCATTGTAATCTTCTTTATCATGGAAGAAGTCGTAATAATTGCCTCCAATATAATCCGGAGGATTAGTAAAGACATCCATGACTTTATCCTGGTCAGCACGGTTGATGGGGATTTTCTGTGCCCAAAACGCCGATTCTGGGTTGCGCAGCTTGGGAAGAAGCATCTCCCGAAGGAATTCCCACACCGCCTCCTTATCCTGACAGGTGGACGACATGGCCAGCTTTCTGCCCTGAATGACAAAGGTACTGCCCGCGCTGCCATCTTCGGTGGGATAGCCGATAAAAGAAGTCTTCCCACTGTGACCATAAGCTATATCCAGCGCACGTACCATTGCCGGGACATAAATATCATGCATGCTCAGCATCTGCCGGCCTTCCCGCACCCGATCCCCTGTCTCCACTTTGGCTTTTTGCAGCCCTCCCTCGAAGTCCAGACTGGGGAAATCATTCGGGAAGCTGTTCACAAATTCCAGCGCCGCCCGGAAGCTGTCGCTGTCAAAGCGGTCCTCCCCGGTTTCCCAGTCCAGGTAGCCGTCTACACTCATTCGGAAGACGTAGGAAAACATCTCATCTCTGGTCCGGTAATATTCCAGTACGGTGGATTCATCCGGCATGGAGGAGAAAGCCTCCATCAGTTCTGTCAGATTCCAGTTATAGCGTTTCCCAACGATCCGTTCCTCGCCAACCAGCGTGTTGACTGAAACGTAGCTGAATATGGTATACAGGCCGCCTTCCACCTCGGCGGCCTTCAGCGGCGCTTCAAAAAGCTGCCCATTGTTCAGAGCTGCGTCGCTGTTGATGTATGGCCACAGGTCCTCCAGATACCCCTTGCGGACCAGTTGCTGGTAAGACATCCCGTACTCACCGCTGCCCAGGTCAATGATGTCAGGAATTTTGCCGCTGGCCATTTCGGTGAGCAGGCG
>CAJULD010000046.1 GCA_910587505.1 uncultured Oscillospiraceae bacterium | reverse complement strand
CACCGGTTACTATGAGCTGGGCGAGTCCCTGGGCTACAAGATCTTCAAGCTGGAAGAGCTTGAGGGCGTCGTGGTTGCCAACGAGTACGCCAACCTGTACGGCGACACCGTTCTGGCTGACGGCAAGACCAGGCTGGAAGTCGCCAAGGACGACATCCGGACTCTGGATCTGGGCACCAGGATCACCGACATCGGTGAGCGCCGCGCCCTGTACACCCAGAACACCAGCAAGGTCCTTCTCTTCACCGGCGACGGCCTGAACACCGTCAAGGAGACCGGCGCTGCCACCGAGATCGACACCGCCGCCAAGTTCCAGACTGCTGCCGGCATGCCCGCCGCTTCTGACATTGAGTACTACATCAACTTCGGCCGCGTGGGCAAGTACACCTGCGACCAGCGTCTGGAGTTCAACGTGGTCTTCTATGGCGCCAGCGCCGAGCGTTCCTTCGATGCCTATACCGGCAATGACATCTCCTGGGTTGCCGCCAATGATGACGACAGTTCCGGTACGTGGACCGTTGAGGTCGGCACCGGCCCTGTTGCTACTCCCTTCAGCAGTATCAGGAATCTGACCTCCAGCAGCGTCAGTGATTATGCAGGCGTTGCCGGCTATGGCTATCCCGTTCGCTATTCCAAAATCATCTACGCCGGTCAGGATATCTCCTATGATGACATGAACATCATTGAGGGTATCTTCGGCGCTGCTGATAACCAGAATAACAATATCCTCCTCGAGAACCGGATCACCGGCGATGTGTACGTTGGTACCAAGAGCACTTCCACCACCGTTACCAACGACGAGCGCGATCTGTCCAACACCATTTCCTTCAACACCTTCTTTGATGAGTACATCAACGATGTGACCTATGACGTCAACTGGGATGCTTCCGGTAACGGCCAGTGGGTCAAGTTCATCGACAACGACAACGACGGCCAGTGCGATTACGCCTTCCTGACCGGTTATACTCTGGACGAGGCCATTGGTTCTCACAAGAACAAGGCCGGCGACACCGTCATTGATTACAATGGATTCAATGATGATGACAAGGAGTTTGACGGCAAGTGGCACACCCGTTACATGGACGGCGTTGAGACCGTCGAGCGCAACGTGGAAGTGGGCGATGTCATCCTCTTTGCTGTGATCGACAGCCAGTGGCTGGTCAGCAAGGCTGACTCCGTCACCACCCAGGCCAACAGCTACAACTGGAAGGCCGACCAGATTGTCGCCGCCAACGGCGAGACCTATGGTCAGTCCCATATCGGCAACAACACCGATATGCTCCAGCTGCTGAGCGTTATGTCCGCCAAGACCAATTACGAGATGTTCCTGGATAAGTTCGGCTATGTCCGCGCTTACCGCGTGCCCGGCGGCAATCAGTACGCTCTGGTTACCGAGCTGTACTACTCCAACAACGCCAACGGCAGCATCATCAAGAACTGGCCCATGACCGCCGAGCTGACCATGCCCGACGAGAACGGCAACGCTGTTACCAGGGAGTACAGCACCTCCAGCAATAATCCGTTCCTGGCCCGGCTTGCCTGGACCAACACCGCCAACCGCGTGCAGACCTCCCAGCTCCAGAACTGGCTGCAGCCCGCTATTGCCAACCTGGGCGTGACCCGTGCCGGTTACGGCTATGTCCGCTATGGCGCCGGTGTGGGTGCGGTGAACGGCACCTATTGGCCCGGCTGGCTCCAGCTGACCAAGAATATCTCCAGCATGACCGACAGCGACGGCAACCTGTCCACCGAGTTCAACTACGGTGCGCAGAAGTACTACAACAACGCCGGTGTCAAGAACGTTGAGATGGCCAACTCTGTCAGCTTCACCAACGTGGCTATCGTCAACATCGACGGCGAGAGCGCTACCCTGAACGGCGCTGCCGAGCTGGCCCTCAACCGTGTGGGCGGCGTTGGCCCCGCCAGCAACCCCAACAGCTACGCTGTTAACTACGTCCAGCTGAGCACCAAGGATGTTGTGAAGGGCGCTGCCAGCTACACCATCGGTGGTACCGCTGCCTACCAGCGCGCCAACAACTACACCGTCAGCGCGACCAACGACACCGAGATCTACATTGTTCACAATGACGGTGTTGAGTACTTCAAGGGCTATGCCAACATGCCCAAGCTGACCAACAAGGACAATGACATCCACGCTGCTTACGCCGTGGCCCGCAACACCAGCAAGGACAACAGCAGTGCTCCCTACTGGGTTGCCGACGTCATCGTCTACGAGGTGCATTCCTGGAACAACCTGGCCAAGACCAGCATCTCCCTGGCCTACTACACTGCCAACCAGCAGCTCCAGAGCGCCAACGGCACTCTCATCAATACCCTGAACAACAAGACCAATCCTGCCAGGGTTGACCTGATTCCCGCCGGCGTGGCCTGGAACAACACCGGCAGCTGGGATTGGAACATCAACCAGTGGACTGGTCCCTCGAATGCCACTTGGGGCAGCAACTGGAAGGGCTACGGCTTCTATCAGCTGTATAATGCCTCCGATGCTACCGACGGCGTCATGTCCGCCGCCAAGATCGAGTACATCAACGAGAAGTACAACGAGAGCGGCATTTACGCTGGTATTGTTACCCGCGAAGTTGCCACCGCGATCTACGGCGGTTACCTGCCCGTGAACGTGACCGGCGCCCGCAATCCTGATGGCTCTCTCAAGATCGAGGATCAGATCCCCGTTTCCGAGAACACCATCTACAGCGTGACCGCTGAGTCTCAGTATCCCATCAACTTCTATGAGGCCAACAACCTCTACTACAACAACATTTCCTCCAGCCAGGTCAAGCCGGGCGACCGCGTGATCTGGGTCGGCAGCAGCACCATTGACGCCGCTGTCAGCAGCGCCAGCTTCATTGTCGATATGGGTCACTTCAACAACCGCAATGACCCGGCTCTGGAGAACTGGGAACTGGCCAACAAGACTCCTCTGTGGCTGACCAATATCTATGAGGATATCATGGTTGAGCAGAACAGGGATGCCCAGACCTGCGAGATTACCGTCAAGGCGACGACCGATGGAACCACTCCTCTGGCTGGTGTGGAGGATCTGTCCTTCACCGTCAAGGCTGACAGTTCCTGGACCATCTCCCTCAGCAAGACTTGGGCCAGCGGGGAAGGCCTGGCGATTCTTGGTTACACGGTCACCACGATCAATGCTGGTGCTGCTGCGACCATGAGTGGCAACAACAGCTTTGGTATTGAGAAGGTCACTGCGGATACCATCGTTACCGTGACTTACACGGCTGCGACCTACAGCCTGGACATCTCCGGTGTTACCGCAAGCCCCATCAACTATACCACTACACCGGTTGGCGGCAACGCTTCTGCTTCTGCTACTCTGACTCCTGGTACTCCGGCCAGCAGCCTGTCCAACAACGAAGCTTATACCATCACCTTCGCTGCTGATCCTCTGAAGACCTATGAGGCTGAGCCCACCACTCCCGGCACCGGCACTGTGGACAGCTGCACCGTGGCTAATGGCACTGTTACCATCAAGGGCGTTATCAATGGCCAGCTGGTAGTCGATGTCACCGAGAGCAACGCGCCCAACGTGCTCATTAATGTGATTAACCAGACTGGTTCTCTGGCCACTGTGTCCGCTATCAATCCCGATGTTCCCGTTAACGCTACGGTGACCTTCACTGTTACGCCTGCTGCTCCTGCTACTACCACTGTGGAGGTAGCGTATCGCGTGAATGGCGGCGCCTGGCAGACGCTCGCTTCTGACAGCTTTGGCGGCACCAGCTACACTCTGACTGCTCCTTCTGAGACCGGCGTTGTGGAGATCAGAGTCACTGCTAAATCCACTGCCGCGCAGACCTTCACGCTGACCAATAACACCGCAGCCCCTGTTAACTACACGTATGGTGGTGCTACCTCTACGGTTGCGGCCAGTGGCACGGCTACCCTGAGTCTCAAGACCGGTGATTCCTTCCTCCTGCTGAACGCTGCGGCGCTTGACATTATCCCTGCGGCCGGCGTGACGCTTGACAGGACTGTTGATGAGGCCGGTAATGTAACGGTAACTGTTACAGAGGCTGGTGCTGGCGGGACCATCACCCTGACGACAGCTACCTGATTGCAGAATCTCTACCCCTTTAGGTTCTATTAGCTGAACCTGACCCCCCAAGGGCTTTGGCCCTTGGGGGGTTGTTTGTTTTCTCTATACTGAAATTCTCAAAAGTTCTTTTTGATACTTTTTCCGTGCAGCGCCCACTGCGTGGGCGCTGGCAGCCCGAACCGCCGCAAGGCGGCGAGCGGTTTCCAAGAAAAAGTATGTGGACCTTTATAACAGGATCCCGCCCCAGTCATAGAAGCAGAAGTCTCCGCTGCCGCCGTCCTCGAAGCGGAGGGCCACGGTGCTGGTGGCGGGAACGGCCCCGTCGTGGACGTAGATATACTCGTGGTACCGGCGGCCCAGCCTGTCCTGGTGGGGCAGGGCCGCGGCGGGCCGGAGGACCTTTCCGTCCCAGGTTACGGTCAGCCTGCCTTTCGGTCCGCCCACCTCGCATTGCAGGATCAGCAGTCCGCCGGAACTGGCCGCCGCCTCCCGGAAGGTGTGGGAGGCGCTGGCCGGGGAGTTGTTGAAGTAGCAGTAGACCGGGGTCTGGTCGTCCATGACGAACATGGTCTCCATGTCATATACAGCGGCCAGCGGCTCCAGCCGCACACGGTAGCCGCTGCCGCTGTGGAAGAAGAAAGGTCCGTTCACGGTATAAACCAGCGCACCCTGGCTGCCGGCCTGCGCCATGTCGATGCTGCGGGAGAGCACGACGCTGCCGGTGTCCAGATCGGTCATGGTCAGGCGGCAGGGGGTGGGGGTGCCGGGGGTGTTGTTGGAGAACCGGCCGTGGAGGAAAAACCGGTTGAGCACCCCGGCCACAGGACAGCGGAAGGTGAAGTCCAGCGGCACGCCCCGCTCCGGGTGGTCTTTGACGGCCTTCAGCTGGGAGCGGACCTGAACGAGTTCAAGGAATTTTTCGTAATTCATGCCGCTGACGCCGCTGCCCGCGAAGCAGACGCCGCCCCACTGCATGGTTCCGGAGACGTTGGACGGGTCTTTGGCAGGGTCCTGGTAAAAGATGCCGGTCTGCGCCGGGATCTGATTCAGGTTTTTTACCAGCTGAAAATGGTTGTAGGCCATCCGGCAAAAGCGGTCCAGGGTCCTGCCGTTCAGCGTTTCCCCGGAAGCCCGGCTCTGAGTCAGGCCGGTTTCGATGTCGGCGCACATCCGATTAAAGTCGGAGCGCATGATCCGGTCGTGCTCGTCCCACTGGGGCAGGTGATAATTTTCTGTGTAGTTCATACGATGGTATCCTTTCAGAGTTGGATTCCGGCAAAAAAACCGGTACACACTGGCGGTGTACCGGGGAAAAGTTGCCATAATCCGTGCAACGGCAGATTATACAAAAATATCAGAACCTGATTTCATAACCGGAGGGTGGGGCCGGTCCGCCTGCCGTTATCCGGCGCCCGGCCTCTCGGGGGCGGGTTTATCCGGTTTGACCGGTACTGCCAAATTATTATTCCAAACCGGCAGCAGTCAGCCCGGGAATTGCATGGTCTCTTCTCCTCTCTTCCGCATAGGCTATAAGAGACAAAACAGGGAGGTATGGCCATGGAAATACATGTAGTGCAGGCAGGAGAAACGCTGTATGGAATCGCGGGGCGGTACGGTATGGACCCCGTGCTGCTGCGGGAACTGAACGGAGTGCCGGAAGACGGGGTGCTGGCAGTGGGACAGACGCTGGTGATCCGGCCCGTGGGGACTTTTCATATCGTGCAGGCCGGCGACACGCTGTCCGGGATCTCCAGGCAGTATGGACAGTCGCTGCGCCGGCTGTACCGGAACAATTACAGTCTGGGCGGCCAGGCGGTCATCCGGCCCGGACAAATGCTGGTGATTGACTGGCAGGACCAACCGTCCGCATCCACCCACACCAACGGCTACGCATATCCTTTCATCACGCGGGCGCTTCTGAGCGCCGAGCTGCCCTATATGAGCTTTCTCACTCCCTTTACCTATGGCATCAACGCCAGCGGAGGTCTGCTGCCTCTGTCGGACGCGATGCTGCTGGAGGAGGCCCGCCGGCTGGGCACGACTCCGCTGATGCACCTGTCCACGCTGACGGAGACGGACAACTTTTCCAGCGAGCGGGCGGTCCAGGTGCTGACCGACCTGCCTCTTCAGGAGGCGCTCATTGACCAGATCGCGGCCGTCATTGCCGAAAAGGGCTATCAGGGGCTGGACGTGGACTTTGAATACATTCCCGGAGCACAGCGGGAGGCCTACGCCGCCTTTATCCGCCGCCTGCGGGAGCGGCTGTCGCCCATGGGCCTGCCGGTGATCGTGGCGCTGGCTCCCAAAACCCGTGCCGGGCAACCGGGGTTGCTGTATGAGGCCCACGATTACGCCCTGCTGGGCGAGGCGGCGGATTTTGTGCTGCTGATGACGTACGAGTGGGGCTATACCGCGGGGCCCCCCATGGCCGTGGCCCCGCTGCCCAATGTCCGGCAGGTGCTGGACTATGCCGTGACGGAAATTCCCCGGCAGAAAATCTATCTGGGAATTCCCAATTACGGCTATGACTGGCCCCTGCCCTTCCGCCAGGGCGAAACCCGCGCCCGGTCCATCTCCAATCAGGAGGCGGTGGAAATGGCCGTCCGCTATGGCGCGGAGATTCAATACGACCAGACGGCCCAGTCCCCCTGGTTCTCCTATGCCGCCCCCGGCGGCGTCTCCCATGTGGTCTGGTTTGAGGACGCCCGCAGCATGACGGCCAAACTGCGTCTGATTGAGGAGTACGGCCTGTATGGCGCGGGCTACTGGAACCTGATGCGCCCCTGGCCCCAGGGCTGGGCGGTGCTGAACGCACTGTATGATATCGCGGAAGCGTAAACCCCGAATAGAACCCGAAAGCCCCAAGCCAAACGGCCTGGGGCTTTCAGTTAGAAAAGAGAGAGGGAGAAAAGAGAGAATTCATTTCTGAACAATGCCATGATAATATAGGGCGGATAAAAAGTCAACAGCCTCCGGGGACAGTTTACGGAATGTTCACACAGGGTTCAAAAATCATTCAAAGTCCCCACTTGACGGCTGTGAAAAGTTGGCGTATAGTTAGCATGCTAAAAGTAAGCGCGCTAACTGCCGGTAAAGAAAGGAGTACATGCCATGGATGAAACGCCGGACCTGGGCCGCATGATCGGCTATTGCGCCCGTCTGGGAATGATCTACAGCGAGAAGCGCCTGCGCCGGGCCGGATATGACGTAACGCCGGTACAGTCCCAGGTCCTGATCTATCTGTCCTGTCTGGACGGGGCGCAGGCCGTCAACCAGCGGGACCTGGAGCGGGAGCTGCGGCTGAAGCCATCCACCGTCAACGGCATTGTCGGCCGGCTGGAGGAGAAGGGCTATATCGCCCGCCGGGCCAGCCCCGCCGACGCCCGCTGCCGCCTGGTCAGCCTGACGGAGGCCGGACGAAAGAAGGCGGACGCCTTCCACGCCGTTATGGACGGCGCCGGACGCCGGTATTCCAGCTGCCTGTCGGAGGCGGAGGAAGAGACTCTGCGAAAGCTGCTCTCCCGCATTATTGAAAACCTGGAAAACGAGGTAAACAACGTATGATGAAAAAACTCTGGCCATATACCAGGGGCTACCGGAAGTGGATCCTCCTGGGCGTGCTCTGCTCCGCCAGCGAGGCGGTGTTCGAGCTGCTGCTCCCTCTGGTCATGGCGGATATCGTGGGCACCGGCATTCCCGCCGGCGATACCCGCTATATTCTGGTTCGGGGGGCGCTGATGGTTGCCATGGCGCTGATCTCCATGTCTTTGGGCATTGGCTCCGCCTTTCTGTCCTCCCGGGCGGGCCAGGGCTTCGGCGCCAACCTGCGTCAGGCCCAGTATGACCATATTCAGGAGTTCTCCTTCCGCAACATTGAGAAGTTCTCCACCGCCTCGCTGGTCACCCGTCTGACCAATGACTGCAATATGCTGCAAATGTCCCTGATGATGAGCATGCGGCTGCTGGTCCGGGCCCCGGTGATGCTGGTTTCCGCCCTGGTGCTGGCCATTTCCATCAGCCTGAAGCTTAGCCGGATATTCCTAGTGGTCCTGCCCCTGCTGCTGGTGCTGATTCTTCTGATTATCCGTCATGTCAGCCCCATGTTCAGCGCCTTTCAGGAGCGCACCGACGACGTGAACCTGGCGGTGCAGGAAAACCTTTCCGGCATCCGGGTGGTCAAATCCTTCGTCCGGGAGGACTATGAGAAGGAGAAGTTCAAAAAGCGCAACGATGCTCTGCGCGGCACCGCCGAGCGGGCCTTCGGCTTCGTGGTGATGAACATGCCTGTTATGATGCTCATCACCTACGGCGCCATCATCGCCGTCATGTGGTACGGCACGCCTCTGGTGCAGGCCGGAGAGCTGGACGTGGCCCTGCTGTCCACTTTCTTCACCTACATCACCCAGGTCCTCATGAGCCTGATGATGGTCTCCATGATTATGATGATGCTCACCCGTGCCATTGCCTGCGGCAGGCGCGTGGCGGAGGTGCTGGACGAGATCCCGGACATCGCGGACGCCTCCGCTTCCCCCGGCCTTACGGTGGCTGACGGCTCCGTGGACTTCGACCACGTATCCTTCAAGTACAACGACAGCTCGGAGAAGTGGAACCTCCGGGACATCGACCTCCACATCAAGAGCGGCATGACCGTGGGGATCATCGGCGGCACCGGTTCCGCCAAGTCCACCCTGGTACAGCTCATCCCCCGGCTCTACGAGGCCCAGGAGGGCACGGTCCGGGTGGGCGGCCGGCCAGTGCAGGACTACACCATGGAGCATCTGCGGGACGCGGTAAGCATGGTCCTGCAAAAGAATACGCTGTTTTCCGGCACCATCCGGGAAAATCTGCTGTGGGGCAATGAGAACGCCTCCGATGCGGACATCGAGGCCGCCTGCGAGGCCGCCTACGCCGCCGGGTTCATCCACAGGATGCCCGACGGCTACGACACCGACCTGGGTCAGGGGGGCGTGAACGTCTCCGGCGGCCAGAAGCAGCGGCTGTGCATCGCCCGCGCTCTTCTGAAAAAGCCCAAAGTGCTGATCCTGGACGACAGCACCAGCGCGGTGGACACCGCCACCGACGCAAAGATCCGTGCGGCCTTCCGGACCCGGCTGCCGGACACCACCAGGATCATCATCGCCCAGCGGATCATCTCCGTCATGGACGCGGACCTGATCGTGGTGATGGACGACGGCAGGATCGCGGATGTGGGAACCCATGAGCAGCTGATGGAAAGCAGCGAAATTTACAGGGACGTCTACCAGTCCCAGCAGGAGGGGGCGAGCATCGATGGCTGAGACAAGAAGAAGAGGGCCTCATGGGCCTGGAGGCCACGGCGGTCCCAGAGGGGGCTTCCAGAAGCCCAGGGATGCCCGCAGGACCATCGGTACCCTCATGGGCTATATCGGACGGTCGAAGTGGCTGCTGCTTCTGGTGGCAGTGTGCCTGGTGCTGAATACGGTCTGCTCCATCGGCGGTTCCTATATGCTCCGACCCCTGATCGACGACTGCATCGTCCCCGGGGACTACCCCCGGCTGGCCCGGACCCTGGTGTTTATGGCCTGCGTCTATATCTGTGCGGCGGTGCTCAGCTACACCTACTCCCGCATCATGGTCCACGTAGCCCAGAAGGCCACCCACGCCATCCGCCGGGACCTGTTCGCCAAAATGCAGGACCTGCCCCTGAGCTACTTTGACACCCACACCCACGGCGAGCTGATGAGCCGCTACACCAACGACATCGACACCCTCAATGAGATCCTGCAAAACGGCATGGTCTCCCTGGTCTCCGGGGTGCTGACCTTTGTGGGCGTGGTGGCCGTGATGCTCTATCTCAGCCCGCTGCTGTTCCTGGTGACGGTGTTCTCTCTGGGACTGATGCTGGTGGTCATCATGACCGTAGGCAAGCGGTCCCGCCGGTACTTTATGGCCCAGCAGAAGGACCTGGGCGAGGTCAACGGCTATATCGAGGAGATGATCGAGGGTCAGAAGGTCATCAAGGTCTTCAACCACGAGGCGAAAGCCAGGGCGGGCTTCCAGGAGCGCAACGAGCGCTACCGCCGCAGCGCCACCAGCGCCCAGTCCTTTGCCGGAGCCATGATGCCCGCCATGGGCAATATCAGCCACATCAACTACGCCCTGACCTGCTGTGTGGGCGCGCTGCTGTCCATCGCCTTCGGCCTGGACCTGGGCTCCCTGGTAGTATACCTTCAGTATACCCGTCAGGTGAGCCAGCCCATCAGTCAGGTCAGTCAGCAGGTAAACAACATTCTGGCCGCCATTGCCGGCGCGGAGCGGGTGTTCGAGGTGATGGAGACCGCTCCGGAGGTAGACGAAGGCAGGACCACCCTGGTCCACGTCACCCGCGCCGCCGACGGTTCCCTGACGGAGGCGGCGGGCCGCAGCGACGGCTGGGCCTGGAAGAAGCCGGACGGCGAGCTGGTGCCCCTCCGGGGCGACGTGCGCTTTCAGGATGTGGTGTTCCGCTATGTGCCGGAGAAAACCATTCTCCACGGCATCTCCCTCTACGCCAAGCCGGGGCAGAAGATCGCCTTCGTGGGCTCCACCGGCGCAGGGAAGACCACCATTACCAACCTCATCAACCGGTTCTACGAGATCGAAAGCGGCCTGATTACCTACGACGGCATCGACGTGCGGGACATCAGCAAGGAGAGTCTCCGCCGCTCCCTGGGCATCGTGCTTCAGGACACCCACCTCTTTACCGGCACCATCGCGGACAACATCCGCTACGGCAAGCTGGACGCTACCGACGGGGAGGTCCGCGCCGCCGCGAAGCTGGCCAACGCGGACACCTTTATCAGTCACCTGCCCAAAGGCTACGACACCTGGATCACCGGCGACGGCGGCAGCCTCAGCCAGGGGGAGCGCCAGCTGCTGGCCATTGCCCGCGCCGCCGTGGCGGACCCGCCGGTGCTGATTCTGGACGAGGCCACCAGCTCCATCGACACCCGGACGGAAAAGCTCATCGAGCGGGGCATGGATCAGCTGATGGCAGAGCGGACCGTGTTTGTCATCGCCCACCGGTTGTCCACCGTCCGCAACTCCCGCGCCATCATGGTCCTGGAGCAGGGCGAGATCATCGAGCGGGGCGACCACGACGATCTGATTGCCCAGAGAGGCAAGTACTATCAGCTGTACACCGGCCAGGCGGAGCTGAGCTGAGGGGCTGCGGGACGGTAAGCATTCTTTTTTCCGAAACAAAAAGAACTTATAGCAATCATCAGAAATCCTGGCAAAAGCTCAGGGGTACAAAGTGCGCATGGCCGCGTTGGCGTCTTTGGCGGGCGTCAGCCCGCCTGCGTCCTCCGCCTTGCCCTGCACGCTTTGTCCTCCCCTCCTTTTTTGTCATGAATTCTGAAGCCTGTTATAAAATTTTGCCTCCCGGGATGCCGTTGCTTTTTTCAGCCGCCCTGCCCATATTTTCTGTTTTGTGGGAATTGCAATAGTCTGCCGGTGAAATATGGGGTATACTATGCCCGATATGTCTTTATGAAAGGAGCAATCAACATGAAATACGTTTGCGACGTCTGCGGCTACGAGTACGACGAGGCCCTGGGTGATCCCGATCATGGCATCGCGCCCGGTACCAGGTGGGAGGACCTTCCCGAAGATTTCGAGTGCCCCCTGTGCGGCGTGGGTAAGGATCAGTTCTCCGCCGCCTGATCCGCAGGAAGAACCGGGAGCCCCGGCTGCTTTGCAGCCGGGGCTCCCGGTTGGTTATTTCGGGCCGCTGCCGCCTACCGCTTCGCCCACTGCCTGTACCACTGACAGGTGCGTGTCGTCGAAAAGGTGCATATAGATGCGGCTGGTCGTGCTGGTCGTACTGTGTCCCAGGGCGCGGCTGATGCCAAAAAGGGGAACGTTCCTGCTGTTGGCAATACTGGCAAAGCTGTGGCGCAGCCCGTGGAGGGTGACATAGGGCAGCTCCGTCCTGCTCAGCACCCGCTGAAGGCGGTTGCTGAGATAGTCCGCCTGGTAGGGCCGCCCGCCGTCGTGGCAGATCACATATCCCTTGTCCAGATAGCGCTCCCCCAGCAGCGCCATCTCCTCCTGCCTCTGCCGCCACAGCCGCTCCATCAGCTCCTCCATGTCGGACAGCCCCGCGTACCCCAGGCGGCGGATGGAGGAGCGGTTTTTGGTTGATTTGTTCACCGGCCGGCCATTGACAGTGGTCCGCGCCTCGGCAATGGTGATGATCTTCTGTTCCCGGTCCACGTGGTTCCACTTCAGCCCGCAGATCTCCGCCCGCCGCAGGCCCAGATAGCCCGCCAGCTTGACCACCGGCTCCATGGAGGTGCCCGCCAGAATCTCAAACAGCCGCGCCATGGTTTCCGAGTCGTAAAAATGGTGGGTGGGATCGCTTGCGGAGGGCGGCGTTACGTATTCGGTCACGTTGCGCATCACCAGCTCCTGCCGCCGGGCATGCTCCAGCGCGTTGTGCAGCAGCATGTAATGCTTGCGCACGGTGTTGGCGCACAGGCCCTGGGCCTGCATCCGGTTGAGGTAGAGCTGAACCTGGGGAGCCGTCAGCCTGGCCAGCGGGATGGCCCCCAGTCCCGGCGCCACATGGTTGCGGATAATCATGGTATAGCCGTGGGCGGTGCTGGCAGCGCGGGTGGGCTTGATGATCTGCTCCAGCCAGTAGCTCAGCCACTGACCCAGCGTCAGCTTCTCCAGCGCCTCCCCCTGGGCCAGAAGATCTTCTCCGCCCCGCCGGTCCAGCGCCTGAATGGCAAGCTCCATGGTGGGGTAGCACTGAACCGTCCGGCGGGTTGTACCGTCCGGCGCCGGACGGCGGATGGTCACGTAATAGGTGCGGCGCTGGGTATCATAGGCAATGTTGGGCAGGATGGTTTTTCGGGGCATAGAGGATACCTCCCTTTCATAATTCGACAAAACAGGAAAATTTTGTCTTAATGAAAGATACGATAAAACCCCGGCGGACCATCTGTCAACTTTTTGTATAAACAAAAAATTGCAGAAAATAAACGCAGGGAGGCATCGCCCCCCTGCGAATCCCCTGATGACAGGGTTATGACTGACACAGCGCAGCGCGCCTGCTCTGTGGCCGCCCCGCATCAGAGCCCGCCGCCCTTCTGCGTCTGTCCACGAACCGTTCCGGTAGCCCCGGCTCCTCTCTATCGCAGCAGAATTCTTGCGCCGCCCGGATAGCCGGCAATCTCTCCGATCCTCCGGGCGCTGGGGACGCAGCCCTCCAGCGCCGCCAGCAGCTCCGCCGCCGCGGAGGGGTCCGCCGCAATCAGCAGCCCTCCGGCAGTCTGGGGATCGAAGAGAACATCCTGCAAATGCAGCGGCGTGGTTCCCACATCCACAAAGGGCCCGGCAAAGGTCCGGTTGCGGTACATCCCCTCCGGCAGGAGCCCCAGCTTCGCCAGCTCCGCCGCCTCCGGGATGATGTCCACGCCGTCCACGTGAACCACAGCCCGGACGCCGCTGCCCTGAGCCATTTCCAGCAGATGTCCCAACAGGGAAAAGCCGGTGACGTCCGTGCAGGCATGCACAGGGAACTGCACCATGACATCCCGCGCCGCCCTGTTCAGCGTGGTCATCAGGCGGCAGGCCAGCTCCATTCCCTCCGGGGAGGCCATCTCGCCCCTGTGGGCGGTGGTCAGAATCCCCACCCCCAGCGGCTTGGTCAGCAGCAGCACATCCCCCGGTTTTGCGCCGCTGTTGGTCAGAATGCGGTCCGGGTGGACAAAGCCGGTAACGGCAAGACCATATTTGGGCTCTTCATCAAAAATGCTGTGGCCGCCGGCAATGAGACAACCGGCCTCATACACCTTGTCATAGCCGCCCTGAAGCATCTGGTGAACGGCCTGCCGGGGCATCTCCTTCGGGACGCACATCAGGTTCAGCGCCAGCTTCGGCTCGCCCCCCATAGCGTAAATGTCACTGAGGGCGTTGGTGGCGGCAATCTGACCGAACAGATAGGGGTCGTCCGCAATCGGGGGAAAGAAATCCACAGTCTGCACCAGGGCCAGCTCATCGGAAATCCGATAAACGGCGGCGTCGTCGCTTTTGTCAAAGCCCACCAGAAGGTTGGGGTCCTGCCGGACCGGCAGGCCGCTCAGCAGCCGGGCCAGAACGCCGGCCCCCACCTTCGCGCCGCAGCCGGCGCAGGAGGCCAGCTTTGTCAGCTTCACTTCACTTTCCATCCGCATTCTCCTTCTGCTTCATCTGCGAGGTCAGATGGAGAATTGCCTCCAGCACGCCTCCGCCGACGGCCAGCGCCTTGTCGGAAGCCCACAGGCAGTGCCCCGGCTCGCACCGGGGATCCACGTCCCCGCTCTTCATTCCCCTGGTAACGGCTGTACCGTCGGCCAGCAGGCCCCGTAGCACGCCGTCAATCGTGCACACCACAGGAACGCCGGCCACGTAACCGGCCACGTCCCCCGCCCGGACCTGCTCCCCGATCTGCTTTGCCCCCTGAAAAAAGCCGTCCGCCGGAGCGCGGAGCACCCGCTCGCCGGCATGACCGCCAATCAGCCCCGGAATGCTGGTATTGGGCAGCGCGGAGCCGGCATAGATGACCCGCCCCAGATAGTGTCCCCGCATGGTCTCCACCACGGCGTGGCAGTCCACGCCGGCGGTAAAGCCGGGCCCGGCGGCAACCACTACAGGGGCCATGTCCCGGCGGGTGCCCAGATTCCGCTTGGCCAGAATGGCGTCCACCACCACGTCCGGCTTCCACATGCGGACGCACTGCGCCTCCGGATCGACGAGGACCGGGATGACGCCCTCCTCCAGCAGCAGGGGAACCTCCTCCGGTTCCGCCCGGCGGGCGGACACCCCCTCCACGGACGCCTCGCCCAACCGCACCGCCTCGGAAAAACACACCGTGCGGCGAATGGAGGTGGGCGCGGCGATTTCACAGATCACCACCTGCATCCCGCTGCGGTACAGCCGCAGGGCAACCCCGGTTGCCAGGTCGCCGCCACCCCGTATCATGACAAGCATGTCCAGTTTCCCTCCTTCAGCGACCCGGCGTAAACAGGCCGGGGCGACAGCTCCGCCAGACGGCGGGCGGCAGTCCACAGGGCGGGCGCTTCCGTCTGGTTGACAAAAATCTTATCGCCCGGCGCTTCCGCGGCCAGCAGCCGGGAAACGCTCTCCGCCGTCACCGGCTCCCCGGGAGACGCGCCGGTCAGGCGGCAGAACTGCTCCCAGCGGTGGACGGCCTCCCGGACGGGGCGGCCAAAGCCGGAGGCCCCGATCAGGAGGACCGTCTGCCCCGCAGCGGCCGGAATCACCGGTTCATGGGCCAGATGGGCCTTGACGGGCAGTCCGCGGGAACCGTCTGCCTCCACCAGCACGTAGTCCGCCAGACGCGCCAGCTCTTCCATGGGCTGCGCCGGGGCGGCCAGTTTGCCGCCCTCCGCCGGTACTGCCAGACAGATGCAGCGGCAGACCGCCAGCGCCGCCGGAACGTCCTTTCCGCCGGTCAGCAGGGGCATATCCGGCGGCGGCAGGATGCGGGTGGTGGTACAGCAGATCACGGTACCTTTTTCCACAAGCTGCCGGGCAAGAGCAAGCATCATGGCCGTCTTGCCGCCGCCGCCAGCCAGCGCCGTTACCCCCGGCCGGATCTCCAGCAGTTCCCAAAGCTTCACCATCCCGCCCTCCTTCGTTATTCCTGCTTCAGTATAACACGGGCGGGAGGCTTTGTAAACCGGGGATTCACCCCCGGTACTCACGGTCCACGAGCGCACTTTTGCTTCGCGGCAAAAGCACGCTTAAACCTGCGGTTAAGAAGCTCCTGCTGCGGATTTTGGCCGCAACTGAATTTGTGCAGGTTACCGTTGCACAAATTACAGAAACTTTTTCCCGGTACACCACCAGTGTGTACCGGTTTTTTTGCCGGAATCCACTTCTGAAAGGAAACCACTCTATGAACTACACGGAAAATTTCCACCTCCCTCAGTGGGACGAGCAGGACCGGATCATGCGCGTGGACTTCAACCACGCCATGGCGGAAATCGAGGCGGGACTGACCAGCGGCCGGGACGACGGCGCGGAGCTGCGGGTCAGTAGCCGGGACCGGCTGTGCCGGCTGGCCTACAACCACTACTGCGCGGTGCAGAATATGGACCCCGCCCCCCATCAGATCGGCCTCTTCCATCAGAATCCCGCGAAAAATTCCACCGGAGTCAGCGGGACAAGACTCTGGGACGGCCTGTGCTTTGCGGGAAAAAGCGATACGGCGCTGACGGCGGACGTGCTGGCGGCAGGATTTACGGGAATTACGCCGCTGTCCATGGTCAAGGGCAATCTGGCGGCGTGCCAGCCAATGACCGGAAAGCTGAAAGTGCCCGCGTCGGGACGGCTGCGGCGGTTCAATCTGACAGGCAACTTTTTTGAAAATGTGCCCAATACCCCGGCGCGATTCCAGATTTCCCTGACCAGCCAGGAGACCGGCGCGGTGGAGCAGACGATGGAGCTTAACCTTGCGCTGGATACCGCCAGCGGGACATATTCCTATCGCCCTGTGGATATTTCGCTGTATGTTCTGGGCGGCGTGGAGTATCTGGTCACCCTCCGGCCGCTGGAGGCGGTCTACAGCGCCAACAACGCCTGGATCAGCTTTGAGACCTACGGGCTGGCGGACACATATACCAACGGCGGAACCGTCACCGCCTCCCGCACGCTCCACGAGCTGGCAGGCGGGGAACAGGGAATCGTGATTCTCCGCTGCATGATCGCCGGAAAGGGCGGCACGATGACCTTTACCTGGGACGGCAAAGAGCGGCAGCCCAGCGCCCGGCGGCTGGCAAAAATGCGGGACGGGCGAATCGTGCAGGAACTTATCTATTACCGTGAGGACGTCATCCCGGAAAATTCCCGGATCAGCTTCCGGTTTGCCTGCAACACGGGCGGAAGCTTCGTATTCTGCGACTGGGGCGCAACGCTGCTGTAATGGTTTTTCCTGAAAGAAAAAGCCGCAGAAAAAGCGCAGCGCGTCCCTGAGACGCTGCTGGTTTAATATTGTTGCCCGGTAACGGTACTGCGGTTTTATGCGCGGGCAGTGTGGACAGAGAATGAGATAGCCCCCGAAGGCGTGGGCTTTCGGGGGCTATCTGTTGTAAATAAGTTCCATGTGCCTGATGGGTTCAGGCGGCTGCACTTTTTTGATGCCATTTTCATCGTCATCTTCATCATCGTCTTCCATATCCGCATAAGCTTGCCTCAGTTTCTGCTCATCATTAAAAAGCTTTGCGTTGATGTACTGCTGCGTCAGGAAGGCGTAGCGGCGGGCATACGCGCCTCTCCGCGCCAATTTTTCAGAAGTCACATCGCTCTCTGAAGCTCTCTGCTCTTTTTCTGTATTTCGAATTTGGGACAGTTCTCTATACATGCGTTCTTCCAAATGTATAATGGCTGCACGAACAGTTGAATCCGTGACATGCTTCAATTCTTCTCGGGTAAAATAGAAACCAATAGAGGATCCTACCTGATAGTCAGTCTTAACTGCTCCTTTTCCGAAAAGAACATTCAATTCTTCCTCTCCCAGCAACATATATCCTTTATCATTCGGATATTCTCCATCTCTCAGAGCTTTAACCTCCACAAAGAGTAAAAATCCATCAAAGGCCATTAAATTGCGTATTGTCTCAAACCATGTGGGCCAATCCTCCGGCTCTACTTCATGCAGTACATTCATCATTACGATGCAGTCATATTTTTCTTTGCAATCCTCCAGCTTCGTAAAGATATTGAATGCCTTGCCTTTGTACGTCGGATGTGGGTCATATATGTCATAAAGAACATCTTTCCATTGGGGGACCTGGGCTTCCATCATACTCAGTCCCAAGCGGCCGCTTCCACCGCCAAAATCCAGAACTTTACGAATAGACCTTTTCTGCAAGGCTTCTACAAAAATACCTACTTGCTCATCCTTGGGATTCGCCTCCACAACCGTGGCAGGATTCTGAAAACACTTGTCAATAAACCCATAATACTGCCACTGCGCATAGGACGCAAAAAACTGCCGGACATTTTCTCGCCCTTCCCCCAGCACATCCGTAATAACATCCTGATACAATTTGCTGCTACGCTTGTGGACCGCTCCGTCTTCCAGATAAACAATATTCTCAAACTCATACTCCGGCAGCAGGAACAGGCTGTGGGTGGCAATCCAGATGGTGGCCCGAGGGAACTTTTCCCCCAGGAGACGGACAAACTGCAGCAGCGCCCTGGGGTGCAGGTGACTCTCCGGCTCGTCCAGAATAATCACCTGGTTTCTCCGGTCCTCCTTTTGCAGCGCCAGGAAGATCGACATGTAAAACAGCATCCGCTCGCCCGGCGAAATTTCATCCAGCGCCTCTTCCAGCGGCAGGAGACGGCCGCTGGTCTCCCTCACCATGAAGCCTGTGATAAGATCCGGATCCTCACCATCCTCAGCGGAAGAGCAGATCGACTTGCCGGTAAGGGATTTGAAGAAGTCGATCATCATCTGCATGGTCCGGTTGTTTGCCGCCTGCTCGCTCTCGCTGTCCGGCTCCAGAATGCGGAGGAGGAATTTCTCGTTCTGCGCCTGCACCTCCTGAAAAAAGTCCTCGAAGGCGATGCCGTCCATATCGCGGTACTGCTGCAGGGTGTGCCTGCGCAGCTTTCTGCCGGAGGGCTTCGGCGGCCTGCGGGACATCAGGTCCGGAAAATAGCCGTAGAGCAGGGAGGTGTTCTTCGTCTTCCTGTAAAGCTCTCGTAGAGCGTTTAAAAACCGGGTTTTTCCCGCGCCGTTGGGCCCGATAATGATATTGGTTTGGGAAAAACGGAAATCAGCCGGGATTGTAAGGTTATCCTTCTTCAGAATATCCGTGATTTCGTCTGGTTTGACGCCGGGAAACAGCTCATGAAACAGCTTCACGCCGCGACCGCTCCTTTCAGGTTTATTCGACTTTATTTTACATGATTTCCCCGGCAATTGCAAGAGGAGCATACAGGCGGCGCGGAAAAAGAGACCCCCAGGGGCCGAAGCCCCCGGGGGTCTTTGCTTTATTCAAGCATGGGGTTGTGCGATGCGAGAGGAATCAGTTGATGGCCAGCGTAGCCGCGGCATCAATGCCGGAGAAGACGTAGACCGTCTGATTGTTCGAATTCGTTGCCGTAGTCGGAGTAATACCGCCGATAGTGGGCACTGAATTATCAGTCACGAAGACATAGAGGGTCTGGCCAACTTTCATGGAAATGGTGGTGGCATTGGTAAGAGCCGTACCGGAGAGGGTACCCTCAGCACTCGCCAGAGACCAGGCACCGCCCTTGTTAGCAGTGTTGTCAATGGTAACAACGAAGGGAACCTTGGTCGCGCCATTCGCCCGGATGGTGATGGTGATGTTGTGACCGGCGCCGTCAGCCTGACTGATGGTCAGAGTAGTACCCGCATAGGTGCTGGGAATCACAGCGCCAGTGTTGGTATCGGTGACCGTCACATCAATGCCGGTGGTAAACCAGCCAGTCGCGGTCTGGATCGTTGCGGTGTATTTGCCACCCCAAGTGGTATTGGGGGCAGCCGCACTGACGGCAACGGAACCATCCTCAGGACGCACGACGGTAACACCATAGGAAGTGGGAGCTGGAGCGACATAGTTCGCGGTGATCGTGATGGTAGCCACACCGTTGACATTACCCTTCACCGTGTACTGATTGTTAGCACCAGGCGTGAGAGTCGCAACAGTAACACCTGTGTTCGTCTCAGCGGTGACAGTATAGGTATAGTTGGCCTTGCCAGTCCACTTCAGCTCGAAGTCATTGCCGTAGGCAACGCCAGTACCAATAGTAGCACCAGAGGTGATGGTGGCGGAACCGGAACCGGTAATGGCGTAGTTGACACCGGTGCCAGCCCAGGCGTTGGTCGCGCCATCCGCCAGAGTGACAGTCAGGCTGGTGGGAGCCATGGTGTAGTTCAGGACGATCTCATCGTCACCACTGCTCACAGCAGCAATGCCGGTGAGGGTGTAAGCTGCGTTAGTACCAGCCGGCAGAACACCGAGTACCGTGTTAGCACCACCGGCAGCGGGAGTGACGCTGGTCAGGGTGTAGCCAGCAGGAGCAGCATACTGACCGGTAGTGAAGTCGTACACCTGAGTGGAGCCAACGGGAACCGTCAGATCCCAGGACTTGTTATCAGGCAGACCAACCTGCTTGACAGTCAGCTTGCGGGCCTCAGCATCGGGAGCGGGCACGCCCTGCTCGGCAGTGATCTGCTGCCACAGGCCGGGATTCGGGCCAGTCCATCTGCCGTCATTCCACAGGAACACGGCGGTGTCGTTGTTCCACAGATTGAAGTTGGGAGCGGTGGGATTGGTGTTACCCAGATTCACAACGAAGCCGGAGTTGACCCAGTTGGCGGCGGTAGGCTCGCTGCCAACCCAGATCACCATGTCGCCTACGCAAACCTCGTTACTGGTAAGGTTGTTGTAGCGCAGCTGGTTGGCCTCATTGTAGGTGTTGGTGCTGCCCAGCTTCTGGTCGGTGGTGATGCTGTAAACATTGTTGGTCACGGACACAGAATAGGAGACCGGGCCGGTAGCGGTGAGAACATCCACGCTGATGTAGCCGCCGTCGGTGGCGTTACGATTCACGCGGGTGATGGTACCGGCATAGATACCATTCTTGTTGAAGTCCTTGGTGATCGGGGTGATGTTGCGGGCGGTCATAGCACCGTCGGTGATCTCGCTGGCGTTCCACAGCTGATAGAAGCCGTAGCCGGCATACTCATCGAACGCGCCGCGGTCAGCGCCCCAGGGCAGACCGGAGCTGTTCAGACGGGAGGGAGTCAGGTCGACCATGGGATTGGTGCTGTTGTTGTTCAGAGTCTTCAGCAGCTGGACCTGATCGCTGTAACGGCTCTGGTTGAAGTAAGCCAGGGAGACGCTGCTCTTGGAGTTGTCGTTCCAGTCACGGACCTCGTAGACGATGACGTCGGCAACCCAGTAGGGACGATCGGCGTTATCGGCGGAGGTGTCGCGGGCGACAGCGTAAGCAGCATAAATGTAGTTGTCAGCCTGGGTCAGCTTGGGCATGTTGGCGTAGTCGGTGAAGTGCTCCACGCCGCCGTTGTGGACAATGTAATACTCAGTGTCGTGAACAGCGTTGACGTAGACATTGCTCCAGCCGTTGTAGTTGGCATGGACCGGATACATGGTCTGAGCCTTGGCTACATCGCCGGTGCCCAGCTGGACGTAATCGGTAGCATAACGGGCAGTGCCATCAGGCCAGGTCATCACGTTGCCCTGATTGTTCAGACGCAGCTGAGCAGCGCCCTTCAGGACTGCGTTCTCACCATTGATGTTGACAATGGCCACGTTGGTGCGGCTGGTGGTAACAGGAGAGGTCGCAACGGTAGCGCCGCGGACATACTGGCCATAGTTGAACTCGCCGCTGGTTACAGCACCGCTGCTGACGCCCAGAGCATTGACAACCTTGACGTTCTGACGCCAGGCGTTCCAGAAGGTATAAGTGGAGGCGCCGAAGACAGGCAGCTCACGGACAGGACCGAAGCCGTTGCGGCTCACGCCCAGGTGAGCGATGGCGGGCTGCAGCCAGTTGTTGTAGGTGAAGGTACCCACAGCGCTGTTGACGGTGGACCAGGGAGTGCGGGCGGCGAAGGAGCCATCGCTGCCGCTGCCGACGTTGTACTCCTTGACGGCCTCATCGCCGGCCTTCAGCTCGACGGTCATGGGCCAGTTCTGAACCAGAGCGCCGGTAGCGTTGTTGCTGGCGTACATCTCGGTCAGCAGAGCGTACTGAGTGTCGCCGGGCAGCTCGTAAGCGCGGACATAGCCGAAGTGATCGAAGTACATACGGTACTCGGTCTTGTCAGCCATGGTATCCAGCAGGCCCATCATCTCGGTGGAGTTGGTGATTTCGGACTGGCCATACTCGTCACCGTCGGTGGTGGTGATGACGTCGTCCTTCCAGTCATACTTGTTGACGGTCTTGGTGACGTCCTTGGCGGGCTCCACCAGGATCTGACCATCGATCAGGGAGCAGACAACCACATCGCCCACGGCGGGAGTGTTGCCATCCATGTAATGGACGTCGCTGTTGTCCTCATCGAACTGATAATACTCAGTGATGGTGTTATCGCCCTTCTTGTAGGTGCCGACGGCCTCGTCCAGCCAGCACTGGGTCAGGAAGGCATAATCGCAGACGCCGTCGTTGTCATTGTCGATGAACTTGACCCACTCGCCGTTGCCGGAACCGTTCCAGTTCACGTCATAGGTCTCGGGGTTGATGTAGGTATCGACAAACTGGTTGTAGGAAATCTTGTTGGAGAGATCCTCTTCCTCGCGGGTAATGGGGTTGGTGCTCACGGTGCCGACAAACACGTCACCGGTGATCCAGTCCTTGGTCCAGGCACTGGTGGAGGAGCCGATGGTATTGTCGGCAGCGCCAAAGATGCCATAGATCACGGCCAGATCCTGGGAGCTGATGTCGTTGTTGGCACGGATGACCTTCTTGAAGGTCACGGGATAATCAGCGGCAACGAACTCATAGTCACGGTTGTTAACGTTCAGCTTGCCGGCGGTGGGGGTATCCGTCGTCCGCAGCGTCGCGGCATCGCCCAGGGTAGCGGTATTGACAGTCCAGTTGTTATCATCGGTGTTGTCCAGGTTGTCGCGGGCGGCAACAGAGGAGATGTTCACACCGGCGTAAGAATCAAAGGACGCCATCGCGTTGGAAGTCTGGAAGGTCACGGTGAACTCCAGACGCTGGTCGCAGGTGTTGTTGCCGGTGCGGCCAAAGTTGATGTAGAACTGGGTAGCGTCAGCACCACTGGTGGAAAGACGCATGCCGGAGGTGGACTGGAACTTGGAAGCGGAGGAGATATCGGTGGCAGCACCGGTCTCCTTGACGGTGTTCAGGCCCTCGTTGGTGAAGGTCAGAACCTTTTTGGTGTCCTGGGTGTACAGAGCATAGCGCTCACCGACAGCGGTGATCTCAGTGGCAATGTCCAGAGTCCGGATGTCGTCCTTGGCGACTTCCAGGTTGGTCTTGCCGTCAGCCAGAACGGAGGTGCCGTACAGGTTGGCAAACTCGTTGGCAACCACGACGCCTTCAATGCCTTCCAGCTTGAAGATCTTGTAGCCCAGGGTCTCGCCCAGCTCATAGTAACCGGTGCGCTGGTCATAGTTGACCATGTTCACCAGA
>CAJULD010000045.1 GCA_910587505.1 uncultured Oscillospiraceae bacterium | reverse complement strand
ATTCTTCTCAAATTTTCCTTGCATCACCTACTTGACTTTATACCATTAGACTTTTAAGACTGGGGTAGTAGCTACGAACAAATACTACCACAGTCTTAAAACTTTGTCAATACTACTTTGGTCTTAAAAACAGAAAAAGAGCGACACTGTAAAAGTGCCGCCCCACCTTTGGGACATTTTGTCCCAAAGAGTTTGACTGCGTCACCGCCGCTCTGTCGCTGCGGTTCCTTAATCAAAACAGCAATTCAAAAGCCAGAAGTTATTCAACTTCTCTCTTAAAGAAAAACAAACTATCAATCCGTTGAATAAGCTCCCATCCGTCTGCGCCCAATTCATTTAGCGTTGTTTCAAAGTCTTGTATGATTTTTCCATATCCTTTGGCAGTTGTGGGAATAGTTGGTGTCATTGTCATAACCTTATATTCGTATTTTTTCATGGGTATTACTCCTTTGCGTCTATTTTTTAGGACAGCTACCAAAGTATATCACACTTATCATATTCATTCAATCTGGTCTTTCGGGCGACATAATCTCTTGTAGCTGATGGGTTCTGTGGAAATCACAGACTTCCTTGACTTATCACCCTGTTAGCATTTGTGGAACGAATAGGGCACAGGACATATAAACATGCCACCCCTATACTGAACGCACCCGGAAACACTTGATACAAGCGGGTTTCAAACGCCTAAATGCTAACAGTCCAGCCGTGGAAAATAAGCGGTTTTACAGCGCGTTCAACCCAATCCCCCCGCCCTTTCCCATTCATGGGAAAGGGGGCGGCTCTGGAGGATATATCCCCCGCCGCGCCGGAGAGGTAGCACAGCCGGGGCAGGCCGTCAAGGGCAAGCCGCCGCAAGCGGCGGTGCTACGCACCCTTGACCGCCAGCTCCCGCCTGTGCTTAATAGTAGGCGGCGACGGGGGATATACCACCGGAGCCCCTATGTAAAAATGCGCGGGGACAATGATTGCTTTGGGACATTTTGTCTCGAAGTTACTGCACGATAATATAGTTTTTCGGATGGATTGGCCGGGGCCTGCTGGGGGCCGCCTTGAAAACCAAAACAGGGCGGCCCCCAGCGGGCTCCGGCCATATCGCGCAAAAAAGCCGCCGCTTTTGGCTCCCCAATAGCGGCGGCTTAATGTAGGTTGGCTCTATTCTTGAGTGTCGGTTTATTATACCCTTGTCAAATACACTAAAGGGTATGGAAATAAATGATATCAACTTTAGAGGAGAATTTTGTTTCTCTGTTGCAGAAGAAACGAAAATTACATGGAGATATACTGACATTTCCATAGATGATCTGGATGCTGGCGATAATATTTCCATTACCTTTACAGGAGAAATTTTTCAGACATACCCCGGACAGATTCAACAGGTCGAGGCTGTTCAATTATTGGACGATGAAAAATGAACAATAATTTGCAGGGAGCAGATTTATCGATGGACGCTCATATCATGGGGATTTGTCGAGAGGAATGAGTCCGGCGGCCGGAGGAAGTGGAGCGGGCCGTGGAGGACGCCCGGCGGGAGCAGAAGAACGCACAACGAAAATTAAGAAGCTGTACCAACAGGCGGGGTACGAGGTAATGCAAATCAGCAGGGCGGAGAAAGCCCGTAAACCGCCCCGCGCTCCTTTGACCGGGGCGGGCGGTAAAGGGGTGGATTTGTACAGGGCGTTATGATATACTGTCATCAACCGTATGGGGATGCCTGGTTATGAAAAGAGAGGTGAGCAGAGGTGTTTACAAAAATCCTGTATGGAGCTGCGGTGACAGGAGTATTCGTATCATTTATGAAGGACAGGGCAAAAACGGGTCTTGCGCTAAAGAAAGCATGGAAAGCCTTTGAAAATATTCTGCCGTCCGTGTTGACGGTATTGCTTCTAACAGGATTCATCCTCACTTTGCTGGATGAGCAGGCAATTTCCAGACTCCTCGGAGCCGATTCCGGAATATTGGGTGTGGTGATTGCCGCCGTCATTGGCTGTGTCACTTTGATTCCGGGATTCGTCGCGTTTCCTCTTGCGGCTTCCCTGCTTGCCGCCGGAGCGGGGTATGCACAGATTGCGGTTTTCATTTCTACCCTTATGATGGTCGGCATCGCTACGTTGCCATTGGAAATTCAGTATTTTGGAAAACGCATTGCGGTAAAAAGGAACATCCTGTCGCTGATCTTCGCGATCATTACGTCGTGTATCATTGGGGTGATTATGTGATGGCGCGACTGAAAAAATTTATCAAAAGGTACCGGTTCTTTCTGCTCCTGGTTTTAATAAACGGGTTGCTTTTCCTGATCAGGCCGGAACTCGGCAAGGAAACCGCTGCTCTTTCCGTTCATAACCTGTTGGAAATGCTCTCGGTCATCCCGCCGGTTTTTTTACTCTCAGGACTGATGGACGTATGGGTTCCAAGAGAGACAATGATGAAATACATGGGAAAGGACGCCGGAATCAGGGGAGGAATTTTTGCGTTTGTTTTGGGTTCATTCTCAGCAGGCCCGCTGTACGCCGCTTTCCCGGTAGCGGCGGTATTTTTGAAAAAGGGCGTTTCGCTGACCAATGTTTTTCTTTTTATCGGCGCCTGGTCAACAACAAAGATTCCCATGATGCTGTTTGAAACAGCGCAGTTGGGCGGCAAATTTGCGCTTATTCGGTTTGGGCTGAATCTGATTGCAATCATCGTTCTGGCAATTATCATGGAAAGAACGACTGCAAAAGAAGACGCGGAAGCGATCTGTGAAATGGCGTCCCGGCAGGCCGATGGAAAGTAATGTGGCCGCATTTCCCCGCTGCCTGTGATATAGCTGCAGTCGCAGACCGTCCTGCTGAACGACAGATTCGGCAGGACGGTTTTGCGTGCCCTGTTTCTCCATGGAACACAGCAGTCAAACCGGGGCGGTCAGGAAACAGGCCGAAAAGGAACAGGAAACAAGGCAAAAAACGGGATGGGGGTATGATGATCGAAAAGCGGAGGTGCCCCTGCCAGCGAAGATATATCCCCGCTGGCAGCCTGTTCCGGGGAGAATGTGGTACAGGAAATATCCCTTTTCTATTGCATCCTCAGTCAGGATGTGTTACAATGGGGAAAAATCAGGTATAACTCTCTTCCCGGAGGAATGTACAATGGCCAGACAGATTCATATACGAGTAGATGATGACATCTATGAGGAATTATGCAATTACATGGTTGTGAGCGGTCAGACTATGCAGGATTGTCTTTCCATAGCAATCAGACAGATGCTTGTCAGGGCGAAGGCAGAGCCGCTCCAGAACAATAACGGATATAAGTTTATAGATTTATTCGCAGGTATTGGAGGTATGCGCATTGCGTTTGAATCTGCCGGAGGTCAATGCGTATATTCAAACGAGTGGAACAAGTACAGTCAGCAGACGTATTTTGCGAATTTCGGTGTGCAGCCGGATGGCGATATAACAAAAGTAAATGCCGAAAATATACCAGATCATGATATACTTGTTGCGGGATTCCCCTGTCAACCCTTTTCAATCGCAGGTGTATCGAAAAAGAACAGTCTGGGACGCGCAACGGGTTTTGAGGATAAAACCCAGGGGACGCTTTTCTTTGATGTCTGTCGCATTTTGAAAGCAAAGCGGCCAAAAGCATTTATGCTTGAAAATGTCAAAAACCTTTGCAGTCATGATAAAGGGAGAACGTTTAGAGTTATTCAGGAATCCCTGGAGGAATTAAATTATAAGGTGTTTTTCAAAATTGTTGACGGGAAGCAGTATGTTCCGCAGCATAGAGAACGCATTGTGATTGTCGGTTTTGATATGGAGCGCTATGGGAACGGCATTGACTTTGCGTTTCGACTGTCTCCGCCGGAAAAGCAGCCTGTTGTAAAGGATATTCTGGAAAGTGCCCCTGACAGGAAATATACATTATCGGATAAACTGTGGACCTATTTGCAGAATTATGCCGCAAAGCACAGAGAAGCCGGTAATGGATTCGGTTATGGAATTGCCCCACTGGACGGAGTAACAAGAACAATCAGCGCCCGGTATTACAAAGACGGGTCTGAAATACTGATCGAGCAGCGGGGGAAAAACCCACGACGTCTCACCCCGAGAGAGTGCGCGCGGCTTCAGGGATTCCCGGATACATTCAAAATTCCTGTATCTGATACACAGGCATATAAACAGTTCGGAAATTCTGTGGTTGTTCCCCTGATGTCTGATATAGCGCGCCTTATCGTGTCCAGGCTGGAAGTTCTCGATACAACCCCATGTGAATTTCACGCCGAAGAGAGTTTGCGGAGGGAGGCAGTGTAAATGTTGGAGGAATATGCGATTCACGCAATACAGGCCGTTTCAGGTGGACAGCAGGCGTATTGCAAATTCCTTTCTGCAAATGATACGGGCTTGACCGGTGGACATCAGGCCGGAATTTACATATCCAAACCGTCGGTCCCGATTTTATTCAGCGAACCCGGAATAAAAGGCTGCAACAGGGAAAAGTGGGTCAAAATCAGATGGCAGGATGGCTCAGAAACAGACACCCGTTTTATTTACTATGGGCAGCGCACGCGCAATGAATATCGTATCACCAATTTCGGAAGAGGGTTCCCTTTTCTCCGGCCAGAATATACAGGCGCACTATTTGTACTGGTTCAGAACAGTTCGGAAGACTATCAGGGCTATGTTCTAAATACGGAAGCTGAGATCAATCAATTTCTTGATGCTTTTGGACTTAGCCCAACCGAAACAAACCGACTGATTGAGGCGGGGCAGATACAGGCCGAAACACAGGAACAGATTGCCATACAGGAGTTTATTGCATCTCTTGCCGTTGATTTCCCGGCATCTGAAGTGATGTCGGCCGCCGCCCGCGAGATCCAGAACAGGGTATATAATCATCTTGAATATATTCGTACCAATCCGGATCGAAAGATTATCGAGTGGACAAATATGGAATATTCTCTGTTTCGTGCTATCGAACATGACCGCTATGGCGAAACAATTACTCAGGGCTTTACATCGGTAGACGATTTTATAGCAATGGCAAATATGGTGCTGAATCGCAGGAAGAGCCGTGCGGGTAAGAGCCTGGAGCATCATTTGTCAGCGATTTTTGACGGAAATGAAATTGCATACACACCACAGGCTGTGACAGAGGGAAACAAAAAACCGGATTTTATCTTTCCGTCCCAATCAGCATATCACGATGCAGCGTTTCCAACAGAAAAGCTGATTTCCCTGGCGGCGAAGACCACCTGTAAAGATCGCTGGCGTCAGATAATCAACGAAGCGGACCGCTTGCGGGGGAGACCAAAGTATCTTTGTACACTTCAACAGGGGATCTCTCCGGCTCAGATGGACGAAATGCAGGCAGAAAATGTCATTCTGGTTGTACCCCATCCTTACATTGCAACCTATCCAGGAGACTATCAGGACAGGATCTGGACGCTTTCCAGGTTTGTCCGGTATGTTCGGGAAACAGAGGGGCTTTGATGGCAGATATAGTTTCACCTGAACAGCGCAGCAGAAATATGTCTGCGATTGGTTCCAGGGATACAAAGCCGGAAGTTTATTTCAGGAAGTTGCTTTTTGACAAAGGGTATCGTTATCGAATAGCTGAGAAGAACGTAACTGGACATCCGGATATATTTTTGAAAAAGCATAATACTGCAATTTTTATTCATGGATGCTTCTGGCACAGGCATTCCGGGTGTAAGTACGCCTATATGCCAAAATCGCGGGTAGAGTTTTGGCAAAAGAAATTTGAGGCAAATATCAGACGGGACCGTGTTGTTAAAGCAGACCTGCAGGCACATGGTGTGAAATGTTTGCTTATATGGGAATGTACTGTGAAATCCATGATGAAAAGCCCGGAGGAATGTACGAGAATTCTGGATGCTGTGGAAAAATTTTTGCAGGACGCCGCTTTATTTGAAGAGTTATAAATTGCAGAGGCAGGAAAAGGAGGAATGTTTCCTTTTCCTGCCTCTGCAATTGTGACAACCGGGCTGGTACTCCGTCAGGATTTTAGTGAAGGGTTGCCAATATGGAATCCCGATGCTATAATGGAGCCGGTTTAACCGGAGGAAGCGGATGGGGAAATTTTCTGCTTCAACATATCCAGGCGTCGAATATTTTGAATTTTAAGGAACAGGAGGCATTAACTGAGATGTCAGGACTGGCTGTTAAAACGCTAAGTGACGTAGAAGTAAATTCCTGGGCAAGTAATCAGCACGAATTCAACGGGGTTGCTCAATTGAAGCGGGTTTTTGGAACTAAAAGACGGGAGCGTCTGCCGGCAAGGTTTGCTTATATGAGCAATAACGGAGTTGAGTGTGAGACGGCCGGTTCATTAACATGGTACGACGCAAGAGAGGATCATCCGATCAGAACCGAATATCGGCTTTACTATAATTCAACTCTGCCATTGCAAAAAGCAAAAGCCGGAGATACTCTGCTGATTACATTTGATGGCTCCGGGTGGGTAAATGTTTTTATAATAGCGAGAGGTACTCAGTTAGTCGACTTCCTTGTAAGTCAGTTGGGGCGGATAGGCGAGGACTACTGTATTGTAACAGATCATCACAATGTCAGAGCCATAGAAAGCGCCCTTCCCCCCGTATAAAACATGTCTTTGTTATTCCTCCTGATAATAATATGGTAACAGCCCGTCGCAGCGGCTGGATGATGGGGCGCCCTCCTGATTTATACTTGCCGGCGGGTGCTGTTGCTGCTATAATGAGAGCGACAAATCCGGATTGTATTTTGCAGGGGATACGGAGGAACATATAATGGTTTTAATGGTTGATACAACGGCAGAGCATATAGGAAAGGCAATAGCAGAGGAATTGCTTCGCAGTGATAAAAATGCAGTCGAGTTTGAGTTGATTGACACCGCCGGGATGCACATTTCGCACTGTGCCGGATGCAATTACTGCTGGCTGAAAACGCCGGGAGTATGCGCCGTTCAGGACGATTACGAGCCGATTTTAAGAAAAATGAGCAAGGCTGACCAGGTTTGGCTGGTTTCGGATACACACTTTGGATTTGTCTCCTGGCGGACCAAAAACATTATCGACAGGATTATGCCGCTGGTCACCATGTATCTGAAATTCAAAGACGGGCAGATGCGTCATGTAATGCGCTATAACCACCAGCCGGATATTGGGATCATCTATACTGGAGACGGCGACCAGGCTTATCTTGAACGGTGGTGTCAGCGTACCGTGCTGAATTTAGGGAGCCGTTCACTGGGAGTTTTTTCTGAAAGCAACAGAAAGGAGGCGGTTTCATGCATGTTGTAATTATCAATGGAAGCCCACGGGTACAGAAATACAGCAATACGGAGAAAATCATTGCCGCCTTCGGGAAAGGGCTGTCAGAAAAAGGAAGTACTTTTGAAACATATGCAATCTCAAACCGAAAAACATGGGACATCATTCGTGATGCTTATGTAAAAAACGATGAAATCCTCATTGCACTGCCATTGTATGTGGAATGCGTACCCGGACTCCTTCTGGAATTTTTGGAAACTCTCCCCAGAAAGGATACGCATACAAGGCTTTCTTTTCTTTTGCAAAGCGGCTTTGCGGAGGGGTGCCAGCTTCGTTGTGGCGAGGCGTTTCTGGAAAAACTGCCGGAATATCTGGGCGTTCGTTATGGCGGCTGCCTGGTTAAAGGAAATAATTTCGGAATCCGAATTTTGGATGAAGAGAAACAGGCTCAGGTCACAAAACCGTATCAGGCGATGGGGAAACTGTTTGCGGAGGGAGACGGCTTTTTCCGTGAGGAAGCAAAAAAATTTACCGGCCCGGAGTACTTTCCGCTTCCTGTGCGCTTGATAGTGGGATTGATCCAGAAAACCCTTGCAAGAAAGATGTTTCAGAAGGCGGCAGCATCGTGGGGGTGCCGTGTGCCACTTGATGAAAAAGTCTGGGAAAAAAGTTGTAACAGGCAGTAATTTTTCAAATCAGGGCGCAAGCGATAAATTGATATTTACCGGGACGCCTTCCACTGATGTGCGCTTCAGGGAAAGTAGGGGAAATGCGGTTGCATTTCCCCTACTTTTGTAATACTGTTAAAAGTTGACGCAGGCCGCCGCTTCTTCCTGTCAGGTCCCGGCCTGAACAATCGGAAGGGGATCCGGAGTATCTTCTGAGGGAAGCGCCTGACCCGGCGCATCCTCCCCGCTTTGGAAAACCTCCCCGGAGAACAGCGGCAGTCCCTGACTGTCTTCCGGCATATACAGGGTAAACTCGCCGCAGGCCCGCTCCTCTGTCTTAAAGGTTGCCCCCACTTCGTAGGACAGGCGGTAGTCGCCTTCCTCCAGAGGGCCCCAGAGATAGAGCAGGTCCTCCGACCATTCCCGCCCCCCGGCGGGCAGGAGGCTGGGCGTGCCGCAGAACCCCACGCCCTCCTTCCAGGGAACCGGCTCCCATGCCCCCTCTTCATTCTTCCGCTCCAGGTGGGGGATGTCCAGCACGTAGCCCTCCTCGCCGGTATTGTTGATAAAGCGCACCGGCAGACGGTCCGTCACCAGGCATCCCTCTGCCATGGGGATCGGTTGATCAGAAATATGCAGGACATAATCCGGTTCCGGGGCGGGCGGCGGCTCTTCCGCCGGTTCAGCCGCTGCCACAGACTGGACGGCGGTGGGGGCTGATTTTCCGGCGGGCTCCTCCGGCGGCGGAGTTTCGGCGGCACAGGCGGACAGGCTCAGACCCATCACGGCGGCCAGAAGCAAAACAGGAATTTTTTTCATGGCAAACGCCTCCTTCTATCTGCATCAGACGAAGAACGCTGCCGCAAAGTTCCCTGAAGGGCGATTGTTTTGTACACTCTCAAGTACCGGTTTCCCGAAAGACGGGCCGGTCGTTCACGGGGCGGGGAGATACTTCGCCTGCGCCCCATGTCCAGAACAAAGGGGCGCAGGCGAAGCAGAAAAGGGGTTCATGCAAAGGCGTGCAGCGCCTTTGCCAGATACCGCCCGGTGTAGCTCTCCGGGCAGGCGGCCACTTCCTCGGGTGTGCCGGTGCAGACCACGGTTCCGCCGCCGTCGCCGCCCTCGGGTCCCAGATCGATGATGTGGTCCGCGCACTTGATAACGTCCAGGTTGTGCTCGATGACCACCACCGTGTTCCCCGCGTCCACCAGCCGCTGCAAAACCTCCAGCAGCTTGCCCACGTCCTCGGTGTGCAGGCCGGTGGTGGGCTCGTCGAGAATATAAATGGTGCTGCCGGTGCTCCGCTTACTCAGCTCGGTGGCCAGCTTCACCCGCTGGGCCTCGCCGCCGGACAGGGTGGTGGAGGCCTGCCCCACCTTGATATATCCCAGACCCACGTCGCACAGGGTCTCCATCTTTATGGCGATTTTGGGCAGGGGCCTGAAAAACTCCCGCGCCTCCTCCGCCGTCATCTCCAGCACGTCGTAGATGTTTTTCCCCTTGTAGCGCACCTCCAGGGTCTCCCGGTTATACCGCTTGCCCTTGCATACCTCGCAGGGCACGTAGACGTCCGGCAGGAAGTGCATCTCGATTTTCAGCAGCCCGTCTCCGGAGCAGGCCTCGCACCGGCCCCCGCGGACGTTGAAGCTGAACCGTCCGGAGCCGTAGCCCCGGGCTTTGGCCTCCGGCGTGGAGGCGAAGAGCTCTCTGATGTCGTTGAACACGCCGGTATAAGTGGCGGGATTGGACCGGGGGGTCCGGCCGATGGGACTCTGGTCGATGCTGATGACCTTGTCCAGATATTCCTCGCCCTCGATGGCCGCATGCTTCCCCGGCCGGCACTTCATCCGGTTCAGGTCTGCCCCCAGCCGCTTGAAGAGGATCTCATTGACCAGGGACGACTTCCCGGAGCCGGATACGCCGGTGACGCAGGTGAAGGTCCCCAGAGGGATCTCCACGTCCACGTCCCGCAGGTTATTCTCCGCCGCGCCCCGGATGGTCAGGACCTTTCCGCTGCCCCGCCGCCGCTCCTTCGGAACGGCGATATACCGCTTCCCGCTGAGGTACTGGCCCGTCAGGGAGGCGGGGTTGGCGGCCACCTCCTCCGGCGTGCCGGCGGCGATGATATTTCCCCCGTGGACTCCCGCGCCGGGGCCCACATCGATGATATAGTCGGCGGCGCGCATGGTGTCCTCGTCGTGCTCCACCACGATCAGGGTGTTGCCCAGATCCCGCAGCCGCCGCAGGGTCTCCAGCAGCCGGTCGTTGTCCCGCTGGTGCAGGCCGATGGAGGGCTCGTCCAGAATATACAGCACCCCCATCAGGCTGGAGCCGATCTGGGTGGCCAGGCGGATACGCTGGCTCTCCCCGCCGGACAGGGTGGCGGCGGACCGGCTGAGGGTCAGGTACTGCAGGCCTACGCTCTCCAGAAAGGTCAGCCGGGAGCGGATCTCCTTGAGAATCTGTCCGGCGATCATGCTCTGGGTGCCGGTCAGGGTCAGCCCCTCCATGAACCGCAGCGCCTGGGACACCGGCAGAGTGGTGAAATCATAGATGCTGCTGCCTCCCACCGTCACTGCCAGACTCTCCATTTTCAGCCGCCGCCCCCGGCAGGCGGGGCAGGGCCGCTCGCTCATGACCTCCTCCAGCTCCCGGCGGGAGGCGTCGGACTGGGTGTCCCGGTAGCGGCGCTCCACGTTGTTGCAGATGCCCTCGAAGGGCTGCCGGAGGGTGCCCTTGCCGCGGGGCTGGTCGTAGTGAAGCTCCAGATTCTCTCCCTTTGTGCCGTAGAGGATCACATCCCGGACCTCCGCCGGCAGGCTCTTCCAGGGGGTGGTCAGCTTGAAACGGTACTTCTTTGCCAGAGCGTCAAAATACATCCGGCTGACGCCGTCGCCCCGGATATTGTTCCAGCCGGAGCACTGGATGGCCCCCTCCAGGATGGACTGTTCCCTGTCGGGAACGATCAGCTCCGGGTCCGCCTTCAGCTGGCTGCCCAGCCCCGTGCAGGCGGGGCAGGCCCCGAAGGGGTTGTTGAAGGAGAACATCCGGGGGGCCAGCTCCTCGATGGACACGCCGCAGTCCTCGCAGGCGTAGTTCTGGGAGAACAGCAGGTCCCGTTCCTCCTCTCCCAGCACGTTGGCGATGACGATTCCCCCCGCCAGATTGGAGGCGGTTTCCACGCTGTCGGTCAGCCGCTGCCGCACGTCCGGTCGGACCACCAGCCGGTCCACCACGATTTCGATGTTGTGCTTCCTGTTCTTCTCCAGCCGGATCTCCTCGGTGAGTTCATAGAGGGACCCGTCCACCCGGACCCGGACGTAGCCGGATTTCCGGGCGTCCTCGAAGACTTTGGCGTATTCCCCCTTCCGGGCGCGGACCACCGGGGAGAGAACCTGAATGCGGCTGCCCTCGGGCAGCTCCAGAATCTGGTCGATGATCTGGTCGATGGTCTGCTGGCGGATCTCCCTGCCGCAGACCGGGCAGTGGGGCGTGCCCACGCGGGCCCAGAGCAGGCGGAGGTAGTCGTAGATTTCCGTCACCGTGCCCACGGTGGACCGGGGGTTTTTGCTGGTGGTCTTCTGGTCGATGGAGATGGCGGGAGAAAGGCCGTCGATATAATCCACGTCCGGCTTCTCCATCTGGCCAAGGAACATCCGGGCGTAGGAGCTCAGGCTCTCCACGTACCGCCGCTGGCCCTCGGCGTAGATGGTGTCAAAGGCCAGGGAGCTCTTCCCCGACCCGCTCAGACCCGTCACCACCACCAGCCTGTCCCGCGGGATCTCCACGTCCACGTTCTTGAGATTGTTCTCCCGCGCGCCCTTGATAAAGATTTTATCCTGCATGGGTGTTTCCTCGCTTGCTTTTTGGTATACATCCTTTTCTCTGTGAACAACCACTCGCCGCCCCGGGCGGCCCGGGCTGCTACCGCCCGCATAGCGGGCGGCGCACGGGAAAAGAATCAGAAGAAAAACGTTTCAGCGCGAAATTCTGTTTCGTGCTGATTTTTTCGATCCGGGAAAAATGGGCCGGGACGGAGCCCGGCCCTGTACAATATCATAATCGAACAAATTTTCTGTGTCAAGTCCTGTTTTCGTTTTTTTGCTGCGGGCGAATACAATCCTGCCGCAAACCTGAAAAAACTCCTGCGGGGGAAAATATGGAATTCATAAAATCCTTTTTGCCTCTTTTTCTTTTCAGGAAAAAGGAGAAAAGGAGGGAGACCTTTACTGCGCCCCGGCGATCTCCCGCTGCACATATTTGGGCAGCTTGGCCAGCACCAGCTCGTAGGACTGGCGGCACATATCCCGCAGCAGGCCGTCCGGCAAATCCCCGTCCAGCAGTACCGCGTTCCATGTCTTCTTGTCGCAGTAGAAGCCCGGCAGTACCTCCGGGTACTCCCCCCGGTACAGCTCCGCCAACCGGGGGTCACATTTCAGGTTCACCAGCGTATGACCGTTGTAGCGCTCATCCTTCATGCCCTCCGGCGCGCACACGGCGGCGAACAGCTTCCCCCGGATCATGTACCGGTCCCACTTCCACTCGATCTTGTAGTCCTTCTCCACGCCGGGCAGAGCGTGCAGATACTCCTCCAGCCATTCGTATTTCATGATACAGTCTCCTTTCTGTATCCCGCCGCCAGGGTCAGCGCCCCCCGGCGGAGCAGCTCGATGTTTTCCTCCTCCAGCACCGTGTCCCTCCTGGTGTGGATGCGGTCCATGTAGTAGCCGATGATTTTCCTGTGCTTCAGGGCGCAGACCCCCACGCCCCTTTTAAAGGAGACGTTGTCCGAGGGATAGAACCCGAAGTCCCGGACCACCTCCGTCTGCTTCTCAGCGTTTCCCTGAAAAGCCGCTTCAATGCGTTCCAGCGCCTTTTTGTCTTTCCGCAGGCGGCTGCCGGGGAAAAACTGGATATAATCTCCGTCGGAGACGCAGTCAAAATTGATGTTCAGCGTCTCTTTTTTTGCCTTCCGGTGCTTTTTCGTAAAGGCGGCAGAGCCGAACATCCCCTTCTCCTCATTGTCGAAAAACACGAAGCAGACCATGCTCCGGTCCTCCGGAGGCAGGGAAAGGGCGGTTTCCAGCAGGGTGATGACGCCGCTGGTGTTGTCGTTGGCGGTGTGGCAATTGGCGGGGCCGTCGATGATCCACCACACGAAAAGTGCGCACAGGGCAATGGAGGTAACCGGCATCAGCAGCAGGAGCGCCAGGGATTGCAGCGCTTCAGCCACGGCGAGGAGGATCCCCTCCACGATCAAGAGCGCCAGAAACAGAGGGATCACCAGCAGAAGCTGATAGCCGATATAGAAGAATATGTTTCTCGGTGTGATAAAATTGGGGATGGGGAGCACGGCGCAGGTGTCGTAGTGAGCGGAAAAGATGACCCTGGCGTTCTCCGGGTCGCCCACAACGACATTTTGGGCGGCAAAGCCTTTTTCTGTCCGGGGCGTGTAGCCGGCGTTTTGTAATTCCGCGCAGAGCCAGGTCCTGAATGCTTCTTTTTGCTTCCTGGATTTCCGGATTTGGAAATCCTCCATGATTTTATGGGATTGAGGGGTCATTGTCGTCTCCTTCTCTGCCCCTGCCGGGGCGGGGATGCATTTACTTTTCGCGCACGCGAAAAGTAATAAAAGCGTGCTTAAGGGGCGGAGTCCCTTCAAGTACCGGTCTTCCAGAAGAAGAACTGGAAATTCACGGGGCGCCGCAGCTCTTCACCTGCGTCCAGTGTCCGCGACAAAGGAGGCCCGGGGCCGCGCAGGCCCCGCAGAATCGAATCGAAACATTTTACCGTGCCGCCGCATGGCGGCGGCAAAGACTACTGTACTTCCTTCCGCAGCTCGATGATACGGTCGCGCAAAACGGCGGCATACTCGAACTCCATCATCCTGGCCGCTTCCTTCATCTGCTTCTCCAGTCTGGCGATCTCATCCGAAACCTCCGATTTCGTCAGCTTCTTTCCGGATTTCCTCTGCGTCTCCGCCTCGCTCTTGCCCAGCTCCAGAATCTCCCGGACGGACTTGATGACCGTCCGGGGCACGATGCCGTGGGCTTTGTTGAAATCGTCCTGAATTTTACGCCGCCGCTCCGTCTCATCCATGGCCGCCCGCATGCTGCGGGTAACGGTGTCCGCATAGAGGATCACCATCCCGTCCGCGTTCCGGGCCGCCCGGCCAATGGTCTGGATCAGGCTGGTCTCGCTGCGCAGGAACCCTTCCTTGTCCGCATCCAGGATGGCCACCAGACTGACCTCCGGCATGTCCAGTCCCTCGCGCAGCAGGTTGATTCCCACCAGCACGTCAAACTCTCCCAGCCGCAGGTCCCGGATCAGCTCCATCCGCTCGATGGTTTCCACGTCGTGGTGCATGTACCGCACCCTGATTCCCGCCCTGGCCAGGTACTGGGTCAGGTCCTCCGCCATTTTTTTCGTCAGCGTGGTCACCAGCACCCGCTCGTTCCGGGCGGAACGGGCGTTGATCTCTCCGATCAGATCGTCGATCTGCCCCGCCACCGGCCGGACCTCCACACGGGGATCCAGCAGGCCCGTGGGCCGGATCACCTGCTCCACGACCTGGTCCGCCTGGGTGCGCTCGTACTCCGCCGGCGTGGCGGAGACATACACCGCCTGATGGAACCGCTCCTGGAACTCCTCGAATCGCAGCGGCCGGTTGTCGAAGGCGCAGGGAAGACGGAACCCGTACTCTATCAGACTTTCTTTTCTGGCCCGGTCGCCGTTGTACATGGCCCGCACCTGGGGCAGCGTCACGTGACTCTCGTCCACGAACAGGACGAAGTCGTCCGGGAAATAGTCCATCAGCGTCAGCGGCGGGGACCCCACCGGCCGCCCGGAAATCACCCGGCTGTAATTTTCGATGCCGTTGCAGTAGCCCAGCTCCCGCATCATCTCCACATCGTAGATGGTCCGCTGGCGGATGCGCTGGGCTTCCACCAGCTTGCCGTTCTCCACGAACCAGCGCTCCCGCTCGTCCACTTCCTTCTCAATCTCTCCGATGGCCCGCTCCATCTTCTCCCGGGAGGTGACGTAGTGGCTGGCGGGCCAGACGGGAATGGCGTTGAGCCGCCGGGTGACGGTCCCGGTGACGGGATTGATCTCGCTGAGCCGGTCGATCTCGTCGCCGAAGAACTCCACCCGGATGGCGCTGTCCTTCCAGTAGGCGGGCCACAGCTCCACCGTGTCTCCCCGAACCCGGAACACGTTGCGCTCGAAAGCGACGTCGTTGCGTTCATAGCGGATGTCCACCAGGCGGCGCAGCAGCTCGTCCCGCTCCATCTGCGCCCCCGCCCGCAGGGAGATCATCATTTTCTCGAAGTCCTCCGGCTCCCCCAGTCCGTAGATGCAGCTGACGGAGCTGACCACGATCACGTCCCGCCGCTCCAGCAGGGATGCCGTGGCCGCCAGGCGCAGCCGGTCGATCTCCTCGTTGACGGAGGCGTCCTTTTCAATAAAGGTGTCCGTATGGGCGATATAGGCCTCCGGCTGGTAGTAGTCGTAGTAGCTGACGAAATATTCCACGGCGTTGTTGGGGAAGAACTCCCGGAACTCCTCGCACAGTTGGGCGGCCAGCGTCTTGTTATGGGCCAGCACCAGGGTGGGCCGCTGGACGGCCTCGATGACCCTGGCCATGGTATAGGTTTTCCCCGACCCGGTGACGCCCAGCAGGATCTGCTCCCGCAGTCCGTCCCGGATGCCCTGGGCCAGCTTCTCGATGGCCTGGGGCTGGTCCCCGGCGGGGGTGTATTCTGATACTACCTCAAAAGCAGGCATGGGTGACCTCCCTGATCTGATTATAACAGCCCCGACTCGGCCATGGACACATAGTCCCGGTCCGCCACGATAATGTGGTCCGCCAGACGGATGCCCACGGTCTCCAGGGCGTCTCCCACCAGCCTTGTGGACTCCTGATCCTCATAAGAGGGCAGGGCCACGCCGCTGGGATGGTTGTGGGCCAGCACCACGATCTCCGCCTGGGAGCGCAGGGCGTTGTGAACCACGGGCCGGACGTTGAAGGCGGCCGCGGCCGCGGCGCCCCGGCCCAGCTCGAAGAGGGCCAGCTTCCGTCCCTTGCTGTCCAGACAGAGCTGATAGACCCGTTCCCCCCTCCGGCCGGAGAGCAGCGTCTGGAAAAACTCGCCCAGCCGCTCGGTGGTGTTGAGCACCACCTCCCGTCCGTCTCCGGAAATCGCCATCCGCCGGTACAGCGCGGGGAGCAGCTGCATCAGCGCCGCCGCATTCTCCCCGATGTAGGATGTTTCCATCAGCTCCTCCGGCGACGCGGCGAACACGGCCTGCAAGCTGCCGAACCGGTCCATCAGCTCGTGGGCGATGGGATTGGTGTCCCGCTGGGGAATGGCGTAGAACAGCAGCAGCTCCAGCAGCTCGTGGTCGGCCAGATGCTCCTCTCCGTTTTCAAGAAACTGCCGGCGCTTTCGCTGCCGGTGGCCCTGATGGACGCTCATTTTCTCTCTCTCCTTTGTTTCCGGCTTTCTTCCGGTATTGTATCACAGAAACATCTGTTTCACAAGGGGATTTTCGCCGCCGGAGGCGGCAGAACAATTTGGAACCTGCGGCCCTGCGCGGCCGGAATTTCCTGCCGCTTTCTCCCTGCGGAAAAAGCAGGAGACCGCCCCGCAGGGCGGCTCTACCGTTCCTCCTCTCCTGCCGGAGAGGAGGCGCACCGGTCCTGATACTCCGAAGGCGACACGCCCACCTGCTTCTTGAAGGTGCTGCCGAAATAGGCCACGTCCCGATAGCCCACCATCTCCGCCACCTCATAGACCTTGTACCGGCAGTCCCGGAGCAGCTTCATGGCAGCGTGGACCCGGTACCGGGTGAGGTAGCCGATGATGGTGTAGCTGGTCTCCTTTTTAAACACGTGGCTCAGATGCCCCTCGCTGACTCCCAGATGGGCGGCGATGGTGGTGATGGAGATATCCTGGTCGGCGTAGTGCCCGGCGATGTACTCCAGGGCCTGGAGCACGTACTTGCTTTTGTCCCCTTTTGCAAGGGGCAGGGTTTCCTGCGGGGTGAGGGCGGCCTGCTCCCGCTCCTTCCGCCGGATTTTGGCGATGGCGGCGGTGAGCTCCTGGTCCCGGAAGGGCTTGAGGAGATAGTCGTCCGCGCCGAATTGCAGCGCCGAGCGGGCGTAGGAGAAGTCGCTGTAGGCCGTCAGCACGATCACATGGGCCCGGCAGCCCTTCTCCCGCAGACGGTTCATCATCTCGATGCCGTCCATCCGGGGCATGCGCACGTCGGTAATGATGAGATTGGGGCTGTAGCGCTCCACGGCGGCGAGCCCCTCCTCGCCATTGGCGGCCTCCCCCACCACCACGCAGCCCATGGCCGCCCAGTCCACTCCCAGGGCGATCCCCCGGCGGACCAGCGCCTCGTCGTCAACAATCAGTACCTTCAGCATTTCCCTTCTCCTCTCTCCTCAGCGGCAGGCGCAGCCGGACGCAGCACCCCTCCTCCGGCAGATTCCAGGCGGACAGTCCATAACCCGCCCCGTAGTGCAGGCGGAGGATGCTGTCCACGTTGAACAGCCCCAGCCGCCCCGTCCGGCCCTCCCTGCCGGCAATGGCTTCCAGTACCTCCGGCGGCATGCCGGGGCCGTTGTCCGACACGTACAGCAGCAGGTCGCCGTCCTCCTCCTCCGCCCGGATCTTCACATAGCCCTCCTCCCGGTCCGCGGCTCCGTGGACGATGGCGTTCTCCACCAGAGGCTGAAGGCACAGTCTGGGCGCCAGACAGGACATGAACCGGTCCGGCACGTCGGTCTCGCAGACGAACCGGTCCTCGAAGCGGATGGACTGAATGTCCACGTACCGCTCCACCAGCTCCAGCTCCCGCTCCAGGGGCACGATTTCCGGTCCGGAGATGGATGTGCGCAGGATCACCGCCAGGTCCGTGGCCAGCTGGGCCACCTGGGGCGCGTGGTGGGCCACCCCCAGCCACTTTACCGTGTCCAGGGTGTTGTACAGAAAATGAGGGTCCAGCTGGGCCTGCATCATGCGGATACGGGCGTCGTTGAGCTCCCGCTCCCGCTGGACCGACCGGTCCAGGTTCAGCCGGTACTCCTCCGCCATGCGGTTGAACCGCTCCGCCAGACGGCCCAGCTCGTCGGAGCGGTCCGTCTCCAGACGCACGTCCAGCCGTCCCCGCTCCACCTCTCCCATGGCCTGGTCCAGCTGCTGCACCGGTTCGGAGAGGTAGCGGCTGAGCGTCCAGGCGGCCAGCAGGCTCAGTGCCACGCACAGCGTCCCCATCAGTCCGCCCGTGAGGTAGATAGCTCCCAGCACCGTGCCGGTGAAGGCCCGGGGCTGCTGGACCACCAGGGCGACGCCCGACGCGTCGTGGGTCCGGACGAAGAAACGGTATCCTCCGCCGGACAGGGACTCTCCCGCCAGCAGCCGTTCCCGCAGCGCGGCGGCGGCCTCCTCCATCCGGGCGTGGCGGGAGTAGTACACCGGCCTCCACCGGCCGTCCAGCAGCAGTACCTCGCTGGCGGCGGGACACAGCCCGGCGAACAGCCGGTCGAAGCCGCTCTGCTCCACCGTGGCCGTCACGTAACCCAGGGCGGTTCCCGCGTAGTTGCGGACGGCCCTGGCGGCGGTGAGTCCGCCCTCTGCTCCGGCCCGGAGCGCCGTCCCGGCTTCCTCTCCGGCGGCCCGGAGCACCCCCCAATCCGGATCCAGCGTCCCGCCGGGCAGAGTTTCGGCGGTGGTGTAGCGGCATACGCCCTCCCGGTCGTACACGTCGAAGCGGACGTAGTCTGTCAGAGGCCGGGTGGAGCGGAAGAGCACCTGATACAGCGTGCGGGAATCCCCGCCGCCCCGGCGCAGCGCGGAGCGGACCACCGTACTGTCCGCCAGCTCCTCCGCCGCCCGGCCGCCAGCGGCCAGCAGGCCGTCCAGTGCTCCGTCCAGCGCCTCCAGCTGGGTCCGGGCGTCCCGCGCCAGCCGCTCCTCGCTGCGCACGATCTGCAGCCGCAGCAGCAGCCACCCGCACAGCAGCAGGGGCAGCAGCGCCGAGGCCAGCATGGTCACAAAGAGCCGGTTCCGGAAGGACCGGCGCACCCAGCCCCTCATGATGCCTCCTCCAGGGCCCGCCACCGCGCCAGCAGCGCTTCCCGTCCGGCGGCGGCCTGCTCCACGTCATAATCCAGCAGTATCAGATCCTCTTCCCCTTCGGCAAGAAGGTCCTGCCGCACCGGGCGGCGCTGGCATTCCCGCCGGGCATAGCGCTGGGCGTCCAGGCCCAGGGCGAAGTCAATGAACCGCCGGGCGTTGTCCTCGTGGGCGCAGCCCCGGATCACGGCCATGCCGTCCGGCGGCGCGCCGGCGCCCTCCCTGGGGTAGACCAGCGCCACGTCCCGGCCCGCCTCCGCCGCCGCCAGAGCGGCGGATTCCGCCGTCACGCCCACGGGGCAGCTGCCCTCGGCCACCGCGTCGGCCACCGCTTCCACCACGCGGGTGATGTCGGAGAGGGCCCGTCCGTCCAGATTGCGGTAGAAGGCCTCCAGCACGTCCTCCCCCGGCAGGGCCTGGACCATGGAGGCCAACGCGGTATAGCTGGCCCCGGACACCGTGGGGCTGGCAAAGGCGATCCGTCCGCGCCACACCGGGTCCAGCAGGCTTTCCCAGCCCTCCGGCGGATTCACCCGCACCAGCACCGGGTTATAGATCAGCACCACCGGCAGGATGGAGAAGGGGGTCCAGCTGCCGTCCGGACAGAGATACCCCGGCTCCACTTCCCCCGCCAGGGGACTGACGTAGGGCGCGAAGAGCTCCTTCCGGGCGGTGAGGCTGTCGGCGCCGCCGCCGAAGAGGAGGTCGCAGGCCGGGGCATCCCGCTCTGCCTCCAGCCGGTCCAGCAGCGCCGCCGTGCCCCCGGTCTCCACCTGGACCCAGATGCCGGTGCGCTCCTCGAACTCCCGGACCAGGGGGGCGTACAGAGATTGGGGGTGAGAAGTATAGATGACCAGCCGGTCCTCTTCCGCCGGGGCCGGGAGCGCCTCACCGCCGCAGCCCGCCAGCAGCAGGCATGAGAGCAGCAGCGCCGTCAGACGTTTCATTTTCCCGTTCCCCCTCTCCACATTTGCTGCTATTTTACCAAATCCGGACAGGTTTTGCAAGGGAGATGATTTCCTCACGCGCAGGCAGAGGGCTTCAACCTGCCGCAGCGGCTGTCCTTGCCGGGAAGTGACAAAAAAATGGGTGTATCCGCACAGAAAATCCATGTTCAAGCAGAGAGCTTGCCGCTATAATAGAGAATAAAAGTACAAAAATCAACGCACATGTTACAGTAAATTACATACAGGAGGTTTCTATGGACTGCACATTTTCTCCCGCAGCCGGCGGGCGGCAGCTGGAGGCGGCCATTGCCCGGCTGTACGGGTCCGCCGCGCCAGCACAGACGAAGCGCTATGAGAAACTTTTCGACAGGCTGAAGGAGAACTTCGGCTTCCACGGCTCTGTGGCGGTGTTTTCCGCGCCGGGCCGGACGGAAATCGGCGGCAACCATACCGACCACCAGCACGGCCGTGTCCTGGCGGGCAGCGTCAACCTGGACAGCATCGCCGCCGTGACACCTACCGGACAGAATGTGATCCGCGTCCGGAGCGAGGGCTACCCGCTGATCGCTGTGGACCTGACGGACCTGGAAGTCCGGGAGGAGGAGAAAAACACCTCCGCCGCTATTATCCGGGGCATCGCCTCCTGGTTCCGGCAGCAGGGCTGCCGTCTGGAGGGCTTCGACGCCTGTGTCATGAGCGACGTGCTGGGCGGCAGCGGCCTGAGCTCCTCCGCCGCCTTCGAGGTCCTGATTGCCAACATCATCAACTCGCTGTTCTTTACCGGCCGCTGCACGCCGGTTCAGATCGCCCAGACCGGCCAGTACGCGGAGAACGTCTATTTCGGCAAGCCCAGCGGCCTGCTGGACCAGATGGGCTCCTCCGTGGGCGGCATGGTGACCATCGACTTTCAGGACAACGCAAACCCGGTGGTGGAAAAGATCGATTTTGACTTTGCCTCCGCCGGACACGCCCTGTGCATTATCGACAGCGGCGCGGACCATGCGGACCTGACGGACGAGTACGCCGCTGTCCCCGGAGAGCTGAAGCAGGTGTGCGCTCACTTTGGCAAATCCGTTCTCCGGGAGGTCGCGGAGGAGGATTTCTACGCCGCGCTGCCCGTCCTGCGGCGGGAGGCCGGCGACCGCGCGGTCCTCCGCGCCATACACATTTACGATGAGAACCGTCGGGTGGAGGCGCAGGTGGAAGCGCTGCGCCGGAATGATTTTGACGCCTTCCTCTCCCTGATCCGCACCTCCGGCCTCTCCAGCTGGCGCTATCTTCAGAACGTGGTTCCCGCCGGTTACAGGGCGCATCAGGAGGTGGCCGTGGCCCTCAGCCTTGCCGAGCGCCTGCTGAACGGCCGGGGCGCCTGCCGCGTTCACGGCGGCGGCTTTGCCGGGACCATCCAGGCCTTTGTCCCCCTGGATATGCTGGACGGCTTCCGGACGGGGATGGACCGGGTTCTGGGCGGCGGAGCCTGCCATGTGCTGTCCGTCCGGCCCGTGGGCGGCGTGCGTCTGGTATAAAAAGGAAGGAGAACAGATATGGTGGATCGTGAAATTGCGGCCCTGGTGCAGTACGCGCTGGACAAAGGGCTGATCCAGCCGGAGGACAGGATCTGGGCTGTGAACCGGCTGCTGGACATTCTCCGGCTGGACGGCTGGGACGGGGCGGAGCCGGAACCCATGGAGCTGGAGGAAATCCTCTCCCGGATTCTGGACGACGCGGTGGCCCGCGGCGTGATCGAGGACAGCGTGGTCAGCCGGGACCTTTTGGACACCAGGCTGATGGGCGCGCTGACGCCCCGCCCCGGCTGGGTGGTCGAGCAGTTCCGCGCCCGCGAGCGCCGGGATAAGCGGAGCGCCACCGACTGGTATTATGCCTTCAGCCAGGACACCGATTATATTCGCCGTTACCGCATCGCGAAGGATGTGAAGTGGGTCACAAAAACGGAGTACGGCGAGTTGGACATCACCATCAACCTGTCCAAGCCGGAGAAGGATCCCCGCGCCATTGCCGCCGCCCGGTCCGCGCCCCAGAGCGGCTATCCCAAATGCCAGCTCTGCCGGGAGAACGAGGGCTACGCCGGGCGGATCAACCACCCCGCCAGGGGCAACCACCGGGTGATTCCGGTCACCATCGACAAAAGCCAGTGGTTTCTCCAGTACTCCCCCTACGTCTATTATAACGAGCACTGCATCGTCTTCAACGGACGGCATGTCCCCATGCAGATCGACCGCTCCGCCTTCCGCAAGCTGCTGGACTTTGTGATTCAGTATCCCCACTACTTTGTGGGCTCCAACGCGGACCTGCCCATCGTGGGTGGCTCGATTCTCAGCCATGACCATTTCCAGGGCGGACGCTACACCTTCGCCATGGAGCGGGCCCCCATAGAGCGGGAGGTGGCGTTCCCCGGTTTCGAGGACGTGGCGGCGGGAATCGTCCGCTGGCCCATGTCGGTCATTCGGCTCCGCTGCGCGGATGACGGACGGCTGGTGGATCTGGCGGAAAAGATTCTTACGGCCTGGCGGGGCTATACGGACGAGTCCGTCTTCCTCTTCGCCGAGACCGGCGGCGAGCCCCACAATACCATCACGCCCATTGCCCGGATGCGGGACGGACAATACGAGCTGGACCTGGTCCTCCGCAACAATATCACCACGGAGGAGCACCCCATGGGCGTGTATCATCCCCATGCCGAGCTGCATCACATCAAGAAGGAGAATATCGGCCTCATTGAGGTGATGGGACTGGCGGTGCTTCCCGCCCGCCTGAAGGACGAACTGTCCCGGCTGGGCAGGCTGCTGGTTTCCGGCGGCGATCCGGCGGCGGACGAGACGCTGGCCAGGCACGGACCGTGGGTGGAGGAGCTCCGGGCCCGGCATGCCTTTACGGCGGAAAATGTGGACGCCATCCTCCGGGACGAGGTGGGCCTCGTTTTTGCCCAGGTGCTGGAGCATGCCGGCGTTTTCAAGCGCACCATGGAGGGAAGGGAAGCTTTCCTGCGCTTCACGGCGTCGGTGTGAGTGTTTTTGTACAGGTATACATACTTTCCCCGGAAAGAAAAAGTACCAAAAAGAACTTTTAATACCAAAGTTGGGAACCGGCTTTGTAGATGAACAGGCCCCGGAAGAAATTCCGGGGCCTGCTTTTCATCCTGCCGCCGTGTTGGAGAGAGCGTCCAGATACCGCTGGTTCGCTCTGGTCCAGTCGATCAGAGAAAACCAGGTGTCCACGTAGGTGGGCTTGTTGAAATGATCCAGAGTCAGATAGGCGTGCTCCCACATGTCCATGACCAGCAGCGGCGTGACGGACGACAGCGGGACGACTTCGTTGTTGATGGTAGTGGAAATATGAATTCCACGGTCTCCCTCCGCCACCAGCCAGACCCAGCCGGAGCCGATGATACTCTCTGCCGCCTGCGTCAGCAGCTGCTGAAACCGGGCCATGGACCCGTATGTAGAGGTGATGGCATCCGTCAGGCGGTTGAAGGGGGGCTGTCCGGCCTTGCAGCTGATCCCGTCGAAATAGAGCTGATGATTGTATACCGCGCCGGCAGCGCTTTTCAGCCGGGCCAGCTGCGCTGCGGGCAGATTATAGTCCTCCGTTACCAGCTGGGACAGGGTCCGGTCTGTAAGCCGGTGACGCACGACCAGCCGGTTGAGCTCATAGACAGATTCGGCGTAGTATTTGTCATGATGATAATATAGTGTGTTGGCGTCGCAGTGGGGCATCAGCGCTACATAACTGTAAGGGAGCGGAGACGATTGAAAGGGGAAATTCTGCTCCATACCAAACCTCCTCGTATAATAAGATTTGCAGATAATTTTAAGTGCATCTGTTTAGTAC
>CAJULD010000044.1 GCA_910587505.1 uncultured Oscillospiraceae bacterium | reverse complement strand
CCGGTGTGATTTTGTATCCGCTCATTTCCCTGTCCTCCCTGTTGGTTTCCCCTTTATTTTACAGGGAGAGAGGGAAATCGTCTACCGGGGCGTCATTTCCAGAGATGGATGACGCCCGCGTCCTGAAACTGTTTCATCAGCAGCAGCACAATGGGCAGCAGGATCATCCCGCCTACGCCCATAAACCGGAATCCCAGGTACATCGCCAGCAGCGCGCTGACCGGCGGCAGGTCCGCCTGCCCCGCCAGAAGCCGGGGCTCCAGCAGCGTGTGGACAATCAGGCCCACGGCATACAGCAACAGCAGTTCCAGCCCCTGGGCCGTATCTCCCACAAGGAAGCTCCCCAGCGCCCAGGGAAGCAGCACCGTCCCCGTCCCCAGCACCGGGAGGGCGTCCACCAGGGCGGTAAACACTGCCGCCAGCAGCGCGTAGTCCAGCCCCATCCACAAAAATCCCGCCAGCAAAATGCCAAAGGTGACTAAAATCAGCAGAAACTCCGCCCGCAGCCATTTCAAAATGGTAGTCCGGAAGCACCGGGCCGCGTCCCGGCAGCGGACCTGCCACGCGGGAGGCAGCTGCCGCTTGAGAAACGACAGAATGGAAGGATAGTTCAGGCTCGTGAAATAGACCGCCAGTACCGTGGTCACCAGGAACAGGCCCACGTCCGGCAGAGCGGAAAGCAGGGACGACGCGGCGCCCATCAGCCATGTTCCGGCCGCGCCCATCAATCCGGGGCCCTCCGCCATCAGTCCTCCGGCCAGCAGGTCCAGCGTGGAACGAAGAAAAGAGGGACTTGCGGCATACCACAGCGCGACCCTGTCCAGCATCCCGTTCCACATCGCCGGGAATCCCTCCATCAGCTGCGGCAGCCGCCCGGACCACTGCTGAAGCTCCACGGCCAGCCGTACCAGCACCAGCACCACGCCGCCTCCCGCCGTCAGCAGCAGCAGCGTCGTCACCAGTCCGGCGGCAAAGGCCCGCCGCACCCGCATGCCCCGCCGCAGCTTCTGTACCAGCGGCTCCGTCATGGCGCTCAGAGCCAGAGCCAGCAGGAACGGCAAAAGCGGAGCCAGCAGCCACTTGAAGAAAATGACCGCGCCCCCCAGCCAGAGCAGTGCGGTGATTGTCCTTTGTAAAAAGACACTTAACTGCGACATATAGATAAACTGTACCTCTTTTCCTCCTGCCCGGCAGGAAAAATTGTGAAATTTTCCAGACAAATTGGGTTGTAAAAGCCGCTGGCCTGTGGTACACTATCCTCATTCGAGGACATGTGACCGCAAGGGGGATACAAAATGAGCACAAAAACCAAACATTACATTGTCGCTGCCTCCGCTCTGCCGGAAATTTTTATTAAGGTAGCGGAAGCGAAACGCATGATGCAGACCGGGGAGGCGGGCACCGTCGGCGAGGCCACCCGGCAGGCTGGAATCAGCCGCAGCGCATTTTATAAGTATAAGGACGCCGTGCAGCCCTTCAACGACATGAAGACGGGGCATATCATCACCTTTTATGCCATGCTGAAGGACAACCCCGGCGTGCTGAGCAATGTACTTGCTATTTTTGCCGGGAGCGGGGCGAATATTCTCACCATTAACCAGTCGATTCCCACAAACGGCTGCGCCGCCGTGACGGTCTCCGCCGAGACCTCCGAGATGGAGATTTCGCTGGAGGAGCTGATCGCCGGGGCTGCCGCCCTGGAGGGGGTCATCAAATTCGAGATTCTGGCGGGGTAGTTCTTTGCCGCCGCTGCGCGGCGGTTTCCTTTTCCCCGGATTCCGGGCAGTCTGTCTCCCGCCATCCTGCGTCAGTTTCCCCTGCAATCCGCCAGGATTGCTGTAAAAAATTTCCCTGTCTGACGGGAAAAATCCCCGTCCATCCGGCATTCCCCGGTTATGAATACAGGCTCTGAATATCGTCCTCCGGGCGGCAGAGAAAAGAGAAGGAGAAGAGAAATGGCTGATTTTGCAATCATGGGCTTCGGTACGGTGGGCAGCGGCGTGGCGGAAGTGCTGCGCATGAACGCGGACTCCATTGAAAAGAAGCTGGGCGAGCCTCTCAAACTGAAATATATTCTGGACGTGCGCGACTTATCCGCCACCCCTTACGCCGGTGTGGCGGTGAAGGATTTCTCCGTTCTGGAGAACGATCCCGACCTCGACGTGGTGGTGGAGGCTATCGGCGGGGCCCGGGTGGCGCTGGACTTTACCCGCCGGGCTCTTATGGCCGGCAAGCACGTGGTCACCTCCAACAAGGAGCTGGTGGCCTCCCACGGCAGGGAGCTGCTGTCCCTTGCCAGAGAGAAAAACGTCAACTACCTCTTCGAGGCCAGCGTGGGCGGCGGCATTCCTGTGCTCCGCCCCCTGTTCCAGTGCCTGGCCGGAAACCGGATCGAAGAGGTGACCGGCATTCTCAACGGCACCACCAATTATATCCTCACCCGCATGGTCCGGGGCGGCATCCCCTTTGACGAGGCCCTGAAGGAGGCCCAGGCCAGGGGCTACGCCGAGCAGAACCCCGCCGCCGACGTGGAGGGGCTGGACGCGGGACGGAAGATCTGCATTCTCTCCGACCTGGCCTGGGGGAAGGAGGTCCTGCCCGAGAGGATCAGCACCCGGGGAATCAGCGGACTGGATTTGCAGGACGTGGCCATCGCCAGTCAGGCCGGATACCAGGTGAAGCTGCTGGGCCGGGCCCTGCGCCTCCCCGGCGGAAAGCAGGCCGCCTACGTGGCCCCCCACCTGGTGCCGGAGGCGTGCCCTCTCGCCGGGGTGGACGGCGTGTTCAACGCCATTATGATCCGGGGCAACGCCGTGGGCGACGTGATGTTCTATGGCCGGGGCGCGGGGGACCTGCCCACCGCCTCCGCAGTCATGGGCGACGTGATGGACGCCTTGCAGCACCGGGAGAAACGCCGGGAGCTGGGCTGGAGCGAAAGCGCGGAGCTGACGGAGCTGGACGATCTGGTCATGCCCTGGTACCTGCGGGGCGGCCGGGAAACTCCGGCGGATTGCAGGGTCCTGTCCGGCGGGGCGGCGCTTACCGGCCCCATGACCGCACAGGAGGCAAAGGCCCTGGCGGAAAAGTTGGGCGCGGCGGCCCTTCTGCCGGTTCTGCAATAACCATTGCGCTTCACAGATACTATAATGGAGTATCCCCAATCAGCCATAGAGAGGAAGGTTCCTTATGAGTTTAATCGTACAGAAATTCGGCGGCAGCTCCGTCCGGGACGCCCGGCGCATCCGGAACGTGGCGGGCATCATCGCCGATACTTATAAAGCAGGAAATCAGGTCATGGTGGTCCTGTCCGCCCAGGGCGACACCACCGACGATCTGATTGAAAAGGCCAGGGAAATCAATCCCCGCGCTTCCAAACGGGAAATGGACATGCTTCTGAGCACCGGCGAGCAGATCTCCATCGCTCTGTGCGCCATGGCACTGGAGGACATGGGCCTGCCGGTGGTGAGCCTGGCCGCCTGGCAGGTGGGCATTCACACCACCAGCACCTATTCCGACGCCCGTATCCAGCGCATCGAATCCGAGCGCATCCAGCGGGAGCTGGACAAAAACAAGATCGTCCTGGTGGCGGGCTTTCAGGGCGTGAACCGGGTGGGCGACGTGACCACCCTGGGCCGGGGCGGGTCCGACACCAGCGCCGTGGCCCTGGCCGCCGCCTTCGGCGCGGACCTGTGTCAGATTTATACCGACGTGGACGGCGTATATACCACGGACCCCCGCGTGGCCCCCGGCGCGCTGAAGCTGGAGGAAATTACCTATGACGAGATGCTGGAGCTGGCCAGTCAGGGGGCCCAGGTGCTTCACAACCGCAGCGTGGAGCTGGCAAAAAAGTATCGTGTCAATATGGAAGTCGTGTCCAGTCTGGAGCGGAAACCCGGCACAAAAGTCAAGGAGGTCGTCAAAATGGAAAAGACAAATATCGCCGGCGTGGCGAAGGATACGAGCATTGCGCGGATCGCCGTGGTGGGCCTGGACCACAATCCCGGCGTGGCCTTCCGGGTGTTCTCCCTGCTGGGCAAGGCCAACATCAACGTGGACGCCATCATCCAGTCCATCGGGCGGGGCGAGAGCAAGGACATCAGCTTCACCCTGCCCCGGGCCGACGTGGAGGAGGCCATGCGGGTGCTGGAGGAGCAGAAGGACGCCCTGGGCTTCGACCACCTGACCGTGGAGGATAAAATCGCCAAGGTATCCATTGTGGGCGCGGGGATGATGACCACCCCCGGCGTGGCCGCCAAAATGTTTGAGGCGCTGTACGACGCCAACATCAATATCCAGATGATTAATACCAGTGAGATCCGGGTCTCCGTGCTCATCGACGAGGAGGACGCCTCCGCCGCCGTCCGGGCGGTCCATGACAAGTTCTTCGGAGAGCAGGGATAAATCTGTGACAGGTCTCCATTCTTTTTCCTGAAGGAAAAAGAATCAAAAGAGACTTTCAGAAAGATTATAAACGGTATCGCGCTGTTTATCGGGGAACGCATATGAAAAAAGGCCGGCAGACATGCCGGCCTTTTGCTGACGGAGGAGGGGATGCATGATGGTATATCGTTTGAACGCTCTGCCGGAGCCAGAACCGGCCGGCACGCAGGAGAGCGGCGGCTCCCGGATGATTCTGGTGCTGACAGACAGCGGGGATTATCAGAAACTGTGTGGCCGCCGCCTTCTGCGGCTGGATGCGGGATCCGGAGAAGTTGTGGTACAACACCCTCATCCCCGGGAACGTGTTCTACGCCTCCTATCCCGTCCACATCGCCATTCTGGCGGTCCTGGCCGCCGTACCGGGTCAGTGACCTCTCCCATCCGTACAGGAAAAGAGAGGACAGGCGCCGGTTTTTCCGCTATCATATCATCAGAAAACGCGAGGAGGAACAGATCATGGAATGGGTTGACGGACTGAACCGGACCATCGCATACATGGAGGAACACCTGACGGACGAGATCGACTGTGGCGAGCTGGCAAGGCTGGCCTGCTGCTCGGTGTACCACTATCAGAGGATGTTTGCCTGCATGGCGGGGGTATCGCTGTCAGAATACATCCGCCGGCGGCGCATGTCCCGGGCGGCGGCAGACCTCCAGGCCGGTAAGAAGGTCATCGACACGGGGCTTAAATACGGCTATCAGTCCCCCACCGCCTTCAACCGGGCCTTTCAGGCGGTCCATGGCGTTGCGCCGTCGGCAATCCGGGAACCGGGCGTTACCGTGAAGAGCTTTCCGCCTCTGCGCTTTACTGTCGTGATAAAAGGAGCAGAAGAAATGGAGTATCGCATCGAAAAACGGGAGGCCTTCCGGATTGTGGGCATCGCCGCGCCGCTGGACAGGGAGCTGGAAAAAAATTTTGCCGCGGTCCCTCAGATGTGGGGCAGGGCCGCCGCAGATGGAACGATTGAACGGCTGGCGGGGATGATGGACGGTCTGCCCGCGGGCCTGCTGGGAATCAGCGCCTGCGGAGACAGAGAGGACTGGCGGTACTGGATCGCCGTGGCCAGCAGCCAGCCCGCCGGAGACTTCCAGGAGTATACCGTTCCCGCCGCCACCTGGGCTGTCTTCCCCGGCGAGGGGACCAATGTGTCCATGCAGGAGCTGGAGCGGCGGATCATTACGGAGTGGCTGCCCACCTCCGGGTATGAATATGGCAGCGCGCCGGATGTGGAGGTCTATCTCAATCCTGATCCGGACAACGCCAGATATGAGGTCTGGATCCCGGTCGTAAAACGGGGATAACTTCATCAAAAAGAGAGGAAACCGGACTTCGGCTTCCTCTCTTCTCTGTTCTCTTTTTAATTGAGAAAATCCTTCAGCTTCTTGCTGCGGCTGGGGTGGCGGAGCTTCCGCAGCGCCTTGGCCTCGATCTGGCGGATGCGCTCGCGGGTGACATTGAACTCCTTCCCCACCTCCTCCAGCGTGCGGGTGCGGCCGTCCTCAATGCCAAAGCGGAGCTTGAGCACCTTCTCCTCTCTGGGAGTGAGCGTGCTGAGCACGTCCACCAGCTGCTCCTTGAGGAGCGTGAAGCTGGCGGCCTCGCTGGGCTCGCTGGCTCCCTCGTCCGGAATGAAGTCGCCCAGATGGCTGTCCTCCTCTTCGCCGATGGGGGTCTCCAGACTGACCGGCTCCTGAGCAATCTTTAATATCTCCCGCACCTTGTCCACCGGCATGTTCATTTCCTCGGAAATCTCCTCGGGAGAGGGATCGTGGCCCAGCTCCTGCAAAAGCTGCCGGGAGACCCGGATGACTTTGTTGATGGTCTCCACCATGTGCACGGGAATGCGGATGGTGCGGGCCTGATCGGCAATGGCCCGGGTAATGGCCTGGCGAATCCACCAGGTGGCATAGGTGGAGAACTTATAGCCCTTGGTGTAGTCAAATTTCTCCACCGCCTTGATGAGACCCAGATTGCCCTCCTGGATCAGATCCAGGAACAGCATCCCGCGGCCCACGTAGCGCTTGGCGATGGACACTACCAGACGGAGATTGGCCTCCGCCAGCTTCTGCTTGGCCTTGTCCCCCTCCCGGATCAGACCCTTCAGCCGGGACATCTCTTCAGGGGACAGACTGCCCTCCTCCGCTTCGTCCATCTGCTCCTGGGCCAGGTTGCCGCCGCTCATCTTCTGCGCCAGCTCGATTTCCTCTTCCGGAGACAGCAGCGGCACCTTTCCGATCTCCTTGAGGTACATCCGGACCGGGTCGTCAATGGCGAAGCTGTCCACCAGCGTATTGGGATCGACCAGCTCCTCCTCCTCGATATCGACGATCTCATCCAGCGGGGGGTCCACATCGTCCGGTATTTCCGGCAGGATGTCCTCCTCGCTGCCGATCTCAATGGACAGAGACTCCAGGGAATCATAGAGCTTTTCCATCTGGTCGTTGTCCAGCTCGATCTCGTCCAGGACCTCCATCATCTCCGCCGAATCCAGCCGCCCCCGCTTCTTGCCGCGGGCAAACAGGTCCATGATCTTCTCGTTCGCCAGCAGGATGGAGGCCGCAGGCAGCTTCTCCACCACCTTGTCCGGCAGACGGATATACTTCTTCTCCCCCTCGGCCTTCTTATTTTCGGCGGTGTGCTCCGCTTTCACAGTCAGCTCTTCCTTCTTTTTCGTCATAACTGCTTTCCTCCGTTACCCTTTTCTTTTTGTCTTCCCCTGTATTTTGCCACGGCGGCCTGCAGCGGGTCTTCCCCCGGTTCTCTACACCGCTTGTCCGCAGACTGCCTGATTACCTGTATGTAATCGGCCAGCGCCTTCTCCGCATTGGCGGCGGTGACCGGCCTTTGCAGAATGCCGGTGAGATGCCCCATCTCCTCCGGGGTGCATTCCCCGGACAGGGACGCCGCCGACAGGGGCCGTCCCTCGTCCCACGCCTCCCGCAGCCTGCGGTAGATCCGGCCCAGAAACGGCGAGCTGAACGCCTCCGGCTCCAGCTCCCGGCACGCCTCCGCCAGCGCGCCGTCCAGCAGCAGCAGCAGAATCACGCCTTCCTCCGCCATAGCGGAGCGCAGGTCGGTATAGCGGATCGCCCGCTCCCTGGGCTGTCGCAGAGCGGCGGTATTCAGATTTTCCCTTTGCAGCTCCCGCTGCTCCCGGCCCCGCTTTTTCCGCCGGGCCCGCTCCACCTCGGCCAGCATGGCCGCGGGAGAGATGCCGGCCGCCTCGGCGGCGCGGCCCGCGTAGACCTCCCGCTCCACTGCGTTGGACAGCGACGCGATCAGGCCGCTGATTTCCCCGCCATAGGCAATCTTCTGCTCCGGGTCGCTGAGGTCGTATTTGCCGGCCACGGCGTCCATGCGGTAGTCCATCTGATTGGCGCTGCCGCTGAGCATCGCCTCGAAGGCCGCGGGCCCCTGAAACTTGATGAAGTCGTCCACGTCCTGCTTGACATATTCGCCGTCCGCCAGACGGCGGGGGAGCTGGAGAACCCGGACGGTGAACTCGCTGTCTTTGAGCAGATCGATGTTCTTCTGCGTCGCCATCTGCCCCGCCGCGTCATTGTCATAGCACAGCACCAGCTCCTTCGTATACCGGCTGAGGATTCTGGTCTGTTCGACGGTGAGAGCGGTGCCCATGGAGGCCACCGCATTGTCAAAGCCCGCCTGATGCAGGGTGATGACGTCGATGTTGCCCTCGCAGAGGATGAAATTCGGACGTCTGGTCTTCTTTGCCAGATTAATGCCGTACAGATTCCGGCGCTTGCTGTAAACAATGGTCTCCGTGGTGTTCATATACTTGGGCTCCGACCTGTCCAGCACCCGGCCGCCGAAGGCCACGATGTCGCCCTTCACATCGATCACGGGAAACATGAGGCGGCCGCGGAACCTGTCATAGATCCGGCCCTTCTGGTTCTGCACCACCAGCCCCGCCGCCAGAAGCTCCGCCCTGGTATACCCCTTCTCCTGCATGGCGGTGAGCAGGCTGTCCCAACCGTTCAGGGACGCCCCCAGTCCGAAATTCATGGCGGTCCGCCGGGTGATCCGCCGCTTCTCCAGATAGGCGGCCGCCTCCGCGCCCTCCGGCCGGGACAGATTCTGATAGAACCAGCGGGCGGCGTCCCTGTTCAGCGCCAGCACCCGCTGCCGGCGGCGGGACTCCTCCCGGTCCGCCTGGTCCTCCGGGACCTCCATGTTCGCCCGCTTCGCCAGAAAGCGCACCGCCTCCGGAAAGGACAGGTTATCAATCTCCATTATAAACTGGATCACGCTGCCGCCGTGGTGGCAGCCAAAGCAATAGCAGATCTGCTTGTCCGGCGACACGGAAAAAGAACCGGTCTTCTCGTTGTGGAAGGGGCACAGGCCAAAATAGTTCGACCCCTTCTTTTTCAGCGTCACATAGGAGGAAACCACATCCACAATGTCGCTACGTTCAATCAGCTCGTCCAGAAACCGCTGTGGAAACGCCACGGATGTCATACCTCCCCTATTGTATAATTCATTCTATTACAGTATACAACGAAAAAGGCAAAAATCCTCTTTTTGAAGCAAACTTTTTAAAAATATTTTTCAGAAAGGCAAATTTCATCTGCCAAATGGCAGGTTTTCCTCCTTTGACGCATTTTATGAATATAATGTTTCCATAGTTTGTCCAGGCGGCATCCACGAGAACTGATTTTTGAAAAGGAGCCGGAGATATGAAGCTTTTCCTGTACGCCGCCGTCTGCAAGGACTGTTCGGAGCACGACCTGGCCTGTCGTCTGCTGGCGCTGTGCGCGGAACAGGAGCTGGGGATAAAGCCTCTTCCGGAGATCGCGCGGGAGGCGGGTGGGAAACCCTTCTTTCCGGAGCGCCCGGATATCTGCTTCAACCTCAGCCACAGCCGCGGCGCTGCCGTCTGCGCCCTCCACGACCGGCCGGTAGGCGTGGACGTGGAAAAAATCCGGCCCGCGCCAAAGCGGCTGGCGGCAGGGCTGGCGGACGAGGCCTTCTTCCGCCTCTGGACGGCAAAAGAGGCCACCGTCAAGCGGCGGGGGCTGGGCATCGGCGCGCTGATGCGCCCTGTTGCGCCGGACCCGCTGTGCCGGTGCGTGGCGGACCTGCTGGAGGGATACCTCATCACGGTGTGCCCGTCGGAAGAGGCAGAAATCAAAGCGGTACGGATTGAGTGAACGGAAGCGTATCCTTCTGCAGTTCCCGCCGGGGAACTGCCGCGCATTCATAAATTCCCGCCGGAGCCCATATACTCCACCGGGAGGCGGTGTTCAAATGTTAGGATATATCAGCTATGGAGAGGGGCCCCGGCGGCCCATACTGGGAGACCGGCAGATATCCGGGGGCAGCTTTGTTACCCTGGGAATGGGGCTGGAGTCCCGGCCCAACGGGCCTCTGGCCCGCTACCGCGCCCGGCAGGGCGCGCGGATGCTGCGGGAGGCGGGGGTCCGCTCCGCCGTGTTCCCGGTGGACTTCCCCTATACGGCCCTGTTCATCCGCCAGGGGGTGCTGCCCATCGACACCCTGCCCCTGCGGCGGGCCCTGGCCGCGCCCCTGACCAGGCGGCGGCTGGAGGCGGGCGGGTTCCAGCCCACCGGCGCGGTGGTGGCCGTCTCCGGGGAGCGGGCCGTGCGGGAGGTGACCGAGTGCGCGAAGGCGCTGGCCCTCAGCTACCGGTACGTGCTCCTCAGCGTCCGGGGGGGCGAGAATTTTGCACGGGAGCTGCGGCGGGAATACGGCATTTCCCTGCTGCTGGAGCCGTCGCCGGACCAGCTGGACCGGGCGGACGCCCTGGTGCTGTTTGCCCCCAGAACAGATCTGAAGCTGGACAACGCCATTTTGTACACCCTCTATCCCGGCGGCGAGGCGGGCCGGGGCAGGCTGCCGCTGTGCCTTCCCCGGGCGCTGGGCGCGCAGGCGGAGTCCAACTGCGATCAGGAGCAGCTGGCCGCGGCGCTGTACGCCATGGGAACGCTGCCGCTGGAGACGTTACTGGCGGAAATTCCTGGTTGACAGAACGGGAAAATCCCTATATAATGCTATGAACAAGATGAAATCCGGGGAGAAAATGTCCCCCGCGTCCGATACGGAAGATGGAAAGGATCAGGCGATATGAAGAAAGAATACAAGATGAGCCAGGCCCGCTATGACGAGCTGAAAAAGGAGCTGCACTACCTTCGCACCACCCGCAGCGACGAAGTGGCGGAGATGATAAAAGTAGCCCGGGGGTTTGGCGACCTCAGCGAGAACAGCGAGTATGACGAGGCCAAGAACGAGCAGGGGATGCTGTACTCCCGGATCTCGGAGCTGGACGACATCCTGCTCCATGCGGTGATTCTCGAGGAGGGCGATATGCCCACCGACCGGGTGACCATCGGGGCCACGGTTACCGTGACGGCCACCAAAAGCGGCGCCAGCCGCAGCCTCAAGATCGTGGGCAGCCAGGAGGCTGACGCCATGCATGGCATCATCAGCGAGGACTCCCCCTTCGGCAAGGCCCTGATGAACCGCCGGGAGGGAGACCTGGTGATGGTCAGCGCGCCCGCCGGGGAGATGGAGTACCGGATCGACAGGATCGAGCGTTAATGCTTTCGGAAAGAAAAAGTATTGACGCCGGTATGGTGTTTTTAAACAGGGAATTAAGATAAGAGGCAAGATACGAAAGAGGAGAGACCGCCATGGCTGAAAACAACAACGCGGTGCAGCAGGAGCTCAGCGAGATTCTCCGGGTTCGCCGGGAGAAGCTCAGCGCCTTGCAGGAGGAGGGCCGGGACCCCTTCCGGGAGACCAGATTTACGGTGAGCCATCACGCCCGGGACATCCGGGACAACTTCGACGCTCTGGAGGGCAGCGAGGTAACCATTGCCGGCCGGCTGATGAGCAAGCGGGGCATGGGCAAGGTCAGCTTCTGCGATTTGCAGGATAAGTCCGGTCGAATCCAGCTCTACGCCCGGAAGGACGAGATGGATGAGGAGGCCTACAACCGTTTCAAAAAGTACGACATCGGAGACATCGTGGGCGTGCGGGGAGAAGTCTTCCGCACCCAGCGGGGAGAGATGAGCGTCCGGGGAAGGGAGATTACGCTGCTGAGCAAGTCCCTGCTGCCCCTGCCGGAGAAGTTTCACGGTCTGACGGACAAGGAGACCCGGTACCGCCAGCGGTACGTGGATCTGATCGTCAATCCGGAGGTCCGCCGGAATTTCGAGGTCCGCAGCGCCTTCATCAAGTACCTGCGGCGCTTCCTTGACGATCGGGGCTATATGGAGGTGGAGACGCCGGTGCTGAACACCATCAGCGGCGGGGCCACCGCCCGGCCTTTCATCACCCACCACAACACCCTGGATATCGACATGTACATGCGCATCGCCACAGAGCTGAACCTCAAGCGGCTGATCGTGGGCGGAATGGAGCGGGTCTATGAGGTGGGCCGCATTTTCCGCAACGAGGGCATGGACACCCGGCACAACCCGGAATTTACCACCGTGGAGCTGTACGAGGCCTACGCCGATTTCAACGACATGATGGACCTGTTCGAGGCGCTGCTCAGCGGAGCGGCCAGGGACATCTGCGGCGGGTACCGGCTTGAGTGGCTGGGGGAGGAACTGGACCTGACCCCCGGCTGGCCCCGGCTGACCATGGCTGAGGCGGTAAAGCAGTATCTGGGGGTGGACTTCATGTCTATCGCCGATGACGCCGGGGCGGTGGCTGCCGCCAGAAGCGCAGGCGTAGACATGGATGGCGTGGAGCCCACCTGGGGCCATGCGCTGTATGAGTGCTTTGACCAGAAGGTGGAGGAGAAGCTGATCCAGCCCACCTTTATTACCATGCACCCGGTGGACGTGTCTCCCCTGGCCAAGCGGTCCCCCAGGGACCCCAGGGTCACGGAGCGGTTTGAGCTGTTCATCTGCCGCAGCGAGATGGGCAACGCCTTCTCCGAGCTCAACGACCCCATCGACCAGCGCCAGCGGTTTGAGAAGGAAGTGGCGGACCGGCTCAGCGGCAACGATGAGGCGGGCATGATGGATGAGGATTTCCTCACCGCGCTGGAGTATGGCATGCCTCCCACGGGAGGGCTGGGCATCGGCATCGACCGGTGCGTGATGCTGCTGACCGGCAGCGATTCCATCCGGGATGTGATATTGTTCCCCACGATGAAGCCCCTGGACTGAATTTCTGCACATTCAGCCTAAAAAGTTCTCTGTTTTCTTGGAAACACGGCGATAACGCTCTGATTTGCTGCGATACCGGAAATGTGTTTACGGATTTTGCGACAGTTTTCGGCAAAGGAACAGACAAAGCAGAAGAAAGCGCCCCAAAGCAGCTTCATAATTTGATAATCCCTGGTAATGTGATCCCTCAGAAGGTTTTTGAACGAGACCTTCTGAGGGATTTCTTCAGCTTTCAGCAGGCGTTCATTTTTCTGGCGGAGATCACCTCACCGGAGTTGTCTCCGCGCTCTCGCCGCTTTTTCCCGGCGGCGCTTCCCTTCGGACCGGCGTCAGCAGCAGCTCTGATCCGAAGGAGCGGGCCTCAAAACCGGGGAAGCGTTTGGCCAGCTGCCTGGCCAGCAGCTCCAGTGCCGCCTGCCGTTCCCTGCGGCCGGAAATGCCTTCCGCCACCTCCCGCCCCATGACGGCGGCGCGGATGCTGACCGCCACCATGCCGCCGCTTTCCGTCTCGAAGACGGGGGACAGCGCCAGCAGCTTCCGGGAGACCCCTGCTGCGGCGAGGACCTCCGGCTCCTGCCGGGCCGCGCAGCGGTACAGCGTTTCCTGGATGTTGGGATATTGGGCAGCGACGGCCACCCACCCGTCTCCGTCCGGCTGGGGCAGGCGCACGCTCAGAAAGCCGGGTCCGCCCAGCTCCGGATGAGCCATCAGCTCCTCCAGCGCCCGCAGCGCCCGCGTCAGCTCCTCCAGTCCGCCCGGGCTCTCCAGCCACCGGGCAAACGATCCGTCTTCCTCCTCCCGTGGCCGGACCGGCTGCCTCCTGCGGCGGCTGACCGCCGGAAGACGCCACAGGATCATTGCCGCTGCCAGAACCGCCAGAAAAAGCCATTGCATAAATCATCTCTCCTTTGGGTATCTTTAAGAATATATTATAGTATTCTTTTGGATAATTTGCAAGAGGAATCGTTGTCTGTAAGATAACTGTAAAGGGAGCTGATAGAAATGGGCGCAGAGAGAAGAGAGCTGGGGGAGGCAATCCGGACCGCCCGGATGCGGAAGGGACTGACCCAGGAGGCGTTATCGGAGCTGCTGGACATTACCCCCATCCATCTGAAAAACATCGAGAGTTCCCGGCGGAAGCCCTCCGTTCCGCTGCTGTTCGCGCTGATGGAGCTGCTGGACTTTTCGGTGGATGCGCTGGTGTTTCCGGAGCGGGGCGGGGGCGGCGTCATCCATACCGGCGGGCTGAGCGAGGAGGAGCGGGAGGCCGTGGAGCGGCTGGTGGACGTAATGCGGCGGAAAAAGAGCCGGGGCTGACATTTGGGGAAGCCCCGGTATTTTTGGTGTTTTTCAGCCTTGCCGCCCTTGCAAAGCAGGCGCAGATGGGCTATAATGTGTCAGAAAAGCAACAGGAAAGGAATGCGGACCATGAACGAAATCATTCTGCTGAAGCTGGGCGAGGTGGTGCTCAAGGGGCTCAACCGCCGCTCCTTTGAGGACCGGCTGAACGCCAACCTCCGCCGCCGTCTCCAGCACTACGGCAGCTTTCACGTCTATTCCAAACAGAGCGCCATCTATGTGGAGCCCCAGAGTGAGGACTGTGACCTGGAGGGGGCCTACGCGGCCTGCCGCCAGGTGTTCGGCGTGATCGCCGCCGTCCGTGCCCGGTCCTGTCCCAAGGATAAGGACGCCATTTTTCACTGCGCGCAGAACTATCTGGACGGGGAGCTCCGCGCTGCCAGAACCTTCAAGGTGGAAACCAGGCGGGCGGACAAGCATTTCCCCATGAACAGTATGGAGATCAGCCGGTATGTGGGCGGCCTGCTCCACGACGCCTATCCCCATCTGAAGGTGGACGTACACACGCCGGAGCTGTGCGTCCACGTGGAGATCCGGGAGAAGGCGGCCTACGTCCACGGTCCCAGCCGGCCGGGGGCGGGAGGGCTGCCCATCGGCATGGGCGGGACGGCGGTGAGCCTGCTGTCCGGCGGCATCGACAGCCCGGTGTCGTCCTACATGATCGCCAAGCGGGGGGTGCAGCTGGAGCTGGTCCATTTCTTCTCCCCACCGTATACGTCCCCCCAGGCGCTGGAGAAGGTGGTCCGGCTGGCGAAGGAGCTGACGGGCTGGTGTGGACGGATGAAGCTTCATATCGTGCCCTTCACGGAGATTCAGGAGGCCATCCGGCGCAGCTGCCCGGAGGATCACTTTACGCTGATTATGCGCCGCTTCATGATGCGGCTGGCGGAGGCGGTGGCCCGCCGCACAGGGGCAAAGGCCCTTGTCACGGGGGAAAGTCTGGGTCAGGTGGCCAGCCAGACCATGGATGCGCTGGCGGTATCGGACGAGGTGTGCACCCTGCCGGTGCTCCGGCCCGTCATCGGGATGGATAAGACGGAGATCATTGCCATTTCCCGGAAGATCGGGACCTTTGACACCTCGATCCTGCCCTATGAGGACTGCTGCACGGTGTTTACGCCCCGGCATCCCAGGACCCGTCCGCATCTGGAGGAGGTTCTGGAGTATGAGAAGGCGCTGGATATCGCGGGACTGATGGAGCGGGCGTTGGCCGGAATCGAGAGGAGAACCGTCTCCATGGGAGACTGATTTCTCCAGCCGGGCCCGGATTCCGGATCTGCCCCTCACCGGGGCGGGAAGCCCGGAAACCGGTTTAAGAGGGATTCACCGCGACCGCCCCGAAGGGGCGGTCAGAGAGGAGCTTCAAAAGTGATTGCCGAACTGATTGCCGTAGGAACCGAACTTCTGCTGGGAAACATCGCCAATACGGACGCGCAGATGATCTCCGAAAAACTCAGCGTCATGGGCTTCACCGTCCACCACCACACGGTGGTGGGTGACAACCCCCAGCGTCTGTCGGAGGCTCTGGAGACCGCCCGGAAGCGGGCGGACATCATCATCACCACCGGGGGATTAGGGCCCACCTGTGACGATCTGACCAAACAGACCATCTGCCGGACCTTCGGACGGGAAATGGAACTCCACGAGGATATTCTGGAGGAGATCCGGACCTGGTTCCGGACCAGAATGGGGAAGGAGATGCCGGAAAACAACGTCCAGCAGGCGCTGCTGCCGGTGAACTGCACGGTGTTTGACAACCCGGTGGGCACGGCCCCCGGCTGCGCCTTCCAGGAGGGCGGCGTCCATGTGCTGATGCTGCCGGGGCCGCCCTTCGAGTGCCGGTACATGTTTGAGCACCGGGCGGCGCGGTATCTGGAAAAGCTGACGGACGGCGTGATCATCAGTCATGAAATCAAAATTTTCGGTATGGGGGAAAGCTCCGTGGAGGAGGCGCTGCACCAGCCGATGACGCAGCTGACCAATCCCACCCTGGCCCCCTACGCCGGTCTGAACGAGTGCATGGTCCGGGCCACGGCCAGAGCGGAGACGCGGCAGGCCGCCGAGTCCATGCTGGAGCCGCTGGTAGAGCAGGTGCGCGCCACACTGGGCGACGTGGTTTACGGCGTGGACGTGGACAGCCTGGAGGCGGTGGTTTCCGGGCTTCTCCGGGATCGGGGCCTGACCCTCTCCGCCGCCGAGAGCTGTACCGGCGGACTCATTGCCACGCGTATGACCGACCTGCCCGGCGCATCGGCGGTGTTCCGGGGCGGCGTGGTCAGCTATACCAATGGCGTGAAAGCCGGCGTGCTGGGCGTCCCGGAGGAGCTGCTGGACCGGTATGGGGCGGTCTCCGACCCGGTGGCCCGGTCTATGGCGGAGCGCTGCCGGGAGATCTGCGGCAGCAGTCTGGCGGTATCCGTCACCGGCGTGGCCGGACCGGATACGGACGACCGGGGAAACGAGGTGGGGTGCGTGTATATTGCGGTGGCGTCCGAGAGAGAGACGATCTGCAAAAAGCTTTCCTGCGGGAGGGGCCGGGGACGGGACCGGGTGCGCTCCGCCGCCGCCAGCCACGCCTTCGACCTGCTCCGGCGGATGCTGCTGGAACTTCCGCTGTAAGAAGCTGTACCGGCAGGCGGGACGCCGCATCGCCGGAAAGTTTGCCGGATTATGGGGAAAATGAGGCCGTTTTGAGGGCGGCAGGATACAAAACAGATGCTCTGGACTGGATAATATAAGCCATAGCCGCCGTCAGGCGGCGCGGCAAGGAGGAATGACGTATGTCCAGAGAGTGTATGGAATATTCCCACGTCCGGCGGAGGCGGCACAGGCAGCAGCTGCGCCGGGTGCGTGGCTGTGTGCTGGCGGCGGCGCTGATGGCAGCGCTGGCCGCTTACGCAGGGACCGGCATGGCGCGTCCGGCAGAGGCCCCGCCGCCGGCCAGAGAACCGGTTTCCACGATCCGGGGACCGGTTTTCACGGGACCGGAGGAGGACGCCCTTATGGACGGGGAACTGGAGGAGCTGGTCTCCGGGGTGCTGGCGGAGATTGTGACGGAAGGGATGTCTCCGCTGGAACAGGCGCGGGCCGTGTTCGACTTTGTCCATGACAGCATCCGTTATACCGGCAGCTCGGAGAAATCCGACTGGGTACAGGGCGCGTATGACGGACTGACCGTCAGGGAGGGTGACTGCTATACCTTCTACGCCGTCTCCCGGGCGATGCTGACCGCGTTGGAGATCGATAACCTGCCGGTGGAGCGGGAGGGCGGCGAGACGCATCATTACTGGAACCTGGTGAACTGCGGCAACGGCTGGTACCACTTTGACGCCTGTCCCCGCAGCTCCAGACTGCCCGCTTTTTTCAGCTTTATGTTTACAGACCGGCAGGCGGCGGACTTCACCGCGGAAGCCGGACGGAATTACTACGATTTTGACGGGGCGCTGCTGCCGGAGCGGGCAGCGGAGGTCATCACGGAAAATTGAGGCGGGCCGGAACCTGCTGGAAACTCCTGCGAGGCGGCAGGGGGGAAATTCTCAAAATTTCTTTTTCCCACTTTTTCTTTCAGAAAAAAGAATGGAGACCGGTGGAAATTCGAGAGAATTTGCTACTTGTATGTTGCTTCCGATGGTGCTACAATAGGGTCTGCTGAAACGGGAAAGCCGGTTCGGCCACTTAAATATAATCTGAACAGCAGGCCCGGCCTGCTCAGGAGGAGTCATGACCAGAGAAAAAGATGCGGTCCATAATAAACTGGCCCGACAGGTGGGCGGGGCGATTGCCTGCCTGCTGGCGGCGGCGCTGCTGCTGGGTCTGACCGCCTGCGGCGGCGGCCAGGCCATGCCGCGGGAGGAGGATCCGCCCCCGCCGGTAGACCAGCCGGTGCAGCCACCGCCGGAGGAAACGCAGCCCGAACCGGAACCACCGGAGGTCCCCCAGCCCCCGGTGGCGCCTGCGGTTCCTGACGATGACGAGCACGACGGCTTCCCTGAGCCGGAGGAAACCGACGAGCCGCTGCCGGAGGACCTCCACGACTTCACCCAGGAGGAGTTCGACCAGACGGTATCGGACGTGCTGGCGGAAATCATCAAGGACGACATGACGGCGATGGAGCAGGCCAAAGCGGTGTTTGACTATGTGCATAACAACATCCGCTATATCAGTCATTCGGATAAATCAGACTGGATGAACGGCGCTTATGCAGGACTGACCACCGGAAAAGGGGACTGCTTCAACTATTATGCCGTATCGCGGGCCCTGCTTACCGCCCTGGAGATTGACAATCTGGAGGTCCAGCGAGAAGGCGGCAAGACCCAACACTTCTGGAACCTGGTCAACTGCGGCGACGGATGGTATCACTTTGACGCCTGTCCCAGAAGTCTCAAGATGCCCTCCTTCAAGAGCTTTATGGTCACCGACGAGCAGGTGGCGGCTTTTACCGCCATGGCGGGCCGGAATTACTATGATTTCGACGGATCCCTTCTGCCGGAGCGGGCCACGGAGATCGTAACCAACACCCGTCCCATCCCCAGACCGCCCGAAGAGCCGGAGCCCGGTCCCGATGAGACGGCGAACCCGGCGGATGGCGAGCCCATCCTGCCGCCGGAGGAAAATCAGGGTCCGGACGATGAAGCCGTCGTCCCCGTCCCCGGCGAGAATCAGGACGGAAACGGCGGGGCCGCCCCCGAGGAGGGAACCTGGCCGGAGCCCGCCGGAAGCGGGGAAGCACCGGCAGAAGAGGAAAACGGAGAGACCACGGTATGGGAGGAGCCGCCGGCAGAGGAATGGGAAGACCCTGCTCTGAATGACGGCGGCGCGGAGGAACCGGGAGAGCCCCTCCCGGAGACCCCGGAAGGAACGGAGGAAGCGTGATGCAGACCAACATTCTGGAGTATCTGGAGGCCTCCGCCCCCCGTTTCCCGGAGAAGGTGGCCTTTTCCAACGGCCAGGAGGACATGACCTTCCGTCAGGTCTCCGGGCAGGCCAGAGCGATTGGCTCCGGCCTGCTGGCGCTGGGGGGAGCGCGGGAACCGGTGGTGGTGTTCATGGAGCGCCACCCAAGGATGGTAACCGCTTTTTTCGGCGTGGTGTACGCCGGATGCTTCTATGTGCCCATCGACGGGGAGATGCCCGCCTTTCGGGTGGAGATGATTTTCCGGCAGCTGAACCCCCGCTTTGTCATCTGCGACGAAAGGACCCGGGAGCAGGCCCGGTCTCTGGCCCCGGAGGGGGCGCAGGTGCTGTGCTATGAGCGTCTGGCGGAATCGGCCGCAGATGATGCCGCCCTGGCGCAGGTGCGGCGGGAGGCCCTGGATACGGACCCGATCTATATCGTCTTTACCTCCGGTTCCACCGGCGTTCCCAAGGGCGTGGCCGCCTGCCACCGGTCGGTGCTGGACTATATCGAGCATCTCGACGAAATTCTGGGCGTGACGGAGGACACGGTTTTCGGAAACCAGACGCCCCTCTATTTTGATGCGTGCCTGAAGGAGCTGTACTCCACCATCCGCTGCGGCTGCACCACCTATCTGATTCCCAGGCAGCTGTTTTCCTTCCCGGTGAAGCTGGTGGAATACCTCAACGCCTGTCAGATCAATACCGTCTGCTGGGTGGTGTCGGCGCTGACCATGATTTCCGGGTTCAAGGTGCTGGAAAAGCACATCCCGGAGTATTTCCATACCGTCGCCTTTGGCAGCGAGGTGTTCCCCATCAGGCAGTTCAGGCTGTGGCGGGCGGCGCTGCCGCACGCCCGGTTTATCAATCTTTACGGTCCCACCGAGGCCACGGGGATGTCCTGCTGGTACGAGGTGGACCGGGAATTTGAAGAGGGAGATGTCCTGCCCATCGGCCGGCCCTTCCCCAACACAGGGCTGCTGCTGCTGACGGAGGACGACCGGCCCGCCGCCCCCGGCGAGCCGGGGGAGATCTGTCTGCGGGGCACCTGTCTGACCCTGGGCTATTACGGGGATTTCCAGCGGACCAGTGAGGTATTTGTCCAGAATCCCCTGAACCGGGCTTATCCTGAGCTGATCTACCGCACCGGAGACATCGGAAAGTATAATGACCGGGGAGAGCTGGTGTTCCTCACCCGGAAGGACAACCAGATCAAGCATATGGGACACCGGATCGAGCTGGGGGAGATCGAAGCGGTGGCCTCCGCCGGGGAGGGGGTCCGGGGGGTGTGCTGCCTCTATGAGAAGGAGAAAAAGAAGCTGATTCTCTGCTGCGAGGGGGAGTGCGAGGCTTCCGGCCTCGCGCAGTATCTTCGCTCGAAGCTCCCCTCCTATATGATTCCCAACAGGATTATTTCTGTTGATGCGCTGCCCCGGACGCCAAACGGGAAGCTGGACAGAAGGGCGCTGGCTGCTCAGGTTATCGGGTAGGCCATCTTCCGCGGCCCGCGGGCACGGCGGCAAATTCTTCCCATTCACGCCCCGCGGCCTGCGAGGCCCCGGACTCCGCGCCTGCGGTTCGGGACTCCCCTGTTATCGGATGTCGGGCGATGGGGAAGGGTTTCTCCGCCCCGTGAACGAACCGTCCTTCTTCCGGCGGACTGGTACCCGGAGGACTCCGGCTGCCGCCCGGCCGCGCGCAGGGCGCAGGATGAATAAAAAAGAAAGCGGACGCGGCGCGCTGCGCCGCAGATACAACTATGTCGTTTACTTCCTTTGGGTTTTTTCTGTTTTTTACCGTTCTGCTTCTCCTCTACTACATAATTCCAAAAAGCTGGCAATGGAAGCTGCTGCTGGCAGGCAGCCTGCTTTTCTACGCCTTCGCCGGGTGGACCGCCATGGCCTATATGGCGGCCACCATCCTCTCCACCTGGCTTTGCTCCAGGGAAATCGGGAAATACTATACTTCCCACGAGCGGTGGCTGGCGGAGAATCGGGCCGTCAGCGACAGAGAAACGCGGAAAGCAAAAAAGGCCGCGGCCAGGTCCGCCGCCCGGCTGTGGATGCTGGGAGGCGTCGCCTTCAACTTTGGCGCGCTGGCAGTGGTGAAGTATACCGACTTCCTGCTGGGAAACGTTAACGGATTGATCGGCCTGTTCGGCGGCGGGGAGGAAACCGTTTCCCTGCCCCATTTCCTGCTTCCTATGGGCATCTCCTTCTATATCTTTCAGTCCATGGGCTACCTGCTGGACGTGTACCGGAACAGGTACCCACCTGAGCAGAGTCTGGGAAAATTTGCCCTGTTCGTCTCCTTCTTCCCCCAGCTGATTCAGGGGCCCATCAGCCGGTACGACGCTCTGGCACCCTCCCTGCTGGCGGAGCACCGGTGGAATGCAACAGCGGTTGCCTTTGGGTTGCAGAGGATGCTGTGGGGCTTTTTCAAAAAGCTGGTGGTGGCGGACCGCCTCATGGCGGTGGTCCGGACTCTGTCCGGCGCACCGGAGGAGTATCAGGGCGTATACGTGCTGGTGCTGATGGCGGTGTACGCCGTGACGCTGTACGCCGATTTTACCGGCGGCATCGACGTCACCATCGGCGCGGCAGAGTGCCTGGGCATTGAGGTGGCGGAAAACTTCCACCGGCCCTTCTTTTCCAAATCCACCGCCGAATACTGGCGGCGCTGGCACATCACCATGGGCTCCTGGTTCCGGGATTATATCTTCTACCCCGTGTCCATCTCCAAAACCATGCTGGGCTGGACCCAGAAGGTCAAGGCAAAGTGGGGACCGGGGGCCGGGAAACGGTTCCCCGTGTATCTGGCCACCATGCTGACCTGGTTTGTCACCGGCGTGTGGCATGGGGCCAGCTGGAATTTCATCGTCTGGGGCCTCCTCAACGGGATCATCATTCTGGTTTCCCAGGAGCTGGAGCCGCTGTACGCAGGGTTTCATGAGCGGTTTCCCCGGCTGGGCCGCTCCTTTGGCTGGCGGCTGTTCCAGGTGGGACGGACCTTCTGGCTGATGGGGGCGGTGCGGGTGCTGGACTGCTACCGGGATGTGCCCGTCACCTTCCGGGCAGTGGGGTCCGTTTTTACCCGGTTTGATCTCTCCGTTCTGTGGAACGGATCCCTGCTGACGCTGGGGATCGACGGTGCGGACTGGCTGGCGGCGGGCGCGGGCGCGGCGCTGATGCTGTGCGTATCCCTGGTCCAGCGGCGGGGCGGCGTCCGGGAACGGCTGGCGGAGAAGCCGCTGGCTCTGCGCTGGGCGGTGTTCGGTGCGCTGCTGCTGGCGGTGACGGTGTTCGGGGCCTACGGCGTGGGCTTTGACGCCAACCAGTTCATTTATAATCAATTCTGATTCTAAGGAGGCTCTGGTATGAAAACCATGCGGAAGCATACCGTCCTTCTCACCGGCGTGATTGCCGTTCTGATCCTGGCCCTGTGCCTTTTCCTGCTCTCGGAGTTGCTGCGGCCCAAGTACGGGCAGCTGAACATTCCCGAGGGCACGCTGATTGCGGACTACTACGACGACCCCACGCCCCACGACGTGATCTTCGTGGGGGACTGCGAGGTCTACGAAAACTTCTCCCCGGTGACGCTGTGGGAGGAGCAGGGAATCACCAGCTTCATCCGGGGCAGCGCCCAGCAGCTCATCTGGCAATCCTTCTATCTGCTGGAGGAAACGCTGCGGTATGAAACGCCGGAGGCGGTGGTGTTCAACGTGCTGTCCATGAAGTACGGCGAGCCCCAGAGCGAGGCCTATAACCGGCTGAATCTGGACGGGATGCGCTGGAGCGCCTCCAAGCTGGGGGCCGTTCGGGCCTCCATGACGGAGGAGGAGGACCTTCTCAGCTATGTCTTCCCCCTGCTGCGGTATCACAGCCGGTGGAGCGAGCTGGGCAGAGAGGACGTGACCGGGATGTTCCGCCGGGAGAGCGTGTCCCACGCGGGCTTTCTCATGCGCGCGGATGTGAAGGCGGCGGGGACGATACCGGAGGGAAAGCCTCTTGCGGACTATCGGTTCGATCAGATATGCTATGACTATCTGGATAAAATGGTCTCCCTGTGCGCGGAAAAGGGGGTGCGGCTGATACTTGTCAAGGCCCCCAGCCTGTATCCCTGCTGGTACGATCAATGGGACGGGCAGATGGAGGAATACGCACGGGAGAAGGGCGTAACCTATATTAACTTTCTGGATAAAATCGAGGAGGTGGGCCTGGATTTCAACCAGGACACCTACGACGGCGGCCTGCATCTGAACCTCTCCGGAGCGGAGAAGCTGACGGGATGGTTCGGGCAGTGGCTGGCGGAAAACTGTGACCTGCCGGACCACAGCGGCGATGCGGAGGTTCAGGAGCTCTGGGCCCGGCGGAGCCAGCGATACCACGCCATGGCGGCGGACCAGAAGCGGGAGCTGGCGGAGCTGGGTTATCTGAAGAGCTACGGCGCGAAGAAGCCGGAGTAACTGGAAAGTTCCAATCTGCATGAGCAGAATCAAATCATAAAAGGAGATCGCATATGAAACGAGTATTTACCCTGCTGTTGGCCCTTCTGCTGATCCTCTCCCTTGCCGCCTGCGGCAGCAGGGAGGACGACGCGCAGCCCGAAGCCGATCCCAATCCTCCGGCGTCGGACAGCGTAAATCAGGACCCGCCTCCGCCGGCGGACAGCGCTCCGGCGGAGCCCGCCGGTCCCGCTCCCGCGGTGAAGGCCGCGAGTAAGTATGTCCTGGTTTACGGAGGGTGCACCCTGCCCATGAACGCGGATTTCGCGCCGCTGCTGGCCTATCTGGGAGAACCGGCCAGCTACTTTGAGGCGGAGAGCTGCGCCTTTGACGGACTGGACAAGACGTATACCTATGACGGCGTGGAGATCAACACCTATCCCGACGACGACATAGACCGGGTATCCAGCATCCGGATTCTCACTGATGCCGTGTCCACCCCCGAAGGGATTACCATCGGGTCCACCCCGGAGGAGGTGACGGCGGCCTACGGCGACGGATATGACGCCGTGGGGCAGCAGTACACCTACGAGGACGGCGACTGCCTCCTGTCCATTCTTTTCCAGGACGGCAGGGCCATCTCCGTGGAGTACGCCGCGCTTAACGACATGCTGGGCTAACAGTGCGAAACAACCCGCCGCAGGCGCAATCGCCTGCGGCGGGTTATTGCTTCGCATCTTTTTTGACACACAGCAGCCCCCGGAGGCGATGCCTCCGGGGGCTCTGTGCTTATCCGGTTTTTCCTGCCCGGCTCAGCCGAAGATGTCGCCCAGAATGTCGGTGACATCCTGCGGTTCGTCCTC